>NZ_CP119075.1:3970079-4622175 GCF_029023725.1 Synoicihabitans lomoniglobus
AGTCCGATCACCCGTTTTTCGACGTGCCCCATCTCATCATGACGCCGCACATGTCCGGCGTCTTCTCCGACTACTGGCCCGTGCTGTTCAAGCTCCTCGAACAAAACCTCCCCCTCTTCCTCTCCGACCAACCATTGCTCAACGAAGTCAGCCGCACCCACGGCTACTGATTCCCTTTTAACCACCACCATGATTCTCGATTCTCTCGCCCATTGGGGCCAATACCGCTGGCTCTCGCCCCACTTTCCCTCCGCGTTCGCCTTTCTCGAAACCATCACGGCCGACGCCGCCGTCGGTCGCCATGAAATCGCGGGGGACGATGTCTTCGCCTTCGTGCAACAACACGAGACCAAGCTGGTGGAAACGTGCCGCTTCGAAGCCCATCGTCAGTATCTGGACATTCAATACATCCTGCGCGGCCGCGAAATCATGCATTGGGCTCCCCTGCCGACTCTCACCGAGGTTACGATGCCTTTCGACGCGGACAAGGATGCCGCCCTCTACGCCCGCTCGATCCCCGGCGTGCCGGTTCCCGTGCTCGCCGGACAGTTCACCATTTTCTTTCCGGGCGACGGCCACATCCCGTCCTGCGCTTGGGACGACGTGCCCGCCGAGGTGCTCAAGGTGGTGGTCAAGGTGCGCGTCGCATGATCCCGGCGGGAACAGCGGCGACCCCGTCCGCCCGATCCATGTTGCTCTTCGGCTCGCTGTGGTCCCTGCGGCACTATCCCACCACATCCCGCGAGTGGTCCTGGCGTCGCAAACTCGCCGCCATGCGTGCGGAAGGTTTCGACGGTGTCTTCGCCCCGGCGCATCCCGCGCTGCACGATCGCGGCCCACTGCGTTACTGGGCGGCCACCAGTCTGGGGGTCGCCGCGGAGGTCGCCCCGGCCTTCGCCGCCGCCAAGGAACTCGGCGCCCTCACCGTCAATGTGCAGCTCGGGGACTACGACTCACCGCTGGCGGAAATGGTTAAACTCGCGTCGCGCGTGCGGGCCGTCGCTCGCGATTTCGATCTGCCCTTCACCATCGAAACGCATCGCGATACCTGCACCGAAACTCCCGAGGCCACGTTCGCCCTGATACAGGGCTATCGCCGAAAAACCGGGGAGGCACTGCCCCTCTGTCTCGACCATTCGCACTTCGCCGTCATTCGTCACCTCAAACCGGATACGTTTTGGGAGCGTCTGCGGGAGCCGGCCGAACTGCTTGCGGACTGCACCCGGTTTCACCTGCGCCCCTTCAACGGCCACCACTGCCAAATCCCCGTGCTCAGCGCCACCGGACGCCGGACGCCCGAATACCGGGATTGGCAAAACTACGCCGCCGCGCTCTTCCACCATCTCCGGACGGAACCATCCGCCGACCCCGTCTTCGTGGTCCCGGAACTGGGCCACGACAACCCCGCCTACGGCCTGAGCTGTTTCGGCGACACGTGGCACGACGTCCAGACCCTCACCCGCGACCTGCGCCGCCTCTGGCGCTCTTCATCATGAATGATCATCCGCTGCCTTCTTTCGGTAAAATCGCCCTCGGTGGCGCCACGTTTGGTCGCGAGATCGATCAACCGGCCGCCTTCACCCTGCTCGATCACGCCCTTGATCGGGGGATAACGCAGGTGGACACGGCCGCCGGCTACAGCGCGGGCGCTTCCGAGTCCATTATCGGCGCCTGGTTGCAGGCCCGCCGGCCCCGCGCCTTGAGTGTAGCGACCAAGGCGATTCCGCCCTACGATGCCACAACCCTCACCACATCGATCCAACAGAGCCTGAACCGGCTCCAGGTCGACGCTCTGGAATTATTCTACCTCCATCACGGGCACGAATCCATCACCGACGAAACGCTGCGACTGCTGGACGACATGGTGCGCGTCGGCACGATTCAAGCACTGGGCATCAGCAACATCAAGGCCACCCAGCTCGCCGCCCTGTTGCAGCGTCAAACCGAGCTGGGACTCGCACGGTTTAGCGTCTTGCAGTGCACGAACAATCTCGCGGTCAGCGATCTCGATGTCGCCACTCGCGAGCTGTGCGTCCGCTATCGACTCGCCGTGGTGACGTTCAGCCCCATCGCCGCCGGTTTCCTGACCGGCAAACATCAGCGTGGGGTCATCGCCCAGTCTCGCTTCGATCTCATACCCGGTCATCAGTCCATTTATTTTAAGCCGGATCCGCACGCCCGTCTCGATGCACTCCTCAAGCTGGCTCGCGCGACCGGACACCCGCCCGCCCATCTCGCCCTCGGGTGGGCTCTACGCCATCCGATGGCCACGTCGGTGTTGATCGGCGGTCGCACCACCACCCACCTTGATCAAGCCTTCGCCGTGCGAACCATCGACGATGGTCTGTTCCGACAACTCGATGAGATCGCTCACCTTTCCGCTCCGCCCACTCCCCTGCCGTGAAAATTACCGATCTCCGCACCACCCTGCTGACGGGTCCCTGCACCAACGATCCCTTCCTCAGTGAAGCTCGCCGCCTCCGCAGCGCTGCATTCATCGAGGTGATCACGGACGGCCCGCAAGTCGGTATCGGTGAAACCTACGCGGGTTACTTTTGCCCGGAAACCGTGCCCGCCATCGTGGAGTTTTTTAAACCGATCCTCATCGGACAGACCGTTGACGACATCCCCGAGCTGTGGCGTCGCATGTATCACTGCGGCAACTTCTGGTGTCGGGTCGGACTGGGCACGATCGTGCTCAATGGTATCGAAGCCGCCCTCTGGGACTTGAAAGGCAAACAACTCGACCAACCGGTGCATGCGTTGCTGGGTAACACGCCCTTCGACCGCCTGCCGTGCTACGCCACGGGGGGACCGAGCAACTACCCCAAGGACAAACTCGCCCGTAAGATTGACCACTACTTTTCCCTCGGCTTCCGGGGCGCGAAAGTCGGCGCCGGTAGTTTCGATCCCGCGACCGGATGGAACCTGCCCTCGACCCCGGCTGGGGCCGCCGATCTCGAAGCCGACAAACTCGCCTTCCTCCGCGCGCAGGTCGGCCCCGACGCCATGCTCATGCTCGACGCTCACATGGGGAACAGTCAGGGCATGCGCTGGACCGTCGAGGTGGCCACGGCCGTCGCTCAGGCCCTCGAACCCTTCAACCTGTTTTTCCTCGAAGAGCCGCTGCACTACACCGATCCGTGGGGCTACGCCGAGTTGAGTCGCTCCACGACGGTGCCGATCGCCGGTGGAGAATGCCTGACGGCCCAGTTCGAGTGGCGGGTGTTCGTCGAGCAGGACTCGTTCGATATCGGCCAACCCGACGCGTCCTTCACCGGCGGTTTGGGTGAGTTCATGGCCGTGAGCCGAATGATGGCCGCCCACGGTCGCAAGATCGCCACTCACGCGTGGGGGGCCGGTGGCTCTCTGATGCAAAACGTGCACGCCGGATTTGCCGCCCCCAATACCTGCATTCTGGAAATCCCTCCCGACTACGCGGGCCTGCACGCTGACATCATCGACGGCGGACTGAGAATCGAGGACGGTCACGTGCTCCCGCCTGATCGACCCGGCCTCGGCATTGTCCTGACCGACGAGATCAAACAGCGTTACCCGTTCCAACCCGGGTCGGGAGAATTCAACAGCGTGCCGGGTAAAATCCTCTCCACGTGACTCCCCTCAATCTCCTCATCGATGTGCCGGTCGAGCCGGCCGTGCTGGCGGCGTTGCAAAAAACCGGGCGCTACCAGATCGATGTGATTGATCCGCCCGCCGAGGTTTCGCGCCCGCTGCCCGTGGATCGTATCCGGGAAACGGACGTGCTGTTTTGCAGCGTCCCGCCGCAGAATAACGCGGCCATGGCGCATCTACGTTGGGTTCAACTCGCCTCGACCGGCTACACCCAACTGTTCGGACTCAACCTGCCGGAACGCGGCATCCGAGCAACCAACGCGAGTGGCTGCTTCGATGTGCCCATCGCCGAATGGGCCATCGCCATGATGATCAACCTCGCCCGGGATTCCCGCCAAATGATCCGCAACCAAGATGCCGCCGTGTGGGACCGCTCCGCCCGATTCCAACGGGAAATCCGTGGGCTCACGGTGGGCCTGTGGGGCTACGGAGGAATCGGACGCGAAACCGCTCGACTCGCCAAGCAACTCGGCCTGCGGGTTCATGTGCAAACCCGTCACGGCGTGCATCCCCGAACCGACACCTACCGGGTGCCGGGCACCGGCGATCCCGCGGGCGAGCTGCCGGACCGTATATTCCTTGCGGGCGAAGAAGCCTCGTTCCTCCGCGACCTCGATTTCCTCATCGTGGCCATGCCGCTGACCCACGCGACCGAAGGTCTGATCGGCGAAACCGAACTCCGGATGCTGCCCCGCCACGCCTTCGTGCTCAACCCGGCCCGCGGTCCCATCATCCAAGAGCAGGCCTTGGTCCGGGCCCTGCAGGAAGGCTGGATTGCCGGTGCCGCACTGGACACGCACTACCACTACCCGATGCCACCGGAGCATCCGCTGTGGAAACTGCCCAACGTGCTCTTCACTCCACATATTTCGGGCTCCAGCCTGAGCCCGAATTTCAAGACGCGACTCTGGGATATCTTCGCGCAAAACATGTCGCGCTTCGCTGCCGAGGAACCCCTGCTCAACGAGCTCGGCGTCGCGCAATTACAGGGACACTGACTGGCGTCGAGGCTAGCCGAGCCACGCCATCAGGCCGAGCCACGGCAACGTCGCCAACCCGGCGTAGATCGCTTTGAGCCGCGGAGACTTTCCCCGCGTCGGGAGCAGGCTAAACAAGGGTCCCGCTGCCAGGGCCACCACCAACGAAACGGGAGCGATCCATTGGAAACTGACCGGAGCAAGTCCGGTGAAGAATTCCCAATACGCGATCAGGGTCGCCGCCGCCAAACTGTAGCAGGTGCCCATGATTGCGCCAAACGGCGTCGCGAAGGGCACGAACAGCGCGAGGAAAAACAGTCCGAACAACGGGCATACAAACAGGTTGATCGACTTGCCCGCAACCTCGATCAGATTGCCGGGAATCGCGCCCGCCAATTGACTGCCCGCGATGCTCACCCCGCCCACGATCACCGCGAGCAATCGCGCCGTCCTCATGCCCGCTTTGTCATCCTCCGCCGCCGTCGGCCGAAACTGATCCACAAAATCCTTCGAAATCACCGTAATGGTGGAGCTGATACCGGAGCTCAGACTGGACATGGCCGCCGCCATCAGTCCGGCCGTGATCAACCCGGGCATGCCCAGCGGCAGGTGATGCGCAACAAAATGGGGGAACATCGCGTCGCCCCGGGTGGCAAACGACAGATTCGCCGGCATAAACTCCGGGTTGCTCCGGTAATAACCCAGGACCGCGAGGCCCATCAAACCGAGCGTGGAAGTAACACAAATCGCCCCGATGCAATTGTGCAAAAACGCTCGTCGCGCGGCCTTCGTGTCCCGCGTGCTCAGGTAACGTTGGATCGCCATCTGATCGGAACCCGCCGTGCACACCCACCAAATGATGCCGCCCACAAACGTTCCCACCACGGTCACGCGCACGCCGGGATCCAGGCTGAAAAAGGGCTGGGGCTTCCAATGCGCCTCCCAGGCCTGCGGCCACCATCCCCGCCATCCCCCCACCGCGTCACTGATGAACCACAAGGTGAAGAGCGCACCAATCAAGAGCACAAAAAACTGCACCACGTCACTCACCACCACCGCGCGCAACCCGCCCGTCACGGTGTAAACGGTGGTCAGTATGCCCGCGACGATTGCGATCGGCGGGGCCCAACTCGCCTCCCAACCCATCACACTCACCATCACGAAGGAAGTCAGATGCAGCATGACCGCCATCCAGATCAACCGCGTGACGACGAAGATCCCCGATCCCAGCAAGCGCACATTCGGACCCAGACGTTTTTCCAACAGCTCGTAGGCACTGGTCACCGGCAGGCGCATCATCAACGGAATCACTCCGTATCCTACAATCAGATACACCAACGGAATGGCGGCAACCCCCACTCCGATCAACACGGGACCGTTCTGGATGATCTCTCCGGGATAACCGATGTAGCTCAACGCGCTGAACATCGTCGCGTAGAGCGAAATACCCGCCAGGAACGGCGACACACTGCGCCCCCCCACAAAATACTCCTCCTGCGAGGTCTGACGGCGGGAGTAATACAGCCCAATGCCGACGAGCAACAGGGCATACAGCGCGATGATGATGCCATCCACCATGCCCAGGCCCTGGGCCGGAGCATCGACGCCTTCCTCGGCCGCTCGCATGACCGCCGGGGTCACTAGCAACATCAACCCGAGGACGCCACGTTTGCGAAGAATAGCCGGAAGGAAAGAAAACATAGTCAAAAGAGATCGCGGGATGGTGGCTTGAAGGGACGGTGACAGATCAATCGCCGGAGCCGACCTTCGGCACGGCCACGCATTCGACTTCGAAATGCAGGATTTCCGGCAGGCAGTGGGTGATGGTGGTGCGGGCCGGATAGGGCGCGGTGAAGAACTCGCGGTAGATTTCGTTGAACCGCGCCACGTTGGTCGGGTCCCGCACGTAGTTGCGCGTCTGCACCACGTGGGCGAGGTCGCTGCCCGCCGTCTCCAATACTTTGCGGAGATTCTCGAACGAGCGACGCACTTCGGCGTCGAACGTGTCCTGCACGATCTGACCGGTCGCGTCGACCGAGGCCTGACCCGAGACCATGATCAAATCACCCACGCGCACGGCGGGGCTGAACGGCAGATGGGAAACAGGCGTGCCCGCTTCGCGGGGATAACTTACGGAAGGATGGTTCATAAAAATTCGAAATGGGGCTCCGCGATGGCGTCGAGCGGGTGAACGGGACGTTGAAGGTGTCGCCACGGAAAGAGCCGGACGTTGCTGCTGCAGGGACCGGCTGTATCCACCAGGTAGGATACCGCCGCGATGGGATCGTAGGCCCGGCGATGCGCCACTGCCGCTTTCACGCCAATCACGGCAAAATTTTTCGGCTCGATCCCCTGGCTGCGCCATTGGCCGAGATCGAAGGGCGGAGTCTTCCGGCTTGTCAGCAACACGGTCACGCCCCCGGCGCGCACCACCGCCGTCGGACCCATGTCAAAGTGCAGCCCACTCATCGACGCCAGATGACTGTTGGGATCCTCTAGCTTGAATCTGCCGTGATGCCGGGAAAGTAACGTCACGGTCAGCTCCAGCGGACCTTCGTCCAATCGCGATCCCTTGCCACCGATCGAAACTTTGCGAGCGGCGCCCACGGTCGTTTGAGCCAGAGTCGCGACGGCCGCCGGATCATTGATCGCGACCAACGCATTGGCCACGTCGCGCTTCACCAACGCACGCAAAATACCCGTGCCATCCCCAGGCGCACCGCCCCCGATGTTGTCGGCCGGTTCGACCAGCACCACTGGGCCGGGGCCACCAACCGGCAGGCTCGCCAACACATCGTCGACGGACGCATAGCTCACCTCGCCGAGTTCGCGCTTCGACCAGGCCAGTTCGGCTCCGCGTCGCAAATCGGCGTTCATAACCGCGTCCTCCCCCGTGTGAACAAGGCTCAGCGACAGCCCCGTATCGGGCGTATCCGCAAACGAAAATCCCGGCACCACATTGGTCGCCCAAATCGCGGGTCGGGCGTCCTCCAGTTCCGTCATGAATCGTCGCAGGGAAACCATCGGCTCATCGGCCGATCCCGTGCCGGGCGGAGCCCAGACAATCGGCAAACGAACCCATGCCATCCGGGGGATCACGTTCTCGCGCAGAGCCCGCGCCAGCAACTCCGTGGCGCGCACGGCACTCGCCCGCGCGTCCGTGTGCGGATTTTCCCGATACGCCACCAATCCGTTGGCCAATCGGCACGTGCGCGCCGAAAGATTGGCGTGCAGATCAAACACCCCGAAAAGCGGCACGGTTTCACCGCCGGGAAGCGCACGGATGCGCGCCAGCAATTCGCCTTCTGCATCCGTCAATGACGGCGTCGCCATCGCACCGTGCAGGACGAGAAAAATGCCGTCCACTCCTTGCTCCAACGCCGGTCGCGCCCGCTCGACAAACTCCTGCCAAAAAGTCTCAAACGCTTCGTCGGTCACGATGCCCGACGGCACCGCCCGCGCGTCCACGGTCGGAATCACCGTCAATCCCGCCGCCGCCGCGGCAGACAAGAATCCATCCGTCGGCGAAGCGTCCCCCAGTTTGCCCAAAATGTGATCGTCAAACGTGACGTCAAAATCGGCCCAAGTGGTGGTTTCTTCCAGAAACGTGTGGGTCTCGTGGAAAAGCCCCCCAAACAGAATGCGCGGCGGCTGCGACATCGGCGGAGTGATTTTAGGCTGCGGACTGATAGGTGTCGGCGTGACGCGCAAATGCCGTCGCCGCCCGCGCCAAAGCGTCTGCGATGTCTTGCTCGGTGTGCGCCAGGCTGATCGACCAGAGCCCACGCTCGATGGCGCGCACGCCTTCCTCCAACAAACAACGGCGCAAGTGCGCCCACCGCGCCGCGTCGTGACGCGTGATATAGTCGCGGTAATCGCCTACCAACCCTTCGGCGGCTCCCGGCTTCAACATGACTGTATGAAAGGCCAGCCCCGGTCCCTGCGGCCGCAGCGGAATGTCGTGTTGCTGCGCCAACGCGGTCAGACCTGCCATCAATTTTTGGCCGAGCGCATTGGTCGTGGCCGGATGCGTGTCGCCCGCCGCGATCACTTGGTCGAGACACCATTTGCTCGCCGCGAGGCACAGCGGGTTGGCGTTCAACGTGCCGGCATGAATCGCTTCGCCGGAAATAATCTTGGCCATCGCCGCCTTCGTGCCCGCCAGAGCGGCAAACGGGGTGCCGCCGCCGATCGCCTTGCCGAAGATCGTGAGGTCGGGTTTGAAATCATAATAACTCTGCGCTCCGCCGGCCCCAAAGCGAAATCCGGTGATCGTCTCGTCGGCGATCATCAACATGCCTTCCTGGTCACACAGTTCGCGGATCGCCGCCATGAAGCCGGTCGCGGGTTCGATGCAACAGGTGTTGCACATGGCCGGTTCAAAAATGATCGCGGCGATTTGCCCTTGGTGAGCGGCCACGCGGCGGCGGAGATGCTCCACATCTCCCCAGCGCGTCACGACAAAGTGATCCGCAACCTCGGGGATGATGCCCTTGCTGGGGTGCGTGTTGGCCGGCGACTCCGCGTCGTCCCACGTGCTCGGAGGATTGGCGAATCCGACGAGTCCTTCGTCGCCCCAGCCGTGGTAGTGGCCTTCGAACCGCAGCACCAACTGACGCCCCGTGTGGGTGCGCGCCAACCGCAGCGCCGCCATCACGGCTTCCGTGGCCGAGTTATTGAAACGCACGAGTTCCGCCGACGGCACCATCGCGGTCAGGCGCTCCGCCACTTCCAGTTCGAGTTCGCACTGCGCCGCCCAGTGCAGACCCAGTTTCGCCTGCGCGGCCAACGCATCGGCGAGTCCACTCGGCGCGTGTCCGTAAAGCAGCGCGCCCTGGCCGAGTTGGAAGTCGATGTATTCATTGCCATCGACATCCCAGACGCGGGAGCCCTCGCCTTTTTGAAAATACAACGGCACCGGCGCTTCCATTTTGCGGATGCCGCTGTTGATGCCACCGGCGATACTCTTTTGGGCGCGCTCAAAGAACGCGTGGGATTTTGGAAAGGTATAGGACATGGTAAACTTGTTTAAAATATGGCGCGTCATCCGGCGCGAAGCGGCCGATCGCCGTCGTCGGCTTGGGCTCCCCATCGACGCATCGCGGCGATCAACGCCTTGCGACGTGCCGCAGGAAAACGATTCACCGGCACGGACACACTGATGCCCGCCAACGGCTCTTGTTGAGACGTCAGCGGGATGGCCACACACGCCACGCCCGCGACCGTTTCTTCCTCCTCCAACGCACAGCCACGATCACGCGTCGCCGCCAATTCCTCTTCCAACCGTTGACGCGCCGCTTTCCGGTTCCGCGTAGGCAACGCCGCGCACACTTTGGTCACGAGTCGCGCTTGCTGTTCCGGTGGTAAATTGGCGACGATCGCCCGACCCAGCGCCGTGGTGTGAAACAAATCACGCGCCCCCGGTTTCACGATCCAGCGCAACGGCTGAGCCGTCTCCACCACATGCGCATACCGCACATACACGCCTTCCAACACGCCGAGATTCACCGTCTCGTCGAACTCACGGTTCAACGTCGTCATCAAGTCATGCGCCTTGGTTCGCAGCATCGCATCGCGCCCGTGTTCCCGCAGCGACGCCAGTCGATCCGACAACACATAGCTCCCGCGCACTCCCGCGTCGCCCAAGTAGCCCAAATCGCGCAAACTGCGCAGAATCCGATGCACCGTCGGCTTCGGCAGACGACTCTCCTCCGCGAGTTCGGCCAAGCTCAACGCCCGGCCGGTGCGGGCCAGCACCTCCAAGATCGAAAAAGCTTTGTCGAGAACGGCGATACTCATGATTTTCGCTTTACACCATATTTCACAATGTGGAACTTATATTCCGTCAAATAAAATATTTCCGTGATCATCGACTGCCACAATCACCTCGGGGTGGACTTGTTTTTCTACCTCAACGGCTTCCACCCGTATGCGCAGGACCTGCCCGCCATGGTCACCGAGGGGCGGCACGGCGGCGTCGACCGCTGGGTCGTTTTCCCCATGGTTTCGCACTTGGGCTTCGACGTCGACGGCATGCGCCGCGGCGAGCTCAATCCCGCGACGGATGGCTCCGTTCCCTACGCGTTCGAAAACGAGCGCATGCTCGAGGAAATCTATGAACGCTACCCGGCGCTCGGCCGCCTGACGCTGCCGTTTGCCATTCTTGATCCGCTCCGGGAACCGGCCGCGCAACTGCGGGTGCTGCGTCGCCTGCACGCGAAGTATCCATTTTTTGGACTCAAGATTCAGGCAACCATCATCAAGTCCGACGTCTTGGCCTTGCTGGACGCCGGTCGCGGTTTCCTCGAATTTGCCAAGGAGTTCAACCTGCCTTTCATCATTCACTCCAGCGTCGCTCCCGAGGACACTTGGTCGCAGGCCTCCAGCATTCTCCGCGTCGCCGAAGCGACGCCCAACGTGCGTTTTTGCCTCGCTCACTCCTGCCGGTTCGATCGCGAGTGTCTCGATCGCGTCGCCGCCCTGCCGAACACGTGGTTCGATTGCTCGGCGCACCGCATTCACTGCGACAGCGTGAGGCTCGGTCTGCCCAATGTCGCCCCGGCAGCCCGACGTTTCCACGCGGACTACCACAACCCCACCGCGGTGCTGCATGACCTCGCCTCCGCCTACCCGACCAAAATGATGTGGGGCTCCGATTCGCCGTTTCAGAGCTATGTCGACGACGACTTCGCCCTCCGCAGCACCTACGCGGACGAGACCGCCTGCCTTCACGCCTTGCCCGCCGACCTGAAAAAGGCGGTCGCGCACGACAACCTACTGGCTTTGCTCCAAATCAACGATGAACGCCTTCTCGCTTAAATCCGGTGCCGCCCTCGTCACCGGTTCCTCTCAAGGCATCGGTCTCGCCATCGCTCAGGCGATCCACGCCGCCGGCGCCCGCGTCGTTTTCCACGGCAAGACCGACCCCGCGCCCGCCATGCCCGCCGGCTCGGCTTGGCTCACTGGTGATCTGCTGGCCAAGGACGGTGCCGAAAAACTGGTGCGCGATGCGTTCGCCGCCGCGCCCGATCTCAACCTCCTCGTGTGCAATGCGGGCAGTTTCTTCGACGCGCCGTTTCTCGAAATGGATGACGAACGCTGGGACCGCACCATGGACCTCAACGTGCGGGCCAACTACTTCGTCGCCCAAGCCTTTGCCCGGGAACTCGTCGCGCGTGAACGCCCGGGTTCCATCGTGACGACCTGCTCCACCAATGGTTTCCAATCCGAAGCCGACTCGACCGCCTACGACACGTCCAAAGGCGCGCTCGTCATGATGACGCGCAGTCTGGCCCACTCGCTCGCCCCCCACCGTATTCGCGTCAACGGCATCGCGCCGGGCCTCATCCATACGCCACTCACGGCTTCACTCAAGGGCACGCCGCAGGAAACCCACTACGAAAAGAAGATTCTGCTCGGTCGGCTCGGCTCGGCCGAAGACTGCGCCGGAGCCGCCGTGTTTTTGCTGTCATCGGCCGCGTCCTACATCACCGGTCAGATCATCGTGGTGGATGGCGGACTCACCGTCGGACAAATCGGCCGACTCTGATCACTATGCACGTCGACGACCTCGCTTCTCCCAGCATTCTCGTGCTCGCACCGCGACTGGAGCACAACCTCCGCGCCATGCAGTCCGCCTGCGACGCCGCCGGCATGGAACTGCGCCCGCACATCAAAACGCACAAGCTCCTACCCATTGCGCGTCGTCAGTTGGAACTCGGCGCGAAAGGCCTGACCTGCGCCAAACTCAGCGAAGCGGAAGCCATGTTGCCGAGCGGCGTGCGCGAAATCTTTCTCGCCCATTCCCTCGTTGATCATCGGCAAGCCGCCCGGATCGCCGCCCTGTGCGATCAACTCGACGAACTCCGCGTTGCCGTGACAAGCGAAGCCCATGCGGAGACATTGATCACCTTGGCCGCTCAAGTGGGCCGCCCATTGCACGCGATGATGGCCATCGACAGCGGCCTCGACCGCGAAGGCGTGCGCGACGTCGCCTCCGCCCAGCGCATTGCCGCCCGGCTCGCTCGCGCTCCCCAGGTCGAGCTCGCAGGTTTCTACACGCACGAAGGGCAGTTTTATACCAAGCCGAATGATCAGCGCGAAGCCGGCATCGTCCGGATGCTCACCGATCTCCGTGCCATTCGTGACGCCATCGATCCGGCCCTGCCACTGTGGCCCGGCAGCAGCATGACGGCCCGCGCCATCGCCGACGGTCACGCTGACGGCGTGCAAGCCGTGCGCCCCGGCGCATATGTTTTCGGCGACATGGCACTCTCGACCAGCACCGACGTCATGCCGTTTGCCGACGTGGCGCTCGAGGTTCTGGCCACCGTGGTCGACCGCCCCACCGCCGACCTCGCCCTGATCGACGCCGGCTCCAAAACGTTTTCCTCCGACCGCACGGCGGCGGGCGTGAGCGCCGTGGCCGCAGATGGCCGCGACCTCTCCGTCGTCCGCGTGAACGAAGAGCATGGTTACCTGCGTGGTGCCGATGTGGCTTCCCTCCAACTCGGCGAGCGCATCCGTTTCGTGCCCGCCCACGTCTGCACCGTTGTCAATCTCACCAGCCATGTGACCCTCATCGATTCCGATGATTACGTCTCCGCCTCCTGGCCGGTCGATGCCCGCGGTTGCACGCAATAACCCCCCCCTCTTTTTATCATGAAAATCCTCCGCTATCTCGACTCCACTCAAACCGTGCGTCTCGGCGCCCAGCAGACCGACGGCAGCATCCGCCGCCTCGACGGCGAAATCTACGGCGAGCTCACCGTATCTGATATTGTGGATACGCCCACCGAGTTGCTCGCCCCCATCGAGCCGACCCAGATCCTGTGCATCGGACTCAACTACCGCCAACACGCCGCGGAATCGGGCATGAAGCCACCCGAGCGCCCCATCCTCTTCGTCAAGGGCATCAACACACTGCAACATCCCGGGAAGCCGATCGAGATCCCCACGCACCTCGCCAGCACCGAGGTCGATTACGAATGCGAACTCGCCGTTGTTATCGGCAAGGCCTGCAAAAACGTCAGTCCCGCCGAAGCCCTCGACTACGTCCTCGGCTACACCTGCGCCAACGATGTGTCGGCCCGCGATCACCAGATCAAACTCGGCGGCGGCCAATGGTGCCGCGGCAAGTTCTTCGACACGTTCGCGCCGCTCGGTCCCTGCCTCGTCACGCCCGCAGACATCCCCGATCCCAACGCCCTCAAAATCGCCACCATTCTGAACGGCGAACGTGTGCAGGACTGGACCACCAGTGACATGATTTTCGATGTCGCCCACATCATCTCCTATCTCAGCGGCAGCACGACGCTCGTGCCCGGCACCGTCATCATGACGGGCACGCCTCAGGGCGTGGGCATGGCGGTCAAGCCGGAGCCTCGCTGGTTGCGCCCCGGCGACGAGGTCTCCATTGAAATCGAAAACATCGGCACGCTCACCAATCCGGTGCAGCTCGAATGCTGAGTCCCGTCCGCCAGTCCGCCCGGAACCCGCGGCCGGGAACAGTGGTGCCGCGTTGCCCGGCGGAAACATCGTCGCCGGACCCGCCCGCGCGGGCCGCGACGTTCAAGTTGCGGCAGGCCTGGCGACCGTCCCCCGAGGCGGCCTTTCGTCCCGGTGCGGCCTGGGTGGCGGCGTCCGCCGACGCCCTCCACATCTGGGCGGCGTTGCTGGATGAACACCCGCGCACCCAGGCTACGCATGACCACACCCCGTTGTGGGAACTCGGCGACGTCTTCGAGATCTTCCTGCAACTCGGCGACGGTCCCGTTTACCACGAGTTCCACATCGCGCCCAATGGCTGCACCCTGCAGCTGCGTTTTCCGGACGCACATTGGCCCCGGGCGGCGGGGATCGACCCGTGGGTGCAACGCTCACCCGGGTTTGAAGCCACGGTGGACACCCGTCCGGGACGCGGGATCTGGAACGTGCGCGCCCGAATCCCGCTTTCGCTACTCACCGGTGAAACCACCGGCGCGCTCGCCTGGCCGCACCATGGTCGTATCGCGTTTGGCCGTTACGACTACGACGACCACGGGCAACCCTGCTGCTCCCATTCCGCCCGCCTGACGCAGTGCGACTTCCATCGCTTGCACGAGTGGACGCCGGTCACTTTTCCGACGTTCGACGCGGGTATGCCCGCCCCGGCAAAACCTCAGGGCACGGCGTAGACTTCGACGATGGCGATGCCTTCGCCGCCGGCGGTGTCCTCGACTTGTGCCGTGTAAACGCCGGCCGGAACCGTCACCAGCATTCCGGCATCGGCCCCGCCGCTGGTGAGCGCAAACGCCCCGACCTCGTCGGCTACGGTAGCGATTTCACTGGCGTTGCTCTGGTCGCTCCAGTCGTCGTTGGTCGCCACCAACTCGCCGTTGCTGTCGCGTAAGGTGAGCACGGGGTCGGCGAGCACATCGCTCGCCGCGAACCCGAAACTCTCCACCAACTCCGGCCCGATACCGCGGATGAGCAGGCGCGCCGACGACTCGCGCACCACGATGCCCGGCACCATCACTGCGAGGCCATTGCCGACGCGACCGCGAGTGGAAATATTGACCAGTCGCCCGGTGTCGTCGCCGCCCGCGTCGTAGAGTTCGATCAAGCCGAGTCCGCCCCCCGCTTTGCCCGCCAGGTGCACGGTGTAGGAACCGGGATCGAGCGTGGCCAACAACGCCGCGTCACCGGAACCGCTCTCCAGCGCGAACGCCCCGAGTTCGGCCGCCCGCGTGGCGATGGTGGCGGCTTGAGGTGCCGTCGACCAGTCGTCGTTGGTGGCCAGCTCCCCGTCAGCACCGAAGAGCGTCAGGGTCGCATCGGCGACGACGGTGGCCGGATCGAGAAAAGCTCCGAGCCCGGGTCCGATACCGCGCAGCAGCAACGAGCGCGGCCCTTCCCCGCCGATTACGAAGCCAGCGATCAACACATCAGCGTCGGCCCCGACCTGCGCACGCGTAGAAAGATTAACCAGACGACCATCGGCGACGGCCGACCCGAAGAGGTTCATCGCCCCGGTTTCCCAACGGTGCTGGGCTGGGATCGTGTAAGTCCCGGCGGCATACTCGGGCCCCATCGATGGCCACGGATCGGCAATATTCCAGTAATCCGGCGTCGCATCGTAGTAGTAGGAATCCACCACCGTGGCCGTATTGGTTTCGCGCCATTGGACCACGCCGCCTTGGCTGTTCCCATGGATGAAGGCCCCGGTGGACGTGGCATCGGTGGTCACGAAGGGTGACGTCGGGGAGACCAGTTCGTTGCCCAGGATGTTCTGGTCGACCGTGCCATCGGCAATGTCGAAGCCGCCCAAGGTCACGCGGTTGCGCAGGAACGTGTTGTGCGGACCAATGGGTCCCCAGTAATCGGATACATGAACGCGCTGCGCGATGTTGCCTTCGATGAGATTGGCAAACGCGTAGTCGCCGTGACCCGAAATATCCGTGGCGATGGTGGAGCCGTCCTGATTGCCGTCGCGGGAATAGTTGTAGGCGAAGACGCTGCCGTTGGCGCCTTCCTTCCAAATCATGGAGTGGCGCAGGTTGCGGAAAACATTGTTGGCGACGAGCACGTGGGTGGAGGTATCCGTCACCAAAACGCCGTAGCCGTGACCACCGCCGTCGTGCCGGTAAGCGTCGTTGAAATAGGAATCGCGCACCGTCACATTGGCGCTGAACTGCACGCCCACATGAAACCGCATGGCCATGAAGCTGTGCACGTCGCGCACCCAGCAGTTCACCACATGCTGCAGTTGGATGTTCATGCGATTCGCGGCGGCCTCACGGTTGTTGAGCGTGAAGCCTTCGAGCCCCACGCCACGCACCGGCGCGAGCACGGTAACCGTCGGATTCGCCCAAGTGAAATCGAGGTGCAGCGGACGATCGAGCGTGAGCGCACCGCCGTTGACCGCCGTGACTTGGGCAATCTGTCCGACCGATCGCGCCGCCCAGCCGTTCTGATTATTAATCGTCTCCAGATAATCGGGGATGTCCCGGGTCGTCGCCATCGCGTCGTAATCATTGTCCTGACGAATCAGGATCCAGTCACCCGCTTCGACTCCGCCCACGGTGCCGACGGTAATGCCGGTGGAGCCCCGGGTGAGACCTCCCGTAATCGTAAGGTCGGGCGATTCTTCGTAGCCCGACACTCGGATCAGTCCGCTGCCGGATGCACTGGAGACATGAAAATCAAACTGAGTCTCCGCGGTGCCCGCGCCGCGCAGGATGATTCTCGGGGGATTGCGTGACGTGGTGCGCACGATGTTGATCGGTGAATCGAACCGGTAGGTCCCGGCCGGGAACATGATCACGGTGTCTTCGGTGAGTCCGTTGAGCAGGTTCTGCAGGATGGGCGCGTTGTCGGCATGGCCCCAGCGGTCGCCGCCCACGGCTACAAAATCGATCGTGTTCGCGTAGGTGGTGGGCATCCCGCCTTGCACGCCGGCTCGCGTCCAATCGACGAGTCGTTGCGAGAGATCAATCGGCGTCTCACTCGGCAGCGTCACCGTGTCCTGGGTCACAGTCACGTCATCGATCAACAGATCCAACTCCGGCGATCCGCTGCCAATCGTAAGATGGGTGAAGGTGGCGAGAGCGCCGCCAATGGTCGTCGTCTGGCTCTCCTGCTTCAAATCACCGTCGACATAAAAGCGCAGGTCACTCTGCCCGTCCGAGCGGCGCGCGATTTCGATTCGCACGGTATGCGCTGACGTGTCGTTCAACGCCCAGGCGGTGCCGCTGCCGACCGTATCATCGCCGCTGCCACCCATCGCGGCGTCACCGCGTCCGGGGACGTCTCGGTAGATGCGCATGCCGGGAGCGTCGCCCACCCCACCCCGAAAATAGTAGCCGTCCCAGGCCGCCGACGCCGTCGACCACGTGGAATCGTCCGTCACCGGATTTCCGTTGGCATTGTGCAGTCCGAATCGAATACCGCCGTCGTTGGCCGCGCTAACGCGCGTCATGCGCAGGCGCAGGGTAGCGACCAAGCGATCGCCGGATGCCGCCAGCGTGACCGTTTGCGGCAACGCCACCGTCGCGCGGGAAAAACTGCCGGTGCCCAAATACTGCAACGCCGGTCCGGACGCTAATCCGGTCGTGTCGTCCACGACCGCGAGCGTCACGCCGCTCGCCGCCACCCAATCGGCATCGGCCGCATCGGATCCGGCCGTATAGCCGCCATCCGTGAAACCGTCATCGAGGACCGGAGTTTGCGCGTGAATCGGAGACGTTGCCCCGATCGCGAACAGGAAAGCCAAAGCACGAACATTCATTATCAATTCTCCAAAAAGTAGATTTCGATCAGCGCGGTGCCGGTGTCGCCGCCGACGCCGCTGGTGTGCACGGTGTAGGGACCGGGTGGCAGCGTGAGTAATGCGGCGGCGTCCGCCGATCCCTCCTCCAGCGCAAACGCGCCCACGGCGCTGGCGGCGGACGCAATCGCAGCGGCATTGCCGGCGCTCGACCAGTTGTCGTTGTCGATCACCACCTCGCCCGCGCGGTCGAACACGCGCAGGGTGAGGTCATCAATCGCGTCAGCGACCCCAAAGCCGGCCAGACCCGGCCCCACGCACCGCACCAAAGCGCGACGTGGGGCGGTGCCGTCGACCACAAATCCGGCGATCAATACTTCCTGCCCGGCGCGCACTTCGCCGCGCGCCGACTGATTGGTCAAACTGCTGCTGCCGGGCGTGAGATCATAGACCTCCACCAGCACCGTGCCACCCGTGCCGTCGACCGGTTGCACCTGCGCGGTGTAAGCCCCGGGCGACAGCGTCGCAATGACGGCCGAATCGGCCACACCGGCTTCCAACGCAAAAGCGCCCACGGCAGCGGAGGCGCGCGCGAGGTCAGCCCCGCCGTCGTCCTGATCCCAGCCCGCATTGCGATCGAGCTCCGTGCCCGCCGCGTTGAAGACCACCACCGAAGGTTGCGGCATAAAACCGTCGACGCCGTAAGTCGCCAGACCCGGACCGATGGTGCGCACGAGCACGGATTTCAGGTCGTTGCCGCCGATCACAAAACCGTTGATCAGAATCGCCGCGCCCGATTCGGAAACCGCCCGCACCGAGCTGTTGACCAAGCGGGCATTCGGCGTGCCGACCGTGCGACTGGCCGCCAAATAGGACGGTCCCGTGGTGAGCGTGGTGGCCGCTCCCGTTACCACAGCCGCGACGGTCGACGAAAGTTCATGAGCACCGATGTCGGACATCGCCCCGCGCGTCCTCCCCTCGATATCGAGGGTCACTTCGGCCAAGGCCGGTGCCGGGGTGGAGGCGGTCGGCAGGCTCAACAATCGCAGCGCATCGAATTTAAATTGCGGATCAAACGCCGTGAAGCCCGCCGCCGGAGCGGAACCCACGGTGCCCCCCTGATACAGGTTGTGAGTCCAGGTTTGGTCGGCCACGGCATCGCCGCCGAAGAGCGAATTCGATGCCGATCCCGGCCGGGTGACGAGGTTGTTCGCCAACGTCACATCGGTCGGCAACACCGTGCGATTGCGCGAGCCAAAGCCGGTGCCGACATGGATCGCCAGACCGTTGTTGTTCACGAAGGTGTTGTGCGCGACGAGGGCGCGGTGGGCGGCGTAATATTCATTAAGCGCGCCACTGGAAACCCCGGCATAAATCGTGATGGCCGCACCGTCGCGGGCCGCCGTGCCTTCGAAGTGGTTGTTCACGATCACGTGATCCGTGCCGATCACGCGCACGCCACCGGAGCCACTGCGACCGCGACCGAGGAAGTAGTTCGAGTCCACCCGACAACGATCGCCGTGGCGCAGCGTCAGCGTGCCGGCGCAATCGAGGAACGTGTTGTAACGATAGATGTTGTCGCCCGACTTATTGGAGATGATCTCGATCTCGCCGTCCTGGCGGGAGAACAGGTTGTGCTCGACGATCGTGCGGGAACTGGAGAGCGAATAGTCGCTGGTGCCGATACGTATGGTCTCCCACCCGTTCGCTCCGCCGCCGCTGGCGCGCTCGTCGAAATGATTGTGATCAATGCGGTGATCGTTGGGCGACCCGTCGAGCCAGACGACCACCGTGACACCGGGGACGTCGTGGCCCTTGAAGTAACAATGATCGAGCCGGTTGTGGCGGCCGTAAAACGACACCCAGTCGGTGTCGGTGCCGGCGGCCGGGACGTAATTGATGAGTGCCACATTGGTCACGCGACAGTGCTCCGCCATCGTGCCGCTGTTGCGGAACTGAATCACCTCGTCGTCGTTTCCTGAATACGGACCGGAGAAAATCAAATCGCGCAGGATGAGGTAGTCGCCACCGACCTGTGCCCGGGACGCCCCGCGCATGATGACGGATCCGGGCGTAACGGCCCCCACCGTGATCGGCGCCGTGGCGGTGCCGACGCCGGAGAAGCGAATCACAACATCGTTCCACGTGCCGTCGGCGAGCAGAATGGTGTCGCCCGCGCCGGCGGCGGCGATGGCCGCGTTGAGTTGAGCCTCCGTGGTGACGATGGTGGTGCCGGGCGTTTGCACGGTCAGAGCCACCGTATCACTGTCGACCGCGCCGGACGCGTTGCTCACGCGCAGCCAGACGTTGGCGGAGGCCGTGAACCCAGGGAGCGAAAGCGTCCGCGACGTCGCGCCCGCGATGGGTCGCGCGGTGTCACCGGTCACGCCGCGATACCATTGGTAAGACAGCGGCGCAGCGCCGGCGGTGGACACCGTGACGATCGCCGTTTCGCCGCTCAACACGAAGTCGGGTGCGGTGACCGACCGAATCACCGGCCCCACTTGAGCGGGCGTGCTGATCACGGCGACATTGGAGGCGTCCGACATGATCATGGCCGCTCCCGCTTGCACGGTATAGTTGTAGGTTGTCGACTCCTCGACCCCCGTATCGGTGTAGCTGGTCGAGTTGGCGGGGAGTTCCGCAATGATCCAGTTGGTGCCATCGCCTTCCTGCCGCCGCACGATGTAGTAACCCTCGTTGTCGGCCTGATCGGTCCAGTTTAAATCCACCGTGAAGGCGTCGCTCGCGGTCCCCGCAAGCCCCGTGGGCGCGGCCACCGTCGTGACCGGTTCCGTGATCGCGGTGATCGAGATATTGTCCACCAGGAGTTCACCCTGGCGTCGGCTATCCTGGTAAAATGCGAACTGACCGAGGTCGTTGTTTTCCGCGAGAAAATCAATTTGCGGGGCGTTCGTGGGATCGGGGGTTTGGTGAAACGCAAACGTGCCAACCGACGCGTGGTTGAGATAAACGACGAACGTGTTCGGCGCGATCAACTCGTTGCCCAACGCCGGATCACTGAACGTCACAGAGTTGGTGTCGTGCGAGTTAATGAGCAACGTCACGTGATTGATCGCATCGGTTTGGTGAGTCGCGACAGTCGCGGAACCTGCGATGGAGTTCACCACCAAGTCGCCGCGATTGAGGATACGCAGCTCAAACGGACGGAAGTCGGAGTTGTTTAAAGAGTCGCCCGAGCGCGCCACCGCGAAGTGGAATCGCGTGTCCTCGTCGGCCGGATCGATGGCCGCGAACCCGCGCCGAAAATCAAAGTCGACCCGCACGTTGGACACGTTGGTGCCACCGTTAAAATCCGCGCGCAGGTGAGTCGGGTCACCAGAAGTCAAATCTCCGGATAAATCGTAGAGATAAAGGGCGTTACCCGGACCCGGGTTTGCTGGTGAAGTTTCGGCCGCCACCACCATGGCGCCGTTGGTCGTCGTGCGACTCGATGGAGAAACTGTATAAGCTCCGGCAGGAGCACTACCGGGCGCGTCACTCTCAAAGGAATCCTGCCAATACGTCTGGGCCGATGAAACGAGCGCACTGGCCGCCCACACGGCGAGAAAAGGGGTAAACAATTTCATTATTCCGGGGTAAGAAAAATGAATTTATAATTATTATCATACCCAAAATGCAACCGTATTCCTGCAACGCATCGGTTCCCCGCCGTGACTACGCCGCGGTTACCACTGCCCGGGGCGGCTGTCGTCGGTCATCTGTTGCAGCATCTCAAAACGCACTTCGCCGTAGTTGATGGCGTAACGCTGCGTGCCCTCGCGGTAGACCCAGGTGGTGGGAATCCAGGTCACCTCTTTGCCGAGTAACGTCACCATGCGGTCGGCGCCGCGACGCGCCTGATTGGGGTGCCGCATGATTTTCAGATTGGGTTGGTCACCCAATCCATATTTCGCGAGCTCGGCCGCGTCGTTTTCTTTGCTGCCCCAAATGGATACGAAAATGACGGTGACCTCCGGGTTGGCCTCAATGAAGTTCTTCCACCCGTCGTTGTCGTGCTCGCGCCAACAATTGGGACACCACGTCGCCCAAAAATGCACCACCGACACGCCGGGCTTCCCCACCTCGTCCGCCAAACGTTGTTCGAACTCCGCCGTCGTCTCGGCGAGAACGGTGGTGCTCAAGAGCAAAGCTAAGCTTACGGCGGATAAAAAACGAACGGCGAACTTCATGACAAATGAGGAGATCACGTCGACCGGGGTTATTCCCGACCGACTTCGCTCAACCTCAGCAATCGGCGCTGAATTGCAACTCGCGACCCCAACGCGCTACGGCACCTCGTAGACTTCGATGAGGCCCACGCCGGTTGCGCCACCCACTCCGCTGAGTTGCAGTGTGTAAGCGCCCGGTTCGAGGCTGATCACCATCGCGGCGTCCTTACTGCCTTCGCCTAGCGCGAAGGCGCCGGTGACCTGAGCCGCTGCCGCGATCGCAGCCGCGTTGCTCGTGCCCCAATCGTCGTTGGACGCGATTTCTTCCTGACCACGGAAGAGTTTGATCTGCGAATCCGCGATCGCTTCAGACAGCCCAAAGCCACCCAACGTCGGTCCCACCCCGCGCAACAGCACGCGTTTGGGCACCGTCCCCGTAACGACGAATCCCGCCACGCAGGTTTCATCCCCGGTGCCGATCGCCGCCCGCGTCGCGATATTGAAGAGCTTTTGGCCGAGGGATGGTGTGGATAGATCGTAGACTTCAATCAACACGACCCCCTCGCCCCCATCCGCACCACCCGCGATGGCCGTGTAGGCTCCGGGAGCAAGCGTCTCGAACAACGCAGCATCACCGCTATCGGCTTCGAGCGCAAAAGCTCCAGCTAATCCGGCCGCCGCCGCAATTTCGGCGCTGTTGGCGCCCGAGTCCCAACCGGTATTACTCGCGATCACTTCGGCTCCACGGAATAAATCGAGCTTTGGCGCCGCGAGCACGCCCCCTACACCAAAGGTCGCCAACCCAGGTCCGACCGCACGGATCAGAACGGATTTGGAATCTTCCCCCGTAATCACGAGACCGGCGATGGTTTGGTAGACCCCACTACCCGCACGCGCTCGCGACGAGATGTTTACCAATCGCTGTGATGCGATCAGAGAGGCACTTCCGCCATTGAACGACGTCGAGGAACCCGTGCTATCCGTCACCGCGGCAGCGATCGTTGAACTCGACGCAGATACCGTGGCGGTAACGGTGTTGTTCTTTACCGTCGTCACGTTGACCGCACCAGTTGCGCTCGCGGTGCCCACACCGGCGTCCACACCTGTCGAAGACTTCGTCATCACGATGGCCTGGCCCGCCGGAGAAACGATGGTATAGGTCACCGCATCGCCACCACTGGCACTGGCTTGATAAAAGCCCGCCACCGAACTCGTCGCGCCGGTCGCCTCCCGCGCGGCCGACATTTGCAGTCCCGCCACGCCGGTGACCGTGCCGGTCACGCTACCATTGGAATCAATGTTGGCCGCGAAAACCACTTCGGCACGACCGGTGGACGGTAACTCACCAACGAGGATTCCGTCACCCAAATCCCGGCTCGGCGAACGAATACCCAAACTGGCGGGGGCGGTGGTCGACTCGGTGGTCGAGGTCAGCGTAAAGCTGCCGTCATCGGCCACCGTGACGGTGCCGCTGACGTAGAGGTTGGCGATTTCGTCAAAGCCTAGAAAGAAGCCTGTGTTGTCCGCTTCCACCACGATCGCGAACGCGCCTCGTCCTGGTCCAAACGAACCGAAGTAAGTGCCCTGGTAACTCGCGAGCAGCACCTTCAACCTGGCGTTGCGCGAGGTTACTGTTCCCTCCGCATTGGTGACGACCACGGCGTAAGATCCAGCATCCTGGATTGAGACCGTTCTGAACATCAAATCTGCAGCGGTGGCACCCGAAATCGGGAAGCCATTTTTCATCCATTGGTAGGTCAGATCCGGCACGCCGGTCGCCACCACTGAAAGCGTGGTGGACTGGCCGGTGGCCGCGATGGTGTCACGAGGCTGCGAAGTAATATTCGGCGCAATATTGCTGGCTGAAACGGTGAGGCGCACCCGAATGCTGGTCACACTGCCTTGCGAATTGGTGACTAACACATCGTAGGCGCCGGCGGCGGAAAGCGCAACGTTTTCGAAGTTCAAGACGGAGGCGTTTGCACCGGCTAAAGCGACACCATTTTTACGCCATTGGAATGTCGGCGATGGGGTCCCGGTGACGCTGACGTTCAAGGTCGCGGTCGCCCCTACCAACGCGCTCGTGTTACGCGGTTGGGCGGTGATCACCGGCTCGGCCGACGCGGGCTCGACCGACAGCACAGCACCCACCGAAGTCACGGAGCCGGCAAGATTGGTTACAGTGACAGCGTAGATCCCGGCATCGACCAGCGTTACGAACGGCAGATCAATGGAAACGGCGGTGGCTCCGGCGATCGCCAAGCCGTCCTTCGTCCATTGATACGAGAGGGGTGCAGTGCCGGTCGCAACCACGCTCGCGCCGAAGGCTTGGCCAAATCGCAACGCAGCACCGGTGGGCTGAATACTTATCATGGGCGCTTCAAGGATTTCAGTCACGGTCAGGACCGCTGCCGTGCTGGTGACCGTGCCGAGTCGATTGCTAACCAACACATCGAAGGAAGAGCCCGAATCCTCAATCGAAACGTCCGCGAGCATCAGCGAGGACGCCGTAGCGCCATCAATGGGCGTGCCGTTCTTGCGCCATTGGTAGGTCGGCACGGGGTCGCCGGTGGCAACGACCGAAAAATTCACGCTGTGAGCGACTCCAGGCGCGATCGTGGCTGCGACACCACTCGGATGAGAGTTGATGATCGGGGCAACTCCCAAACTCTCCACCGTAAGAATCGCAGTCGCACTGGTGGCCGTTCCAGACGCGTTGGTCGCCACGACATGATAAATCCCGGCATCGGTGACAGCCACCACGCCCAAGTCGAGCATCGCCGCCGTCGCATCGTTAATCGCTACTGAATCCTTGAACCATTGATAACTGGGATCTGGTATTCCAGTGGCGTTGGCAAAAAAGTTCACCTGTTCTCCGACTACGGCAGAAGTGTCTTGCGGAGACTGAACGATCGCCGGCAACTCGGAACCGGGCATTTCCTCCGTTAGTCTCACCCGGCCATCGGTCGCGACGTAAAAATTACCGTCATCGCGCTGCAGCAGCGCGGTCACCGACGTATCCAAGTCCCTCAAGGTTGCCGCCGGATCCAGTGATCCATCGGCCAAAATGCGCGCCCAGTGGATGGTATCAACGAAGCTGTTGGCAGTGCCCGAGGCACCGGCGTAAATTCGACCGGCCAGTTGAATCTCACCGTTAGTCAGCGCCGCCGCAGCGTAATGCTCATTGGAGGCGGACCAATGTCCGGCGGTCACAAAACTCGGGTCCACTCGCCCCCATGTATCTCGCTTTACCGCAAAATTGCTTTCGAATGTCACGTAATCTTCTTCCGGTGTCATTAGCCCCCCCAACGCGAGGCTAATGCGGCGAAATCCGTATCCATAAATTGGACTCAACTGGCCGTAACCAAACATCAAGTTCGTGCTCAGCCCCTCGTGAAAACGATCAGCCAATGAACCGCCAACGCTTGCAGCGGACAAACCGGCTCTCACCACTGCCCCATCAACCGTTTCACTCAGATCAAAAAACCTGTAAAAGTCCGAAGCCGATCGCGTGGTTTCACTCGCGCCATCTTCGGCCAGCCAATTTAGCTCCATACGCCCGAATGAGCTATAGGATGCCTGTAAAGTCCGCCCCCCCGACAGTCCGATCACCGGTGGAGCCCCAAGGTTAAGCTCGTAGGTATTGAAATCAGGATCGGGCATCCCGTTCGGCAACAACCGTGCCCGCGTGATCCCACTGTCGGTAGTTCCATCCTCATGATACCCCATGATCAACCAACGTCCCGTTCCGTCGCGCCACACGGTTTTGACCGATGCCAGCGGTTGGCCGAAGGCAGCAAACTCCTGATCCAAAGTCCCCGCCGCATCCAGCCGGGCCAAGCTGACCGCCGACTTGCCGTTGATAAGTTCAAAACGCCCGGCGACCACCAATCCTCCAGCGTCGTCCGGAACCAATGCGTTCACTTGTCCGGGAGACCACAGGCTATCCGTCACCGCGACCACGATCCCATCGGGTTTTAACACGGCCAATGAGGCGGCTTCAGTCTCCTTCACATAACGGTATGCACCACCCAACAACACCCCCCCGTCCGCCCCAACGGCAAAAATGGAGTCATACCATTCCCATTTAATCGTGCTACGCTGCGCTTCGTTACCGAATCGCAGAACTTGTTCCACTTCGACTGCACCGCCCGATTTGATCCGCCATAGTTTCCCTTCAAAGAAACCATTTCTCATGGTCACTCCCGATACGAGAATCTCGCCTGCTGAGTCGGCCCAAAATGAGCGCACACGTCGAAGATCGTCATGTGTCCCGCGGAGATTAGCCGCCCCCGCGCTCCCCAAAATCTCCGAACCATCAGCACTGAAACGTATCCATTGCAACGGCTGACCAACATAATCTGGGTGGGCATTGGTGTTGCCAAAAACAACCACCTGATCCATGTCGGCCGCCGCCATACCGATCACAAAATTCCACGCCCCCAAATCAAACGCGAAATTGGAGTCCCATTCGCCCGCCGGCGTGATCCTACGGAGCATTTTATTGGTGTGACCGAATACCGTTCCGTCCATCGTCGCGACAATATCGACTACATTTATGGTGGACGTCGCGGGGGGAGCATATGCGGTATCAGGTGCTCCACTTTTACTAAGCCGCCGCATAAGGCGATCCGACTCGCGATCAAACAATATATAAAGTCGACCGGTGCCGTCCTGCACCACATCCCGGATTGATCGAGCACCTTCCACGAGAGACGACATCGCCACCGATTGCACCAGCTGACCCGTCGCGTTATACCGCCGCAATTCCCCTTCCTTACTCGTGCCGACATAGGAACCGATGTTGCCCCACAACCACACCCCGCCTTCACCGTCGTCAATCAGCCCACCAATTTCGCCAGAGAAATCTGTGGCCGCCGCGAAGGTGCCGTCTAGGTGACCTTCGCTAGTGACCTTGATTACGCGACCGACCGATACGTCGCCGAGTCGTGAGAAGGTTCCAGCGGCCCAATACCCTCCACCCGTAGCCGCAGCAACGGCTTCCGCCTGGGCTCCCGGTTTTTCCACAACCACGTTCCTATCCGACCGGAATCGCAGGGCATTCAAGCGCCGCGCGGGCGAGACCGAGACGCGCACCGCCTTCGACGCCAAAGACCCCGCTGCATCAGTCACCACCACGTCGTAGATGTCCGCATCCCGCATCGCGACCGGGGATATCGTGAAGGACGAAGCCGTTTCTCCCTCGAGACCAAGCCCGTGCCGGCGCCACTGAAAGGTGACCGCTCCTTCCCCTTCAGCCTCAGCCGACAGCACAATGGTTTCACCGGCGTTGAATACGCCTCCAGTCGGCTGTGTAGTGAACTTCGGACCTAGCCCCGGACCGCTCACCTCGATGACTTCACTGCGCGCCAATCCACCGCGATCCTTGGCCACAACGTGATAACGGCCAGCATCGCTGGAAGATAGCGATGAAAGCGCCAAAGTCGCGACATTCGCGCCGTCGACCGGTTGCTCGTTGTGAAACCAATAATAGGACAAATCCGTCCCTCCGGTCGCGGTAGCTGTCAATACGACATCACCTCCGGCAGACGGTTGTCCCGACAGTTCCAATCCCGATAGTGCGGGCGCTTCGACAAACTCCCATTCGAGCGTAAAAATGTCGTCGGAAAGGGAAGCAAGATTACTCGAATAACTGGCTTCGATTGCAACGGTTTGAGCCGCCTGCACTGCAACCGCCACGGCACCCTTGCCATCCGCTAGCGGGACCAGTTGGTCTGCGTTTTGCCCGGCCACCGCCACCAGAAGGACCTCGTTGCCTCCGGACGTATCGGACAAGTAAAGCATACCTGCTGTAGCCGCAGTCCAACGATACCAAACCGTTCCCCGCGCGGAATGCCCCCCCAGCTGAACAACGGCGTCCTCTCGCGTCGATTCCGCCAAGCTCCCCTCGGTCGTGCCGGAAATTCCCAATAATACTTCGGCAGAATTGAAGTCGTCGTTAGCAGGAGCGGACGCCTGGGCCGAAAATGTCATGACACCTAGCAGCAACAACGAGCGGAGGGAAAAGGGGAGAAACCGGGATAAGAACATGGGCAAACGTTCGGGATTATACACAACGGCCGAAATTTGAACTACGGCACTTCGTAAACTTCGATGAGGCCCACGCCGGTTGCGCCACCCACTCCGCTGAGTTGCAGTGTGTAAGCGCCCGGTTCGAGGCTGATCACCATCGCGGCGTCCTTACTGCCTTCGCCTAGCGCGAAGGCGCCGGTGACCTGAGCCGCTGCCGCGATCGCAGCCGCGTTGCTCGTGCCCCAATCGTCGTTGGACGCGATTTCTTCCTGACCACGGAAGAGTTTGATCTGCGAATCCGCAATCGCTTCAGACAGCCCAAAGCCACCCAACGTCGGTCCCACCCCGCGCAACAGCACGCGTTTGGGCACCGTCCCCGAAACGACGAATCCCGCCACGCAGGTTTCATCCCCGGTGCCGATCGCCGCCCGCGTCGCGATATTGAAGAGCTTTTGGCCGAGGGATGGTGTTGATAGATCGTAGACTTCAATCAACACGACCCCCTCGCCCCCATCCGCACCACCCGCGATGGCCGTATAGGCTCCGGGAGCAAGCGTCTCGAACAACGCAGCATCACCGCTACCGGCTTCGAGCGCAAAAGCTCCAGCTAATCCGGCCGCCGCCGCAATTTCGGCGCTGTTGGCGCCCGAGTCCCAACCGGTATTACTCGCGATCACTTCGGCTCCACGGAATAAATCGAGCTTTGGCGCCGCGAGCACGCCCCCTACACCAAAGGTCGCCAACCCAGGTCCGACCGCACGGATCAGAACGGATTTGGAATCTTCCCCCGTAATCACGAGACCGGCGATGGTTTGGTAGACCCCACTACCCGCACGCGCTCGCGACGAGATGTTTACCAATCGCTGTGATGCGATCAGAGAGGCACTTCCGCCATTGAACGACGTCGAGGAACCCGTGCTATCCGTCACCGCGGCAGCGATCGTTGAACTCGACGCAGATACCGTGGCGGTAACGGTGTTGTTCTTTACCGTCGTCACGTTGACCGCACCAGTTGCGCTCGCGGTGCCCACACCGGCGTCCACACCTGTCGAAGACTTCGTCATCACGATGGCCTGGCCCGCCGGAGAAACGATGGTATAGGTCACCGCATCGCCACCACTGGCACTGGCTTGATAAAAGCCCGCCACCGAACTCGTCGCGCCGGTCGCCTCCCGCGCGGCCGACATTTGCAGTCCCGCCACGCCGGTGACCGTGCCGGTCACGCTACCATTGGAATCAATGTTGGCCGCGAAAACCACTTCGGCACGACCGGTGGACGGTAACTCACCAACGAGGATTGCGTCACCCAAATCCCGGCTCGGCGAACGAATGCCCAAACTTGCGGGGGCGGTGGTCGACTCGGTGGTCGAGGTCAGCGTAAAGCTGCCGTCATCGGCCACCGTGACGGTGCCGCTGACGTAGAGGTTGGCGATTTCGTCAAAGCCTAGAAAGAAGCCTGTGTTGTCCGCTTCCACCACGATCGCGAATGTGCCGCGCCCAGGACCAAACGAGCCAAAATAGGTGCCTTGGTAACTGGCCAAAAGCACTTTCAGCATCGCACTGCGCGAGGTTACCGCTCCCTCCGCATTGGTGACGGCGACCGAGTAAGCGCCTGCGGCGTCGGTCGTGATGGCGGGCAGACCAAGCGTGGTGGCGGTCGCCCCGGCGATGGGCACACCATTCTTGAGCCATTGGTAAACCGGCTCGGGAACACCGGTAGCCGTGACAGAAAATGAAACGTCCCGGCCTAGCGCAGAGATTGCGTCGCGGGGTTGGGAAGTAATCGTTGGCACGGTATCCGTGGCGGACACGGTAACACGCACCCTGCTGCTGGTGACCGCTCCTTGCGAATTCGTGACCACGACATCGTATGAACCGGCGGCGGTGAACTGAACATTGTTCAATGCCATGGTGCTTGCCGTGGCGCCATTGATCGCGGTGCCGTTTTTGCGCCATTGGTAGGAGGGCTCGGGACTTCCCGATGCCACGACGCTCAAGTTGGCGATGCTTCCCAACTTCACGCTGACGTCGCGAGGCTGAGTCCTGATGGTCGGAGCAGCCAAACGAGGAACGACGTCGAGTTGCACTCCGACCGTAACGATCGAGCTCACTTCATTGGTGACAACCACAGCATAGGAACCGGCGTCACCTAATGCGATACCGGTCAAGGTCAGATTGGCCCCCGTCGCTCCCGCAATTTCCGCCCCGTCCTTGTGCCATTGATATGAGAACGGCGCGGTGCCGCCCGCAGTCACGCTGAAACTGAAGCTACCACCAACGTTAACGGACCCGCCGACCGGGGCCACCGTAATGCTAGCGGCACTACGCGTATCAGTAACGGTCAAGATTGCGGGAGTGCTGGTAACTTGGCCCTGACTATTGCTGACAACGACATCATAGATGGAGCCGGAATCCGCCAGAGTGACACTGGGCAGGGTAATGGCGGTGCCCACGCCACCGGATGCCAAAGGCACGCCATTCTTTCGCCATTGGTAGGAGGGGGCCGGCGAGCCACCCGCCGAAACGGAAAATGTTGCCGCACCACCGATCGCCACACTCTGGCTCGCCGGTTGGGCAGTGATCGACGGAGCGTAGTGAACCGCGAATATTTGTTTGAAGCTGGTAGTTGAGCCAAACTCGTTGGTGGCGACCACGTCGTATTCCCCCGCATCGCTCACCTGCACGCTGTTGATTATGATGACCGGATCGGTTTCGCCGGGAATCGCCACACCATTCTTACGCCATTGCACCGTCGGGGCCGGGTTACCAGATACCGTTACTGAGAAGGAAACATTGTCGCCCACTGCCGCGGTGGTCGTCCCACCAAAAGAAATTCCGGTCACCACGGGTCCTTGGTTCACCGTCAGCGTGGCAGTCGAACTCGTCACACTGCCAATGCTATTGGACACAACGACATCAAACTGGCTGCCATCATCCTCGATTGTGACATCCGTGAGCGATAACGCGGCTCCGTTAGCCCCGGCAATGACGACCCCGTTCTTGCGCCATTGGTAATTCAAATCCGGGTGGCCCTCCGCCGTCACCGAAAAAGTCGCATTTCCGTGCGCACCTTGTGAGTAGTCGGTCGGCTGTTGGCTGATGCTCGGTGCCTGATTGACCGTGATTGTCGCATGGTCGCTGGTGCTGAATCCGTAGTCGCCCGAAGCCACGAGCGCATAGTCACCGGCATCGGCGAGCGAAACATTGTTCAACACCAAAGTGGCGCTGGTGGCTCCTTCAATGATCAGTCCATCCTTCGTCCAATAATAGGTATTTGGCGCGGGGACCGCATCGATAGTTGCACCCAAAGTGATCGTTTCACCGGCCAAGACCGTTTGGCTTTGAGGAGACGTCGTAAAAATGGGCCGGTAATTGACCGTCAATACTGCGGGACCCGCTGTTCTGCTTCCCACCGAATTCGTCGCAATTAGCGAGTAACTTCCGGAGTCTGCCGGAGTGACCGAAGCCAGGCTCAAGGTTGCTGAATTTTGACCCGTCAAAGCGTTCCCATCTTTATACCACTGATAACTTATAGGGGTGCTTCCCGACACTGATTCGGTAAAGGTCACATCGACCCCTTCGCCCACGGACTGCGCAACTAGCGTGCCGCTGAATTTTGGTAATTCCAGCACACTGAGAACGCCAGCTGCGCTGGTCACTGACCCGGCCGCATTGCTGATGACGACGGAGTAACTGCCGCCCGAAGCGCTGGAAACGCCACTCAAGCTATAACTCGAAGCCGTGGCTCCACTGATGGCTTGATCGCCAAAATACCATTGGTAGGTCTGGGGATAATTGCTGGTCGCTGTGACAGAAAAACTAGCGTTTTCTCCTGCTTGCACGGAGACGCTCGCCGGCTGAATGTTGATCACAGGCACGTCGGCCGAGTTCACCAAGGTAACCGAGGTAAAAGCCACCGTTTGAATAGATGACTCACCTTGAATCGTGTAGTAGATATTTCCAGACAACAGCTGATCGCCTGTGAGGCCCGAGGCATATTCCAGTGCCACCTTGAATGACGCGACACTTGCGGGACTCGTGATGTATGCAAACTCGGCCGTGCCCGTCGTGGGATTGGTTGGCGTCGCCTGTGGAACGGTGTCGGCACTGGTAGCCGCGCTTGACCCGACATAGGTAAAACCACTCGGCAGTAGAATATCGAGACCCAGCGTGGAGAGCTCCAGCCCCGTGTAATCAACCGACACCGATATGCTAATGGTTCCTCCCGTCGACTCGTAGTGAGGCGAGGTCACCTCAAGCGAACCGGTCACGGATTGAGCGGTGGCCGCACTGGCGCAAAGTGCCGCCCCTAGAATGAACGGAAAGGTTTTTTTCAGCATGCTGATCATTTTTATAGTGTAGTTTAAAGTTAGATACTCGACTCGGGTTCGAAACCATCGACGGTGCCGTCGGCAGGACGATAAGCTCCGGTCCGCGATGTGCCTGAACGCGTATTATAAAGTTGAATCACGCGCAGCAGTTCGATGAGGGATACGCGTCCGTCGCGATTGGTGTCTCCGGTATGGTAGCGAGAAAGCACGGCAGCAGAGGAAGAGGTATTATCCGGCGTGAAGCCGTCCACCGATCCTTCCGCAACCGCGTAACGCCCGGTGCGGGAGGTGCCAAATCGCGTGTTGTAGAGTTGAATGACGCGCAACAATTCGACCAAACCGATCCGACGGTCGCCATTGGTATCGGCATCATGCAACGTGGGCGGTGTGATTACGGTGAGCGTAGCCGGAGCTGATTCGATAAAACCGTGCGAGTTGGCGATTCGGACCGTGTAGTTGCCGGAATCGGCCGCCTTTGCCGCGCTGAGGGCAAACGTGCCAGTGGTCGCGCCGTCCAATAGCTCGCCGTCGTGATACCATTGGTAGGCCAACGATCCCGCCCCCGCGGCAACGACCTCGAACCGCACCGCCTCATCAGCAGCCACGGTTTGGGACAAGGCGGGCATGAGCAACACCGGTGCCTCAGGTGGTGCCCGGCCGGACAAATCATAGACTTCGACCAGCGTGCGACCTCCCTCCGAAGATTGGGTGGTCGTGGTAGCCGTAAAGGCACCGGCCGGGAGAACAACCGTCACCGCTGCATCTGAACTGTCGGCCACCAGTGGTGAAGCTCCTGCGATCGCGAATGCGGTGCGCAAGTCCGCCGTGTCATCCCAGTCGTCGTTCTCCGCGATCGTGCTCATGGAACTGTTGTGAAGGGTTATGACGGGGTCGATCAGACTGGTATCGCCCAGCCCGAGTCCGGGGGCCACCGCGCGCACCAACAACCCGGCCTCAAAGCGGTCGACGACAAAACCAAGGGAAAGACCGCTTCCGCCATCGCGGGACAATACCCCCCCATGAACAATGCGACTCGATCCCGACGTCGCGCCGGCGTCGAAGAGCTCGACCAATCCCGTGCCCCCGGCTTCGTCAACCACCATGGCGACGTAGTTTCCTGCCGGTAATAGAGCGACCAATGCCGCGTCTTCACTGTCGGCGGCAAACGTGACCGCACCTACGGTCGCCGCCGTGTCGGCAACCAAAACACTGTTGGCCCAACCATCGTTTAGCATGACGATTTCGCCCGTTTCGTCCACCAACCTGATTCGCGGTTGCTGCATGGCGGAGTCAATTCCCAGTCCGCTCAAGGTCGGACCGATCGCTCTTAATAGCACTTGCTTCTCACCCAAACCTTCAATGCGAAACGGCAGGAACGCGACCTCGTCTGCGTCTAGCTCGAGATGCGCGCTCAAGGCGGCGATCACCCGCTCGAAGACGGCAACCTCCAGCGTGAAGGGATCACTCAAAACGTCGCCGGACGTGCCCGTGATCACCACATCGTAGCGACCTGCCTCGGCCAACGTGAGGTCCGCCAATCTAAGGGTCGGGGCGGTGGCACCCTCGATCGGCGTGCGATTGTGTCGCCATTGGTAAGTGAGCTCGCCGGAAGGAACATCCGTGACGGTCAGCTCAACGGACCCGCCCACTGGTCTCACTTCCACCACATCGGCCGCGGTGACGCGGGGCACGACTTCATCCGTCGCCCGCGTCATGAACACCGCCCCGGGAACGCTCAGCAAGAGGTCGCCGGCCTCGGTCAAACGCATTGCCGTCACTTGATCGTGCACCCCGGAAAGCTGCAGTGAATCGTCGATGGATAAATCGGGATTCAGGCGGGTAATCGGCGATTCCAGAAACGCCTCCATCCAGAACGCGAAGGAATAATTCGCCACCAGAATGTCCCCGTCAGGCAACGCAGCAAATCGTGGGTCCGGTCCATTGCCGACCCACTCAAACCCAAAAGAATTCCCCACCGGAGTTTCCGCGAGAACCGAACCATCGTCCGCCAGTCGTTTGGTTTCTCGAAAACCAAACGCCCAGATACTCTCGTCCATCGCCAAACTCAATCCGATGACCGTCGAATTCCAATCGGCGTCATCGTGGAACGCCTCATCTACTATCCCCCTATTGTCCCGCGAACGGAAACCGTCCGTCGATACGGTCACGTGATTACCATTCTGCAACACCACCCCTGCATAAAATGGAGTATCGGTGGTCGATTGATACAGACCCGCCGATCTCGAACCGTCTTCGTTCAGATAAACTTCCCTCAAAAGTCCATTTTCGTAGGCAAAATACCACGAGCTGGCGATCAGTCCTCCCCTTGGAAGAGAAACAATGTCGATCAAGGAGGCGATCGAGAGCGTCGGATCGAGTGTAAACGACGGATTGAGCGCACCAGTCGCATCGAGTCGCATGATGCCGAATGGTGCCGGGTTGCTCGACCCCTTCAGGTCGAACTGACCGTCTGATCGTCGACTGATTTTTTCGATTGATCCCTGCGGCCCGAACTCATCCCCGTAGACGCCCGCGAGGGTGCCGTCGGCGGCCAACCGCACAAGGTTGTAGCTGTCCGCGCCATTAACCTTGTCAAAGTCACCCGCCACGAGCCACTCCCCGTTGTCGAGCGGAGCGATGTCATAGGCGCGGCCGAGGCCGAGGGTGGCCAAACTCAGATTGAAAACATCGTTCGTCCCGCGCACCCAACGCTGCATGAACGGTTGGCCGTTGGTATAATTGACGCCCTTCATATACACCCGGCCTGAGGACGATGCGGACACCACGTCAATTTGGCTGCTATTCAATTCCAGCGGAGTCGCCATGACGGTCCCATTTTGGTCCAGCAGGGCCAACCCGTTCACCGCCACACCTTCCAAGTTCTGCATAAAACCCCAAACCAAAACCGTGCCGTCGGCCTGCGCGAACATCCGGCGCGGAGCGCCATCGCCCTGCAAGCGCGAAAGCCGTGACCCATCTCCCGCCAGCACATCGACCGTCCCATTGCCGTTCGTGCTGATGCCGAGATAGAGCTTGTCCTCACCCATCTCGAGCAAGGGCTGGATCTCCGGGGAGGAAAAACCGTCCAAATCCAAGTTGGCGGCAAACTCCACATCGAGCGCGCCGTCCGCACCTAACCGCACGACAGGCTGCGAGGCGACGCCATTCACCATCGAAAAGGTTCCACCCACGAGGGCTCCGCCATCGACCAAAGCCAAAGGTAACTGCGGTATGGTGTCATAGTAACTGATGGCGAACGTGGTGTCCCAGTCCCCGTCCGGAGAGAGCCGCACCACCGCTGCCAACGGTCCCCCCGAGGTCGTCACCTGCAACAAGGCCACCACCACTAATTTTTGGTCGGCCGCCACCGCCACCGATCCAATGCTGAAATTGCCTATCTCATCGCTCAGCCCAACATCGACGGCAAACGTCTCATCCAGTTCGCCGCTCGTGAGATCAAAACGCTTCAACCATTGTCGGGACTGACCTTCGATCGCACGCGGACGCGTCACGACAATCAGATGGTTGCCCCCTTGGATCGCGATGCTCGCGGATAAATCGGCCGCCTGCGAAGGAAGCAGATCGGGCGCTGTGAACGAAGCCATCACCTCGCCCGCCGCATTCAGCCGCGCGAGGTTCGGCGTAGCGTGTCCATTGATCTGGCTGAAACTCCCCACCACCAGCGCACCTCCGTCCGGCAAGGCGAAAAATCCAGTCAAGCTCGACGGGCCGCCCTCCAGGGCTACATGCCAGCGCGCGTCCGGCGTGATGGCGGTGGGCAATTTCGCCGGGAACACATGCAGGGAAAATGCCTCCGATACCTGCTCGCTCAACGACGGGCCGTCGCGGACCACGACCTCATAGCGGTCCGTATCCAAAAGACTGACACCCGGGAGCTGGAGGGTCGTTCCCGTTTCACCGGGCAGGTCAAAACCGTTACGCCGCCATTGATAGGTGGCATCGGTGGCGCCGGTCACGAGCGACACCGCGACCTCGTCCCCTACGGTCGCGACCAACGAAGCGGCTGACAACGCAACCGTCGGCGGAACCCCCGCGCCAGCCAGTTCCACCGTCGCACTGCGCACACTGCCATGGTCGGACGTGACTTCGACCGAATATCCCCCGGCATTCGACCAGTTGACACCATCGAGTTGAAGTTCGTCTGAAGTCGCGCCTGCGATGGGCTGCCCATCGTGGAGCCATTGATAGGTAAATGGCGGCGTTCCGGCCACGGTCACCGAGAAAGTAACATCGTCGCCACCACTCGCCGTCACGCCGATGGGCTGGTTGGCAATCGATGGGGGGACGGGCAGATCAATCACCGCGGCCACTACCGTCAGGTCACCGTGATCGTTCGACACCGTGACCTCGTAGGTGCCGTTATCGGCGTGAGTAAGATCCCCGCGCGACAGCCGAGAACCCGTTTCAGACGGAAGCAGGACGTCGTTTTTGTGCCACACATAGGTCAAGGGCTCGGCACCGGCCACCAGCACTCCCATGGTCACGGAACCACCCGCTACGGTCTCCGTTGACTGCACCGGCAACACCAATTCGGGCGCCAGCGTTGCGCTGGTATTCGCGAGGTCGAAAACTTCCCATAGCACCGTTCCGGTGGTGCTGATCGGCGTTTTTACCCGCCCCGTGTAGGCACCGGCGTCGAAGGTTCCGACTACCGCTGCATCCAAGCTGCCTCCCATCAAGGCCGACGCGCCAGCGTAACGAAATATGCCCTCCAAAGCGTCTTGATCGTCCCAGTTATCATTCGCAAGCAACGGAACATTTCCACTCGAACCCGAAGCCACCACATCGAGCGAGGGGTCCGCCAAACGATGGTCCATCGGAACACCGGGACCAACCGCCCGCACCAGTAGATCACGGGAGCTTCCTTGCACCACAAATCCAACGTTCAGCGCGGCGGATCCCGTGCCCTGGGTGGCCAGCAACCCCATGTGAACCAAGCGCGCTGTCGGATCACTGCCATCAGCATCATAGCACTCGACCAACACCCGACCGGCTTCCGCACCGACCACCTCAAGGATATAGCGCCCGGGCACGAGTTCCACCACGAGCGCGGCGTCCAGCGTGCCTTCCGACAAGCCAAATGCCCCGACTTGAAACGCAGCTAGTTGGATGGCGTTTTGATTACCCTCATCACTGCTCCAGTCGTCATTGCTAGCGATGAGCTCTCCTGACGGACGTAACACCCGCAAAACAGGGTCGGGCATGAAACCATCAACGCCCAAAACTCCTAAGGTTGGTCCCACTGCTCGCATCAACATCGATTTGATTCCGGCCCCTTCGATCTTGAAGGGCACCAAAACGCGCTCATCTGCCGCTGCAGTTACGACAGCAGAAATATTCTTCAGCACGCGCTGCTCCTCCATCGGCGCTGCAACTGAAACGACGGCCGATTCACTCACGACGCGCCCCGCTAGATTGGTGATCACCACATCATACAGCCCAGCATCATTGACGGTCGCCGCGTCCAGCGATAGTGTCGCTGCCGTCGCTCCCACAATGTCCCGACCATTGCGCCGCCATTGGTAACTGAGCCCCCCCCCGGTGCCTTCGACTGAGACGGTCATACCACCTCCGACCGAGACGGATTGATCGGTGGGATCTACTTGGATCGCAGGGTCTTCGACTGCCGTCAGAAAACCTCCAATCGTCGGGAAAACACCGCTGACAAACAAACGGCCATCGTCGCGCATACCCAAAGTCGTGGGTTCGCCGCCGATATGACTGGCCGCAAAGGTCTCATCACGGCTGCCATCCTCATTGAGGCGCACCAGATAGGGACTGTTAATCGTTCCCGCGACGGTCGTGAAGGAGCCGCTGAGCAGCATCTTCCCATCGGGTTGCACGAGCAGCTGCTGCGGGTGAGCGCCCAAGCTGGAAGTGGTTCCCAAAGCCAGATCACGGGTGCCATCAGAATTGAACCGCGCAATGCCCGGGACTGGCGAACCGTCAACCGAGCTGAAGTTTCCCACCACGACCAACTTACCGGCAGCATCCAATGCGATGTCGTGGACCGTTCCATTTACGCCGAGATTCGGATACGTTTCGTCTACCGAACCGTCAGGCAACAGCCTCACCACCCCCTCGCGACTATGGCCGGCAAACGTGGTGAACGCTCCGCCAAGATAGGTGCGGTTTTGGGCATCGACTACGAGCGACTTTAACACCGACCCAGACAACCCGACGTCGCCCGCATCAAAGGATGGGTCCATCTGACCGTTCGCAAAAAAACGGGCAACATCATCTCGTCTTTCATCACCGCCAAACGCGCTGAACCAGCCCGCGATCACGAACCTACCGTCCGCCGCAGCCGCCATTGCCTCCACACTGCCTTGGACGTTTACTCCGCCTGCGGAAACGTCGGACGTGGTAGCGAACGACTCATCACGTGTGCCGTCCGGTTTCACCCGCATGAGCGAAGAGGCCGTTCCTGTCAGGTCCGAGTCCCCGACGAAGGAACCCGCTATCACGACACCTCCATCCGGTTGGCGCATCAGCGCCTTGATCGATCCGAGACTTTCGCTGAATCCCAAATCATAAACGGCCGCAACCGTCTGGTCGGATGCAATACGCACCATCGACTCGGTCTCGATCCCGTTGAGATGGCTAAATGTTCCCGCCACCAACAACTCGTTGCCCGGCAGGGCCAACGTAGTTGACGCAAACGCTTGGAGTCGCAGCACCGGTGCCGTGAACTCGGTCTCTGCTCCCGTAGCTTGGTCAATCCGCGCGACTCCGGAGGCATCCGGGACCGCTACCTCGCCAACCATCCATAACGATCCGTCTGCCGCAGTGCCGATCGATTTGGTCGTGCTGAATGCGCTGGAGACGTCGGCCGTGAAATCAAGATCAAGGGAACCAGACGATTGCAACTTCGCCACCAATGGACGCTCCGTTCCCTCGATCGCCGTGAATTCTCCGCCAAGCCAGATTCCGCCATCCTCAGTCACCGCCATCGACCTCACCCCACCATCGACTACCCCCACTGCTTCACTGAAGGTTAAATCCAATTCACCCGGGGCACTAAAACGGACTAAATTACTGACCGATTCCCCATCTACAGTGTCGAAAACTCCTCCGACCAAAATGCGTCCATCGGCCTGCTCCACCGCGCTCCAGAACACACTACCCGCTGGAGACGAACTACGCACGATCCAAGACCCGTCGCCATTTAGCCATACTATGCCGGGGATCGGCACGAGTTCTTCGTCGGAGAATCCGCCGCCCACAAGTATTTTCCCATCACTCAATCCGAGCACAAGGTTCACACTGTTGTTCAGCACAGGAAGTAACACGTCAGAATCAAGTGTTCCGTCCGCCCTGAGCACCGCCAGGTAGCTTCGAGGAATATAACTATTCGCATCAGGTCGATAGCTCTCGAAATCACCACCGGCGAGAATACGGCCATCTGATGTAACGCTCAAAGAAAGGACGGCTCGGTTGAATCCATACGATTGGAACGTCGTATCGACGGATCCGTTCACGTTAAGTCGCGCGAGATTCCCTGCCCCTGCCACTGTGGTGAACGAACCACCGATCACCACTTTTCCATCTGGTTGCACCAACAAAGCATTTATCCCAGTCCCGGTGATTCCTCTCACCGCAAACGTCGGATCCAAGGCACCGTCGGCTTTGAGGCGCACGACAAACGGACGGCGCACATCGTTAACGACATGGAAGTGTCCCGCCACGTAAGCGCGACCGTCCGCCAAGGGCCACACGCGGTAGGCCTGCTGGTCCGGTCGTTCGAGCTGCAACCCACCGGCGAGATCTCCACTGACCAAACCCGCGTAGGACGAAGGCGCGACAACGAGGGTCACCGCGCTCGATATCGTCGACGCCAGTCCACTCGACACCACTACATCGTAGACCCCACCATCCGCAATCGAGGTGCTCGCAACGTAAAACGAGGATTCAGTCGCATTAGGAATCTCCGAGCCGTTTCGTCGCCATTGATAGCCCAGGTCAGTTCCAGTCGCCTGCACACTGAGATTCGTCGCCGTCCCGGCCACGGGCGATTGTGATTGGGGCTGAACTGTGATCACCGGCGCGGGGTCACTGCCCGTCAATTCGGCCGCAGCGCTCACCACCGACCCCTCCGCGTTGCTGATCTTCACCGCGTAGCTACCCACATCGTGATAATTGAGATCGGTCAGTTCAAGCGTCTCGGCCGTTGCCCCTTCAACAGCTATGCCATTGTGAAACCACTGATAATAAATTGGCTCACTTCCTTCGCTCGCGACGGTGAATAAAACTACGCTTCCTGCGGTCGATACCTGGCTCTCAGGCGGCGTAATTACGCTGGGCGCCACCGCCGTCACCACCGAGGTCATCAAAATCCACGCCACCCACCCTGCCATTATTCTGAGGGTTTGGACTAATCGACCCGGTGCACACTCAAGGAGTATTTTCGGACGATTTACACGGGTGCGATCAAGCAACAAATAGATAAAAAGGGGCATAAGTAGGGGGCTTCGACCGCTTGGTTGAGAAACGGCGGGACGCATCGCATTCATTGCGTTCAATGAGCGCAATTTATATATCTGGATTACTCAATTCCTTGCCGTAAACTCTGCCAACCTCAACGCAGTATAATTTTATACTACTACTCTTAATGTAGGTATTCTAACCTACCTTTATGTTGAGATTGGCCACCATAGCCAGCCCGTCGGCGTCGGTGAATAATTGGCTCAAACGCGTTACTTATTCCAAGATCAAAAGACGACCAGTGCGGCACGCGTGCTAGCCTTCTGCGACTTCAAAGACTTCGCGCCGGATTTTATGCCGTGCGTATCATACAAACGAAGCAATGGATTCGAGGGGCTTCTTCGTGATATTGGGGACGTGTGTTCCCGGTGCCGGATAGCCGGCGACCAGAAGCAAAAACGGTTTTTCTGTTGTCGGCCGGTCGAGGATTTCGTTGAGGAAATTCATCGGACTGGGGGTGTGCGTTAGCGTCGCCAATCCCGCGGCGTGCAGCGCGGAAATCAGAAAACCCGTGGCGATGCCAACGGACTCCTTGGGGTAGTAGGTCGGCCGACGCTCGCCGGTTGCGGGATCGACGAAGGCATTTACCGCGAAAATCGCGATCAACCAGGGTGCGACGGACAGGAAGGGTTTTTCCGCGTTGGTGCCGAGTGGTGCCAGCGCTTTCCTCCAATCGTTAGGGGCACGGTGCGCGTAGAATTCGCGTTCTTCTGCCTCCGCCGCCTCGCGAATGCACTGTTTCACTCCCGCGTCGCCAATCGCCACGAAGTGCCACGGTTGCAAATTGGCTCCGTTGGGGGCGGTTCCGGCCGCCTGAAGACAGGTCGCAATGATATCCTGCGGCACGGGGTCAGGCGCGAAATCACGGACACTGCGGCGGCTGCGCATACCCGCGTAGTTCGCCTCGGCGGCCGCCCGCATCTCAGTCTCGGTTTTGCGCTCAAACGACAGGGGCACCAGGGCGGGGGAGTCCATGCCGCCAGCGTGGGCGATCCGCAACAGGATGTCCGCTACTAATCTTCGTGTTGCGGGTGTGGCGGAGGTGGCGGACGCGAGCCGTCTCTCATGCCGTTCAGGTGCGCCGGCGGAGGCAGCGCGATTTCCAATTCATCACGATCCAGCACGCCGTTCTCGTCCCGATCAAAGGTGCGCAATACCGTCGTCGCGTTTTCCAATTCGTCGACGCTGATCGTGCCGTCTGCGTTTTGATCGAAGACGTCCAGCAACGGGTGACCTGCTCCCGGCTCATACCGGGGATGAGGGGGCGCCCCTTGCTCGCCCGGCGGAGGAAACGGTTGGCTTTTCGCCACGGCGGCAGTCATCAGAAAACCTCCGGCAAACAGGCTCAACGAGAGCAACAACGCCGAGGCGACCTTACGGGTAATAACGTTTTCGTTCATAACCCCCACAGGATCGCACCGCCGTGTTAGCGGGTGATGTGCCCGAGCGGCCTTTTCATTAAGCCGGTGTAAATTTCACGCGGACGAGGCTGCGCTTAACTCCACCTCAACTTGGAATCCACGCGGGGTTCGGTTCGTAAACCGGACCGTGCCACCCATCGCTTTAACGCTGGATCGCACAATCGACAGTCCCAATCCCACGCCCCCCGCAGACCTCACCCGGGCCAAGTCGGGGCGATAAAACGGTTCTCCCAATCGCGCCAAAGCCTCCGACGGCACCCCCGGGCCATCATCCGCCACCACCACGTCGATCCGATCGGGCACTATCAGCTGCGCCATAATTTGAATCCGCACATTTTCGCCCCCGCAACGCACCGCATTGCGCACGATATTGCCCAGCGTGCGTTCGAGGAGCAGCGCATCCGCCAGCGCCGTCAGGTCGGGAGCGATCCGTAATTCGACGTCACGACCACCAGCTTCCCTCGCCACGACCTGCCCGACCAGAGGTTTCAATGGCACCGCCATCAGCACCGCTTCGGGTGAACGCATCCCGGCTTTTGTAAAGTCCAACAATTCCCCCACCAACTGCCCCATCTGCTCTACCTCCTCCCGCACGTCAGCGAGCGCTGGGCGCAATTCCGAAGGCACGCGTTCCTCCAATATACTGGTCCCCACCTGGAGGCGGCCGACCGGCGAACCAAGCTCGTGCGCCACATCCGCCAGAAACTTTTTTTGCCCGTCAACCAACGTGTGCAACCGACCCGCCATGGTGTTGATACTTTCGCCCAAATGGCCGATTTCGTCTCGCCGTTTGGTCGGCACCCGCGTCGCGAAATTACCCTCGGCGATGCGCTCCGTGGCCTGCGACAAGGTGCGCAAGGCCCGCGTCATGCGTATAACCAACGGTAACCAAAACAAAACCGACAAGACCACCGCCAGACCCACCGCCCCCAACACCGGCCGCAGATCAAGCAGCGACCCAAAGGCCCACGCCGAGTCAGACACCGCGAACAACGTGCCCGGCTGAGGCGCTGTTTCCGGCGACACTCGCACCGGCACCCGCACGCCAAACCACCACTGCCCCGGCGGATCGATTCGCTCCAACACTCTCCCGGGCACGCTGCCGTCATCCATGCGCCGCGGAAGCTGTTCCTGCGCACTTGGCGGAGGCGGCGGCGGACGGGATCCATCGCGCGACGGCGGAGGCCGGGCGTCTTCGGCCCGTCTTGGTGGTGGCCGACGGGCGGGCTGACCCATCTTTGACGCGATCCGCTCGGGCAGCGCCACATCGGGTCCGCCCACCTGTTCGCCTGGGTTGAGAAAAACATAAAACGACAACCGGTAGTCCGCACTGTAACCCGCCAACAATCGTTCCCGCCCGGCCAGAGGCTCGCGATTATACTCCGCCATGATCACATCGCCGACGTTGCGCAATTGATCGCCCACCGAGCGTTCCATCACCCCACGAATCCCCCCGTTGCCCAGTAACAGCGCCACGCCAACGCCCACCAACAACAGCAGGTTGAGGATCAGCCAAAGACCGATTTTAAGAGCGAGCGGAATGCGAAGTTTCACAAAATAATTGGGGGGAAGAACCTGGAATCTTGCCTCCAGTGAAAGCCGATGGCCCGACCCTTTACGGCGACTTTACAATTTATGCCTCACGAGGCATCCGGGTCGATAAACAGGTAACCCGCCGAGCGCATGGTGCGAATAAACCGCGGCGACCTGGCATCATCGCCGAGCTTTTTGCGCAAAGCCGAAACGTGCACATCAATCGAACGATCGAACACGTCGTAATTGCGCTCCCGCACTTCGTCCAGCAACGCCTCCCGCGACCTCACCCGACCCTTGGCTCGCACGAGACTCAGCAACAAATCAAACTCCACCGGGGTGAGATCCATGGGATCGTCGTTCAAAAACGCCGCCCGTGCCTCCGGGAGCATACGCAGGGGCCCCGCGACCAACTCCACCATCGGGGCGGCCGTCGCGGCGGCCGCAGACTCTTCCCGCGCCGACCGCCGCAGCACGGCTCGCAACCGCGCCAACAACTCCCGCGTCGAAAAAGTTTTGGGCAGATAATCGTCGGCCCCCACCTCCAAGCCCACGATTCGATCCATCTCATCGCCCCGGGCCGTCAGCATCAGGACCGGCACCGTCGAATGCTGGCGGATTCTCCGCAAGACATCGAACCCGTCCCACCCCGGCAGCATCACATCGAGAAGGACCACGTCCCATGAATCCGCCTGGCAGCGCTCCACACCGGAGGGTCCTTCGTGCACCGCCGTCACAGCGTAACCGAGCGGCTTCAAATAATCGGTCACCAAACGACAAAATTTTTGATCGTCATCGATCATTAACACGCGCGTGGCCGTGGATTCTAGCGCAGCAGAGGAACTCACGATACCCGCAGATTCTCGCAAATCCAGCGACGCGCAACCCCGTATCTTGAGCCCATCGCAGCCATTGCGTCCCACCGCTGCGGACGCTGAAATGGCGGGCCATGAAAAAGGCCAAACTCTATTTTGCGCTCATCGCCAGTGCATTGATGGCGATTGTGATTTTCCAAAACACCGACGTCGTGGTGACGCGTGTCCTCTTCATCACCATCGCCATGCCCCGCGCCGCACTGCTGGCCATCACGCTCCTGATCGGCATCGTGATCGGCATCTCCCTCGCCCTGGGCTGGGGCCGCAAGGGCAAGGGGCGCGGACCAAAACTCGGGGCTTAGAACCCGGCGTTGCCCGGAGTGCGGGCGAAGGGGATTACGTCGCGAATATTGGCCATGCCGGTCACGAACATGAGCATGCGCTCAAAGCCGAGACCGAATCCGCTGTGCGGCACCGAGCCGTAGCGACGCAGGTCGAGATACCAGCTGTAATCGTCTTGGTTAAGCCCGTGATGATCCATGTTCGCTTCGAGCACAGCGAGGCGCTCCTCACGTTGGCTGCCGCCCACGATCTCACCGATACCGGGCACGAGCACATCCATGGCAGTGACCGTTTTCCCGTCGTCGTTGAGGCGCATGTAGAAGGGCTTAATTTCCTTCGGGTAATTATAGACGGTGACCGGACACTTGAAATGTTCCTCGGCGAGGAACCGTTCGTGCTCGGACTGCAGGTTGTCGCCCCACTCCACCGGATTTTCCCACGTCTTGCCACTGGCGGTCAGAATCTCGATCGCCTCGGTGTAACTCACGCGCTGAAACGGGCGCTCCAGCACAAACTCCAGTCGCTCGAGCAAACCCTTGTCGACGAACTTGCCGAAGATCGCGAGATCGTCCGCGCAGTGTTCCTTCACGTCCCGAATGAGATACTTCACGAACTCCTCGGCCACATCCATGTTGCCCGCCAGATCGGTGAAGGCCATCTCCGGCTCGATCATCCAAAACTCGCTGGCGTGTCGTGATGTATTCGAATTTTCAGCACGAAAGGTCGGACCAAACGTGTAGACATTGCCCAGCGCACACGCGAAGACTTCGGCCTCCAATTGGCCCGAAACTGTCAGGTAAGTCGGGCGGGCAAAGAAGTCCTGCGCGTAATCAATCAATCCGTCCTCACTTTTCGGCGGGCTTGAGGGATCGAGCGTCGAAACCCGAAACAATTCGCCCGCGCCTTCGCAGTCACTGCCGGTCACAATCGGCGTGTGCACATAGACGAAGCCCTGCTCCTGGAAAAACTGGTGCACCGCATACGCCAACCGGCTGCGCACCCGAAACACCGCACCGAAGAGATTCGCCCGCGGCCGCAAATGGGCGATCTCCCGCAGGAATTCCATGGAGTGTCCCTTCTTCTGCAGCGGGTAAGTCGCATCCGCCGCGCCCACGAGCGTGATTTCCGACGCCTTCACTTCCCACGCCTGCCCTCCGCCCTTCGACGCGACGAGTTCACCGCGCACGGAAATCGCCGCTCCGGTCGTGAGTTTTAAGACGGTTTCGACGTAGCCCGGCATGCCGACGTCGGCGATGACCTGCAGGTTCTTGAGGCACGAACCGTCGTTGAGTTCGACAAAGGAAAACGCCTTGGCGTCACGACGCGTGCGCACCCAGCCGTTTACGAGAATTGAGTCGGCCGGTTCGCTCGCCTGCAGCGCAGCTTTGACGGAAGTGGCTTTAAACATGCGGGTAACCAAATCCACCCCATCGCCGGTCGCCATCTCGAAATGCGCAGAAAGATCGCGCGACGCTCTCCGCCGCAAGTGTAACCATAATGGTTACACTTGCGCGGCTTAACGTCGGCTGACCGCGCTGGCTGCGGCCGCCCGGTGTTCAACGGAAATCCGGGTGTCGCTTGCACCTCGTGCGAGGCGGGCCACGTTGCTCTTCTCCATGGACAACTTCACTTTCCACAATCCAACCCGTATTCATTTCGGTCGCGGCCAAATCGCCGCCATTGCCAACGAAATCCCCGCCGACGCCAAGGTGCTGCTGCTCGCCGGTGGCGGTTCCATCAAGGCCAACGGCGTCTACGACCAAGTCATCGCCGCCCTCGGCGAACGCACGGTGCACGAGCACTGGGGCGTCGAAGCCAACCCCGATTTCGATACGCTCCTGCCAGCAGTCGAGCTCTGCCGGCAGGAGTCGGTCGATTGGGTGCTGGCCGTCGGGGGAGGATCTGTCCTCGACGGTGCCAAGCTCATCTGTGCCGCCGTGCCCTATGCGGGTGACCCGTGGCAGATCCTGCTCGACAACGGTGCCTCCGTGAAAAGCGCCCTGCCGCTGGGCACGGTGCTCACCCTGCCCGCCACCGGCTCCGAAGCCAACGGCGCGTCGGTCATCAGTCGCCGCGCGATCAAGGAGAAGCTCCACTTCATCAGTCCAAGCGTTTATCCGGTCTTTTCCGTGCTTGATCCCGCGACCACGCTCTCCCTGCCGGAGCGTCAGGTGGCCAACGGCATCGGCGACGCGTTTTGCCATGTGATCGAGCAATACCTCACCTACCCGGCCCACGCCGCGGTGCAGGACCAGTTCGCCGAATCCGTCCTGCGCGTCCTCATCGCCGAAGGCCCCAAAACCCTCGCCGATCGCAACGACTACGATGCCCGCGCCAATCTGGTGTGGGCCGCGACCTGCGCGCTCAACGGTCTCGTCGGGGCCGGCGTGCCCCAGGACTGGGCGACTCATACCATCGGTCATGAGATCACCGCCCTGCACGGTATCGACCATGCTCGCACGCTCGCCATCGTGCTCCCGAGTCTCCTCTCCGCGCAAAAGGACACCAAGCGCGCCAAGCTGCTGCAATACGCGGAACGGGTCTGGGGCATCACCACCGGCACCGAAGACGAACGCGTCGCCGGAGCCATCGCCCAAACCCGCGAATTCTACGAGTCCATCGGCATTCCGACCCGCTTCGCCGCCTACGAGGTTGCGGCCGAGGTGGCCCCGCAGGTCGCCCAACGTTTGGCGGCGCGCGGCCTCACCGGCATCGGCGAACACGGGGACCTCACGCCCGAGCGCATCGAAGCGATTCTGCGCGACGCCGCGTAACCAAATCGCAAATACGTCCAAACCCGGCGCGGTCGTTTCCTGCGGAGCGACCGCGTTTCGGGGTCAATACGGTTTGGTGACGTAGGCCCCGTTCTTGTCCTTGAAAATCAGGAGTCGGCGCACCACGTCGATGTTGTCGAAGTAAACTTCGAGATCGTAATCCACGATGCCGCCGATCCGGGCCGGTATCCGGTTTACCACCACACGTGGATCGTCACCTTCGCGCACGCCGGTGAGTCGCATCTGCGCCGCCCACGCCAGCAAATCCTTGGAGGGGTCGACCGTCTGGATGATCTCAATCGGCCGGGGTTTCGAGCCATTCAACAATTCATCGAGTTCCGGCGCCTTGATGCGGCCCACCACTTGGTCCTGCTGCGCGGCCACGGCGGCGATCTCGGCTTCGCGCGCGGCTTCCGCCCGCAGCACGGCTTCGGCGGCGGCCAGCTCGGCCGGCGTCGGCAAATTGGGATCGGCCGGTCCGGCGTCGACACTCAGGGCGGACAAATCGCCGCCGTGGTCGAGATCGGCCAGGGCATTGGCGGCATGCACGTTTTTGTCGTGAGCCGACACGGCGTCCTTTGCTTGTTGCAACATGCGGCCCACGCGGGACATGGGCTTGCCGGGCTCGCTCGCGGTCGCCGTGGCCGGAGCTCCGATCTGGGAAACATCGATCGCGCCATGAGGCGTCTGCACCACACTCGCGGGATCGGCCCCGGCCGCATTGACGACGACCGGCGCGGATGCACTGGTTCCAGACGACGCGGTCGGTTTTTTCCCGGCCGCATACACGACGCTGGGACGGCCGTCACTCGGCGGCACGGCGGCGGGCGAAGGCGCGACCGCCGTCGTGGCTTCCGCCGCTCCATCCCGAAATTCTTCGTCCGGCATCGGAGCAAACAGTGATTTATAGACGTAAAAAGAGAACCCGAGCACCATGCCGATGGGCACGAATTTCGCCAACACCCGGAACAGCAGGATAAACGCGTTACCGCCGCTGCGACGCTTGGCATAATACCGCTCGGCCTTGATGGCTTCCTTGTCGAGCAGGACGCCTTCGGCCAGCGCCGGGGCGGCCGGAGTCGACTCCTCTGCACTCACGGCTTCCGCGGTTTTTTCCTCCGCATTTTCCGCGGACGCTTTCTGGCCACGCGTGGCGAGCGCTTCATCCGCTGCCGCCCCTGGCTTGGCGGCGACCCTGTCTTCCGGGGCCTCGCGTTTCTCCGGCTTGATCGCGGCATCACCCGCCATCGACGGCAAAGTCTCGTCGGCTGAGATGCTCGTTACTTTCCCTTCCATCCACGGCGGCCGCGTGGTGTAGGAGAGGTCATCCGGATCACTGGAAATGGGGTGAGGCGTCGCGCCCGCCGTCGAAGATTTCGGCCCGGATTCGTCCGTCCCGTCATCCGTAACGCGTTTCTTTCGCGCTTTGGGAGCACGCGATTTCAATCGAAAATCCGGCTTTTCTGGCTCGTCGCCCATGTTCACGAATCGCACCCCGCCTTGGACAGGCACTCAATCACATTCTGAGGAGCACCTCCGGGTGGCACGGCGTCAGTAGCGCTTACCGATCGTTTGCCCCAACGCATCCTCAAATACCAACACCCGATGGGTGGACTCGACCCGATCCAGTCGGATGCCCAACCGCTCATCCGCGATCTGACCCGGACGCACTTGCCGACCGTCGATTGTGACAAATACATGCCCCTCGTCCTGCACCTCACCGATCTCGATGACACTGACCCAGCCGGGAAAATCCGGCGCGGACGCCGAAGCGGGACGAGCCACCACGGGCTCCAGGCTGTCGCTCGGGGCGACACGTCCACGTAACCCCACCATCTTGCTCGTGTTCTCAGCCTGCCGAACGACAATAATGGGCGCAGCACGGCTCTCCACGATCTGCGTTTCCGGTTCGTCCGCAAAATCCAAGGTCACTTCGGATGAGGTGTCTTCCTTTGAAGCCATGGCAGAGCCCACCGCCGCCGTGACGGAATCCGTGGCGTTCGAGACGGATTTTTTGGCTTTGTCCAACAAGCCGCTCAGCGCGCCGGGTTTGGACGGGGCACTACGGGGGGTGGAGGAAATGGGCGCCGAATAAGGGTTCGGCGCCGGAGCCTGCGTCGGGCCCGATGCGCCCGTCTCGATGGACAGGGATTGTTCGCTGCCATCGGCGCCAGCCAGGGCATTGGCGGCATGCACCCCGGCATCGTGCGTCGCCACGACATCCTTGACTTGGGCGATCAACATCCCGGCCCGGGAGCTGGGTGCAGCGCCGCCCGTGGAGGCGCCAGCCGTCGGGGATGAGAGATACGCGTTGCGCTCCGAATCGCTGGCCGGTCCGAAAAAGGACATGTAGCCGTAGTAGCCCACTCCACCCACGATCGCCAGAGGCACCAATTTCAGCACCAGAATAAACGGTTTGAGCAACAAACCGCCAAGCCGAGAGCGACGACGCGGTTTGGCCGCCCGCTTGGATCGCCGGGACGCAGGCCGTTTGGATTCAACCGGCGCCACCGGAGGCGTCGACTGCACGGGAGTCGGCGTTTGCTCCTGCGGGAGGTCCATCGGTGGGTTCGATTCCGCGATCCGCGTTGGGGGCGTCGACCCCATCGGAGGTTGCGACGGTGCCGACGTCATGGGCGGCGTCGAGGATACCGGCGATACCGGCGGGTTCGAGTTGCTCACCATCCAAGGCGGACGCGTGGTATAGGCGCTCGGCGTCGACGGAAAGACGCTCCCCGTATCGCGATCGGTGGGAGGAATCGTGGCCTGACCGTCATGCAAAGCCCCGGAATCGCGAATTTGCGGTCCGTCGGGAGCGTAGGGGGAATGGGAGTCCGACACCACGCTGGGGCCGGTGTCGCCAAAGTTGAACGGGGCTGACGTTATGGTCGTCGAAACCGAGGAGACCCGAAACTGAGGCGCCGAAGAACCATCCGATGATGCCGTGTCGCGCCCGCCCGGATGATTCAAATCATCATTCTGGCGGGATTCACCTGAACCGCTGTTCTGCGCGCACATGCAAAACCCATAGGTGTAGGAAAGTCCCTAGGGCGAACCAATTATGACGGATCTTTTACAAAAAACGTCCGAGAATCGAAGCTTGGCCGCAGATTCGCGGAAAAATCCCCCGACCCGCACTCCGACGCCCGCCTCCGGCGGAGGCCTGGCGCTCAGTATTTCTTTCCGACCACGGCTCCGGTCGCATCCTCGAAGATCAATAAGTTTTGGTCGGCGTCGATGCCCCGAAACGTGATGCCCATTTGCGGGTTAACCACGTCGCCTTGTTTCACCAAAATACTGTTGATGAATGCCCGCGGGGGATTGCCTTCACGCACACTGTTGATGCGCACGGTGCCGACCCAGTCTTGGAATTCAGGCGAAGGGATCGCCGCTTGCGCCGGCATTTTCACCGGCTCCCGCTCCATGATCAAAGTGGGCAACGGCTTGGGTTCGGGAGCCGGAGCGATCACCGCTTCCACCTCCTCCGTGATTTGATCATGAGCCGCGGCGGCGTCTTGCGCTTTGTTCACCAGTTTACCAGCGAGCGACTGCGACCCGACGTCGGCGGCTTCGGCCGGGGGCGGCGTGTCGGCGACCGGGGTGGGTTCTTCAGACGCCCCGAAGAAAGTGGTGTAAGCGAAATAGGCTCCTCCCATCACCAATCCCACGACCAGCAACATAATCGCGATGATCGCGATTTTGAAAATCGGGCTCTGCTCGGGACGCTTGCGACGTTTGCGCGGGGCGATGTCATCATCGTCGTCGTCTTCGCCCCCTGCGAGGGGCACCGCTGCTCCGGCGGGAGGCGGATATCCTGCCGGCGTTTCGCCTTCGCCCGTGACCACCGACAACGGAGGCGGCAGATCCGAATCCGCCGCGACGCTCCCGGCATCAGGTTCCACCGGAATCGGTGGCCGTGACATGCTGATCGGTTTGGGTTTGTCCTTGGGCGCCGCCGTCGTCGGGTCGTCCGGACTGGGGCCGGCGGCGTCTTTTTTGTTGGCCCAGGAAAGTTGAAGTCGCGGCTTTTCGGCCGGTGTCTCCGCGGGGGAATCCGCAGGAGTTTCTGCGTCGGGCAGTGATGGCGCGGACTCGGGAGCAGAGGCCGCCGCCGCCGCCGCTGGTTTGGCCCCGCCCAGACCCTTAAGGGAAAGTCCGGGTTTGCGCTTCACGGGTTCCGCCGCGGGAGGAGGCTCCGGCGCGGGTTCGGAGGGCGCCGACACCTCCGCCGATGGCGTCGGAGTGTCAGCGTCGGTTTTAAAGGAAAGGCGCGGCTTGGGGCGGGTCGCCGACGCTTCGGGAACCGCCGGAGCAGAAGCGGGGGCTTCCGGCGACGTGGCTTCCGGCGACGCAGGCATCTCGGCATCGGACGGGAGTTTGAGCTTCGGTTTGATGCGCAACGACGGCGAAGCCGACGAATCCTCGGTCGGGGACGAAGAACTCGTGTCATCGGAAGACGGCTCTTCCGGTTTTGGCTTGCTGCGGGGTCGCAGTCGCAACGCTGGCGGCTCGGGCTCGTCGCTCATGACAACCTTTTTCATCTGAGTGCGCGGGGGATGCGATTCCTTTTTTCACCCCCGTCCATCGAAACTATTGATTAACAATTCCCTTTCGCAGCCATCGGCGCAGTTGGACGGGGATTTGACGCCGGGCGGAAGCCACCGGAGGGTGCGCGACCTGAAAACCACGTCTCCCTCCATCTCCGATCCCTCCCAGGCGGGCGTAGCGGCTGCGGCGGTGAGCTATTTCCTATGGGGCATATTGCCGATCTATTGGAAACTGCTCGACGGTATTTCCATGGTGGAACTGCTCGCCCACCGCATGGTGTGGACGCTGACGGCGGTGCTGATTTTCCAGACCGTGCGGGGTCGCCTGAGTGGGTTGCGCGATACGTGGGCCGATCCGGTCAGCCGACGGGCGCACCTGAAAAACTCCGCTTTGCTCAGTGCCAACTGGGGGCTTTATGTGTGGGCGGTCGGTCAAGGCAGGATCATCGAGACGAGTTTGGGCTACTTTCTGGTGCCGCTGCTCAACGTCGCACTCGGCCGACTGTGGTTCGGCGAACGACTTCGCCGCGCCCAAAAAGTGGCGATCGGTTTCGCGGCGGCGGGGGTGACGTTGCTGATCGTGCAGGTGAACACGGTGCCGTGGATCGCCCTCGGCTTGGCCGCGACCTGGGCGTCCTACGGCTTGGTGCGCAAACAGTCGCACGCCAGTCCCCTGAACGGCTTGGCGCTGGAAACCACGTTCGCCGCGCCGATTGCGTTGGGCTTCATCGGCTGGCTGACGGCGAGCGGAGGCGCAGCATTTGGGAACACGAGCCCATCGGCGACGTTGCTCATGGTCGGCACCGGCGTCATCAGCATGGTGCCCCTCACGTTATTCGCCTACGGCGCGCGGCGACTCAAATTCACCACGCTCGGCTTGCTGCAATACCTCGCGCCGACCTGCCAGTTTTTGATCGGTTGGCTGGTTTACCGGGAACCGTTCAGCCTCGATCGGGCCGCCGCGTTCGGGCTCATTTGGATCGGCCTGGCCTGCTACACGATCGATGCCGTTCGCGCCAGCCGTCGACCGCTGAGTCCCGTTTGATCCGATTCTAGTAAACCAACGGTTGACGCGGCTCCACCTTGAGCAACTCGACCTCAAAAACCAGCGTCGCCATGCGCGGGATGTCCGGGGAGCGACCGCGCGTGCCGTAACCGAGTTCGTAAGGCACGATAAGCAGACGTTTCTCGCCTTCGCGCATCATGAGCAAACCGTATTCCCAACCGTCGATGACCTTCTTGCGGTCGAGTTGAAAAGTGAACGGTTTGGTCGCATCCTGCATTTCGTCGAAGACCGTGCCGTCGAGTAGCGATCCCTTGAACAAGACGCTGACCGTATCGCCCCGATTCGCCTGCGCTCCGTCGCCAGCGCGGAGTAATTCCGTCCAGAGTCCGGTTGACGTGCGTTCCGCGTTGGGAAACTCGCGCTTTACGATCGCGAGATCGCGCGGCGGCAATTTCTCACGTTGGGCAGAGGCCAAGGTGGGCAATAAGAGAGCTCCGATGAGCAGAACAAAATAACGACGCATGCCCCAAGCTAGGACAGTTCCGGGGGCGGGCGAAAGCTCGATTTACAGCCGAAGTTTTGTCGCCTGCTCGGCCGCCGCGACCGCCGGATGGGCCGCGACGCGTTGCAAGGCCGCTTCGAGTAACGCTTTGCCGGGCTCCGTGCGATGCCAGGTCGAGGCGCCGGAGGGGTGAGGCAAGGGAATACAATCCGCCCGATGGCCGTGATACTCCAGCGGCAGCGTCCGACCAATCAGGTCCTTGAGGGCCCCCACCTCGTAAAATTGTTGGATCGCGAGTTTGCCGACCAACAGCACCAGTCGGGGCCGCAGCAATACAAACTCTCGATCCAGCCAACGACGACACGTCGCGATCTCCTCCGGCGATGGCACCCGGTCGCCGCCCGTCGGCCGTTTTCCCGGGAAACAGCGGCACACGGCCGCGAAATAGACGCGGTCGCGCACCTCGTCCTCCGTCCAACCGAGCGCCCCGTGCAGCCATTTGAAGAGCGTCTTGCCCGCCGTCCACGCAAACGGTCGCTGCAACGTGGGCTCCTTGTCGCCCGGGGCCTGACCGATGAGCAGAATACCGTGGGTGGCCGGTCGCCCGACCACGGCGGGTCGATGCATCCGCGGGCACCGCTCACACGCCTGCACCGCCGCCAAGTGCGCGCGCAAGGCAGCAATGCTGAGGTTGGGATCGACGGAAGGCGCGGGCATGACGGCCAGCCTTGGCAGCGCGCCCGCCGGGCCCGAGCACAAAAAAACGGAGCCCCGTCGAGGGACTCCGTTGAAAAGACTTAACCGTCGATGCGGTCGAGCAGGATGGGCCGATTAGTAACGGTCGCCGCCGCCACGACGATCGCCGTAGCCGCCACCACCACCACCGCGACGGTCGCCGTAGCCACCGCCACCACCACGACGGTCACCGCCGCCGAAGCCGCCGCGACCACCACCGCCACCACCGAAGCCACCGCCACGAGGACGATCTTCCTTCGGACGGGCTTCATTGACGGTCAAAGCGCGACCACCGAAGTCTTTGCCGTTCAGCTCCTCAGCGGCACGGGCGGCGTTTTCCGCCGTGTCGAGGGTCACGAACGCGAAGCCACGGGGGCGACCGGTCATTTTGTCCATGGCAACGTAAACGTCGGTGACTTCGCCATAAGCGGAGAATGCGTCACGGAGTTCGTCCTCGGTGGTTTTGAAGGACATGTTACCTACATATAATTTAGCTGAGCTCATGATGTTGAAGATTTCGTAGATCCCCGTCTGCCTGCAGTCCGTTCCCGACCATCGGGTTTCAAATCAACACTTAGAGCCTTACCCTATCTGTAGATTCACCAGTTCCTGTTGCCTAACGTCTTTCCAACGAACGCGCCGAGCAGATACCTACGCCCCGTAAACGCAACAACTTTCGCGGTGACTTCAACGTGACGAAAAGCGGCTATTTCGCCGCCCTCACCTCCTCATTCGCGGATGCTTACTCCCGCTCCAACCACACGTTTTGCAACGGATGGATATCGAGCAGCGTGGGGTGCCAGCCCTTCACGGCCGGAGACATGACATAATGCTTCGTGTAAAAATACAGCGGAATCACCGGCACTTCCGCGCCCAGAATCTGTTCCATCTCCGAGTAGCGAACCGCCCGATCATGAGCATCGCCCAATGTGCCGGCCTCCGCGACGAGTGCATCGTAACGGGCGTTGGACCAGCCGGTGCGGTTGTTGCCGCCATCGGTGACCATCATGTCCAAAAACGTCATCGGGTCCGCGTAGTCGCCGATCCATGCACTCCACGCCATGTCGTAAGCCTGGTTGTTCATGGTATCCAGATAGACTTTCCACTCCTGATTATAGAGGCGCACATCAATCCCGAGATTAGCGGAGAGCATGGCCTGCAGGGCTTCACACACGATCCGGCCGGTGTCGGAGGTGGGATAAAGAATCTCGATCGCGGGCAATCCCTTGCCTCCGGGATAGCCGGCCTCGGCCAACAAAGCGCGCGCTTTTTCCACGTTGTCCTCAAACGTGATGGGCGGATTAAAGACCGGCATCTGCGGCGTGAAGCTGTGCGCCGGGGTCTTCACTCCCCGTTGCACCTCGTAAGCCAATCCATCGCGATCAATCGCCAACGCGAGAGCCCGACGCACGCGGGGATCGGACAGCTGCGGCTTGTTCACATTTACGCGGAAGTAGGCCGCCGCCAGATAAGGGTCGAGATGGAACACGTCTTTTCGCTCGTCACGATAGTGATCGATTTTGCTGAGCGGCAGCGCGTCGGTCACGTCGAGTTGCCCCGTGCGGAACATCCGCTCCTCGGTGTCGGTGCTTTCAATGGGGTAGAAGCGCACGGCGTCGAGTTTCACGCCATCACGGCCCCAGTAGGTCGGGCTCTTGCGCACTTCGATGTGCTGGTTGGGTATCCACTCCGCCAGCACGAACGGACCATTGCTCACGTAGTTTTCCGCCCGGGTCCAGGCCGTGCCCTTGCGCGTCAGCCCGCCGAATTTCTCGACGGTCGGCAAATGCACCGGATGCCAGCTGTAATGCGTGAGCAAATCGAGAAAGTAGCCCGTCGGATTGACCAGCGTGACCTCGATCGTGCGGTCGTCGAGAGCCTTGAATCCCGTCTGACTGAAGTCCGTCAGCTCACCCTTGTTGTAGGCCTCGCCCCCGACGACGAGGAACAGGTTGTAGGCGTATTCAGAGCCCAACGACGGCGTAAGGATGCGTTGCCACGAGCCGACGAAGTCCTGCGCCGTGACCGTATCGCCGTTGGACCACTTGGCTTCCGGCCGCAGGTGAAAGGTGTAAACGCGTCCATCCTCGGAGATCTCCCAGGACTCCGCCTGCCCGGGACGCGGTTCGAGCGTGACCGGATCCGGTATCACCAGACCTTCGATGAGCGTGCGAATGACTTTGCTCTCCGGCCGACCCGTCACAGTCTGCGGATCGAGATCGGAGGGCTCGGTCGAGTTGCCCACGTGCAGGGTGTTGCCCTGTGCGATCGGTTCGGCGCCACGTTTGGTGCAACCGGCGGCGAGGATCGACAGTGCGAGCGAGAGGCAGAGGAGGGTCTTGGAAAAAGTCATGATGAAATCTAGATGCTGTATTTCTCGCGCACATCGGCCGGGAGCTCAACCGCGCGATTGGTTTTGAGATCGATTAGCGCGTAATCGCAATACCCGTCGCAGGACCGCTTGCGCTGCGGCAGGCGGTCGATCTCAAAGGCGACACGACACCCCCGGGCCGTAAAATGATCAATCCAGCAACGCACCACCATCCGGTCGCCGAGTCCGAGCGGACGTTTGTAGTTCACCGTCGACGTCGTCATATACCAGCCCAGCCCACGCGCTGCGAAGTCGCTCATCGACATGCCGTAGTCGCGCTCCATCTGCGTAAATCGCGCCGCCAACACGTAGTCGAGATAACGCGTGCTGTGCACATGTTGATACAGGTCGATGTCGTCGGGTCGCACGTCGAGCTCGGTTTCAAAACGCGCAAAGACATTCAGGGGAGCTTTACTCATAATTGGTCGAGCAGGTCATCGAGCTGACGTCGATCCCGCTTGGTGGGTCGGCCCGCGCCGCGTTCGCGGGCAAGCACCTGTTGCACCCGGGCCGCCTTCGCCCGCTCGATCTCCGCCGTCGGGGTGCGGTCTTCGCAGTGATCCGGCACCAGCTTGGCTCCGATGCGTGACGCGGGAATGCCGACGACCCGGTAGACCCGTCCGATCAAGCCATCGCGCACCGTCACCACTTCTCCGATACGCACTTCCCGCGAGGGTTTTACGATCGAGTCATCGATGCGGACCCGACCATCGCGGCAGGCTCCCGTGGCCAACGTCCGGGTCTTGAACACCCGCACGGTCCACAACCACCGGTCGAGGCGGCAGGTCACAGGCGAAGGCGGCACGGGAGAGGAGACGGAACTCAAAACGAAAACGGCCGCCAGCCAATCAAGGCGGGCGGCCGGTATCAAATCAAAGCAGACGCAATCGCTCGATCAGGCGCGTTCCGCCGCCCGCAACTCGCGGGAGATCCAGCGTTCGAGCAGTTGCTTCTCGTGCCGCAACGGATCGCGGTCGGTCACGCGGGAGCTATACATGAAGCCCAGATCGCGCAGCTTGCGATTGCCCTCCGCCAGCACGTTGCCGGCGTCGTCCGTGAGACGAAAACTGAGATTAATGCGCGGCGGATACAGGTCCTTCACAATGCGGATATCCTGAGCGGTCGATCCCTGCCAGGGTTCGAACTCTCCCGCCATGTCCACATCCGTGATGACGATGGCCAAGCGTTGCCCCGGGGCCAGGTGTTGGGCCACCTGAGCTTCGATGTAACTCTTGAGTTCTTTGATGAGCAGGTCACGCCCCCGGGTGGGGAATGAATAGGAGTCGGAAAAGTCCGTAAAATTGTCGGCATCGACAAAGTTCACGTCCACGGGCGATGCCGGTTCGGCGGCGGCCAGGCCGGCGAACAATCCGAGGGTTGCGAGTAATGTTGATGGTTTCATGATTCGTAGTTGTTGCCAGAATACGACCGGAGACGGAGGACAATTGTTTCGTCGGGCGAAGTAAATTTCGATCGCGGATCGCTCCCCCGCTCTCCCGCCACCCGCGTGACTTTGACCGAAGTCGTTGGTCATGAGCCAGACGCCCGCAGCGCCTCCCCGGACAAAATTCTTTCACGCGGAGTCTTTATTTTCGAGGCATCGCGGCTACGTTACGTAGCCTCACGGTTTCGAACGGACACCGTGCTACGTAGCTCCACCCATGTTTGCCAATTTCCTCCCATTCCTGCGACGCTCGCCTCCGCCCGACAGCGAGTCGGCCTTCGTGCGCGAGGTCACGGTGACCCGGCACGAGCCGCGCAGCCGCCGTTCGGAGATGCTGCTGTTGGGCGGTTGGATTCTCATCGCGCTCAAGTGCGTCGGCACGTTCTGGATGGTGCGCCACTACGCCATGCCGTTCAACCCATGGTGGATCGTCCTGCCCACCCTCGCCGCCGCTGTCTTGTGCACGTGGGTGTATTGGCGCCGCAACTGACGTGGCCGATCGCCCCATTTCCCATATGCCTGCAATACCCGGCCTTCGCAGCCCCCACGCCACCGTCGATCGTCTCGTTTACGTCGGCCGTATGTTTGACAAAATCCGCCTGCACGCGCGCGGCGAGCTTCCCGCCGACTACCAAGCCGCGCTCGGGAAAGGTCTCGACGCCCGCGCCTGCACGTTTCTGCGCATCGACTACGCTGCACTGCGGGCGCGCGTGCTCGACGGCGGCACCGATACGGATGTCCTGGCGTGGGCTTTCGCCACCGGCGGCGATCGCAGTGATAATGACTGCATGATCTGGAGCCGTTTTCTGCAAAAACTGGCTTGGCGCGACGATCGCTCCGCCTTTTTGCGCGCCCGGGTGGCCGAGCAGGGTCTCGAGGGTCGTGGCATCGAAACGTTCTTCGATTTGATTGAGATCGACGAAGGTCGCCCTATCGGTGGTCCCGATGCCTGACTCGCTTTCTTCCGTCCCCCCTGGAGCCCTCGTCGTGATGGGGGTGTGCGGCACCGGCAAGTCCACCGTCGGCGAGCAACTCGCCGCCGCTCTCGGTTGGGCCTACGCCGACGCGGATAATTTCCACCCGCCGGAGAACGTGGAAAAAATGCGCGCCGGCACCCCCCTCAACGATGTCGACCGCGGCCCCTGGCTCGATCACCTGCGCGAACTGCTGACCACCCACCAACGCGAACAACGCGGTCTCGTGCTGGCCTGCTCCGCCCTCAAGTCCGACTACCGCCGCCGCCTTCAGCCCGCCACGCCCGTCTCCTTCGTGTTTCTCCACGGCACCCCTGCACTGCTCGCCGCACGGATGGGAAGTCGCGAAGGTCACTATATGCCGGCGTCACTGCTCGACTCGCAACTCGCGACCCTCGAGCCCCCCTCACCAGACGAAGCGATCTGGTGCGACGTGGCGAATTCTCCGGCCGCCATCGTGGCGCAGGTGCTGAGCCGCCTGCGCCCGCGCTGACCCCGCCTCGACATCGCGAGCGAATACGGCGACGATCTCCGCGCTCATGAAAGTCGCCCGTATTATTCGTTGGTTTGGCCTGATCCTGTGCGCACTCGCGCTGATCCTCGTCGGTGCATTCGCGTGGATGTGGTCACAGGTAAAATCGAGTCTGCCTCCGCTCGATGGCGAACTCCCGCTCGCCGGCTTATCCGCTCCGGCGACCCTCGCCCGCGACGCCATGGGCACCGCCGTGATTCACGCCGACAACCGCGTAGACGCCATGCGTGCGCTCGGGTTCGCTCACGGGCAGGATCGTTTTTTCCAAATGGATCTCCTCCGCCGCCGGGCTGCCGGAGAGTTGTCCGGCTTGTTTGGCGAAGTGGCCCTGTGGTCGGATCGCACGACCGTGGTGCACCGGTTTCGAGCCAAGGCCCGAACCGCCCTCGAACAGGAGTCCCCAACCAATCGCGCTTTGATTGCGGCCTACACCACCGGGGTAAACGCCGGGCTCGCCTCGCTCAGCGCCGCGCCGTGGGAATACGCCGTCGCCCGCACGGAGCCGCAACCGTGGGCCCCGGAGGATTGCATGCTCGTGCTCTACTCCATGGTGCTCGACCTGCAAAACTCGACCGGCAGCTACGAACAAGATCTCACGGTCCTGCGCGACGTCATGGGCACGCGCGCCGTCGATTTCTTCAATCCCATCGTCGGTCCCGACGATCGCGCCATCGACGGCAGCACGGCCCCATTGCCGCCCCCGCCGAGCGAAGAGGTCATCGACTTGCGCGGGGTTTCATCGATCGCCGAACCCGAGGACATCGCCGCCCGACCCGACCGCCTGCCCATCGGCTCCAACGCCATGGCCCTGCCCGGCGATCGCACCACCAACGGAGCCGCACTGCTAGCCGGCGATCCGCACCTCGGCCTGCGCGTGCCCAACATTTGGTATCGCGCGCAACTCAACTGGACCGACGCCGCCGGTTCACCCCAACGCATCACCGGCGCGAGCATGCCCGGCACTCCCGGCATCGCCATCGGCAGCAACGGCCACATCGCCTGGAGTTTCACCAACGCCATGATCGATACCGGCGATCTCGTGGCCGTCGACCTCAACCCGGTCGCCCCGGAAATCCTCTATCTTCGCGGCACCGAATCTCTCGAGTTCGAAGAACACGTCGACACCATCACCCTCAAAAACGGTGACACCGAAACGGTCGAAAGCACCTGGACGGTCTACGGTCCGATCGTGGGCAAAACCCTGCGAGGCAAATCCCTCGCCTTCAAATGGGTCTTCCACGATCCGGCGGCGGTGAACCTCGGAATGCTCGACCTGCAACAGGCGCGCGACGTCGAAGCCGCCGTCAACGCCGCCCATCGCGCCGGGTTGCCCAGTCTTAATCTTCTGGTTGCCGATTCTGCGGGAGCCGCCGCTTGGACGATCACCGGCCGCATCCCGCAACGCTTCGGCTACGACGGTCGTTTCCCCGTTTCGTGGACCTACGGCGACCGCGGCTGGAGCGGCTACCTCGACTCCGCCGAGACTCCCGTGATCCGCGCCGCGCCCGGCCAAGCGCTCTGGGACGGCAACAATCGCGCCATCGGCGGCGACGCCCTCGCTCGATTGGGCGACTCCGGCTACGACGATCCCGAACGCGGCGCCCAGCTCGCCCGCGGCCTCGAAGCGCTCACCGCCGCCGCCGCGCCGGCCGACCTCGCCGCCATTCAAACCGACCCCCACGCCGATTGGATGCTGCGCTGGCGCGACCTGTTGCTGGCGACCTTCGAACGCACCGGAGCTTCCGGCGACCGGGCGAAGTTCCTCGAAATCGTGAAGACATGGGACGGCACCGCCGGCGCCAACTCCGTCGCCTATCGCCTCCTCCGCGACTGGCGGGGCCAAGTCACGCGTCTCACGCTCGACCCGATCTTCTCGCTGTGCACGCGCGTCGCGCCGGATTTCCGCTACTGGCGTTTCCGTTATGAAGCGGCGCTGTGGGCGCTGCACCGCGACGAACCCGCGCACCTGATCACCGCCGATTACCTCAACTGGGACGCGCTTCGCCTCGCCGCCGTTGATCGCGTGATCGCGCAAGCCGACGAAACCGGTCAGCCGTTCGACCGCACGACCTGGGGCGACACCAACCGCCTCGACATGAACCACCCGTTTGGAGAGATGGTGCCCGAACCGTTCGCCGGTTGGCTCAACATGCCTCACTTGCGTCAGTCGGGGGATTCCCGGATGCCGTTCGTGCAACGGCCCAGCCACGGTGCCTCCCTGCGCATGGCGGTTTCGCCCGGCCACGAAGATGAGGGCCTGCTTCACCTACCCGGTGGCCAAAGTGGCAACCCGCTCTCCGTCTACTACCGCGCCGGTCACACCGCATGGGCCCAAAACGTGCCCGTGCCCCTGCTGCCGGGAGAGCCCGAGCACACGCTCACGCTCACGCCCTGAATCGCCTCTGCTGGGAACGCCGAGCTCCAGCTCGGTCCCGTCAGCATGGCCGAGCTGGAGCTCGACGTTCCCAGCCAAACCCACCGCCATCTTCCCGAAATCCCGGTTGCGCCGCGCCCGCGTTTGGGGTGGGATGGACGTCCCCAACCCGCCGTCCCTTCGACCTCGCGTGAAAGCCAAACTCAAGCCCGCCGCCAAAAGCTACTCCGTCTACTTCGGCGGGGAGCTGTTCGACCTCAAGCACCTCATCGGCAATGCCTATATGGCCGAGGCGATTTACGAAAAATCGCACGGCAAATTCCTCTGCCATTTGCCGCAGGATTTCGAGTTGCGCGGTCTCAATCCGCACGTAATTCGCGATCAGGATATCATGGCGCTGTTCGAGGCCGATCTCGCCATTTTCAACTTCGATGGAACCGAGCTCGATAGCGGCACGGTGGTGGAATTCATGATGGCGAAATTTGCCGACATTCCGACCGTGATCCTACGCACTGACCTGCGCGCCGCCGGCGATCAAGGTAGCGTCCGGCACGATCCGTGGAACTTGATGGCCAGCTTTTATCCGCGCACCGAAGTCGTGCGCGCCGCCAGTCTCATCGACTACCGCAAGCTGCAACAATCGCGTCTGCGCAAGGCACCCGACGACATCACCCGCCTCGCCGGTCAGCACGCCTCCGCGACCGCCTCCATCATTTGCGACCGCCTTGCCACCGAGGTCGTGCGGGCCCTCAATCGGGTGATCAAACTCCCGCCCGCGATGCCCAAGGAACTCCGACCCGACGTCTACTCCTGGCTGGCTCTCATGCCCGGTCTCAAGGGCAAGAAAAAGGAACTGCGGGCCGAACTCGCCAAGATTCTCGAACGTAAAACCCTCCGTAATTTGATCTGACCATCGCGTCCCCAAGCTCATCCCGGACGCGTCCACCCTCAACCCGCCATCCCGCCATGCCCGAACTACTTCACCACCCCCTCGCCTCTCACGTTCTCACCAAGCTGCGCGATAAAAACACCCCGGCGGCAGAGTTTCGGGCGTTGAGTTACAAGATCGGTTTAATGCTCGCCCTCGAAGCGACCAAGGACCTGCCGACCGATGTCGAAACGATCGACACGCCCCTGGAAACCATGGACGCCTCCGTGCTCGGCGAAGGCCTCGCCGTCGTGCCGATTCTGCGCGCCGGACTGGGCATGCTCCAGCCGTTCACCGATCTTTTTCCTTCCGTCAGTGTCGGCTATCTCGGCCTCGAACGCGACCACGAGACCGCGGAACCCAGCGCCTACTACAACAAGCTGCCCGACGTCACCAGTCGCCGCGTCCTGTGCGTCGACCCCATGCTCGCCACCGGCGGTTCCGCCGTCATGGCGCTCGACAAGCTCAAGGCCGCCGGGGCCACGGACATCCGTCTCGTCACCATCGTGAGCGCCCCCGAGGGCATCGAAACGGTCAAGGCCGCTCACCCCGACGTGCCCATCATCACTGCGGCCGTGGATCGCGAGCTTGATGACAACAGCTACATTCTGCCGGGACTCGGCGACTTCGGTGACCGCCTGTTCGATACCTGATGCCTGACGCATCCGATTACCGGATACGAGCGGCCACGCCCGCCGACGACGACGTCTGGGCGCGGCTGCGCCACGCCCTCTGGCCGGAGTGTCCGCCGGCGCGTCACGCCGAGGAGATTGCCCTCTATCGCCAATCTCCCGGGCTCGTGGCGCTCGCCCTCGACGCGCATGATCACGCCGTGGGATTTGCCGAAACGACCATCCGGCACGAACACGTGACGGGCACTGCGGCGAGTCCCGTGCCGTATCTCGAGGGTTGGTTTGTCGAGTCGGCCTGGCGTGGTCGCGGCGTCGGCCGGGCGTTGATCGATTTCGTGGCCGCATGGGCCCGAACCCAAGGTTTCGCGGAACTGGCCAGCGACACCGAACTGGCCAACGTATCCAGTCAGGCCGCCCACACCCGCCTCGGATTTCGCGAGACCGAACGCGTCGTCCACTACCTTAAACCCCTTTCGCCATGAAACTTCGCCGCCCTTGGGACGAACTTGCCGGCTGCATGTGGCTTGCCCGTTTTTTCGATAAAGCACGCCTCCATCTGGCAGGCAAACTGGGCCCCGACTTCGAGCCCTTCTTCGGCCATAAACTCGCGACCGACGGAACCTTTTTCGCCCACTTTGAACTTTCGCTCGAAGAGGTGCTGCCCGCCGTCGCCGCCGCCAACGACGATGACGACGCCTTCGCCGCGTGGTTTGCTCAACGGCCCGCCAGTTCACCCGCCCGCATCGCCGCCTGGAACGAGATCGCCTACAATCTGGGAAAACCCGGTCATCTGATGGAACGCAGTTACGCGTTCGCGAAGCGCCGCTATTATAAGACCGAAGACCCACGGCTTGATGGCGTGTTCGCGGGGATTGCGTGGGACGAAGGTTACCTCGACGAAATGCCCCGCCGATGAGCACGCCGTTGCTTCGGGTCGCGACGCCGGACGACTTGCCCGAATTGGCGGCAATCTACATCGACGCCGTGCAGACGCTTGGTCCGACCGCTTATACCGCCGCGCAAGTCACCGCGTGGGCGAGCTGGCCGACCGCCGAGCCCACGGAATTTCGCCGCCGCCTGACGGCCGGTCATACCTGGGTGGCCGAAGTCGAGGGCCAGATTGCCGCCTTCGCCGTCTATGTGCAGCCCGATCATCTCGACTTTCTCTACACGCGGGGAGCTTATGCGCGCCGCGGTTTGGCGATGTTGTTGCACGAAAAATTGGAAGCCATCGCCCGCGATCTCTGCGCGCCTTTGCTGCGCACCGAAGCGAGTTACCTGAGTCGCCCCGTGTTCAAAAAGCTCGGCTATCGCGTGATGGAGATCGAACGCGTCGAGCGCTTCGGCGAGACCTTCACTCGCTTCAAGATGACCAAGCGCCTCCGCGTCGGCGCACCGACCACCGGTCCTGATTTGGCGGTGATCGAGGCCCACGCGGCGTCCTTTGCCGTCACCCCTCACGTGGAAGCGGAAAGCGTCGTGACCCTTCGTCGGCACGACCCGGACAATCCCGGTTGGTTCAGTGGCAACGACGCCGGAGGCGTGCCCGGGTATTTTCCGACGGCATGGTTCGAGATCGACGAATCCACCCAACAAGCCACCGCACAACGCGACTACGACGCCGCCGAACTCGACGTGGTCGTCGGTGATCAGGTTCACGTCGCCGAGACGATCGGCAACTGGTGCCTTGTCGTGACGCACAATGGCCTGCACGAAGGATGGATTCCGGCCGCATGCCTTCCTGCCACCCGCGAATGACCGAAGGCGCGCCTGCGGCGGTTGTCGGGCGGTGAACGTTCGCTTGCGGCATCCTAAAGTAATCCCGATTTGGAGACGATTGTGCTGAGTGATCATCAGCGACCGTGAACCTTCCCTCGGGTTGGCGGTCTCAACCACCAACTCAAACGTCCGCTTTTCGTCATGGTCTATTATCATACACCGCATCACTCCCCGGAGACCGCTACTCCGCTGCTGAGCGAGATCGTCGCCGAAGCCGTCCATACCGCCGAAACCTGCCACGCCAACGGCAGGTTTTTTAATGTCGCGCCCTCTGCATCCGCCGGGAGTGAACACGCTCACCGCACTTCCGCCGACCGGGAATTGCTGCACATTGCGCAGGACTTCAGCTTCCTCTACGACGCCAGCCCGGAACACATCTACGCCGAGCTGCAGCGTCACTTCCGCGCCTGATCCGTCGCAGTTCCCATCTCGCCCGCCTTTGGCTGCGGTCGATGTGATCAACACGGCGATCCGGAGCTCGGCGCCTTACCGGCCGGGAGAAACGGCGAAGCCTGCCTCACCGTGATAAGCTTGTTCCGGCGATCCGGGGCGGTCATCGTCGGGTCTTAACCCCTCCTTGTTTCGCCCATGAAAATCAAAGTCCTCGGTGCCGCCGGTGGCCAGGTCACTGGCTCTTGTTATCTCGTTTCCACCAGCCAAGCTCGCATTCTCGTGGACTGCGGCATGTTCCAGGGCTCGCGCGAAGCCGAGGATCTCAACCGAGCCCTGCCCGTCGAAGGCATTGCCCAGCTCGACGCCATCGTGGTGACGCACGCCCATCTGGACCACACCGGTCGTTTGCCCGTGCTCGTGAAACACGGCTACACCGGCCCGATCTTCCTTACTCCCGCCACGAAGGAACTGATGATGATCATCCTCGAGGACTCCGCGCGTATCCAGCTCAGCGACAACGAGCGCACCAACCGGAAGCGTCAGCGCGCCGGCGAAGATCCGATCGAACCACTCTACGAACCCGATCACGTCGAACCGGTCCGCAACCTCGCTCGTGAGGTGACGCTGCACGAATTTGTAGAGGTCGCTCCCGGCATTCGGGCGCGCTATTTCGAGGCCGGTCACATGCTGGGTTCGACCAGCATCGAGCTGGAGATAACCGACGCCGGCGTGACCAAATCGGTCGTATTTTCCGGAGATCTGGGACCGGCGAATCGTCCCATGTTGCGCGACTTCGAAAGCATGTGCTGCGCGGATCTCGTGATCATGGAATCCACCTACGGCGATCACAACCACCAGCCGTATGACAAGACCGTGGCTGAGTTTGAGGCCATCGTGAAAAAGGTGGCCGAGGCCCGAGGCAAGATCCTCGTGCCGACCTTTGCGGTCGGCCGCTCCCAACAGATCATCTACCATCTCGCGGTCATGTTTCATGAGCGCAAGGTCGAGACATTTCCCATCTTCCTCGACAGCCCCATGGCGATCAAAGCCACCGAGGTTTACCGCGAACATCCCGAGTTGTTCGACGACGAGATGCAAGCCCACCGCGATGCGGGATTGTTTCCTATCAGTGGCGGTTTCTTCAAACCCACGATCACGGCCGACGAATCGAAAGCGCTCAACCATGTCGGCGGTCCGTGCGCCATTCTCGCGGGAGCCGGCATGTGCAACGCGGGTCGGATTCTGCACCACCTCAAACAGAACCTGTGGAAACCCGACACGCATGTGCTGATCGTCGGCTATCAGGGCAACGGCACGCTCGGTCGGCGGCTCGTCAACGGCGAACCTCACGTCAAAATTCACGGCGAAAAAATCGCCGTGCGCGCGCAGGTCCACACCATGGGCGGATTCAGCGCCCACGCCGACCAAGCCGATTTGTTGCGCTGGTTTGCCACGCTCGCCTCCGACCAGCCCCGACTCGTGCTGACCCACGGGGAAGACATCGCCCGGGAAACACTGCGCGGAATCGTGAACCAGAAGTTCGGCATCGAAGCCACCCTCCCCGCCCTCGGCGAGGAAATCGACCTGTAGGGCGCAAACCCAACCTAGCTTCACCGTAGGCCGCGAACTCGCTCGCGCTGGCGACCTTCCCCACCACCGCCGCTTTTACTTGGCGCGCTCGCGCCGATGGTAAAACTCCCGACCAGCATGGACACCCTCTCCCACCTGTTTGAACAAAACCGCAACTGGGCCGACGCCATTACGAGCGAAGACCCGGAGTTTTTCAGCAAACTCTCCCACCAGCAGAATCCCGACTACCTGTGGATCGGCTGCTCCGACAGTCGCGTGCCCGCCAATGAGATCATCGGACTGATGCCCGGAGAGGTCTTCGTGCATCGCAACATCGCCAACGTCGTCGCGCATTCCGATCTAAACTGCCTGTCGGTGATCCAATTCGCCGTCGATGTGCTCAAGGTGCGCCACATCATGGTGGTCGGTCACTACGGCTGCGGCGGCGTGCGGGCCGCGGTTCGCTGCGATCGCGTCGGGCTGGCCGACAATTGGCTGCGTCATGTGCAGGACGTAAAAGACAAACACCACACCTGCATGTGCAGCCTCCCTGGAGAAGGCGAACGCACCGACCGGCTTTGTGAACTCAACGTCTTGGAACAGGTGCTCAACGTTTGTCAGACCACGGTCGTGCGCGATGCCTGGAGCCGGGACCAACCGCTGACCATTCACGGTTGGATCTACAGCCTCAAGGATGGCCTGCTGCGCAACCTGCAGGTCAGCGCGTCCTCCCCGGAAGCGGCCGACTCAGCCTACCGCACCGCCGTCGCCGAACGCAGCGCCTGACGCGGCCCGTTCGATCCGGTCGCCATTGCATTGATGGAGCCGTTCGCCCGTTCATCCCGGGCGGATTGACGGTTGGGGCTGCGCCGCGAGGATCACCGCCGCAACCCGATCTCTCGCTTTACCTTACAATGTATAACCCCACCTCAGCGCTTTCCCTCGAAGTCCAGTGGCAGCAGTTCGCTGCCTCGCGTTTCAACACCATGCCGATCGCCGGCACCATGGCATGGAGCATTATCGGGATCGCTTCTCTGGTGCTGCCGCCTCACTTCGCGAACTTGGTCATTTTCATCGCGACCGGCTCCATATTTTACCTCGCGCTCGGGCTGGCCAAGATCACCGGCGAAGACCTGTTGGGGAAGAAACGACCGGGCAACTTCTTCGACCGGATCTTTCTTTCCTGCGTTTTCATGGCCTGCCTGGTCTACGCCATCGCCATCCCGTTTTTCTTTATCGACCGCAGTTCCCTTCCGCTGACCGTCGGTATCCTGACCGGGTTGATGTGGATTCCGTTTTCCATCATCGTGCGCCACTGGGTCGGTCTGTTTCACGGTATCACGCGCACAGCGCTGATTGTCGTAGCCTGGTATTTGATCCCTGAATACCGAACAGCCGCCATCTCCGCCATCATCGTCGGCGTTTACGCGATCACCCTCGTTGTGCTGCGACAACGCCACCGCGCGTTTCACGCCGCTGCCGCGCAACCGTAGCGCGCAAAGGTAGGGCCCGCTCGCCGAGCGCGCCGTTGCGGTTTAACAGTCCCGCTCTACGGCGCGTCCACCAACCGCACGTGTTTGTAAGGATGTTTGTCCAACGGATTGGGCCACCAGCCCTTGACGCGCGGGTCCAACAAATACGCCCGGGTGTAGTGATAGACCGGCGCAATCGGACCGCCCTCAATCAACATCGCGTCAAGTTGCTGAATCATCGCAGCGCGTTTGGCCGGGTTCTGCTCCGCCATCGATGCCGCGTGTAACCGATCGTAGGCGGGGTCGCCCCAGCCGGTGCGGTTGTTCGGGTTACCCGTGGTCATGATCTCCACAAACTGGTTGGCATCATCGTAGACCGCGACCCAACCCGACCGCGCGAGCCCGTAGTCGAGATTCGTCATGGAATCCAAATAGACTTTCCACTCCTGATTGAACAACTGCACGTCGATGCCGAGTTCACGCCGCCACATCTGCTGAATCGCTTCGGCCACCGCACGGTGATTTTCCGAGGTATTGTAGAGCAGCTCCGCCCCGGGAAACCCCACCCCGTTCGGATAACCCGCCTCGGCCAACAACGCGCGCGCTTTGTCGGGATCAAACGCCACCGTTTTGGCGGGCACAAACCCACCCATGCCGGGTGGCGAAAAACTGCCGGCCGCCGTTTCGCCGCGGCGCGTCACGTGAGTCACAATGGCTTCGCGGTCGATCGCCAACGACATCGCCAACCGCACCCGGGCATCATCAAGCGGCGGCCGCGTGACATTCATCCGATAGTAATACGTGCCGAGCTGCGGATCCACCCGCAGCGGCGAATCGGCCATCTCTGCATAGGTCGGCATCTTGGCCGAGGGAATGTCGTTGGTTTTGTGCAACTGTCCGCTGCGAAACATGCGCTCCTCCGTGTCGACACTCTCAACCGGGTGGAAATGGATCGCGTTGAGCGAAACCGTGGCCGCATCCCAATAGTAAGGGTTGCGCTCGACCACGATGACGCGGTTCTGCGACCAAGTCTTGAGACGGAAGGAGCCGTTGCCCACCAGATTGCCCTCGCGCGTCCATTCCGTGCCTCGCCGACGCAAACCGTCGAAACGCTCAATCACATGAATCGGCAACGGCCGCCAACAGGTGTAGGTCAGCAACGACAGGAAATACGGCACCGGATGCCGCAGGCGAATCTCCAAGGTGCGCGCATCGTGCGCGATCACTCCCACCGTGGAAAAATCCGTCGACTCACCGGTAATGTAGGCCGGTCCGCCTTCGAGAATTTCAAACAAGTAGGTGTATTCAGAACCCAACGCCGGATTCATGATCCGCTCGTAGGTGCGCACGAAATCGGCAGCCGTCAGCGCCGTGCCATCGGACCACTTCAGCCCCGGCCAAAAGTGAAACGTATAGACCGTGCCGTCCGCGGAAACCTCCCACCGCTCCGCCACCCCCGGTGCCGGTTGGCGCGTCTCCGGGTTGATGCTCACCAGGCCTTCGAACAACGCGTCGATGATGTGAAACTCCGGCACGCCCGTCACCACGTGCGGATCAAGATCCGGCGGCTCGGCGCCATTGCCCAGATGCAGCACGCCTTCGCGCACGCCCGTATCGACCATGCGCTCGGTGCGTCCACATGCGGTGAGAAAAAACATCAGGGCCACCGCCGCAGTCAGAACAGTTCGCCAGGACCCGAGGCTTCGAAACACGTGCGGTGAACTCATGACTCCAGCCCACGAGCGGACGGACCGGGGTGCAAGCTCCGGGAAGCAAGACTTGTGTTGCTCGGTGATCAATGAACGCTGAAGCGCTTTTATCGAATCATGCGGCTCTGGCACACGAAGACAGTCTGGGAAAAACTCGCCCGCGAAGATGCGATGTGGGCCGTGCTGACCGATCCCGCCAAGGACCGCAACCGTTGGCAAGTGGACGAATTTTTCGCCACCGGCCGCGCCACGGTGGACGCCGACATGGCGTATCTCAGCACGCAATTGCCGACTTTGGCCAAACGCGACGCGCTCGATTTCGGCTGTGGCGTGGGTCGCCTCAGCCAAGCCCTCGCCCCCCATTTCGACCGCGTGACCGGACTCGATGTCGCCGCCGCCATGATCGAACAGGCCAACCAGCACAATCGACACGGTGAGCGCGTGACCTACGTGCATAATCCGGCCGGCCACCTGCGGCAGTTTGCCGACCACAGCTTTGATTTCGTTTACAGCGTCATCACGCTGCAGCACATCCCCGCGAGTTTGCAGCGCGGCTACCTCCGCGAATTCCTGCGCGTGTGCCGCCCGGGCGGGGCGGTATTCTTCCAACTCGTCACCACCGAACCCGACAAACGTTGGCGCTTCTCGTGGTATCCCCCGACGATGTGGATGCGCATCAGACGTTACTTCCGGCGCGCGGCTACCATCGATCCCACCATGACCATGAACGCCGTGCCTCGCGCCGAAGCCTCCAACTTATTGGAACAAGCCGGCGGTCGCATCGTGGATATCCAGCCCTACGGCGCGGCCGGCGAGCTTGAGAGTTGGTCGTATTTGGTTACCAAGGACTGATCCGGCCAAGATCCGAGTCTCAGTGATCGGCGTGCGGGCTGAAGAGCTTGTCCCGCACTTCGCGATGATCGATGAGGATGATGCCCTCCTCGTCGATGATGCGCTTCGTCTCCGGTGCCGTGGCCCAGTCGTAATCGATTTGCCGCCACTGCGCGCCCCAGAAGGGGTGATCGACCGTGATCGCCTGCATCTCCGGGCCATCGAACGCGACGTGCAATACGATCATGTTGAGCCCCGGTTTCAGCTCGCGCAACACACGGTCATAGTGGTCGGCCATCCCCGCCGGATAGGCGGAGGTCGGCGCGCCGTGGATCGAGGTTAACCCCGCCTCATAATTGTCGAACAGGGCCTTCAGGTCCGCGTCCGACACCGACTCGCCAGCGTGGCTGTGAACCCGCAGGGGCAACTGATACTCATGGCCCAATTTAAGAAACAAGGCTTTGATGTCATCCCTCGCCGTCATCACGCCCATGTGACCATCGAGGTGCGTCACATCGATGCCGAGTTCGAGCGCGTGGTCGATCTGGATACGCACTTCCTTTTCAATTTCATCCAGCGCCGCTGCCGCCGCGTAGTCGGGCACATTGTCATGAAATACGCCTTCCGGAGTCACGAGGCTCGGCACCGTGTCTTTGCCCGCCATAGGTCCGGATTTGTAGTATTTCCACTCCGAGGTGAGCGTAAGGTGCACCCCGATATCCGCCTCCGGGTGAGCTTTGGCGTAGTCCACCACTTCCAGCACCCAGGGCGTGGGCATCATCACGCTCGCCGAGGTCACCACGCCTTTTTCCATCGCTGCAAACGTCGCCGCATTGTGCGCATGCGACATGCCGATGTCGTCGCCGTGGATGATGAGTAACTTGGCCTCCGCCGGATACCCCAACCGTTCCTGAATGGTCTGTTCGTGTGCGCTGGAAAGCATGGCCGAGCCTACCATGGCTCCGGCGCAAAGAAAATGACGGAGGTGGGGTAACATGCGTCGAGTCTGCACCACCTAGTCCGACGAAGAAAACAACGAAGACGCCCGGCGGCTTGCACCGTTCACCCGCCAATCTCAGCGTCGAGAGGTGTCCACCACTCCCGCCACCTTGTTTGAAGACGATGACTTGATTATCCTCAACAAACCCAGCGGCCTGCTCACCGAGGGCGGCGGCGATCGCGAACGCGATCTGGAACAACTCGCCCGCAATGCCACCGGCAAGGCCGTGCACTGTTGCCATCGGCTCGACCGGCTCACCAGCGGCGCTGTGCTCCTGCGCAAAACCGCCCGCTACAATCGCGAACTGGCCGCGCTCTTTGAACAACATCGTCTGCGCAAACTTTACTGGGCTATCGTCGACGGCGCTTGGCCGCGCGGTATCAACAAAGTGGAAACCCACATCGCGCCGGTCGGCGGTGGCCGCTTCGCCAACGTCACCTCAGGCGGCAAACTCGCCGTGACCACCGTGCGCGTGCTCGGACGCTACGACCAACCGACGGCCCTCACGTGGCTCGGCTTGCTCTTAAAAACCGGACGCACCCATCAGGCTCGCCTGCATTGCGCGCACCTCGGTTGTCCCGTGACCGGTGATCCCCTTTACGGCCCGGCCACCGCCGACGGCACGTTCGGCCTGCACGCCCGTGAGTTGCGTTTCAAACATCCCGCCACCGGTGCCGAAGTCGTGGCCACGGCACCCGTGCCCGCCGCCTGGGCGGCCTGGAGCGATGACTTCGTCGAGCCGGGGCCGACGGCCGAAATCACACTTCCGCGATAGTCATGCAGGTGCAGGTCGCCGTCGCGACCAGCTTGCCGCCGGCACTGTGTATCTCGCAGTCGAGAAAGCCGATGCGCAACCCGCGCTGCACCACCCGCGCCGTGGCGACGATCCGACCCAGCCGCACCGGGCGCATGAAATTCACCTTCAACTCAATGGTGGAAAAATCCTCCTCCGGCCGCAGTTGCCGACCGTAGGCCGTGCCCATTGCCGCATCCGCCAACGCCGCGATCACGCCGCCATGCACGCGCCCCATGGGGTTGGCGTGCTTGGCTTCCGCCTCCAGCGCGACCTCCGTCACGCCGGCGCGTTCAGGCGCGACTTGAAAGCCGATCAGGCGAGAGATCGGAGCATCCGCAAAGCGGTCGTCAGCGTTGGGTAGGGATTCAGCCATAGCGGCACCCGAACACGTTCCCGCGTTTTCGCAAACCTCCCCGTTACTCTCGCAGGAACATCGTGGAATCGCCCTCGTATCCGTCCGTTGGACTCACTACGATCGAACCCATGCCCCTAGATCCCCACGCGCAGTTTGAGCAACATGTGCTCGAAAACCTCGAATTCAGTCCCACCGGCGAAGTGCCCCACACGCCCGCCCATCAGGAGGCGCTCGCGCACTTGATCGCCGCGCACCAAGTCTACCCGTCCGCCGATCACGCGCATGGCCATGTGAGCGTGCGCACCTTGGCTGCCCTACCCGCTTTTTACGCGCACAACCTGGAGGCCGTGATCAAAGGCGAGGTCGCGGAAGCCGACCTCGAGTCGGACGAAAGCATCTTCGATCGCTACGTCGCGTCGTTGCCCGCATCGCTCCGCGAAGCTGCGGAAGTCAGCCGCTCCCTGGCGGTCGGACGGCGTCTGCTCCACCGCGCCAAACACGACGGCGAGATCGTCCACGATCCCGTGCACAGCCTGTTTCTCATTCCGGGTTGCGGTCCGCATCCCGGGTTGCCGGGCAACTACCTCCACGGCTCAATTTTCCAAGACCACATCGACGACCTCGCCGGAGCCTGGGCGCTGCATGTCCATGACCGCGACGACGGCGCCGCGACCTGCGAAGTGCCGACCCGTGAAGCCGCGTTGGAGAAACTGGAGGAGCTGCTCGCCAGCGCCCCGTTTCTCCTCAGCGAACTTGAAGCATTGGACTTCCAGATGAATTGAATCCGCCCGGAGGGAGCGGCCGCTAAAACTGCAAACGCTCCTCCGGCTGGTCATCCGGCGCGCCTTCATACGCGTGCACCGAACGCTCGGAATCCGCCCACAGCGGCAGGTTGTCCCGCCGCCCCAGGCTGCACTCCTTGATCGATTGTTGCACCTCGGGGTCCATCGCTTCGTTCATCAACCGGTCGAGGGCGGCATACGCCACGTCCTCCGGTGTTACTTTAATGGCACGGGCCAAACGATTGACCACATGACGTTCACCTGGCTCCAGATGGATTTTTAATCCGGACATAATAGCCTCCTAGTTTGGGATTGAGTGCAGCATACGCCTGCACCGGTAAAAGTCGATGCGGATCACGGGAAAGGACGCCGAATTCGACCGCCCGCAAATAGAGTTTCAAAATTCGCCGACAGCCCTCATCGCCAAGTCATGCCGTTTACTGCCTTGGGCTTGTCGACCCACTTGATCCGCGCGCTCTCCCAGCGCTCCTACGTCGCGCCCACCCCCGTGCAAACCGAGGCCATTCCCGCCATTCTACGCGGCGCCGACGTATGGGCGCAGGCGCAAACCGGCTCCGGCAAAACCGCCGCCTTTGCCCTGCCCTTGCTGCAACACGGCGCGGAAATCTCCCGTTCTTCCCGCCGCAACACGCCCGTGCTCGTGCTCGTGCCCACCCGCGAACTGGCCGCACAGGTCGCCCAGGCGTTCAGCGACTACGGACAATATCTCACCCGTCCTCCCAAGGTCATCACCGCCGCCGGGGGCGTATCGATCAATCCACAGATGATGGCGCTGGGCGGCGGGGCCGATGTCGTCGTCGCCACCCCCGGCCGCCTGCTCGATCTCGTTGACCACAACGCGGTGCATCTCGACGCCGTCGAAACGCTCGTTCTCGATGAGGCCGACCAACTGTTCGCTCTCGGCTTTGCCGACGAGCTCGGTCGCATTCTCGCGCTGCTGCCGGCCAAACGCCAGAACCTGCTGTTCTCCGCCACTTTCCCCGACGAGGTGACAGACCTCGCCACCGCGCTGCTGACCGACCCCGTCCGCATCACCATCGCATCCACTCCGGTCACGACCCCCGCGATCACGGAACGTGCCATTGAGGTCGACGCACCACGCCGCACCCAACTCCTCCGCCAACTGCTCGAAACGCACGATGGCTGGACCCGCGTGTTGGTTTTTGTCGCCACCAAATACTCCACCGGTCACGTCGCCGAAAAGCTCCGCCGCCTCGGCATCGAAGCCGGCTCGCTCCACGGCGAGTTGAGCCAAGGCGCCCGCACTCAAACGCTGGCCGACTTCGCCGCCGGGAAAATCCCCGTGCTCATCGCCACCGACCTCGCCGCCCGCGGCATCGACTTCACGCAACTCTCCGTCGTCATCAATTACGACCTGCCTCGCTCCGCGATCATCTACACCCATCGCATCGGCCGCACCGGCCGCGCGGGCGCAACGGGTGAAGCCATCAGCTTCGTCAGCGCCGCGACGTTTGAGTTGTTTCAACTCATCGAAAAACGCCTCAAACGCTTGATTCCCCGCGAACAAATCCCGGGTTTCGAACCCGCCGAAGTCGCGCCTCCGGAAGCACCGCGCACCGGCGGCGTCAAAGGCAAACGCAAGAGCAAGAAGGACAAGCTGCGCGAAGCCGCTGGCCTGCCTCCGGGCACGCCGCTCAACTCGCCGGGTGCAGCCGCGGCCACGCCCGCGTCATCGTCCGCGCCCCGGCCCAAACCCGCTTCCACCCCGCGGCCGACGAAGCCGAAATCGCGCCCCTCCAGACCACCGCGCGAAGACTCCGGCGGACGCGAGTCCACCCAGCTCGAATCCTCCGAAAACGCCTTCCGCTGGCACCGCGCCCCGCCCGGGCGCCGCCGACTTTGATGTCTGCAGTTCCGTCGCCGTCCGATTCCTGCCCGCATTGCGCTCTGCTCACCGACGGCAGCGTCCACCCCGCCACCGGCTTGGGGTTCGGCGGGTATCTGTGCGGTCGCAGCGCCGACTTGAGTATCGCGTCCGATTCGACGGCAGTGTGTCTGCGACGATTTAAAGCCACCACCGCCGCCCGTCTGGAATTGCAAACGCTGATCTGGGCTTTGCGCGAGATCCCTATCTGCGCTGGCGAGCTGGTCGTCTACACCGACTCGCAAACCATCGTCGGGCTCCCGTCCCGGCGCGGTCGTTTGGAACGCGCGGAGTATCGTTCCCGTCGCGGCACGTTGCTGAAACAACATGACTTGTATCGAGAATTCTATGACCTGTGCGATACCCGCCCCTTCACGATTAAGAAGATTCCGGGACATCAACCCACGACGGCAAAAACCGGTCTCGCCTCAGCCTTCTCACTCGTGGATCGAGCGACACGACGAGCGCTGCGCCAAGCCATCCCCACCGACACCGACACCAAAAATAATGGTGCCTAGAATGGTCCTTCGTCGAAAGCGCAGTTGATGCCGCGCTTAACTTGATGGCGCTGCAGACGCGTGACGGGGGCTGCTGCGCTCGCCGGGGTCGCGGGCCGAGCCGACATTCGGCTGCCCAAGGCCAGTCCGACCACCGCGGTGCCGGCCTGTTTGAACCATCCGCGCCGACCGACAGGTTGAATCAAAGGCTGTTCGTCAACGGTGGGTGCAGGTCGTTCCGGCATAACCCGAGTCGGGCATTCGCGCCGCGGCGGAGCAAGTCACAAAGAATTTTCAGAATCTTTCATTGCCGTGAGGATTGCCAACTCCCCCTCGCGGAAATGAGCGTGGACCCATGGGTGCTTACGATTTCAATTTCGATGTGCCGGCGGGCGAACGGTATCAGCCTTCCCCGGAACGCGTCGCCGCGTGGCAACGTCTTCTGCCGACGAAAAATTTCGGCTTCGCGCCCCCCATCACCGACCGCGCCGCGTGGGACCCGTGGCAATCAGACCCCTTCGGCCAACGCGTGCTGAGCGAAGCCCGCGAACTCGTCGCGGGCGGCTTTCCCGCCTACACCGACGCGACCTACCTCGATTGCCTCGAAACCGAGAGCGTCACTAAAATCAACGAAGTGCTGCCCATCGTGCGCACCCGCCAAGCCACCTTGTTGTTGGCCGAAGCCATTTTCGACCAAGGCGAGTTCCTCGGCGAAATCGGGGCGGACTTTGATCGGGTCGCCCAAGTCAGTTCCTGGGTGCACCCCAACAACGATCTCGAGCGTCGCAATCTCCGCCAGGAAACTCGCGAGATCGACTTGGTCACGGCCCACCACGCCGCCCACTATGCGGCCATGCTTCACGTGCTCGGCGCGCGGTTGCCCGAGGCTTTGCAACAGCGAATGCGGGCCGAACTGCACCTCCGCGCTTTCGAGCCGTTGCGTCGTCGGTTGGAAACCGGTCACGACGTCTACTGGTGGGTCGACGTCACCCACAACTGGAACTCCGTCTGCCTCGCCTGTCTCGTGCAAGCCGCGGCCGCCTGCCTGCCGGCGAACGAGCGCGCGTGGTGGTTCGCCACCGGAGAAATGTTGGTCAAATACTTCCGCGAGAGCTTCAACAACGACGGCTTCTGCACCGAGGGGGTCGGCTATTGGGGCTATGGCGTGAGCAACTACATCTTCATTTCCGAGATGTTTCGGTTGGGCACCGGTGGGCTGGTTGACCTGTTCGACGAACCCAAGATGTCGCGGGTCGCGCTGTTCCCCGATCGCTCCGAGATCGAACCCGGACTCTTTCCTACTTTCGCCGACTGCCGTCTCGGCACCAAGCCGCTCCTGTGGGCCCGGCACTGGTTGGACAACCGCCGCGGTGCCGCGTTGGAGACCTCAGCCGAGTTGCCCGGCACGCCCGACGCCTTCGCCACCATGCGCTTGGGCTCATTCTCTGAACCGACGCTCTGGATGTTTCACACCCACAACCCCAACGCGCCCCGCGGCACCCGCCGGCCCCTGGGGCTGCGCCATTGGTTCGAAGATTCGTCGCTACTCATTGCCCGCCCCGGCGCCACCACCGGCCGTCGCTTCTCCGGCACGTTTCTCGGGGGTAACAACGGCGTGAACCACAACCACAACGACCTGGGCACCTTCACGGTCTGCCTCGACGGGCGCGCCCTCATTGTGGATCCGGGCATGGAAACCTACAGCATGCGCACCTTCAGTGAGCACCGCTACGACAGCCAGTTGCTCAACTCCTACGGTCACCCCGTGCCCCGCGTGGCCGGTCGGTTGCAGGAGGCCGGAGCCGAGTGGCAAACCCGCGTGCTCGAAACCGAATTCACCGACGACGTTGACCGCGTGGTGTTCGATTTAAAACGCGCCTACGACGTTCCCACGCTCCGCCGTCTCGAACGCGAATTCATCTACGACCGCACCGGCGATGGCAGTATCTCGATTGTTGATACGGTCGAATTTTCCGAACCCGCGGACTTCGAATCCGTCCTGATCACTTTCGGCGAAGTCGATATCCAGGGAAACCGGATCGTCCTGCGTGATAGTGGCTCCGCCATCACCGCCGACGTGGAAATTACCGGTGCCAACCTCGCCATCGATACTGACACCATTAATCAACCGCCCCATCCTCAAAGACTGGCCCTCCGGTGCGACCGACCCGTCACGCACGCCGTCGTCCGCACGCACCTGCGGCCCCTCTAACCAGCAACGGTAGGGCGCACTCGCCGAGCGCGCCGCCACGCTGACGGATCCCAAAAGATATCGGCCAGCACGAAACCCAATCACCGCGCCGCCGCCCGCAGAGATCCCGCGCCCACCCCGTTCGCGGCCATCGCCCGGATCAGCGCGCGCCATTCCGGACGCCGCAGCGCGATGCCCAATGCCTCGGCCCCGGCGGCCCCAAGTTCGTTTTCCAGCCCCTCGTTGGTCGCGACATCCGCCAACTGATCAAGACTTGCTAGTCGCTCCGCCAAGCGTTGCGCCGCCGCGGGACCGACCCCGGGCAAACCCAGGCCCACCAACACGCGCTCCAGCGGTGCCGCGCGACTGGCTTCGATTGCACGCCAAAGTTTGGCCGCCGTCGCTGCACCAATTCCCGACACCGATTCAAGCGATTCCACCGTCAGCGCATACAAATCGGCCGGACTCCGCACCAAGCCCGCGTCGACCAGTTTTGCCACCGTCCCGGGACCGAGTCCGCGAATGTTCAAAGCGTTGCGGGAAGCGAAGTGTTCGATCCGTTGCACGACCTGCGCCTCACAGTCGAAATTCTCGCAGCGCAACTCATCGACACCCTGCACCGGCTGGTCACAGCTCGGGCAGCGTGATGGCAAACGCAGCGGCCGGGAATCCGGCCCCCGGCGATCACGCTCCACTCCGCCGATCGTGGGAATGATTTCACCCGCCTTCTCGACCCAGACCACATCGCCAATCCGCAAATCGCGCCGCCGGACCTCCGCCACGTTATGCAACGACGCTCGCGCGATGACAGTGCCACTCAACGATACCGGCCGAAACTCGGCCACCGGCGTCAGCGCCCCCGTCCGGCCGACCTGCCAAACCACCGCGGTCAGGGTCGTCTCCGCCCGGGGCGGCGCAAACTTCCGCGCCAATGCCCACCGGGGCGCGGTCGCCGCCAGACCCAACTTCCGTTGCAATGCCACGTCGTCGACTTTGATCACCACGCCATCCGTCGGATAACCCTCCGCGAGTGTCCTCACCGCGTGCACCACGCTTTCCATTTCAACCGACGAACGCGTTTCAGCAAAACGAGCGTCACGCACCGACGGCAACCCACGCGCCTCCAGCCACTGTTGAAACGCCATGACCGATGTCGGCTCGGATTCGGCGGGAGAAACCTCTCCCCAACCGTGAAAAACAATCGAAAGCGTGCGACTCGCGACCGCAGCCAGATCCTCCAGTTTGATCGCACCTGCGGCAACGCTCCGCGGATGACGAAACACGGCCTCTCCGTTCGCCACGCGCTCGCGATTCAACGCGGCGAACGCGGCATCCGTCAGATACACCTCGCCGCGCAGTTCAATGGTCTCGATCGGGACCTCATCGACGTCCCAACCAAACTCGTATCGCAAACCGCGTATCGCATTCACCTGCGCGGTCACGTCCTCGCCACTCTCTCCGTCACCCCGCGTGGCTGCGCGCATTAAATTTCCCCGGTGCAAAGTCACACTCACGGCGACGCCATCAAACTTGGGCTCGACGGCGAAGCGCACCGATTCGCCGCCCGCAGCCTCTTGGACCCGATCCATGAATTCGCCGACTTCGTCCGCCGAGTAAGCCTTGTCCAAACTCAGCATCGGGTGCTCATGCATCACCCGGTCAGTCGAGTTCCCACTCGAGTCATCCCCGATTGGGGACTCGTCAACAAGCAGGCCCGCTGCACGTTCCAAACGACGTAATTCTATCTTCAGCAGATCGTATTCATAATCCGTGATCTCCGGCGCAGCTTGGCGAAAGTAGAGGTCATCATGATGAGCGATCTCCGCCCGCAATGCATCAATCCGTTCCGAATCATCAACCGCTCCCGCCCCCAAAACCCACCCCAGCATCAAAATCAACCCAAGCCCAGCTCGTTTCGCGGCATACATACCCCTTAAAACGGAAACCCACCCGCCAATCTTTCAAAAATCTCACGTGAATGGGGTCATGTCGTTACTTGTTAACACTTCGCCCTCTGCGATGCAGATACACGCGCAACGACCCCGCACTCCCGACACGCAGCCGCTTCGCCAGCCATACAACTGGCGTCCCCAGTTCTCGACGCATTTTAAGCGCTGCATCGATTTTCCAACGCTCGTAGCCGGCGGTGAGATCCCTCGTCTCCCCATTCTCCCGACACAATTCCCGCAAGCGCCGATCCCAGCGAATCTCTTCCGCCTTTCGGCCCATAGTGTATTCCGAATTCGCCGAATCTTTGAGATTTGAAACCTGGAGCTGCGCCATCTCCGCTAGCCACGCATCATCTCCGATCGCCCAACCCTTTGACCAACTCGCGTCGACTTCAGCATCGTGATTCTCGCCTCCCGCCTCGCCCGCACGCGCTCGCAACGCGCTGATCAAGGCAGCCCAACCCTCCGGCGTATCCTCCAACCCCTTGCTTTGTAGCCAGGGTAGCGGATTTAGCCCTTTGAACCGCGGTCCTTTCCGCAACCGATTGAGGCTGCTCCAGCGAAAGGAGTGCATTTGGTCTGGATCAACGATTCGGGCGCGAACCGGATTGAGATGAATGTAGTCGCTCAACTCTCCCCACACCCATTCGTTTTGTAGCAAAATCGCCTTATAGCGGCCCTGGAACAGGTGCCCCGTCTCGTGGCGAAAGCGATTAAATCGACTCGCAAAGGTCACTTGGAGCCACTGCATCCCTCGAGACAAGTTGGGGTCGGGCGTGCGCAAAGCCAAATGAAAGTGGTTTCGCATCAACACGTAAGAACCCAACTCCCAACCAAAGCGGGTGGTGGCTTCCTCCAGCACCTGGATGAACGACTCCGCCGCCCCCGCCGAGTCGAACAGATCTCGCCGGTAGTTTCCCCGATTGATCACATGGTAGATCGCTCCCGGGTATTCAATGCGTGGCATTCGCGCCATACCTTACACCTTAGCAATCCACCCACCCGACTCAAGTGTTAACAAGTAACGACATGACCCCGTCGGATTGCCTCCCGTCGGATTGCCGTTCGCCTGGTGGGCAAAGCGGGATGATCCATCCGGGGCGGCTAAAACACACAAAACACGACATGACATGACCCCGTCGGATTGGCCTCGCCATAGCTGATTATTCAGACTGATCTCTCATTCGTGTTCAACACACAAAACACGACATGACCCCGTCGTATTGGCCACTGCGGAATTTAGGATTAATCTAACAACTGCACTTCGCTACCCTTTTGCCTGAAGTCGTTAAGTTCCCTAATAAATTGAATCATATCATCGGGAATCATATTCCGCTTCAAACCGGCCAAAAGACTAGCGACGCTTATATGGACAGAATAATTTTCCTGAAGCCTCCCATTGATTCGGGAGATTGCTTCTTTTCCTGAAACTACTTTCACTCTGCCATCAAACTCCTTCCAATTCTGCTCGAACTCTCTGGTCGATTCGAGATCACAGGTAGAAGAGTCCTTCCCCGGACATTCCGCACGGCAGTAGTCACGATAAGATTTTTGATACTGGACTTGGGTCTCAATACGAATCTCCTCAAGCGAGTCGCCAACAACCTCCAAAACTTGATACTCAACGAGAGGACTTAAGTTATATCGCCTTCTCTCTGCATTCACAACCAGCAAGAGTAATTCAGGAATTAACAAATAGTTCTCAATCTCCTTCCTCTGTAATATGGAAACCAACGAAGCTACCTTCTTAAGCGCATTCTCAATCTTTCGAACTTCAGCGGAACATCGATAATCTCGATCAAAGAGAACCGCCTTTTCTAGTCGCATCCCAAGCGTGGCCTCTACCCCTTCGGAAAAATCCCTGACTTTGGGGGGATTGAAGCCATGAACTGGAACTACAGCGAAATCTGACCTGTTCGCGATTTTTGCGAAGCGAAGCACACGAGCAATCCCTGCGATAATTGTAAAATCTTTTCCTTCTACATATAGAACCCTTCTGCATTTTGCGATTTGTGTAAGCGTCGGATTGGCGTTTGACCCAAGAACACTAAATATTTCTTGGATCTCCTTTACATTTCTCACCGCACGCGCCGCTTTCCTATATTTATTGATATTTAAAATATTTCTCGGATCCACTTCTGAAATGATTTCAGTGGAATGAGTCGCCAAGATCACACGGCAGTTTCGATCTCGGAGAATATTCACCAGTTGCCGCTGAAGGTCAGAATGTAGATAAATATCCGGCTCATCGATAATAAGATGAGCTCCTTCCTGCGCTTGAACTAAATGTGTGAGCATCTGACACCACACTTGAAATCCAAAACCTGCCCAAAATATTTCTCGAGGATACCGATCCTCGGGGCAAAACATGTGAAGCATCGGCTTTTGCCCTGAATCGTTCCGCTCCGGCCTTTGAATATCCATGCCTGGCCAGGTCGTAACCAAAAGACTTCGAAACTCCTCAAAATTTTCGGGATAGTGATACCAAATGTTTCTGAAGTTTCTCGATCCAAAAGGAGAGCGAAGCGCCAATCGAGCGGCTTCTTTCTGATAAAGCAACTCATTATGTTCGACCGGACCCAATATTGGAACAATGACAATCGAGAGATCAAATTCCCGCTTAAAATTCGCTACGGATCTTATTGCTCGTTTCGCCTCTGGAATTAATGAACAAATTCCCCGCTCTGGGAACACCAGTCGGAGGCTATTTCCATTATCTATTTTGAAGATGATGCTAGCAGGTTCTGAGTCATCATAGTTGTAGAATACATTTTCTGTTGAAACTGGCATTCCCTCTAAATCAATCCGGTAACCAAATTCACCACTATCTCCATTGGGAACCCATTCTGGTTTTCTGGAGTAAGCCTTCTTCAGCGCCTCGCTTAAGAGTCGAAACGCACCAAGAACCGTAGATTTTCCGGCATTATTCGGTCCCACCAAAACACTAAAATCGGCGATTCGCACACTATAATGGCGAAACGCTTTGTATCTTCTAAACTCAATTAGCGTAATGTGATTTGCCATGGGATAAAATATGAAAATTGTTGGTGACTGGTAAGTCTCCGTAACTCGCTGCCTAATAACACTAGCGACTTTCTGATTGAATCACGACCACTGCCTTTTGCTAAAACGAACGAACTGGGGGTAGATATTTCAGTGGTGCAAAAAAAGGCCCGGCTTTTTGCCGGGCCTTTTAGGTGTCCGGACGGGGTCATGTCGTGTTTTGTTTGTTTTCCGGACGGAACGCGGGGACTTTCTCGTAGAGGAAAAGTAGGACGGGGCAGTCACCGGAGAAGACTGTCATGAGATTATTGCCGCGTGGCGAGACTGCTTTGATTCCGGGCGGTATGAAAGACCGCGACGATTCGAACGGTGTCATGGTCGCGGAGTTCGTAGTAAATGGCGTAAGGGAAGCGCTTGGTATGAACGCGACGCAGATCTCGTAGCACAGCGCGAGGTAGCGTTGGGTGCTCTAAAATGAAATGAAATACCGTGTCGACGGCGGTGACCAACGCTCTGCCCAGGCCTGGTGACTCGGCTTCATACCAATCATGGGCTTCAATCAAGTCACGGTGCGCTGCTGACGTGACCCGAATTCTCATCGTATTCCAGTCGAGTCCCTATCGACCCAGAATGTCGTCACGGACCTCTTCCCAAGAACGTCCTTGGTCGCTGGACTGCGTTTCTGAGCGTTTATTCAACTCGTCGATGTGCCATTGCGGAATTGGCAGCGTGTCCGGATTTGCCGCTATCTCGTCCCAGATCTCCTGAACCAATTCGATTTTCTCCGCAGGAGTCAGTCGGCTTAGTTCGGCGGCGATGGTCGCATTCATGGGGTGAACAGTGAGCGGTTTTTGCGGCGTGGCAACGATGCGATTGGGGGCGGCAATGGGGCCGATGCGGGAAGGGTAGGATCTGGTGGATGGAGCGGCGCGCTCGGCGAGCACGCCCTACCTCGATCCACAAAAAGGCCCGGCGTTTTGGGGGAATTCGGACGGGATTATGTCGCTTTGGTTGATTTGCGGCGGAGTTGGGCACGGCGCTTAACCTAGTTCACTTTTCCCGCTTTAGGGCGGGAACTTAGCCAATTTTCGAATGATGATGTGCTTTCGCCGGACGGGGCTCCGGCAAGCAGGCCTTCCGCACTAAGATCTTCATCCAAGAGGGGCCAATGCACGCCATAACCCTTCGCGATGAGTTGCCACGTATTGCGCTCTTTAACGGTGCCGTGGGCGAGTCGGGGATACCAACTTAGCGGTAGGAGATGGCGGCGACCATCATCAAAGTCCACCTTGAGGCGGGAGGCCGTCACCGCAACTGCCTTGACGCGAATCACTTTAGTGTCCGTCGAAGTAGGCGTGCCATTTTTGGATGAACTCATCTTGGTGCTGAGTGGCTAATTTTTTGAGTTTGGCCAACTCACTGGAGGGAAAGCCCAGGTTGGCGTGGAGTCGAACAGGTTTTAGCCAGAACTTGGCCTCGTAATCATCGCGATGCACATGGATGTGCGGTTTTTCGTCACGATCTCCGGAATAAAAATGAAAGCGATAGGGACCGATGATCTTGACCGTAGGCATCTTGGGGTGAGCGACGTGCTGGGGTTGACGATCAAACGGAGGTTCAGATTCGGGAAAAGGCCCGGCGGATCGGCCGGGCCTTTGCAAATCGGAGCGCCTGCAAGCAGGCGGCCTACGTTGTGGGGCGGGCGCTTACTGACAGGCCTCGCACTCTTCGCCGTTGCGCATCGCCTCGATGGAGCAGGCTTGTTTCTCCGCTTCGGTGAAGGTCTTTTTGCCGGTTTCGCCGCGCATCTCTTTTTTGATGGAGACGGTCGCTTTCTCGATGTTGGAGGCGCCGAGGGTGCGGAGGTAGTAGGTGGTCTTGAGTCCCGTGTGCCAGGCGTGGCGATACATGTGGCTCAGGGTCTTGAGGTCCGGGGTCGCCAACCAGAGGTTCACGGACTGGGACTGGTCGATCCACTTTTGGCGGCGCGCGGCGGCGTCCACCACCCACTTGTGGTCGATGCCGAAGGCCGTCAGGTATTTCACTTTGATGTCCTCGGGAATCCTATCGATGTCCTTCAGCTCGCCGTCGAAATACTTGAGGTTGTCGATCATGTCCTGATCCCACAGGCCGCGGGCCTTGAGGTCGCGGACGAGGTAGTGGTTCAGCACGGTGAAGTCGCCGGAGAGGTTGCTCTTCACGAAGAGGTTCTTGTAGCCGGGCTCAATACACGGGCTGGTGCCGGTGATGTTGGAGATGGTCGCGGTCGGGGCGATGGCGAGGACGTTGCTGTTGCGCATGCCGTGTTTGGCAATCTTCTCGCGCAGGGGCGTCCAGTCCATCTTGCCGCCACGGGGAACTTCGACGGGCACGCCGCGCTCTTGTTCGAGGAGGTCGACGGTGTCGGGCGGGAGGAGTCCGCGGTCCCACTTGGAACCTTTGTAGGAGGAGTAGGTGCCACGCTCGGCGGCGAGGTCGGAGGAGGCTTCGTAGGCGTAGTAGGCGATGGCCTCCATCATCTCGTCGTTGAAGTCGACGGCTTCCTCGGACGCGAAGGCGACGCCTTTGCGGTAGAGCGCGTTGGCGAGGCCCATGACACCCATGCCGATGGGACGGTGGCGGCGGTTGGAGGTCTCGGCGGCTTTGGTCGGGTAGAAGTTGATGTCGATGACGTTGTCCAGCGCGCGGATGGCGGTGGTGATCGTCTCCTTCAACTTCACGTGATCGATGGCACCGTCGGGCGTGAGGTGATTCTCGATGATGACCGAGCCGAGGTTGCAGACGGCGGTTTCCTCGTTGGAGGTGTTGAGCGTGATCTCGGTGCAGAGGTTGGAGGAGTGCACGACGCCGACGTGATCCTGCGGGGAGCGGATGTTGCAGGCGTCTTTGAAGGTGATCCACGGGTGGCCGGTCTCGAAGAGCATGGAGAGCATCTTCTTCCAGAGCTCGATGGCCTGGACCTTTTGGCCGTAGATTTTGCCTTCCTCGACCATCTGCTCGTAGCGCAGGTAGGCTTCCTCGAATTTCTTGCCGTAGAGATCGTGGAGATCCTTGGCTTCGTTGGCGCGGAAAAGGGTCCACTCCTGGCGGGCTTCCATGCGCTTCATGAACAGGTCGGGAATCCAGTTGGCCGTGTTCATGTCGTGGGTGCGACGGCGGTCGTCACCGGTGTTTTTGCGGAGCTCGAGGAACTCGTAGATGTCGTTGTGCCACGATTCGAGGTAGGCGCAGCCGGAGCCCTTGCGCTTGCCGCCCTGGTTGACGGCGACGAGTTGGTCGTTGTGGAGCTTAAGGAACGGGATGACGCCTTGGGACTCGCCGTTGGTGCCGCCGATGTGGGCGCCAGTGCCGCGCACGGCGGACCAGGAGCCGCCGAGGCCGCCGGCCCACTTGGAGAGCTGGGCGTTCTCGGCGATGCCACGATACATGATGCCTTCGAGGGAGTCGTCGACGTAGTAGAGGTAGCAGGACGAGAGCTGGGAGTGGAGCGTGCCGGCGTTGAAGAGGGTCGGCGTGGAGCTGCAGAAGCGGCGGCTCTTGTAGAGATTGTAGAGCGAGAGCACGCGAGCTTCGCGGTCGCCTTCTTCACCGAGGAAGAGACCCATGGAGACACGCATCCAGAAGAGCTGCGGGGTCTCGAGACGACGGGCGGGCTTTACCGTCTTATCGATGATGAGGTAGCGATCGTAAAGGGTCTGGATGCCGAGGAAGTCGAAATCGAGGTCGGCGGACGGGTCGATGGCGTCGGCGAGACGGTCGAGGTCGTAGTCGAGGAGCTTGGGGTTGATGCGCTTGATCTCGGCACCGTGGGCGAGGTGTTTGCGGAGGGCTTCCTTGTGGATCTCTTTGAGCTTGCCGATGCCGTCGGTGACGATGTCCCAACCGAGGACTTCCTGGTAGATGTAAGTGAGTTGGATGCGGCCAGCGAATTTGGAGAAATCGGCGTCCTTCTCGATGAGGGTCTTCGAGTTGAGGATGATGGTCGAATCGAGGTCCTTTTGGCTGATCTCGTCGAAGACGGAGCGGAGGAGCTCGACCTCGATCTCTTCGGGCGAGATGCAGAGGGTGAGGCCGATGGAGGCGAACTCGATGCGCTTTTTGAGGTCGGCGCGGTCCCAGAGCTTGTTGGTGCCGTCGAGCTGTTTGACCATGATCATGGCGGGCTGCGCGGAGGCGGCGACGGAGCGGAGGGCGGCATCATCGCCCTCGTCGTTGTCGTTGGTGGTGTCGCGGTGGTCGTTGCGAAGGGCGCGGTAGAGGATGTAGGCCTCGGCGACTTTGAAGTGGCCGGATTTCATGAGCTCCTCCTGCACGATGTCCTGGATCTCCTCGATGTGGACAAAGGACTGTTTGGAGCCGAGCACGCGGGCGGTGACGGCCTCGGTCACGCCGATGGCGGCGGTGGAATCCTGCTGGAGGGAGAGGAAGGACTTGCGGACGGCGATCTCGACCTTTTGGGCGATGTAGGGAACGACGTGATTGGAGCGGCGGATGACACGCACGCCGGCGGTGGCGTGTTTGGAGCCGCCGACGAGTTTACGGGAGCGGTTGAGGAGGAGGCTCTTGGCGACGTCGTAGGCGTTGTTGTCGACGAGGGTTTTCTCGATGAGCTCGTAGAGTTCGTTGAGGGAAACTTTGAGGGGCGACTGCTTGCGGGCCTGCTCGGCGAGCGTCGCGGCAACCTCTTTCACGATGGTGCCGACGAAGGCGCGGGACTCGGGCGTGAAGATGTTGCCCTTTTCGCCGCGCGCCATGTGGACGTTGGTGACGGCGTTGCCGAGGGTCTCGGCGATCTCGGCGAGGTCGAAGGTGGTTTCACCCTGCGGGGCGAGAAGCTTGATGGTGGGCAGCAGGGCGGCGTCGGAAGGGACGCACTCGCGCCAGGCAAAGTTGGGACGTTCGCCGAAGGGCGTGTGGGTGGCGGCTTTGAGGGCGAGGTCGTGGGCGAGCGAAGGATTCATCGGTGGTGGCGAGCGGTAGTTGTGTTAATTGAAAAAAAGGAAAACGAGCGGACGGCGGTGGGGCGGTGGCGGAAACGGGTGCGAGCGAACGGGCGGGCGATGCGGAAATGACGAAGCGATCAAACGCCAAAAACGCCGAAGCGGCGCCATGGAGAGCGATCACCATTCAAATCGAGCGACGGACAGAAGGAACGAAGCTGAGCTGGGGGTAGTTGAAGGTTGCGTGGTTGGGCGGGTGACGGCTTTGACGGGGGGTTGCCGGGCCAAGGGGTAACGTTGGCCGGGCGGTCGAAGTCGCGTGTTTCGGATTAGGAAAATCGGTGGGTTTAGAGATCGTCGTCGTCGGTCGCTTCGAGTGCGGACGACTTCTGGTATTCGGTGACGCGACCTTCGAAGAAGTTCTGCTCCTTCTTGATGTCCATCATCTCGGCGAGCCACGGCAGCGGGTTTTTGATACCGGGGTTGAGCGGGGTGAGTCCGCAACCTTCGAGGCGGCGGTCCGCGATGTAATCGATGTAGGTGAGGAAGTCTTCCAACACGAGGCCGACGGCGTTGACCGGGAGGCAGTCGCGGATGAACTCCTTTTCGAGCGAAACGGCTTCGCGCATGGTGTCGCGCAACTCTTCCTTGAACTCGGCGTTCCAGATGTCGCGGTTTTCCTCGACGAGGTCCATGAACAGATTGCGGAACACCTCGATGTGGTTGGACTCGTCGCGCAGGGTGTAGCGGAACATCTGGCCGATGCCGGGGAACTTGTTCTGGCGGTAGAGCGAGAGCAGCATGCCGAAGAGGCCATAGAACTGCGTGCCCTCCATGCACTGGCCGAACATGAACATGTTTTTGGCCAGCAACTTCTTGTTGACCGGATCGGTCATATCGAGGTCGCGGCGCAGGTCCTTGGAAATGCGGGTCACGAACTCGTTCTTTTTCACGATGGTCTCGACGTCCTCGAACATGGCCTCGCACTCGTGCGGGTTGATGCCGAGAGATGAGATCATGTAGAGGAGCGAATCGGCGTGAATGTTCTCCTCGTGGGCGTGGCGGCCGAGCACGAGTTTGAGCTCCGGGGCGGTCACCAGTTCGCGCACCACGTGCTGCACATTGTCACCCACGATGCCCTCGGCGGCGGAAAAGTAACCGATGCCCATGCGAATGATCCAACGCTCCTGATCGGAAACGACCGTCTCGTCACGCCACTGCTCGATATCCTTGCCCATGGGGATATCCTCGGGCTCCCAGTGGTTCGCCTTCATCGTCCGATAGATATCGTAAGCCCACTGATACTTGAGCGGCAGCAGGTTGAAGGTCATGGTTTCGCGACCATTGATGACCTTTTTCGCCGCAAAAGCGGCTTCAGCTTTGGCTTGATCGAGGACGAAGGTTTTGGAACCGACTTGGAAGGTTTTCTGCATGGCTGGAGACGAGGGCGCGTGAAGTTATAAAATGAGAGAGGAGCAGGGGCGGAGGATGGCGGAGAAACGAGTGGTTTTCAGGGTCGTGCGACTTCACGCGAACAAAAGTTATCAAGAGTTGTTCGCATGTTGCTGACCACAAGGGGTTGTGGTTGCCCGCCGGAAAGGCCACAACCTATGGGTGTAACCAAAATTTCCGTCAACAGGTTTGTCCCGGAAAAAAGATCTTTTTTCGCCAGATTTTGCTTGAACGGGCGGAGCCACAAACACCTCGCGTGAATTACGTGTAAAACCGGGCGTATTCACTCTGTTGGCACCGGCGGACGCGGGCCCAAAAAAGGCGGCCGGGACGGCCGCCGTGGGGTCCAAAAACCGGATACGATTTCGCGTCTGGCGCCCTACTCTCCCAGCACCCAGGAAAAGATCAGCGGAGCGACGATGGTAGCGTCACTTTCGACGATGAACTTCGGCGTCGACGAGGCCAGTTTGCCCCACGTGATTTTTTCGTTGGGCACGGCGCCGGAGTAGCTGCCGTAGCTCGTGGTCGAGTCGCTGATCTGGCAGAAGTAGCCCCACAACGGCACCTCGGAACGTTCCAGGTCCTGATGCAGCATGGGCACGACACAGATCGGAAAATCGCCGGCGATACCGCCGCCGATCTGAAAGAAGCCGATCGACCCTTCGCCATTTTTGAGGGTTTTGGCCGTCTTCGTGTAATATTCGGCCAGATACGTCATGTATTCGATGCCGGTGCGCACGGTGTGCACGTTTTTGACGTCACCGCGGATGACGGCGGCGGCGAACATGTTGCCCAACGTCGCATCTTCCCAGCCCGGCACAATGATCGGGAGATTCTTTTCCGCGGCGGCCAACAGCCACGAGTTCTTCGGATCGATTTGGTAGCTTTTCTCCAACACTCCCGAACGCAGGAGCTTATACATGAACTCGTGCGGGAAATAGCGTTCGCCGGCGGCGTCGGCCTTGGTCCACTCGGCCAGCACGGCCTTTTCGATGCGCCGCATGGCTTCCATCTCCGGGATGCAGGTGTCGGTCACGCGATTCATGTGGCGATCGAGCAGCTTTTGCTCGTCGTCGGCCGTGAGGTCACGGTAGCCCGGCACGCGCTCGTAGTAATCGTGGGCCACGAGATTAAACACATCCTCTTCCAGATTGGCCCCGGTGCAAACGATGCCGTGCACCTTGCCGCGACGGATCATCTCGGCGAGCGAGATACCCAATTCGGCGGTGGACATGGCGCCGGCGAGCGTGACGAACATCTTGCCGCCAACCTTGAGATGGTCCTCGTAACCCTTCGCGGCATCGAGCAGGGCGGCCGAGTTGAAGTGACGGTAGTGGCGAGCCAAATACTTCGAAATCGGTCCCTTGCGGGTGGCTCGCTTGGCGTTGAGATCTTCAGGACGCTGCTTTTGGCGTTTGGCTTTCATATGTGCGGGTCAACCTAGACCGCGCTCGCCCGCACAGAAGCACAAAAAGCAGGAATTCGATGAACCACAGCGGGGGCCGGTATTGCCACCGGGTCCGCGACCTGCCTGATGGCGCGCTACCGCGCACCGCGCGCGCCACGCCTTCGCCATGTTCGCCTCCATTCTTACGACCATCTTTTTCTCCTTTTCGGCCATCCTGGCGAATCGGTCGATCGCAGCGGTGGGTTCAACTCGGGCCAATCTGGGCCGGCTGGTGGTGGCCTTCGTGTGCTTGGGCGCGATGGCGCATGGATTCGGCGGCGGCATGGGCGGAGCGGGGCGCAATGGTTTCCTGCTCAGCGGCGTGATCGGCATGGGCTTGGGCGACTTGGCCCTGTTCGCCGCCCTGCCTCGCCTCGGTTCCCGCCTCACCGTGCTCATGTGCCAATGCGTGGCCGTCCCGATCGCCATGCAGGCCGAGTGGATGTGGATGGATACGCGTCTCGCCCCTCTGCAGATGGCCTGGGCGGCGGTGATTTTGATCGGTGTGACGGTCGCACTGATGCCCTCACCTCGCCATCCGCCCAAGGTGCCCATTACGCGAGTTGGCTTCTTATGCGGTTTCCTCGCCGCAGCGGGCCAGGGTCTCGGCGCCGTGCTGAGCCGACACGCGTATCAGGTTTCGGCCGCGGCCGGGCTGGAGGTGGATGGCATCACCGCCGCCTATCAACGCATCACCGGCGGTTTGCTCATCACCGGCGGCTTTTTCCTCGTGCGTCATTTCCTGACGCGGGAAACGCCCCCCACGGGCAAGTGTAACCATAATGGTTACACTTGGCGCGGAGCGGCCTTCGTGGTCGGCAACGGACTCTGCGGACCCGTGATCGGGGTGAGTTGCTATCAATGGGCGCTGGCGGGGACGCCTTCCGGGATCGTCCTACCGATTGTGGCCACCACGCCACTCGTTATCATCCCGCTTTCCTATTGGATCGAAGGAGATCGCCCCACGGCGCGATCGATGGTCGGCGGGCTCATTGCCGTGACCGGCGTCGTGGCGTTGACATTGGTGGGCTGAAACACTCGCAACCCACGACCACCATCCGGCGCTGTCTCGCGGTGCGGAGGATCACTCCATCAACGACACGACCTGATGCACGCGCTCCACCGCTAATTCGAGCAGGTCCCGCTTGGCACGGACCAACGGCGGACGGGTTTGCCCCTGATGCTCCAGCCGGCCCAACCGATTGGAAACGATCTCGGCATTATAGGCGTCCAAGACTAACTTGCGGGCCTCGATCGGGCCAATTTGAGCCGTAATTTCGGCCATCATTTCTTTAGCAGTCATCGTTTTCGGGGAAGCGGGGGAACAAAATAAAGCGGGGGGCCGCGAACAACGAATCCCGACGATGAAACCGCACCGAAGCATGGCAAGTCTCCAACCTCGCCGCCGCCCGGGAATCGTCACCGCCCGATTCACGGGGTTTGACGCGACCCGCCGGGCCCGTTTGGTTGTCCGGTTCACATGCTCACCATCGCCGACGTCGCTAAATCCTATGGCACCCGAGAACTGTTCTCGGACGTGTCTCTCTTCGTCGCGCGCACCGACCGCCTGGGCCTCGTGGGCCCCAACGGCGCGGGCAAATCGACCTTGTTCAACCTCATCCTGGGCAAGGAATCCCCGGACAACGGCGTGATCGAATGGGAACGCGGCGCGGACTTCGGGTTTCTCCCGCAGGAAAGCGCCCCGGTCGGCGACGAAACCGTCATCGCCATCGCCACCGACGGTCAAAAGCTCGATTTCGACGGCGACGATGACGACGACTACGACATCGATTGGACGCTCGAACCGCGTGCGCGCAAAATTCTCGCCGGTCTCGGTTTCAAGGACGCCGACATGGACCTGCCCGCCAAGTCCTTTTCCGGTGGCTGGATCATGCGCGCTCACCTCGCCCGCCTGCTCGTTTCCGAGCCAACGCTCCTGCTCCTCGACGAGCCGACCAATCACCTCGATCTCGAAGCCCTGCTCTGGTTCCAGGACTACCTCACCCGCTACCCCGGCGGTCTCGTCGTCATCTCTCACGACCGCGCTTTTCTCAACGCCCTCTGCAACGGCATCCTCGAGCTGCGCGGGGCCACGCTGCATAAATACACCGGTAACTACGACGACTACCTGGAGCAAAAGGAAGCCCGTCACGAGCAGCTGCTCGCGGTTTATAAGAACCAACAGCGCGAAATCGCCCACCAGCAAAAGTTCGTCGATCGCTTCGGCGCCAAGGCCTCGATGGCCACCCGCGCCAAATCCAAGGAAAAGCACATCGCCCGCCTGAAAGAAGAAGCGGTCGAGTCGCCGGAGATGGAGCTCAAGCGGATCAACTTCCGCTTTCCCCAACCGCCCCGCTCGGGCCTCAAGGTCATCGAGCTCGAACACGTCGAGCAGGCCTACGGCGATCACGTCGTTTATCAGGATCTCAACTTTACCGCCGAACGTGGCGAAAAGATCGTCCTCGTCGGCCCCAACGGCGCGGGCAAGTCCACGCTGCTGAAAATTCTTGGCGACGTCATCCCGATCCGCGGCGGCGAGCGCGAGCTCGGCTCCAATGTCTACCCCGGTTACTTCGCGCAAAACCGCGCCGACAACCTCAAGCTCGACGAAACCGTGCTCGCCAACGTCATGGAGTTGCGCACGGCCGAGAACGATCTCACCGAACAACAGGCCCGCGCCATCCTCGGCGCCTTCCTCTTCCGCAAGGACGACGTTTTCAAAAAAGTCTCCGTGCTCTCCGGCGGCGAAAAATCCCGCCTCGCCCTCGCCCGCCTCCTCGTCGATCCGCCCAATCTCCTTCTCATGGATGAGCCGACGACCCACCTCGACATCCAGTCGATCGACGCACTCATCAGCGCGCTCAAAGCCTTTGCGGGCACCTTCATTTTCATCAGCCACGACGTGTATTTCATCCGGCAACTCGCCGAGACCGTGCTGCACGTGCACGGCGGCCGCCTCACGCGCTACGCCGGCGACTACGACTACTACCTCGAGAAATCCCAAGCCACCGGCGAACGCGAAGCGCTCACGGCCGGCTTCACCGCAGCGCGACCCGACCAAGCCAAAAGCGCGGCCAAAACCAACGCCAAACCCGACCGTGACGCGGCGAAAAACCGCGACGCCGAGATCCGCAAACTGCGTTCCTCGGTCGGCGACTTGGAGCAAAAGGTCGTCGACCTCGAAGCCAAACAAGGCGAACTGACCGCCGAACTTGAAGACCCCGGCACCTATGAGGAAGCGGGCAAAGCCCAACACCTCAACCGCGAGCTCACCGCCGTGACCGACCAGCTCACCGCCGCCAACCGCGAGTGGGAAGCCGCCGCCGAACGCTTGGTCGAGTTGGAAAAAGCCTGACGCGATCGCTACGGTTCCCGCATCACTGAGGAAGGATGCCACGGTGACAGCGCACATTCGGCTCACCGGGAACTGAACTCCTCCCCCCTGCGCGCTCCGCAAGATTGACGAAACCGCATTTCCTTACTTTCCTTACCGGTATGGAAACCCTGATCACGAAGCTTACCAGCAAAGGGCAAACCACCATCCCCCAGCGGGTTCGCCTGACCCTCGGTCTGCGCACGGGTGACGCTCTCGCCTTCCGCTTCAACGGCGACCGCATCGAAATCGCCAAGGCCCAACCACTCGATCTCACGTTCGCCGAATCAACCGCGAAGACGCTCGCTCCCGAATGGATGTCCGAAGCCGACGACGATGCCTTCCGCGACCTTTGAGCCGGGCACCCTGGTAGTCGTCCCGTTTCCCTTCACGGATAGTGCGACGACAAAACGGCGCCCCGCCGTGGTGCTCTCTTCCGCCGCGTTCAACTCCACGAACGGTCACGTCATTCTAGCCATGATCACCACCGCAAAGCATTCCTCGTGGACCGGCGATATGCCGATACGTGACTGGAAAAAATGCGGCCTACCCCAACCCTGCATCGTTCGCCCCAAAGTCTTCACCCTCGATCTGCGTTTCGTTGAACGTGCGCTCGGAAAACTAACGCCGCGCGACGCGATCGCTTTCCGCAGTGTCATCAACGATACCGTGATGAACCACTGGTCAGGCAATTAGATCGAAGTCCCGGCCATGCCTTCGTGAGCATGGCACCAGACCCTTCCTACCCGATCCGGTCGGCGATCAGCGCCGGCGGCGCGGCCGCTGTAGTGCCGATCTTGATACCATCGCGCAGGCGCACCTCGGCTTCGGCCCAGGCGTCATCGTCGTTGGCGTGCACAATACAAAGAGGCTGACCCTTTTCGACGACCTCGCCGATTTTGACCAACGCGGTCACACCGACTGCCGGGTCGATCGCATCTTGTGCGCGGGCTCGCCCGGCCCCCAGTCGCAGCGCGGCGAGGGCGACTTCCATGGCGTCGACGTCCTGCACGATGCCGGCGTGGTCGGCCAATAGCGGCACTTGCTGTGAGGCTGCGGGCAGCACGCTCTCCGGGTCGTCGATGACGCGGGGATCACCGCCTTGCGCCTCGATGATTTCCTGAAATTTGCGCAACGCCGATCCGTCATCCACAACCGCCTGCAGTCGGGCGCGGGCATCCGCGTCGTCCGCTGCGACTCCGCCCAGTTGCAGCATCTCGGAGCAGAGCGCCTTGGTGACTTCCATAAGATCCGCCGGGCCTTCACCGCGCAGGCACGCGATTGATTCGGCCACCTCGACGGCATTGCCCACGGCCCGACCCAGGGGCTCGTGCATGGCGGTGATGAGGGCACGCATGCCTTTGCCCATCTTGTTGCCAATGTCGACCATGGCACCGGCGAGTTCACGCGCTTGCGCGAGGTCTTTCATGAACGCGCCGCGACCATATTTTACGTCGAGCACGAGACCATCGATGCCCTCGGCCAGTTTTTTGCACATGATCGAACCACAGATGAGCGGCATGCACTCGACCGTCGCGGTCACATCGCGCAGCGCGTAGAGTTTTTTGTCCGACGGCGCGAGTTCCTTGGTCTGTCCAATCAAAGCACAACCGACCCTGGCCACCTGATCGCGGTAGGCGCTGAGCGAGAGGTTCACATTGAAACCCGGGATCGATTCCAATTTGTCGAGCGTGCCGCCGCTGTGACCCAGCCCACGACCACTGATCATCGGCACCGGCACCCCACACGCGGCCACCATCGCGGCCAGCGGCAACGATACTTTATCGCCGACCCCACCGGTGGAATGTTTGTCGACCTTCACCCCCGGAATATTCGACAAATCGGCAACCACGCCGGAGTTCATCATGGCTCGCGTATAGAGCGCTACCTCGTCCGCGGTCATGCCATTCAGGTAAATGGCCATGAGCATCGCGGTGAGTTGATAGTCTTCCCACGACCCGTCGGTGGCCCCCCGGACAAAGGCCTGAATCTCGGCCTCCGTCAAAATCTGGCCGTCTCGTTTTCGCGCGATCACATGTTGAGGAAACATGCCATCAGAGTGGCTTCAAAAACATGGTTTTTCGAGGCCCAAATCGCTTGCCATCACGCGCCGCCCCCGCTCGCCCTCACGCCCGCGGTCATCCCGCAAGGCCACTTGTCACCTATTAGGTGACAAGCTATCGCTATTATCTGATAAACTTATGGTTATGAATCTACTTCAGGGAAGTGGGTGCGGGCGGGTTTTTGCCCTTGATGATGCGGACATGACCCATGGAATGAACGGTTTTTACGCTATCCATGTCTGTTACCACGGCCTCCGCGCCCAACCCCGACCACGTTCTTCAACTTGCCGACGAATTAGCCCTGCCCGTCGCGCAAATCGCCGCCACCGCCCAGCTCCTGGCCGAGGGCGCCACGGTGCCGTTCATCGCCCGCTATCGCAAGGAGGTCACCGGCTCTCTCGACGAGGTCGTCGTCACTTCGATCCGCGATCGGCTCGAAGCCCTGCGCTCGCTTGATGACCGACGCGCCAGCATTTTGGGCGGACTAAAGGAACGCGGCCTGCTGACCCCGGAACTCGAAAAAGCACTCCAGGCGGCCACCACGCTCACGCAGCTCGAAGACATTTACCTGCCCTTCCGCCCGAAAAAACGCACCCGCGCCACGATCGCGAAGGAACTCGGTTTGGAACCGTTGGCCGACTCGCTATGGGACCAGGATCCGTCGTTCGATCCCGCCGCCGCCGCCGCGAATTTCGTGGGCAACTCCGTCACGCACGAGACCAAAACCAACACGGTTGCCACGGTCGAAGAGGTGCTGGCCGGGGCGCGCGACATCCTCGCCGAACGTATCAGCGACGACGCCACCGCGCGCGAAAAACTGCGCGCCATCTACCGCGAGCAAGCCACGGTATCGTCCAAGGTCATGTTTGGCAAAGAAGAGGCCGGAGCGAAATTTAAGGACTACTTCGACTGGTCAGAGCCGCTCGCCAAGGCGCCCTCCCACCGCGTGCTGGCCATGCGCCGCGGCGAAAAGGAAGGCTTCATCATGATGCGGGTGCAACTGCCCGACGAGGCGCTCGCCTTTGCCGAGCTCGATCGACTCTATTTGAAAGGCGACGCCAGCAACGCCGCCGCACAACAGGTCCATCTCGCCGCCGAGGACGCCGCCAAGCGTCTACTTTTTCCCGCCATGGAAACGGAGATGCGTCTCGATTCCAAGAAGCGCGCCGATGCCGACGCCATCACGGTCTTCACCGAAAATCTGCGCGAGCTCCTGCTCGCCTCACCACTCGGCCAGCGCGCCGTCATGGCGATCGATCCGGGCTTCCGCACGGGCTGCAAAACCGTGCTCCTCGATGCCCAGGGCAAACTGCTCCATCACGACGTCATTTTCCCCGATCGACACGGTATCGAAGCCGAGGAAAAGGTCCGCGGATTCGTCGAGCACTTCAATGTGCAGGCCATCGCCATCGGCAACGGCACCGCCGGCCGCGAGACCGAAGCGTTCATTCGCGGACTCAAGCTCCCCGCCTCCGTGACGGTCGTGCTCGTCAACGAATCCGGGGCGTCGATCTACTCGGCCTCCGAGGTGGCCCGCGAGGAATTCCCCGACCACGACCTCACCGTGCGTGGTGCCGTCTCCATCGGTCGCCGCCTCATGGATCCCTTGGCGGAGCTCGTGAAACTCGACCCCAAATCCATCGGCGTCGGCCAATACCAACACGACGTCGACCAGGCCGCGCTGAAACGCTCGCTCGACGACACCGTCGTCAGCTCGGTCAACGGCGTCGGCGTCGAACTCAACACCGCGTCCAAACAACTGCTTGCCTACGTCTCCGGCCTCAACAGCAGCACCGCCGCCGCCATCGTCGCGCGCCGCAACGATGCCGGCCCGTTCAAGACCCGCGCCGAGCTGCTCGACGTGCCGCGCCTCGGGCCCAAAGCGTTTGAGCAAGCGGCCGGCTTCCTACGCATCCGCGACAGCGTGCACCCACTCGACGCCTCGGCCGTTCACCCGGAGCGCTACGCCCTCGTCGAACGCATGGCGACCGATCTCGGCGTGACCGTGGCGGACCTGATCGCCGATGCCAAACTGCGTCGCAGCATCAAACTCGAAACCTACGTGTCCGCCGATGTCGGCCTGCCGACGTTGCAGGATATCGTCGCGGAACTCGCGAAACCCGGCCGCGATCCGCGCGCGGAGTTTGAAGCCTTCGCCTTCGACGAGAGCGTGAACAAACCCGAGGATTTGAAACTCGGCATGAAGCTCCCCGGCATCGTCACCAACGTCACCGCGTTCGGTGCATTCGTGGATGTCGGTGTGCATCAGGACGGGCTCGTGCACGTCAGCCAACTCGCCGACACCTTCGTTAAAGACCCGTCCGAGCACGTGAAACCCGGCCAAAAGGTTCGTGTAACGGTCACCGACATCGATCTGCCCCGCAATCGCATCGCGCTCTCCATGCGTAGTGCGCCCGAGATCGGCGGCAAATCGGGCGGCGGCAACGGTGGCGGCAACCGCGACCGGAACGCTCCCCGCCGCGACAATCGCGGCAGTGCCCCGCGCGACAACCGGTCAAATTCACGCGGCGGAGGCAACGCCACCCTCAACAACGACTGGTTCTCTGCTGCCCTGAACAAGAAACGCTAAACCTTACGGCCAATTGTGACGTTTCCGTTGCACGCAGCCGCTTCAACCCGCAATGATTGGCCTCTTCGCCAGTTATTAACCCCCATTTCATGACCCAAGAAATCCCCCCAGAAGTTATCGAAGAGAAACTGATTCTCAGCGGTATCCACCTCGATCTCACCGACGCCATCAAGGCCCACGTTCGCGAAAAAGTCGCCAAACTGCTCCGTCACGAGCCCCGTATCGTCCGGGTCCGTCTCGAGATCGAATACCACCAAACCAAGTCCCATCACGGTCAATTCACGGCCAAGGGACACATCGAGATTTCCGGTCCCGACCTGAACGCCTCCGACAACGGCGACGACGCCTACGTGGCGATCGACAAGGTCGTCAGCGAACTCGATCGCCAGATCCGCAAGCGCTCCACCGATCGCCTCAGCAAGCGCAACCACCCGCACGCGGTCGACCTCGGCGCCGACCTGCCCAAAGCGGGTTAGATTCCGCCCCTTTCGCTCGAAAATTCATCCAACCCGCTCGATATCGGAGCGGGTTTTTTCGTGTTCGATCGCAACAGCATCAGATTTTCGCTTTCGTCGGACCCGATAGCGACCAAGCGTAAGCGCCCTATGATCAAGACCATTGGGTTCGATGCCGACGACACACTGTGGCACAATGAGACGCTCTTTGTCGCGACGCATGAGAAACTCTGCGAATTGCTGGGCCGCTATCATGACCGCGTTCAGGTCGACGACGCCCTCAACGCCACGGAACGGCGCAATCTCGCGCGCTACGGCTACGGCATCAAGAGCTTCACCCTCTCCGCCATCGAAACCGCGATCGATTTGAGCGGCGGGCAGGCCTCGGCCACCGAGATTCGCGAAATCATTAGTTTGGCGCATGACATGCTGGACCATCCGGTCGAAATCCTCGACGGCGTGCCCGAAACGGTGGCGCAGATCGCCGCATCGCAACGCTTCAATCTCATTGTCATCACCAAGGGCGACCTCCGTGACCAATCCCGCAAATTCAGCCTGTCCCAACTCGACCCGCACTTCACCGACCTTGAAGTCGTCACCGAAAAAGACCCCGCCACCTACGAGCGTCTCCTGCGCCGTCATGGCATCGCTCGCGACGAATTCCTGATGGTGGGCAACTCCATCAAGAGCGATATTCTACCCGTGCTCGATATCGGCGCTCACGCCGCTCATGTGCCGTATCCGCATACGTGGGTCCTCGACCGGGCGGACCGCGATCCCGAGGGCGAACGGTTCCACGCTTTGGACGCCATTACCGATCTGCCCGCGTTACTCGATCGACTGACCCGCTGACCGCTCCTGCCCGACATCTCTCGTTATCCGTTCTACGCTCCCTCTCCCCGCTGTGCCTGCGTTAAAAATACTCTTCGTTTCTCCGGAAGTTGAGCCCTTCGTCAAAGTTGGCGGGCTCGCCGACATGGTGGGTTCGCTGCCCAAGGATCTCGCCAAACTCGGCCACGATGTGCGCGTCGTATGCCCGGCCTACGCGAGCATGAAGCTCGACGGCAATATCGTGGCCCGCGACGAACCCCTCGGCGTCGATGTCGGCGCGGGCGCGCATTGGGGCCGCACCTGGACGACCCACCTGCCGGGCTCGCAGGTGCCGCTATACGCCTTGGAGCACGACCAGTTCTTCGGCCGGCCGGAAGTCTATGCCGGGCCGTGGGGCGACCATCCCGACAACGATCTGCGCTTCATTTTCCTTTGTCGGGGAGCGCTGACGCTGTGCCAGCAACTGGACTGGATCCCCGACGTTATCCACTGCCACGACTGGACCACCGGCTTCATTCCCCTATTGCTCAATACGACGTTGCGCGACACTCCCATCGGCCGGGCCGCGACAGTGTTCACCATCCATAACCTGGAGCACCAAGGTTACTGCGACCGGCGGGCCCTCGACTTCGCCCACGTGCCGGTGGCCGAGTTTCGCGCCGACAGCACCGAGTCGCACGGCAAGGTCAATATGATGAAAGCGGGGCTCTACCACAGCACCAAGATCACCACCGTCAGCCCGACCTACGCTGAAGAAATCAAGACTGCGGCGGGAGGTTTCGGCCTGGATCACGTGCTGCGTTTTCGGGCCGCCGACCTGTTGGGCATCGTCAACGGCATTGACGAATCGACGTGGAATCCCGCCACCGACAAGGCGCTGCCATTTAACTACACCTCGGCAAACTTCGGCGGTAAATCCACCTGCAAAGCCGCGTTGCAAAAACAACTCGGGTTGGAGATCGACCCGCATATCGCGTTGTTCGGGGTCGTGTCGCGCTTTGCCACGCAGAAGGGGCTCGACCTCTTGGCGGAAGCATTGCCCTACGTGCTCGACCGCATGCACGTGCAGTTTGCCGTGCTCGGCAGCGGCGACGGCGCTCTCGAAACGACATTCCGCGAGCTGGCGGAAAAATTCTCCGGACGGCTCGGCCTGCACGTCGGTTTCAACGGCAAGCTCGCGCGCTTGATTCAAGCCGGCAGCGATTTTTTCGTCATGCCCAGTCGCGCCGAACCTTGCGGTCTCACTCAACTCTACGCCATGCGCTACGGCACTCCGCCCATCGTGCGGGCCACGGGCGGGTTGGTCGACACCGTGGAACAATTCGTCGAGGACACCGGCGAAGGCACCGGATTCAAGTTTCAGGACGCCACCGCGCCGGCGCTCTACAACACTATCGGCTGGGCCAACGCCACCTACTACGACCGCCCCGACGAATACCGCCAGTTACGACGCAATGGCATGGCCCGCGATTTCAGCTGGCGGACTTCCGCCGCCAGCTATGTCAACGCCTACGAATGGGCGATCGCCGCCCGTCGTCCAGACTAGCATCAAGCGTGTTCCGAATCTATTTCACCTCCGCATGCCCTCACCCCATCACGACGAATCACAGCTCCAATGCTTCTTGCGACTGCTCCTGGTCGTGGGAGGAGCCATCGTGGTGTCCCAGATTTTTTTCGCTCCCAGGCTCTGGTTGATGACGGGATATTTTCCCGGCTCGTTTCAATGGGATCGGGCCCAAACGTTTCTGCTCCAATGCGAACAGCCGTTTAGAACCGATATCGAGCCCGCGATGCGATGGAGACTAGCGGCCCCCCTGATCGCCCACACGCTTGGTCTGCGCAATACCGCCGCGTTCATCATTCCTTGGGCCGGTGTCGTTCTACTGCTGGGTTATATCGCGCGATTGTTGATGCAGCGCACGACTGATTGGGCGGTGATTTTCGCGGGCACGCTCACCGTCGCGACCACATCTGCCGTCCTCGTCCCCATACACTGGCTGGGCATGAATGACGCTTGGGTTTGGCTCGGCCTTCTCGTCATCAGCTTTTCGCCTCACCGAACGGCGCTCGCCGTGGTCGTGCTAACGATCCCGTGGGTCGACGAACGCTTTTTGATCGGACTCCCCTTGGCGCTGACCGTGCGATTTCTCCACCAGCAGAATCTCCTGCGGCTGAGTGACGCTTGGCTGGCCCTGCTCCTGATGATCTATCCGATCATTCGCATCGCGTTCGGGGGCAATCCGTTGACTGGAGAAGTGGAGCAATCGTTTTTGCAAGAAAACCTCCGGGCCTGCATTCCGCGCATCGGCTTAGCGCCCTTGGCTTGGTGGATGGGGCTTCGGGCCGCTTGGATACCCATCGGGGTGGCCTTTTGGTATGCGAATCCGCGTCATCGTTTGAGGATGGGAAGCGTTTTCCTGGCCACCGCCGGGATCTCCTTCGTGCTGGCATCCGACATGAGTCGCTCCTCCGCCATCGTTCTACCGGTGATTCTATGGGGGGTAATCAAATTGATCGAAGCTCCCTTGGATTCAGCCCGACGCTGGATGATCGGCATGGCCGTATTGAGCGTTTTGCTACCCGCGATGCACGTCGTCGCGCTCAAGCTCGATCCCATTGAAAATTTGGGTATCGAACTGATTCGACTCTGGCGATCCTAGCACACGAAATGCACGTTTACGAGCGGCGCTCGAACCGTAGCGAGGGAGAATTTGAGGAAGTTTTCGATCAGCCGCCCGCCGCGCCAGCCGGAGCTTCGGCTTGATTAGGGACTTCGTGCGTCTCCAGACTAGAACCGGTGCTCACGCCGGTGGTGCCGCCGTCATATTTTTCACCTTTTTTCACCTTAATGCGCATGTTGCTGCCGGTGACTTTGATGTATTCGTATTCGGTGTTGTCGTCCTTTTTGGCATCGGTGGAGGCACACCCGACGAGAAAACCAACCGCGAGCACAGGAACAATCAGCGAGCGAAGTAGTCGTTTTTGCATTGGGCAAAATGACGCAAATTTTGCGCCAACCGGCAAGATGAAGCTGAACAAGTTCGACCGGTTCCACCATGGGGTCGGTTCGACCGCGTCACCGACGCCGTCCCCTCAACGGTAAGGCTGGTTGAGCTCCACCGGAGTTTTGGCGTTCTTTCGCGCCCGCATCCGCAAGTTCAACATCTCCACGCCAAACGAGAACGCCATGGCGAAATAGATGTAACCTTTGGGGATGTGATGCCCCATGCTTTCGCCGATCAACATCACCCCGATGAGAATCAAAAAGCTCAATGCCAACATTTTAAGCGTCGGGTGCCGATTGACAAAGTCGCTGATCGACTTGGCCGACCACAGCATGATTCCGATCGCGATGATGACCGCCGCGACCATCACGCCCAGCACGTCCGCCATACCGACCGCGGTGATGACCGAGTCCAACGAGAACACGATATCCAACACCAGGATCTGCCCCACCACCGCCCCAAACGTGGCCGTGCCCAGATTGGCGGTGGCGTGACCATCGGCACCTTCGAGCTTCTCGTGTATCTCCATCACACTCTTCCCGACCAAAAAAAGCCCCCCGATGAGCAGGATCAAATCCTTCCCCGATACCCCGTTGCCCAACACCGGCATCACAAACAAGGGGGTCGTGAGCTTCATGAGCCAGGAAATGCTCATGAGCAGGAGGATCCGCGTCACCAACGCCAGCATCAGGCCGGTCTTGCGTGCCCGGTCCTGCTGCTCCGCCGGCAACTTGCCCGCGAGGATCGAAATGAAGATAATGTTATCGATCCCGAGCACCACCTCCAACGCCGTGAGGGTGAACAGGGAAATCCAAATCTGCGGGTCAGCGATCCACTCCATGCCTTCGCATCTCAATCCGCATTCGCCAATCCGCAACCTGCAATTTCCTACATCACCCAGGAAAGCCCCAGTCGTAACCACAGGGGAATCGCCACGAGCCCCACCGCCGTGGTGCCCAGCACCACCTGCACGGCGGTGAGCGGCTGGCCCCCATAGTGCTTGGCGATGAGGATCGGGATGATGCCCGCCGGCATGGCCGCCTCGACAATCATGACCCGTTTCATCTCCGGGCTGATCGGCAGCACTTTGGCCACCACCAAAAACACCGCCGGGAACAATCCCAGACGCAACGCGCACGCCATGGGAGTGATCCGTCGCGAAAACAGCTGCGACGGCTTGGTGAGGTATTCCGCCAACGTCGCGCCGATCGCAATCAACCCCATCGGAATCGCACAGGCGCCCGCCGTGCTGATCACCCGGTCGGCCACGGTCGGCATCACTTCGTCCAACCCGACCACATTGCCCACTGTCGCCAGCAACAAGGCGATCACCGGTCCACTGATCAACCGTCGCCACCCGTCGCGTAAGGAAACCCCGGATACGACCAGCACCCCGACCGTCCACACGGCCGCCTCGCACCCCACGTTGTGCACGAGCAGCACACCGATACTGTCGGGTCCGAACAGCTCCTCCATCAACGGAATCGGAATGTAGCCGTAATTATAAATACCCGCCGCGAACGCAAACGTCCGCAGCCCCTGCCCTTTCTCGAAGCCGAGCCTCCGCCCGATCCAGAGCGCGGCGAGAATGCCAAACGCCATGGTGACAAAGCCAATCAACGGCGGCCAATACACATTGCGTGGATCGCTCAACGCCGGGTTGCCCAGCACGGCCCGAAAAATCAGCGCCGGGTAGAGCACATTGACCACGAGCTTCATGAGGCTCACGTCGGCCGCCGGCGTCAGCCAGCCCGCAAAGCGCGCCCCCGAACCAATCGCGATCATCGCGAACACCGGCAGGATCAACCCCAACAGCTCAAAGTAAGTAGGCACGGACGACAGGGTGAACGGTGAGTCGGGAAAAATGAAAGCCAGAATCCGCCCGCCGCGGCGGGAGAAGTGTAACCATTATGGTTACACTTCCCCGGCGGCGGCCGATCCGGCGATGTGGCCCGTGGTCCACGCCGACTGGAAATTAAACCCGCCGGTGATCCCATCGATATCGAGCACCTCCCCGGCGAAATAGAGTCCGGCCTGCTTCCGGCTTTCCAAGGTTTTGAAATCGACTTCGCGCAGTCGCACGCCGCCGCAGGTGACAAATTCCTCCTTGTTCATGCTCTTGCCCGTAACGGCAAACTCGGTGGCCGCCACCGCCCGCACGAGGGCGTTCAGGCCCACCTTGGAGAGCGTCACCCAGGTCGTGGTGGGGTCGACTTGCGCCGTTTGCAGCAGACGTTCCCAAAGCCGTCCCGGCAACCCGATCGGGTTGGCGTTGGACACCTGTTTGCGCCCCAGCGACTGCCGCCCCGCCGCGAGCTGCGCCCGCACTTTCTCTTCGTTGGATTCGCCGCTCCATGCGATGCGCACCGTGAACCGATAGTCGCACGCGGCGAATTCCCGCGCCCCCCACGCCGACAATCTCAAGATGGCGGGACCACTGAGCCCCCAGTGTGTGATAAGCACCGGCCCCACTTGTTTGAGTTTCGTGCCCGGCACCTTCGCCTCGGCATCGGGCACCGCCAACCCCTCCAGACCACGCAGCAACGGATCCTCAATTTGAAAGGTAAACAACGAAGGCACCGGCGGCTCGATGGTGTGACCAAACGCGGTCGCGATGGCATGCCCGCCCGAACCGCGATTCCCGCCGGTGGCTACGATCAACCGATCGAAGCGCTCGATACTGCCGTCGCCGAGGGTCAGTTGAAATCCATCGCCGTCCTCCAAATGGACCACCTCACGCACCGGCGTGCGCAGCCGCACCCCGATGGCTTTGTCGGCCGCCGTCTGCCGCAAGCAATCGATGATCGTGCCGGAATCGTCGGTGATGGGGAACATGCGGCCATCGCCTTCGGTTTTGAGTTCGACGCCTCGCTCCGCGAACCACGCGACGGTTTGAGTCGGCCCGAATCGATGCAGCGGACCGATCAACTCGCGCGCGCCCCGAGGGTAGCGTTTGACCAGTTCCCGCGGGTCGAAACAGGCGTGGGTGACGTTGCAACGCCCTCCTCCCGAAATACGCACCTTGGCCAACACGTAGGCCGTGGCCTCCAAAATCATCACGCGCGCGTTCGGGTTGACCTCCGCCGCCCGAATGGCGGCAAAGAAACCCGCCGCGCCACCACCCACGACCGCAATACGCAAGGAACTCATTGGCGATCACGCATGCACGGATGATGGCCGGGTGACAATGCGCACCTTGGCCGGGCCGGAAATTTGGCCAAAAAAAAAAAGGCCGTCGCCCCGAGGGACGACGGCCGAAAGCAATACGAGTTGCGGTTATTTATCCTGCGATCAGGCGCGGGCGAGCGCTTCCGCCTTGATGAGGGCGCGGTATCCGGCGCGTTGATCGGCGGTCATTTGAGCGCGGATCTTGGCTCCGTAGTCCTTCATGATGGTGGACTTGGCGGCTTTCTTCGCGACATCATCCATCGACGCATCGCGCGTTACGGCCAAGAGGGCGGCACCACGCGCTTTGAGCAACGGGGCAATTTCCACGATTTGGTTTTCGCTGAGACCGAGCGCTTCGGCGAGCACATCGATACGGGCGGGCTTCAGACCCACTTCGCTGCGGATCAAAGCGGTGTATTTGACATCCTGCGCCGGCGTGAGGAGCGGGCGAATCAACGCACCATACTTCTTCATGATCGCCGCATCGGAGGCCTTTTTCGCATCGGCATCCAGGTTCATGTCGGCCCGGACTGCTTGACGCTCGGCTTTGCGGGCGGTGAGCAGAGGCCCGATTTGGGCACCTTGCTCCGGGGTCAGGCTCAGCGCTACGATCAGCACGTTGATGCGCTTGGGCGAGAGACCGTTCTCCGCGCGAATGAACATCGAATACTTGGCGGCTTGCACGTAGGTCAGCTCAGCGCGGATACGCTCACCATAGCTGGCCATAACGGCCGAGGTGGCGGATTTTTTGCCAGCTTCGTCCAACGCCATGTTGGTGCGAATGGATTTGAGCTCATCGGAACGAGCTTTGAGGAGGGGTTTAATGGCGGTCGACTGCTCGGCACTCAGACCGAGTTCAGCCGTCAGCACATCAATCCGAGCCGGTGTGACCGGTGCTTTCGCAGCGGCAGTTGAATCCGCCGCGTAGGAGACGCTCACCGTGCCGGTTACGGCAGAGAGCGTAATAGTTGCCGCAACTACAAGACGCGACAGTTTCATGGGTATTCTTTTTTTAGGTGTTGTTTAGCATCGAGCGAGAATATCGCGCCGATCTGTATTGCGTGTGAGTGCCTTCTTCCTCGCATGCAATTCTGTTGCGTAAATATTTTTGTAATAGGTAACGCCCAAATCCTTCCATGTGACTCTCAACGACCTACGCAAAATTGCCGCCGCGGAAATCTCCGCCACCATCGCAGAACTTTCGCCCCCCCTGCGCCCTCACGCCGAGCGTATCCCCGTGTTGTGCCATGACCACCCTTCCCCCGAGATTCTGGGGGCGGAATTTGAGCCCGACATTCTCGGTTTGTTTGTGGGTCCCGCGCACGGCGATTCGATCGGCGACGAGGTGGGGCCTCCGACCCAGATTCTCCTGTTTCTGTCCAACCTCTGGGACTATGCGGAACATGACCGCGAAACCTTTCTCGATGAGGTGCACATCACTTACCTCCACGAACTGGGACACTACTTCGGCTGGGACGAAGACGATCTCGCCGAACGCGATTTGGATTGAACCCGACCCGCAACCCGCTGTCCACCATTGGAACAAGTCGCGCGCACCGGGTGTAATTCGTAATTCCCAAACCTGCGCTCCCGTGCATAGTGCGTCGCAGTAAAGATTGTTATGAAGCGTTTTCTCTCCCTCGCCTTGATCGCCTTTTGCCTGACTGGAACCACTCAGGCCGCCCGTAGTCTTTCGCATGAAGACTACGTGACCCGCATCGAATCGTGCGAAGCGATTCTGCGCGAGTTTCAGGCCGATCCCAACTACGCCATCCCCCGGGAAGTGCTGCAGAACGCGAAGGCGATTGTCATCACCAACCAATTCAAAGCCGGCTTTTTGTTCGGGGTGAAAGATGGCTACGGCCTCTACATCGCCCGCCGGGCCGACGGCACCTGGAGCCTGCCGGCCTTTGTCAGCGCCGGCGAAGCGAGCTTCGGTTTGCAGCTGGGGGGCGCCGCCGTGGAAACCATTTTTGTGCTCACCAACGAAGACACCGCCCGACTCCTGTATAAGGGACGGTTCAACGTGGGCGTCGACGCCGCGGCCGTAGCCGGTCCCAAGGTCGCCGAAGTGCAACGCATCAACAAAGAGATCCTCGCCACCCCGGTGTTGGTTTACGCCAAAAAGAAGGGGCTGTTCGCCGGTGCCACCCTCAAGGCCGGCTGGCTCTCGGCCAACAACAACGCCAACCGCGACTTCTACAACACCCGCTACTCGCTGCCCGAAATCGTGCAAGGCGACTGGGTGCAGCCTCAACCTGAGATCGGGCCGTTGATGCAGTTTCTCTCGCAGATCGCTCCGTAAACGACGGCGAGACTTCGTTCTCACTGCCCGGCTCCAATCGATCCGGGCATTTTTGTGTCCGGGTTATCCGCGCGGGGATCGCAAATGGGTGACCAACGCTTGCAACACCCCGGCTGTGACCGCTGCTTGCACCGCCACCCGCGACAGACCCGGGCAGGCAATGCGACCACTGAGCGCCTCGGTGGACACCCCCATCCCGGCGCGCCCGGCCAATGCCCACCAGGCAAACGGTTCGGTGATGCCTCCCGTCGGATCGGCCTCGGCATAACCGGTGGTCGCCACGGCCAGATCCGCCCCGAACATGGCCAGGGCTCCCCGCGCCATTTCCCGTGCGGTGGCTTCGCTGACGCAATTACAAGCCTCCGCCGTCGTCCGATCGACCCCGAGATGCTTCACTTTTTGTTCGAGCGTATAAGCCGTGATTCCACCGAGAAAAAATGCACTCGCCCCCGAAACGGACCCGATCGCCGCCTGGAGCTGGCCACAGGTCAGACTCTCCGCCACGGCCAGCGTGCGGCTCGGGGGAGCCGTGAGGAGCGCCTTCAGTGCCGTGAGATCAGCCGGAGTCACTTCTTCTTGCCCGCTTTCTTTTCCCGCTTGGGGCGATCCGACTTTTTATCCTGCTTCTTCTTGCGACCTTTCGGCTTCGCGTCGGCGGCCTGTTTTCGCTTCGCTTTTTCCTTGGCCTTGCGCCGGGCCTTCTTGGCCGCCTCGGCTTCGGCTTTGATCACTTTGGTAACCTTCTTGCGCTGGCTTCGTTTGACGATGTAACCGAAGCATTTGGGCGAGCCGCAACGGCAGGGATGGTCGCGCCAGTTCTCCCAGTCGAAACCGTAGTCGTAGCTCAATTCCTCATCCGCCGCGATGTCGCGCAAGGCGCTGATCCAGATGTGACCGTTGGCATTCTCCGTCTCACAATTGGGCTCGCAGGAATGATTGATCAAACGGGCGGTATTCCACTCCACGTCGCCGTCGAGATCGTAGCGCTTGTTAAGTTCGAAAAGATAAACGCAGCCATCGTCCCCCTGTTCCTGTCGCGCCAGTCGCGCTGCTTCGCGTCGGTCCGACTCCGCCTTGGTGATCTTGTCCCCCACATACTCGATGACCCGCGTGCCCTTGGGGATCGGCTCCGACGCATAAAGGCCGGTGCCGTGCACGGTCGACGCCGCGGGGCGCGCCCAGCGCGAGGTGGTGGGAACGGGCGTCGCGACATCCGCGGCGGTCTGCTTTTTTGCTTTGCTCATGAGAGTTCCAAACCGACGGGACAGTGATCGCTGCCCATGACCTCCGGGCTGATCCAGGCGTTTTTCAACCGGGGACGCAGAGCGGCCGAAGTCATGAAATAGTCGATACGCCACCCGATGTTGCGCCCGCGCGCCCCCGCCCGATAGGTCCACCAACTGTAATGTCCCGGGCCGGGCTCAAACTCGCGAAACGTGTCGACAAACCCTGCCGTGATAAACCGGTCAAATCCCGCCCGCTCCTCGATCGTGAATCCCGGGTTTCCCACATTGGCTTTGGGCCGCGCGAGATCGATTTCCTTGTGCGCCACATTGAGATCACCGCAAAACACGACCGGCTTCGACTTTTCCAACGTCTGCAGATAAGTGCAAAAATCGACATCCCAACGCTGCCGGTAGTCGAGTCGACGCAACTCGTGCTGGGCGTTCGGCACGTAAACATTCACGAGATAGAAATCCTCAAACTCGACCGTGAGAGCGCGCCCCTCCAAACTATGCTCTTCGATTTCAATGCCTTCGCGCACGCTCAGCGGCGGTCGCTTCGTGAAGACCACCGTGCCGCTGTAGCCTTTCTTCACCGCCGCGCTGAAATAGGCCGTGTATCCGGCCGGCCACTCGACTTGAGCAACATCACCGGGGTGACACTTGGTTTCCTGCAGACAAAGCACGTCGGGCGACGTCGCGGTGAAATAGTCGAGAAAGTCCTTTTTCAGCACCGCCCGTAGTCCGTTTACGTTCCAAGAAACCAATTTCATCGTCGCGCATGCTCACGGCCTGTGCCGAATTTTCAACCTCGCTGACGATCCCAACGAGAATTTCCGGCTTCGACATCCCCCGGGCACGCTTCAATCTTTCCTCCCCACCACCAACCATGAGCTCCATTCTACTCATAGATGATGACGAAAACCTACTGACGCTGCTGAGCGAACTGTTCGGCATCGAAGGTTTCCGCGTCATTTCCGCCTCCGACGGAGAGCAGGGTCTGCGCCTCGCGCGAGCCCACCGGCCCGACATCATTGTCTCCGACATCCGCATGCCCGGGCTCGACGGTCACGAGGCCCTCGCCGCCGTCCGGGCCACGCCCGGGCTGGAGGACACCCCCATCATTCTCATCACCGGTGAGGCCGATTTTGTCGACATGCGCAAAGGCATGGAAGGCGGAGCCGACGACTACATCCCCAAGCCTTTCGACAGCCAGAAGTTGCTGGACACGGTCCAAAAGCATCTCGATCGCGCCGCCCGCCGCCGCGACGCCGCCTCGCAGGAACTGCGCTCCCTACGCCGCAGCCTGAGCGCCATTCTGCCCGACGACATGATCGAGCCTTTGCACGAGATCATCGGCTGCGCTTCGGTGATCGAGATCGATGCCGAAGTCATGCCCGCGTCGGAATTGAAGGACTTCGCCCGTAACATCATCGCCAGTGCCGAATCCCTCAATCGCCGGATCGAGAGTTTCATGATCTTTTCGCACCTCGAGGCCGGTTCCCTCAAACTCGCCCTCAGCGCGGATTCGCCCATCCACGATCTGGTGCGGCACGCAGCGGAACAAGTTGCCCGTCGCCATCGTCGCGTTGAGACCCTGCGTCTTGACCTGGAGCAGGTGCGGGCGCCAATCGCTCGTGATCTGCTCGCGAAAGCGATCATCGAACTCGTTTCCAATGCCTGTCGCTACTCGATCAAAACCGAACCCATCGACGTGAAACTCACCAGCACCCCGGATGATTTCACGATCACCGTCACCGACCACGGCATGGGCATCGGCGAAGACAAACTCGCCGCCCTGCAAGATGAGGAAAAGCCGGCGCATGGCTACGGTCTCACCTTGGCCCGCCGCCTCACTCACGCCATGGGCGGAGACTGGGTGCTCGATAATCAGCCGAAAGTGGGCGTGACCGCCAAACTCACTTTTCCCCGCTCGCCGCAATCCTGAGTCCGTCCGTTAAACTTCCGCCCTTTGCTGGCTCGAACCGGAGACCAACCCTTCCGGATCAAGCCGGCTCCCGACTCTACGAATCATGAGCGCGTTCCCTCCCTTGCCGTTGGGGCAACCCATTCCCGACTGCCTCCATGGCGTCTCGTGCAGCCTGCCCACGATGCGCGATGTGATCGGCTACGAAGAAAAAAATCCGGCCGTCACTGCGCACCTCGACAGCGGCTATCCGCGTTTTGTGGTCCACCGCTTCAACCGGCAACTGGCCACGCTCATCGCCACGGAACTCTCCCTGTCCGATCACGATATCTGGCTCACCTGCTCCGCGCGCGTCGCCACTGCATTGGTCGGCGAACTCTCCGATGCACACACCTCACTCATCCACCACGATGGGGTGCACGGCGTGGCGCACCGCCGTGATCCCGATCTGTTCAACCACGCCAAACGCTATCTCCAAAACATCGGCGGGTTTCTGAGTTCCCGCGAGGCGGAAGACCGTCTCGCCGCGCGCGGGCTGATCGCCGTCGCGCCGGAAACGTTGGCGCCCACCGCAACCGCCGCGACCACCGTGCGGGAAGTGCTGACCCAGGCTCACGCCGGGGCCCGTCACGAGGACATTCTGCTGGCCCCGTCCGGCATGAACGCCTTCCACGGCGCCTGGCGTTCCCTCGCCGCTCTCCAAGCCGAGCGTGGTCGCACCGTTTGGATCCAGCTCGGTTGGCTCTATCTCGACACCATTGCGCAACTGCGTCGCTTCACCGCCAGTCCCGCCGACTACGTCAACATCACCGACGTCAACGACCTCACGGCATTGGACGAAGCCCTGGCTGCCGCCGGCAATCGGCTCGCCGGACTCGTCACCGAGGTGCCCACCAACCCGCTCGTGCAAACGGCCGATATCGCTGCGGTCGCTCGGAAAGTCCACGCGGCCGGCGGACGGGTGCTGCTCGATCCCACGTTGGTTTCGCCCTTCAATATTCGACTGCTCGAACACTCCGATGTGGTCGTTAACAGCCTCACCAAATACGCCGCCAACGAGGGAGATGTGATCGCCGGCTCCGTCATCATCAATCCCGCCGGATCCGACGCCGCTGCGCTTCGCCACCGCATCGCCGCCGCGCTCGATCCGGTGTATCCACGCGATCTCGCCCGACTCGCCGCCCAGGTTCCGGCCTACGAATCCACCGTGCTGCAAACCAACCGCACCGCGATCGATGTAGTTGAATTTCTGCGACAGCACCCCGCCGTGCGCGAGGTGTATTGGAGCCTGCAACCGGCCACGGCCGAAAACTATCTGAAAATCGCCCGCAGTCCGGCGCACATCGGCAGCATGATCAGCTTCACGCTGCGACGGCCGCTCGCCGAAGTCTACGACCGCTTGCCATTGGCCAAGGGGCCGAGCTTCGGCATGCAGACGAGTCTCATCTGCCCCTTCATCTACCTCGCCCACTACGACCTCGTCACGACCCCGGAAGGTCGTGCCCAACTTGCGGCCGCCGGCATCGATTACGAGTTGCTGCGGCTTTCGGTCGGCACCGAGCCCGTGAGTGAAATCATCGCGGCCCTTGAGTCGGCTCTGAGCGCTCCGACCCCCGCCTAACCCCATCGGTAAAAAACGGCTGATGACCGACTCTGGTGCGACCTGCGTCCTGCCCATCAAAGCCGTGCCCAACGCCACCCGCAGCGAAGTGGTGGGGTGGTTGGGGGATGCGCTGAAAGTGAAGCTCAAAGCGCCCCCGGTCGACGGCAAGGCCAACGCCGAACTCTGCCGCTTTTTGGCCGGACTTTTCCAACTGCCCAAGGGGTCGGTCACGTTGGCCACCGGGGCGAGTGCGCGCCAAAAACGGGTGGCTATTCACGGCCTCACGCTCGAGGAAATCCGGGCGATCGTGGCCCCCGTGAGCCGCGGTTAGGACCGCGCCACTTCGACGGAGTTTTCGAGGAAATCGCGAATCTCGCTCATTTGGTAACTCTTGAGCAAGGGTCGCAGGGCCGCCGCCAGTTTGCGCCCGTCGGGTTCGGTCTCGGCCAGGGCTTCGACCGCCGTGCGCAGTCCCCGCACGTTGCCGACCTGCGCCAAGGCGGCCAGCTGTTCCACTGCGGAAGCGGACAGTCGCACCGGGCCGGTTGTCGGCGGTTCGACATCGGGCGGCGCCACGGCCTCCAGTTCACCGATCCAATCCAGGTGCAACAGCCGGCCCAGCTTTTCAAACAGGGCCGCCGCATCAAAGGGCTTGGGCAGAAAATCGGCAAACCCAGCCTGCAGCGCATCCGCCGCCTCCGCCTTCAACACACTGGCCGAAAGACCCAACACCGGCACCGGCGACGCCATTGCCGCCCGCAACTCCGGCAGCAATTCAATCGAGTTTCCATCCGGCAGACGCACGTCGAGAATCAAGAGATCCCATGATTCCCGGCCGACCGCCGCCAGGGTTTCCGCCCAGGTGGCGGCCTCGCCCAGTTCAAACCCCAACGGAGCCAGGTAATCACGCAACAACCGCCGGTTCGTCGCCATGTCGTCCACCACCAAAATGCGGCGGCGGCGGCCTTCGTAACCGGTGACAATCCGACGGGGCACCGGGACTTCCGCCCGCTCGTCGGTCCGGACGGGCAACGGTATCCGGAATGAAAATACGCATCCGTGATCGGGCGCCGTCTGCAGTTGCAGTTCGCCGCCCAGCAAACGCACAAACTCCCGGGCAATGGGCAGCCCCAGCCCCGTGCCGGCCTCCATGGATACCGCCCGCGCCGATTGCTCGAAGGGCTCAAACAGGCGCGTCGTGTCCTCGGTCGTCATGCCCGGACCGGTGTCGCGCACGATGACCTCCAACTGGTCGTTCGCGTGGGCGACACTGATCGCCACCTCGCCCCGGGTGGTAAATTTGATGGCGTTGCTCATCAGGTTCTCGATGACCTGGCGCAACTTTTGCCCGTCGCCAACCACGACCTCCGGCAGTGGATCGGACGTGGTAAAACTGAACCGAATCGGCTTGTCCTGCGTGCGAGTTTCACCGGCCGCGCGCATTTGCCGCATCAACGCCGGCAAGGGAAATGGCGCGTCCCGGCGCTCCACGCGTCCAGCCTCGATTTTGGAAAGATCGAGCACCTCGTTGATCATGCTCAGCAGGTGTTCCCCGCTGCCGTGGATGATGCCCACTTTCTCGCGCTCGGGCGCGGCGAGGTCGCGGCTGCGGGCCAACAACTGCGCATAGCCGATGATCGCGTTGAGCGGCGTGCGCAACTCGTGGCTCATATTGGCGAGAAAACGACTCTTGGCCGCATTGGCTTTCTCGGCCGATTCCTTGGCCGCCGCGAGCTGGGTGGTGCGATCGACCACGACCGCTTCCAGACGGGCGCGCTCCCGGCGCAGCGACCGCGTGCGCAGGCGAATGTAACCCCACAACGCCACGCTCAGGCCCACCACGTAGGCGGCGATCGCGACGCGGGACTCATACCACGGCGGACGCACCGAAAACCGATATCCCTGCACTTCACTTTCGTTGCCTTCACCATCCCGCGCCTGCACTTCGAAGCGAAACGGACCGCCCTTGAGATTGGTGAAGCGAATGCTCACGTCGTCGTCGTAGGCGCTCCAGTTGTCGTCGTAACCGACCAATCGCGTGCGAAACTGCATGGTGTTGCCGTGACGATAGCGCGGGGCCCCAAACGTGAACGCGATCGGCTCCGTGGCATAGGGAAACGCATGCAACTCTTCCGCCCCCGTGTCCTGAAACGCCCCCGCGGCCCGCACCGTGTTCACCCGCGGTGACCACGGTCGATCGGCGGGCAACGGCGCGTCCAGTTCCCACCGCAGCAGGCGGAGCTCAATCACCCAGAGAATGCGCCGTCCGTCGGGCGTGATTTCCAACAACGCCGCCGGCGCCCCGTTCGGCCCGATGAGGTCGAGAATGGGGGCTGGCGCGGTGATGACGTCATAGTCCCCACCCGGCCGGGGCACAGCCCGCACCAACGCCGTGTAAGACCGCACCAAGTTTTGGCCCACGCTGGTCCAGAAGGACCCGTCCGGTTGTTGTTCGAGCGGAAAAACCAACGTCGGCGGCGCGTCGTAGAGATTGAGCGGGTTCCACACCTCCATCGCCTTCCCGTCTCCAGCGACCCGATACACGTTCTTCGGCGTGGTGATCGACAAGCCGTCGATCAGTGGCTCCGCCAGCTGGGTGACTTCGCTGGCATCGTAACCGAGCACCGCGGGATCGCGTGCAATCGTGAGGTGCTCCCAATCCACTGCCGCAACCGTCGGGGCCATGTCCACGCGAATGACGCCATGTCCGGCCGTGGTGACCCAAAAATCGCCGTTCAAATTCTGCAGTTGCCGGGTCTGGGACGAGCCGTGCTCCACCACGCCCAGGCGCCGATAAGAACCGTCGGGCAAGCGTTGATAAAAAATTTCCATGCCGCGCGGAGAACGCACCACGACGTCGGGCCACATGCGCAGAGCGCTCAACACGCCCGCCCGTGGTTGCGGGTCCTCCACCACCAACTCGATCGAGCCGTCCGCCCGCAGTCGCCCCAATCCCCGCTCGAGTGTCACCAACAAGTCGCCTTGCAGCGCGATCGCATCCGTGATGCGGGCCTCCGTTTCGATCGGCACGTTTTCAAAATGCGCCCCCGTTTCCGGCGGACCCGGGACGAGACGTTTCAATTGTCCCGCCCGCACAATGTGCAGCACGCCCTCATGGATGAACATCTGCTCGGTGTTACCTTCGCCCAATCCCCGATCGGTATCAAAAACCGTGATCGGCAGCTGATAGTTCCAATGATGCACCCCCACCAAACCGGAGCCCCAGATGCTGCCCTCATCGTCCTCCACCAGGTCGAAAAACGTATCGTTCTCGAGCCCCGAACGCGTGCTGACCTGGTGCACGATTCCGTGTTCGGGATCGAGGATGGCGATGCCCATTTGCGGGCCCGTCACCGCGAGTTGCCCTGATCGCAAACGCAGCACATTGCGCAACTGGCGTTCCTCGAGTTGGAGCCCCAGGCCATCAAACGCCTCACGCACATCTCCATTCGCGTAGAGATCGTAAATGCCGTTTTCGTTGCCCATGACGGTCACGCGGGCGCCCGCGACGGGCGGCGGATCCGCGAGCACCACCAACCCGCCCAGTCCGGCAATTCGTTCATCGCTCCACCGCAGCACCCACGCTCCGTTCTCCCACGCATACACGCCTTCGCCGGCTCGAAAACAATACAGGCCGTCAGCGGTGGCGACCAAAGGGGAGTTCTTGGCTTCGCTCCACTCGGCGTGGCGCACGGTCTCGCCGTCCCACGAAAAGAACACCTGCGGCGTGCTCGCCCACACCACCCCGTCGTAAATCACCAGGGAGCCACCGACCCCAAAATCCTTGGGGTCAGCCACGACCCGATCGATCAGCGACTCATAAGCGTAACGCCCGTCCTCCCCGCGCTGGAGTCGGCCGAACACCCCGCTGCTGGACACATAAATCTCGTCGTCCGCCGTGACCGCTTGATTGAAAATGAAATTCTCCTCGATCGGGAGCTTCGTCCAGGTCTGCCCATCGAAGAGCAACAGCCCGCCGAACGTGCCGAAGACCACCCGTCCGTCCGACAACTTTGCGCCGCCGATCGTGTTGATGTGGGCCTCGTAGTCCTCGGAACTGAAATGACGCACGAGCTGCTTGCCCTCTTGCGACAGTTCAACTCCCGGAGCGTCCTGCGCGCTCCCCCCGAGGACTCCGCCACCTAGCGCAACGATCAATGCAAGGACTCGGCGTAGGCTCATAAACAAGGGAGGCTGGGGACTCACGCGCCACGACCGGGACATGAGGCCGCCACCATGATGGTCCCTTTCCCGCTAATCCAGCTCTTCCTGACCAACAACCTCAACTCAACCAAGCACCTACGGCGTGTCTCCCGTTCGCGTCATGCGTAGGAACCGCGCATTCAACGCCACCGCGGCAAAGATCAGCCCGACCGCCAAGCCCGTCCAGATACCCGTCGGCCCCCAGCCGCTCTTCACGCCCAGTCCGTAGGCAATGGGCAGCGCCAGTCCCCAATACGCCACGGCCGTGATCGCGGTCGGCACCTTCACGTCGGTGAGTCCCCGCAACGCCGATGCCGCCACGACTTGCGCTCCGTCCGCGAGTTGGAACACCGCCGCCACCACCAGCAACTTGCCCGCCAGGGCGATGACTTCGCGTTCGCTGACAAAGCCCGACGCCAGCCATTGCCCCTCAAAGGCGAACAGCACCGCAAAGAGGCCCATGACGATCGCCGACATCGCCTGCGCCCCCAATCCGATCGGCCGCAACGCGTCCTGCCGCCCTTCGCCCACCGCCCGGCCAACCCGCATGCTCACCGCCATCGACATGCCCAGCGGGATCATGAACGTAAACGCCGCGCAACTGATCGCAATCTGGTGCGACGCGAGCGCCGTGGCACCGAGCCAACCCATCATGATGGCGGCCGCCCCAAACGCCGCCGCTTCAAACACGAGACTGAACGCGATCGGCACACCGACTTTCAGCAATCGCCCAAAGCGTTTCCACTCATAACCCGAAAACCAGTGCGCCGGCCATCCCGCGCGCAAACCCGGGGCCAGGTTCACAATCCACCACCACAACACCAGCACCCCGATCGAACGCGAAATGAGAGTCGCGACCCCCGCCCCGGTGAGACCCAGCGCCGGCACTCCGAGATTCCCGTAGATAAAAACCCAGTTCAGGAACACATTGAGCAAGATCCCCAGCACCATCATGACCATCGGTGCCACCGCATGGTCGTGAGACTCGGCATACTGCTTCTTCACCTGAAACCACAGGGTCGGCACCAGCGAAATCGCAATCAACTGGTAGTAGGGATTCACCAACACCAACACCTCCGGCGGTTGCCCGAAACGGTGCAGCTGCGTGCCCACCAAAATCATCAACACGGCGCCCAAGGTGCCCGCCACCGTGCCCAGCAACAGCCCGTGCTGCACCCAACGGGAAACCTCGACCGAGTCATTGGCCCCACGCGCCTGCGACGCCATGATCGTTACGGGAATCATCAAGCCGACCCCCACGATGAAAAACACGCCCCAGATGCTACCCGCAAACGCCGACGCCGCGAGCGCCTCCTTGCTCACCCGACCGATCATCACGCTGTCGGTGACGCTCATGAGCATCTGGCTCAGCTGCCCGACGATGATCGGAGTGGCCAACACGAGCGTGCGACGAGCTTCTTGAAGATAGGAGGACATGGGATCGAAGGAAACGATGACTGTGCGCCGACGCCCGCCGGCGTCACGCCACAAAGACGCTAACGGTCGCAAACGTCACCCCCGCAACCGGTTTCCGCCCTCGCTTCGCCGGTAGGCTTGCTGTCCTTTTCGAGACTTCCCGATAACTTACGCCGTGACCGCCCTCGCCTTGTTTCTCGTCTTAACTGCCGCCGTGCTCCACGCCACGTGGAACCTGGCGGCCAAGCGAGTGGGCAGCGGCCTGCCCTTCGTGTTCGGAGTCGGCGTGATCATGACCGTGATCTACACGCCCATCCTGATCGGTATGGCGGTTTGGCGCGGCGAGGGACTCGGACTCGGCCCCACGGAACTGGGCGTGATCGCCGTCAGCACCGTGCTCAAGACCGGGTATGCGCTGTATCTGCAGCGCGCCTACCGCAGCGGCGATTTCTCGTTCATCTATCCACTGGTGCGCGGTAGTGCGCCCCTGATCGCCACGGCCGGCGCGGTGATTTTCCTCGGCGAGCGCCCCTCATCTCTCGGGCTCATGGGCGGCGCCTTGATCGTGGTGAGCATATTTTTCCTCAGCAACGGCGAACGCCTCTGGCAACGCTCCGCCGACCCGGCCGCTCCACGCCTCGGACGTGCCTTGGGGAACGCGCTGATCGCCGGCAGTTTTATCGCCAGTTACACCGTGTGGGACCGCAACGCCGTCGGATTCCACGACGTCAACCCCGTCGTCTTTGACGGGCTCACCAATATCGGGCTGACCTTGCTCCTGGCCCCGTTTGCCTGGTCGCGACGGACCGCGGTGCGCGAAATCTGGCGCGTCAATCGACGCGAAATGCTCATCATGGCCACGCTGTCGCCCCTCGCCTATGTGCTCGTGCTCACCGCTCTCAGCTTCACCCCGGTCAGCTACGTCGCCCCGGCGCGAGAGTTTAGCATTCTCATCGGCGCCTACCTCGGGGCGCGGGTTTTTCGAGAGCAGCGCAGCGCCCGACGCCTGTGGTGCGCCCTCGGCATGGTCATCGGGTTGATCGCCCTCGCCGCGACCTAACGAGATTCGACAAATCGTCGCGGTCCGTGACATGTTTAAACTCATGAAGACCAAGCGACGCGTCAAAATGTTGATCATCATCGGTCTGCTCGCCGTTGCTTTCATGTTCTCTCGCGCGCTGCGCTACCGCTCGCGAACCACCCCGACTCGACCGCCCCAGCACCTCACCACCCCGGCACCGACCACCGCGCCCGTCCCGGTCGAGACCGCTCCCACTCCCGTCGCGACCACGACGGTTCCGCCCCATCCCGATACCCCGGCGCAGCGGGCAATCGAGATTCAAGACGGCCAAACCATCGATTTCTCCTCCGGCCGCCCGCGGGTTTCTCAAACCGTGGCTGACCAAGCCGCCATGGACGCCGCTCTCGCCGAGATGGAGGCCGCCACCGCCGGCGTGGTCATCTCCGGCGAAGATTTGCCGAACACCTCCCCCGCGCCGCCGACTCCCGCCGGCGACCCGTGACACCCGAACGTAAAATCCCCGGCAAACATCGGGATTCCCCCATTCCAGCCCAATTCCCCGCTTTGCATCCCCGTGATCCCCGCCCAAGCTCTCGCATCCACATGAAAGCTCGATTCTTCCGCACCCTGCTTGGTGCCTCTCTCGCTCTGTTTGCTTCGTCCGTGCTTTCCGCCGCCACCAGTCCCGCGGCCCTCGCTTCCCTGCGCGACAAAGCCGAGTCCGGCAACGCCATCGCGCAATACAACCTCGGGCTGGTCTACGCCGATTCCAGCGAACCGTCCCACGATTTGATCGAAGCTTACGTGTGGCTGTCCCGGGCTTCCACCAACGGAGCTCGCGGACGGGAACTCGCGCTCGTTCGCTCCCAACTCACCGCCAATCAACTCACCGAAGCACGCCGTCGCCTCGAAACCGCCTTGCCCGCCACGTCGGCCAACACGACCTCCACCATCTCGCTGACCACGAGCAGCACCGCGCCGGCCCCCGCATCCGTTCCCACAGCCAACAATCCGTCTCCCTTCACCGCCGTCCCCCTCGACGTCGATCCCGACGAATTCAACCGCGTCGACCAGGAACGTCGCCGCCTCGCCGAGGAACTCGCCGCCGCCTGGCGGGAAAACGAAGCCCTCCGCGCCGGCCAATCCAACAGCGACGCCGAACTGCGCAAACGCGTCGCCATCGCCGAAACCGCCCTCGCCAACCGCGAGGACGATCTTTCCCGCCTCCAATCCGAGTTCAACCGCCTGCGCTCCGGCGCCCCCAGCACCGCCGAGCGCGAGCTTCGCGACGAACGCGACCGCCTCGCCGCTGAAGCCAACGCCGCCGCCACCGAGCTCGCGACCCTGCGCGCCGACAACGCCCGCCTGCGTCAATCCGCCGAACGCCTCGAACAGGAAACCGCCAACGCCCGCGCCACGGCCGAAGCCCTGCCCCAACTCCGCTCCGAACTCGCCGAGGTGCGACAACTTTCCAACGAACTCACCGCCAACCTCTCCCAGCGACAGGCCGAGGCCACCCGACTTCAAGCCGAGCTCACCGCCGCCAATCGCCAACTCGAATCCTCGGCCGGCGCGCAAGCCGATCTCACCGCCGCCACCGAACGCATCTCGGCCTTGCTCGCCGAAGTCTCCAACGCCCGCCGCGAAGCCGATCAAGCTCGGGCCGAGCTCGCCACTCGGGCCGACGCCTTCGCCACCGCCCAGTCCGAACTCGAGTCCACCCGTCAACAACTCGCCGCCACCACCGCCGATCTCGCCACCCAGCGGGAAACCAGCAACCAGACCGCCTCCGAACTGGCCGCCACCCAGGCTCGCCTCGCAGAACTCGGCGACACCGAAGCCGACCTCGGCACCGCCACCAACCGCATCCAGGACCTGCTCGGACAGCTCGCCGATGCCCGCCGCGAGACCAATCGCCTGCAGGCCACCCTCGAAGACCAGTCGGCCGGCCAAGTCTCCGCCGCAACCGAACTCGAATCCGTTCGCCAACAACTCGCCGCCACCACCACCGATCTCGCGGCCGCCCGCTCCGACGCCGAGTCCCTCAGCGCGACCAACGCCCAACTCCAAGCCGAACTCGCCACCACCACCGCCCGTGTCGCCGACCATCAGGCTGCCACGCTCCGCATCCAGGAACTCACCGCCGCCCTCCAAACCCGCGAATCCGATCTGGCGGAACGCACCACCCGCCTCAGCACCGCGGAAGGTCAGGTGAGCGAACTCTCCGCCGAGCTCGCCAACACCCGCGCCAACCTCACCCGCCTCCGCGAGACCGCCGCCGATTCCGGCGACACCGCCGCCGCCCAGGCCGCCCAACTCGCCAGCTTCCGCACCGAACTCGCCGACGCCCAATCCGCCAACGATCGCCTGCGCGCGGAACTGAGTTCCCTCCAAAGCCGAGGCGCCCAGCGGGACCAAAATCTCGCGGGACTCACCCGGAGCAACACCGAGCTCACCGCAGAACGCGATGAGTTGCGCGCCCAACTCGCCACCGCCGAGTCCCAGTCCCAAACCCTCGCCGGCGACCTCGCCGATCAACGCGCCGCCGCCGGGCGTATCCGTCAACTGGAGACCGCACTCGCGGCCGCCGAAGCCAGCCGGACCGAGCTCGCGACTCAACTCGAAGCCGCGCAAACCCAGGCCAGCAGTCTGGCCACCGATCTCACCGGCGCCCGCCGTCAGCTCGCATCCCAAGACGGCGTGAGTGAACGCATCGCCCAGCTCGAATCCCAACTTTCGACCTACGCCACCATGGCGGACCAATTGGTCGCCGCCGAAGCCCAGGCCGAGGAACTCACCGCCGATTTGGCAGCCGCCCGCGCCGCCCAAAGTGACGGTGGCGACGAACTCGAGCGCGCCCTTCAACAGCGCGAGGCCCTCCGCACCGAGTTGGCTGATCGCGACGAAAGCCTCGCCAACCTTCGCCAGGAACTCGCCTCCCACCAGGAACAGATCGCGGCCCTCACCGCCTCGCAGCGCGATCTCGGCGACGCCACCGAGCGCGTCTCCACCTTGCTCGGCGAACTGTCCATGGCTCGCGACGAGAACCAACGCCTGCAAGCCGCCCTCAACGATCGCGGTGAAGCCTCGGCGCAGCTCGAAGCCAGCCTCCGAGCCTTCGCCACTCAAGAGCGCGACCTCGAAGCAGCCGAAGCCGCCCTCGCCGCCAGCAACGAAAGCGCCCAAGCCCGCGCCGCCGAAGTCGCTGAACTCCGCCAAGAAGTCAGCTCCCTCCAGTCCGCTCTCGCCACCGCGCAGGCCGGCACCGTGGACGCCGACGCGCTGGTAAATGCCCGCAGCGAAATCAGCCGACTCCAAACCGAGCTCCAGTCCGCGCGCACCAACGCCGGCGAAAATGCCACGGCCCAAGCCGATGAACTGGCCGCGACCAAGACCAAACTTGAGGCCAGCCTGCGCGCCTTTGCCGCGCTGCAACGAGAACTGCGCTCCACCCGCTCCGACCTCGCCACCAATGCCGAGGAAGCCGACAGCACCGCATCCACCATCGCCGAGTTGCGCGAGGAGGTCAGCAGTCTCCAGTCCGCGCTTGCCGACGCCAAGTTCACCGCCTCCGAAGCTGAAGGCCAGGTCGCGACCCTGAGCGCCGCCCAGTCGAACGCCGACGCCCTGCAAGCGCAACTCGCCACCGCGACCACCACGGCCTCCGAACACGAAGCCGAAATCCAAACCCTGCGCGAACAGCTCGAAACCAGTTCCAGCTCCGCCGCCGACCTGCGCGCCGCCAACGCCGATCTGTCCGCGCAGCTTAACGACACGCAGGCACTCGCCGCCAGTCGCGGCACCGAACTCGACGCCGCTTCCAGCCTCGCGGCCGAGAACACCCGTCTCCGTGAATTCGCCCGCCAGGCTCAGGCGCAGAGCGCTTCGATGGCACAGGAACTCAATGTCCTTCGCACGCGCTTCGCCCTGCAAAGCAGTCCGGCCGCCCGGCCCGTTGCCGGCCGCTCCGTCCCCGATCGCCCGTCCGGAATCACCGCCAATGCAGACACCACCCCGGCTGCGACCGACGATGCCTCCCGCAGCCACGTCGTGGCCGCCGGCGACACGCTGTCATCAATTTCCCGCGAATACTACGGCACCACGCTCCGCTGGCGTGACATTCTCAACGCCAATCGCGACGTGATCACCGCCTCCAACGCGCTGACCATCGGATCGACCCTGCGCATCCCGTAACCGATCGGGCGTGCTCGCCGAGTGCGCCCACGTCCTGAGAACCTCCCCACGCCACCTGACTCAGGCGGCAAACATCGCGATCACGATCGCAAGCGTCACCCCACTCGCCGCCGCGCTGTAAACCACCGCACTGGCGGCGAGGTTTTCATCTCCGCCCATCTCCTTGGCCATGGTGTAGGACACTGCCGCGGTCGGACACGCCAGACAGATCAAGCCGGCCAGCAGCGCGCCGTCCTCCAGTCCCAGCCAACGGGCCAATCCGTATCCGATCAATGGCGACAACACCGACTTGTGCAGCGCGGCCAGGCTCGGCAGCCGACGATTGCCGCCGACCGGCACGCGCATGAGCGCGGCCCCGATGCACAACAAAGCGAGCGGGAGCGCCATCCGCGCCAACGATTGCAGGGTGACCATCACCGCGACGGGGGGAGTCCAGCCCGCCGCATTGGCCACCACCCCGGCCACCGACGCGACGATGATGGGGTTGCTCACGATCCCCGTCAGCACCCGCTTCAACATTGCCTCGCCCGACGTCGGTTGACTGGCCAGCAGCACAATGACGGTGGCGGCGTTGTGCAAAATCAACATCGGGGCAAACGCCAGCATGGTCTGCCCCAACGGCACGCCCGGCACCGTGAGCAACAGTGGGAGCCCGATGAAGGAGAGATTTCCGCGAAACGCCGCCTGCACAAACGTGCCGCGTGACCCGGGTGCCACCCCCAACCACGGCGCCTCCCACCAGCTCCAGGCCAGATTGATCAGCGTGGCCCCCGCCATGACGATCAGTAACAACCCAAACCCTTCCGTGCTTTTCTGCGCCGAGACCAACGCGTGAAACACCGCCGCCGGCAGGCCGACGCGAAAGAGCAACCGGTTGATCACCCCGACCGCATCGACCGGCAACATTCCCACGCGCTGTAGCACCGCCCCCAAGGCGATGATCAAAAACAACGGGGCAAGCAAATTGATGACATCCACAGCGCGCGAGTGTCAGGTGCCGCCCCACGTCCGTCTAGGCGTATTTGTAGGTAAAATGGAGTGCCACCTCAGGGTGTTTTCATGGCCGGGCCGAAGAAGATCGCATTACCCAGCAGGCGCATCGCCCCGAACCAATAGCCGCGAAAAACCGGGTTGTCGGTCATCGCAACCACCCGCCCGGAACCGAGGGGAGCAATGACCACGGCCGCTTGATTGGAGAGACGCGATTGATCCTCCGGTGTGGCATAACCCGCGAGCAACGGATCCGGCGTATAAACCAGCGGGGTCTGGTAAGGAGACTTCGACGGTTGCATCACCAACTTGCCCGCGCGAAAGAGGGGCAACATGTCCTGCCCCAGGCCATAGGCCAGCGGGTGCGTCAGGTCAACGGACGCCGCGAAGATGGAACCCGGGATCAATTTCGATCGATTGATCCGCTCCCCCTCACCAAACGGCACGCGCATCGGCGGTGTCGCCGGTGTCGCTTCGGCCGGATCTTCCACCAAGGTTATCTTCGCCCCGAGTTTATTGATCGCCCACGAAATGGCATCTTCCTCCACGATCAACGTGCCGCCGGCGCGGGTCCATGCCTTGATGGAATCAGCCGTATCCTCGGACCAACTACCAAACGATCCGTCGACGATGACCATGGCATCGTAACGCGACAGCTCCGCCCGCTTCACGTCGCCGTGCTCCAGCAGCACGGGCGCCATGTCCCAACGCTGATCAAGGGTGTGCCAGACTTCGCCGGCGTCGTAGGGGCTCACTCCGTCGCCCACCACAATCGCCACGCGCCCCGCCGTCACGGTGACCAAACTCGGACTGCCGAGATCAGGACCGTCCGGGGTCAGTCCGCGATTGAGCGCCATGACCTGCAGGGCGTCCCGGGCCAGAATCTCGTCGATCACCCGCTCGATGGTTTCGGACTTATCCGGCTGACGCGTCACGGGGATGATGATGGCTCCGGGCGCGACGTCGATCGACTCCGACTGGCCGGCGGGCAGCGCGCGAAACGTTTGGGCCGTGACTTGCGCCACAATTCCCGCCCGCCCGAGTCGGCCCAATGCCCGCGGCAGATCCATGCCTCGCGGCAACAAAACGTAGGCGAGCACGTCGGCGGTGCGATCTCCGTGCAGCTGGCCCACCGGACGCGGCCCGGGCTCCAGCGTCCGGCCCCACGCCTTGCTCAAGCCGGTCTCCAACTTGTCGTGCGGCAGATTGAAAGCCCACGGCACGCTCCACGCCGAAATATCGTAGAATGCCGTGTCATTAAACTCCGTCCGGTCGGTGAACAGTTCCGCCAGCAACCGGGCCTGCGGCTGATCGGCGGGCACCGCAAACGCCTCGCCCGCCCGATAGGTGCGCTCGCCCACCGTCACATCACGGGAGAGGGCGCGCACTTCGATTTGGTGACGAGCCAGCAGATCGCGCAGTTCCCAGGCCCGGGCCGGATCGCCGGCGGGATCAAACACCCAGCCGCTCACGCCGCGATCGCCGGCAAACGTCGAGGCCGTCGCATAAAACTCCGCTTGATGGGCCAGCAAGTCTTCGCGCAGCGCGACTGCTCCCTCGAGCGTCGAGAGCGACGCGAGGACTTGGTTGCGGATCGAAAACGGAAAGGTGAGATCGCCAAAGTCGGTCTCCTGCACGTGCCCGCGGGAACTGGCCTGCTCGTAAAGAATGCCGATGCCGCCGTTGAGATCCGGATAAACCGAACCCTTGCCCACGTAAAAATCGTCGAACCCTTCGGCCGAGTAATAGAACGAGCCCACGCGATCGAGCGCGTCGGCATGGTGCGCGGCGAGTTTCTCCTGCAGCGCAAAAACTCCGGCGGGTGTCGTCGGGTTGTTGCGCGAGGTTACCCCCGGTTGAAAGAAGAACGTGCGATCCGTGCCCATCTCGTGATGGTCGTTCATGATATTCGGCTGCCATTGATAAAACCGCGCCACGCGGGCCCGGCTCTCTGGATGCACGAGCGGAAACCAGTCGCGGTTGAGATCGAACCAATAGTGGTTGGTGCGGCCGTTGGGCCACGGCTCGCGGTGTTCGCGATGGTTCGGGTCGGCCACCAAATGCTTCCCGCGATGCGTGTTGGCCCAGTGCGCAAAACGCGCCAGACCGTCGGGGTTGAACATCGGGTCGAGCAACACGACGACGTCGCGCCGCACCGCCTGGGCCGCCTCGCTTTGCGACGCCACCAACCAGTAGGCCACCATGACCGAGGCGTTGGCCCCGGACGATTCGTTGCCATGAATCGAATAGCCCAGATTCACCACGGCGGGTCGGGTCGCCGTCGCCCCTCGCTCCAGATGCGCGCGGCGAACGGCCTCCAAATCGGCCATGCGCTCCGGCGCGGCCACCACGAGTTGCACCAGCGGACGTTGCTCGTGGGTGTGACCGAACACTTCGACCTTGGCGCGTTCCGGGGCCGCCGCGGCGAGCGCGTGCAAATAACCCACGATCTGGTCGGGACGCAGATGCCAGTCGCCCACCTCGTAGCCGAAAAACTCCGCTGGAGTGGGCACCCGGTCCTCATAGGGACCACCATCGGGCAAGTAATAATCCACCGGCGCGGCGCGACCGCCGAGTCCCCACCCCGCGCCCACGATGCCCACGACGATCCATCGCCGCATGCCTTGTATCATCAAGTTCAACATGGTGGCCAATCCTGACACTTTCCGCGCGGGAAGAAAGCCCTTCCGAAGCGATGCACTCATTCTTGCCTATCGTTTGCACCCGGGGCAGCGTGGCGCTCTCTCTCCGCGAGTAATTTTCCGTCACCAAATTGCTCGGTGCGGCTGCCATGTCCGAAATCACCACTTCTCCCTTTGCATCCGCCAACCAGAACTGGCGAAGCACGTTTTTCGCCGAACCCGAAACTCGGCATGCGGAGACGTTCAGTCGGGAAATCACTTGGGACAACCTCAACCGGGGCCGCATCATCAATCGGTTCACGATCGTCCTCAGCATCCTGCTGATCGCGATCCCCGATCTGCAGTTGTGGCGGAGTGGCGGGTGGACCCACACCCCGGAATTGATCTGGTGGCTCTGGCTGCACATCGCGCTGTTGTGCGCCACCATCACCATTGAGATCGTGGCCCACGCGCGTCGGCGCGCTCACCCCCGCGAGGTCGTGCCCGGCGACGCAACCTGCCTCCAAGTCTGCTGCCTCGCCATCATGGCGCTGCTCGTTGTGAGCACGCTCATCCAGCAAAAAATCACCGGGCAGGTCTCCAGCGTCCTACTCGGTATCGGCGTATACGCCTCCTGCTTTTACACCCGCCCCCGAGTCAGTTTGGGGTTCATCGGCGGCAGTGCGGTCATCCTTATGACGTTGCTGCCTTTCGTGCAGCCCGCCCCCGCCGTTCTATCCAACCACATTGTGATCATCGGGGTATTTGCGATGATTTTCTGGCTGGCCTCCCGGCTCATCTACTCGCTGCGCGTGCGCGATTTCAGCCACATCCGGACCATCGCCGAACAAGCCCACTCCCTGGAGCAGGCGAACGACGAACTGCGCCAGGCCCACTCGCTCAAATCAGAACTCGTGGGTATCGCCGTCCACGACCTCCGCGACCCCCTCAACGCGATCAGCGGACTGGCTCAGGAGCTTGAACATGAGCTGCCCCCCGGGTCGCCCGCCCGGAATCTGGTCGGCGGCATCGAACAATCCGCGCGCCGGATTTCCCACCTCGTGGAAAACCTGCTCACCGAGGCCGAGCGTGAGAGTCGCGGCCTCGAACTCGACCGGCAGCTCACCGAGCTCAACCCGATCGCCGATGACATCGTCGACGACTACTCCTGGCTCGCCGGCACCAAACACCTCAAGCTCTTCAACGATATCGAGGGTGAACAATCCGTGTTTGCCCAGGTCGATCCCCGCAAATTCCGTCAGCTCCTGGAGAATCTGGTGAGCAACGCCGTCAAATACTCTTCGCCCGGCGGGGTGATCCGCATTGTCATGTCCCCGTTGCCGCCCCATGGCGTGCACCTCGAAGTTCACGACAGCGGCGCCGGTCTGCTGCCGGAAGATCACGACCGCATCTTCGGCAAATTTGCGCGTCTCTCCGCGAGCCCCACGCAGGGTGAAGGCACCACCGGCCTCGGCCTTGCCATCGTCAAAACCATCGCCGAAGCCCACGGCGGTCGCGTGTGGGCCGAAAGTCCGGGTCGCCATCAAGGCTCCACCTTTTTCGTCGAGCTGCCATGATCCGGGCACTGCGATCGACCTTCCTACTCCTCGGCGTTTTCACGCTGACCACCACCAGAGCCGAACTACCCGACGGGCTCTATGCCGTGATCAGCACCTCGCGAGGCGAGCTCACCGCGCGGCTGGATTTCGAAACCGCTCCCTTGACCGTGACCAGCTTCGTCGGCCTCGCCGAAGGCACGCTCGGTCCGGCCCCCGGCCACCCGTTTTTCGATGGCCTCACATTCCATCGGGTCGTGCCTGGATTTGTCATTCAAGGAGGCGATCCGCTCGGCACCGGCGAGGGTGGCCCCGGTTATGAATTCCCCGATGAGTTTCGCCCGGAGCTGCGCCATGACCGCGTCGGCACGCTATCGATGGCCAACGAAGGACCCGACACCAACGGCTCGCAGTTTTTCATCACACTCACCGAACTCAACCGGCTCAACTACTTGCACAGCGTGTTTGGCGAAGTGATCGCCGGTCTCGACGTGCTGCCGCGTATCGCCGCCGGGGACGAGATGACGGTGCGCATCCGGCGCATCGGTCCGGCCGCGCAAGCCTTCGTGGCGGACCGCACCACCTTCGCGGATCGGCAACGCCGCGCGCCACCCCTCCGCGTATCCTTCTTCGAAACCGCCCCGGGCATCCTGCCGACCAACTGGACGTGGGACATCACCCTTCGCCAAAAATTGGAAAACCTGCACCGCTTCACCGGGGCTCGTCTCTACGTGCGTCTCCACGCGACCAGTCCGGCCGACTGGCGTCCCCATGACACGACGGCGATCGACCGGTTTGCCTTCCGGGCCCAGCTTGATCCCGACGCAATCGTGGCGTTCTACTTCGCTGACAGCGGTCTCTGGCAGTTGAAATTCGGCTCCGCCAGCGCCGCCCGATTCACTTCCACCGACGACCATCTCCCGACAAAAATCGTGCGCCTGCTTGCCGACTGTGCCGACGAAGCGGATGAAACGCTCGTGTCGCTCTACGGCGACGAGGTCCCAGTCGGCCGCCACGCCAAGGTCAACGTGGACACCGTCATCGACCACCTGATCACGATCATCGCACCGCAACCGTGACGAAGCGCGTGAGGGTTTGATTTTACGGAGCGGGTGCGGCAGGTTGATCGATTCTTATGCGCGCTCTCCGCCCTCTTCTCATTCCGGCATTGTTCGGGCTTATCCTGCTCGGCATCGCGCTGGTCACTCGTTCGGGTAAACTCGCCCGCGAAAACCCCGGCGTGCCGATCAACAGCGCCATGCGTGAGGCGATGCACATGATGGTTTTGCCGCCTGCCGATGAGGCGCTGGTGAATCAGCGCTATCCGCAAACCGAAATCACTTCCTCCGGCTTGCGCTATATCGTCACCGCCCCGGGCGACGGCGTGACCCACCCGCAACGCGGTGAAAAAGTCGCGGTCCATTATCGCGGCAACTTTCTCGACGGCACTTATCTCGACGACAGCTACAAACGCAACGGACCCTACATTTTTCCCGCAGGCGTCGCCAGTGTCATCCCTGGTTGGGACGAAGCGGTGATGGATATGTCCAAGGGCGAAAAACGCACCCTCATCATCCCCTACTGGCTCGCCTACGGAGAAAAGGGCGTCAAAGGCCACATCCCCGAAAAAACCACCCTCATCTTCGAAATCGAGTTGGTCGACGTGTTCTGAGAGCCACCCATTCGGCTCAGAGACCGAGATACGAACCGTGTTGGTCCAACCACGCTTCGGCTTCCTGCCACCGCGGACAGACCTGGGCGACCGCCGCCCAGAATCGCTTGGAATGATTCATCTCCTTAAGATGCATCAACTCGTGATAAATCACGTAATCGCTGACCCACGGCGGTGACAAAATCAGCCGCCAGTTGAGGGAGATCACTCCCGCCTCCGTGCATGAGCCCCAGCGCGATCGCTGGTTGCGCACGGACACCCGTTTCACGGCCATCTGCGTGACCGCCCCCAACTCCCACGTGCGGGCGGGCAACTCGATTTTCGCCCGGCGTTGAAACGCCGCCTCGATGGTCGGCCGCAGGTCGCCGTCGAACCGCGGCACCCTAAAAACGTCCGCGCCCACGCTGACTTTCAAATGCGGTGACGTCGCCGCCTGCCGAATCTCGGTCCACTTCCCGCGCCACAATACCGGCGTGCCGATCCGCCAGTGGGTCGCCTGACGCGGCTTGGTCCGATGGCGTTCCCGCGCTCGCGCCAGCCAATCCGCATGCTCTGCGACAAACGCCCGGGCCGCCCGCTCCGTGCCACGCGCCGGAATCGTCGCCACGGGCACACCGTCGCGCCGCAAGGTCAGGCGGTAGTGTTTGGCCCGCAGGTTGCGCTCGAAAATCACTTCCGCTTCCGCCGGGGCGGGTTCCTGATCCAGCTCCCATTTCGGTCCGGCGGTGGTGACCGGGATCGCGGGCTCCGGAACCTCCCGGGACGGCTCCACCTCGCGCGCCGGTGCTTCGGCCAACGACGGTTCCGCTACCTCGGTGAGGTCAAATAAATCGGGCTGGAAAATGGCGCGTTCGATGTCCCGTGAGTAAATGCCGCGGATAACGCAATGCCAGCGCCGAGTGCCGGCGGAACCAGGTTTCCCCGCAACCGCCCCACTCCCGAGCCTCCCGCAACCCATTTGTCACCCAATAGGTGACAAACTTGCGGGAGCTGATCTCCTGCTGGATTTTGCCGACTATTCTTCGAGCGACTCGACGGACCAGCTGTAGGGGCCACGGTCCGCGCTTTCCACGAGAGTGCGCCGAGCCAGCCCAGTCCGCCACCATCGGCCCCGAGCCTCCCGCAACCCGTTTGTCACCTATTAGGTGACAAACTAGCTGAAGCTGATCTCCTGTTGGATTTTGCCGACTATCCTTCGAGCGATTCGGCGGACCAGCTGTAGGGACCACGGTCCGTGCTTTTCTTGAGAGTCCGCCGAGCCAGCCCAGTCCGACTCCATCCGCCCCGAGCCTCCGCAAGCCATTTGTCAACTATTAGGTGACAAACTTGCGGGAGCTGATCTCCTGCTGGATATTTTGCCGACTATTTTTCGAGCGACTCGACGGACCAGCTGTAGGGGCCGCGGTCCGTGCTCTCGTCGAGTGTGAGCCACGCAAAGCTGGGCGGTCCGTCGTAGCGCGGAGAACTGGCGGAGCCGGGGTTGAGCCATCGCACGCCCAACATGTCGGTCTCGTCACGCGGGACGTGGGTGTGACCGTGGAGGACCGCCGTCACGCCTCGCGGCGCGCGGTCGAGCGGAATGTGTTCGAGGTGAAACGTGTGGCCGGCGCGCTCCATGCGACGGTGGAGCGGCCACGTGGGCCAGCTGTCACAATTACCCGCGACGGTCCACAGCGGTATGTCCAGGAGTTCGAGTTCCACCAGCGTGTCAGGATCGCACACGTCGCCAAGATGCCAGATTTCGTCGGCGTCAGCGAGCCGTCCGGGCAGCATCGGCGGCATATGGTCGTGGGTATCGGATATAACCGCGATGCGCATGGCTCACTAAGTGCAGGCCGCGTGCCGTTGCGCTCCCTTCGACGAGTGGCAACAGCGTTGCGGCAGCCGCGTCGGTTTACTCTTCCGCGTCGAGTTCGGCAGCGATCTCGGCGGAATACTCTTCGTTGGAGAAGATTTGCTGCACGTCGTCGTTGTTATCCAGCGCGTCGTGGAGCTTGCGCACGGAACGGGCGGTGGAGATGTCATCGATCGGGGCCGGCGTGGTCGCGATGTAGGCGAGTTCGGCGCTGGCCGGGGTGATGCCCGCTTCGTCGAGAGCGTGGGACAGGTGATCGAATTCGGCGATTTCGCAGCGGACTTCGTAGCCGTCGTCACTGGTGATCACGTCGTCGGCGCCGGCTTCGAGAGCGATTTCCATGAGTCCGTCCTCATCGATGGCGTCCTTGGCAATGAGGAACTGGCCCACGTGGATGAATTGAAACGCGACCGCCCCGGATTGCGCGAGGTTGCCACCGTGTTTGGAGAGAATGGACCGCACGTCCTGGGAAGTGCGGGTCTTGTTGTCGGTCGTGCATTTGATCACGAACGCCACGCCGCCCGGCCCGTAGCCCTCATACATGTTGTCCTCGTAAGAAACGCCCGGCAGTTCGCCGGTGCCCTTTTTGATGGCGCGCTCGACGTTGTCGGACGGCATGTTCTCCGCCTTGGCCTTGAGCACGATCGTGCGCAGGCGGGTGTTCGCCGCCGGGTCACCGCCGCCGGCTTTGGCGGCGAGAGTGAGGTCGCGGGAAATGCGGCTGAAAATCTTGCCGCGCTTGGCGTCGTTGGCGCCCTTGGCGCGCTTGATGGTGGACCACTTGCTATGACCTGACATGGGGATTGTTCCTTTCGAGGTGGCTGGGGACGGGGATACCGGGGAGGAGGACGCGCGGGTCGCGCGTTATTTCTTCTTACGGGCGATTTTCTTCTTGGGATTCCACGCCGAGGATTTCACGGGCTCGGTCGGGTTCACCACCGCACCGTCATCCTTGGTCGTCTTGTTGACGATGATCTGCTGGGCGATCGTGAAGAGCCCGTTGACCGTGGAGTAAAGCGCGAGGGCCGCGGCGAAGTTGTAACAGATCAACGTGAAGACGATCGGCATGAACTTCATCATCTGCGCCTGCGCATTGTCGGTTGTCGGCGTCGGCGTGAGTTTCATCTGGTAGATCATGGTCGCGCCCATGAGTAGCGGCATGATGTTGATCGGAAGGCCAAAGATGCGCGCCACCGTATCGGGAGCCGAAAGATCGGTCACCCAGAGGAAGCCCTGGAAACGCAGCTCGGCCGTGCCCTGCAACATGGCGAAGAACGCCACGAACAACGGCATCGTAATGAGAATCGGGATACAACCGCCCATGGGGTTGACCTTGTTCTCTTTGAAAATCTTGAGCGTCGCTTCATTGAGCTTCTGCGGCTGGTCCTTGAACTTTTCGCGCACCTCTTTCATCAGCGGCTGGAGCTTGGCCATCTTCTTGGCCGAGCGAGAAGCCGCCAGGGTGAAGGGCAAGGTGACGAGCTTGAGGAGCAGCGTCATGAGGATGATCGCCACGCCCCAGTTGCCGATCCAACGCTCGATCGTAACCATCGTAAGGTTGAGGATCGGGCCGACCACGCCGGAGAGGAAGATCTTCGAGAAAAAGTAAGGGGCAAACTGCATGACCTCCGACTGCTTGTTCTCGAAATCGCGCAGACGGTCGTATTCCTTCGGACCCACGTAGAGATCGCCGCCCAACGCCGCGACTTGGTCGCCGGCCACGGCGGGAACCGTGTAGTTGAGCACACCGGTGATGCCCTCGTTGGCGCGGGTGCTGCCCGGGAACGGTGGCAACTCCACGCGGCGCGTCGTCGTGCTGAATCCGGGCGTGTCGCCGGTGTAGACGCTCACGAAAAACTGGTTCTTCACGGCCGCCCACACCGCTTCGCCCCCCTTGGTGAGCGAGGACTTGGAGGCACCGTCCTTCAACCCGATGGCGGCCAGAAAACCGCCGCCTTTCAATTCGCCGGGTTTGGTCAGCGTTTCGTCTTCGCCGTCCCACGACATGACGTTGAGGAACTGGCCGTAATCATTGGGCGATACGAGGGACGAGGTGCCCAGGCTCAAGCCCGCGTTCATCGACGGAGAGCCTTTGCCGGACAAATCGCGCATCGCCGTATCATGGCGGATCAAATACGGATCGGAACCCTCCGCACCGGTGCCGAGGGAGTAGCGACGAGTGACCTCAAGGCGCCCTTCGAGAACCGCCCGGTAGACCACCTCCGAGTTGGTGGCACTAACGAGCTTGAATGCCGTCTTGGGACCGATGCCCGGCACGTTGGTGATGGCGAGGATCGGCTCGACACGCGGGTGATTGAAAACAAACGGCAGACTGGAATCGACGGCGTCGGTGTAATGCTTGAAGGCAACGTCACCAATGGCGCCGCCAAAGTTGGTGAAACTCACGCGCACGAAATCGTTTTCCAAGATCGTGAGGACTTCGTTGGCATTTTCACCCGCCAACGCGGCGAACTCCGCATCGGCCGGCGAGGACGTCATGGAGGACTCCGTCGGGGCCGCTTGATTCGTCGCCGTCGGCAACGGGGCCTGGACCGGGACGACTTCGGGCGCGGGCGGGGCCGGCGGGGCGAAGCGCTGGCCATAGAAAAAGACGCCAAACGCCGCGACGAGCAGCAGGATGCCGATGACAGTATTCTTTTTATCCATGCAGAAAAGGGATCAACAAAACGAGGAGTGGCCGCCGGTTCAGCGGGCCGAAAGTGGGGGGCCCACGCGTTCGCACACCGGGCGCGTCGAACGGACGGGCGGCACCGGATCGAATCCGCCCGGGTGCAGCGGGGTGCATTTGAGTAAACGCCAAATCGCCAAGGCCGTGCCGCGCACCGCGCCATGCGTGCGCACCGCGCCGGCCGCGTAATGCGAACAGGTCGGGTGAAAGCGGCAACCGCAGTTGGGTCCAAACACGATCGGCAACACCGGTGAGAGGGTCAGCTGATACAGACGGATGAGTCCCAGCAGCCCGCGCGCGGGCAGCGCGACGACGGTCTGGACGATTTTGGACTCAATTACAGCGGACATCAGATGGAACGAGCGGGAAACAAATCCGCGCAAGCCTTCAGAAACTTCCGTTCGATCTCGGCATACTCAAGCCGATTGAGCGAACGCCGGGCTTGCAGAATCAAATCCATGTCCATCGGCACGAGGGACTGGTGGTGACGAAACACCTCTCGCAGCCGTCGTTTAGCGCGATTGCGAGCCACCGCGTTGCCCACAGCGGCTTTGGAAGCAACAAATCCCGCGCGGGGACCCGTCGGCGCGGGGGGCGTGCCTTCGCTCGGCGCAGGGCGGTGGGCCGCCCACAAAACAAAACCGCCGCAATGATAGCGGCGGCCTGAGGCGCGCACCTTGGCGAATTCCGCGGGCCGTCGCAGGTGCGATTCGGCTCGGAAGCGCATGGTGCTTCGTTAGTTAAATCGGCTGGCCGAAAAATTAGCAAGCAGCCACGGTCAGACGCTTGCGGCCTTTGCGGCGGCGGGCGTTAATGACGGCGCGGCCACCGCGGGTGGCCATGCGGGCGCGGAAGCCAATCTTGCGAAAGCGCTTTTTGCGGTGTGGGCGGAAGGTCGGTTGCATCGTTGTGAATCGTTAAAAGGGTCGACTGAAGTGCCGGACCACTCCGCCACTGTCAAGGCGCGTTTGACTCCAAAGTTTCAACGCGTGTGCTGGCGGCATGCGAATCACCCCGTTTTCAGCTCTGCTCGGTGGACTTTTGGTCACGTCGTGCCCGGCGACCGAACCGGATTCCCGTCTTGATCCGGACATCGAGTTCATGGTGCGACATATTTCACCCGCCCGCTTGAAAACCGACGTCTACACCCTCGCCGGGTTCCACACCCGCCACACTTTGAGTGAAACGGAGAGCGATACGCGCGGCATCGGCGCGGCCCGACGGTGGATAAAGGCGGAATTCAAGAAAATTTCCGCCGACACCGGAGGCCGCCTGCAGGTCGCTTTTGATCGTTTCCAACAACCACCGACTCCGCCACGCCTCCCGGCCGGAGCCGAGATCGTCAACGTCGTGGCCACCCTGCCCGGCTCACAGCCGGAATCCGTCAACCGTATCTACGTGGTCAGCGGCCACTACGACTCGCGTTCGCTGGGCATCATGGACACCGCCACCTACGCCCCCGGGGCGAACGATGACGGCTCCGGCACCGTCGCCGTGCTTGAACTCGCCCGCGCCATGGCTGGACACACCTTCGACGCCACCATCGTCTTCATGGCCGTCGCCTCCGAGGAACAGGGTCTCAATGGCGCCCGCCACTGGGCCGATACCGCCAAAGCCGCCGACCGCCACATCGCCGGCATGTTCACCAACGACATCATCGGCAACACGCTCGACGAAGACGGCAAACGCGATGCTTCCCACGTCCGCCTCTTCGCCAGCGGCGTGCCCACCGACAATCCCATGTCCGCCGAGGTGCTCGCGCAGATCCGCACCGGCGGCGAAAACGACTTCCCCACCCGCCAGCTCGCCCGCCACATCAAGGAAGTCGGCGAGCGCTACGTCGATGACTTCGAGGTCCGCATTGTCTACCGTCTTGACCGCTATCTCCGCGGGGGCGACCACGCGCCGTTCGTCGCCGCAGGTTACCCGGCCGTGCGCTTCACCGAGCCCAAGGAATACTTTGCCCATCAACATCAGGACGTGCGCGTCGAGGACGGCATCCAATTCGGCGACCTGCCCGAATTCGTCGATGCCGACTACGTCGCCCAAGTCGCCCGCGTCAACGCCGCCGCCCTCGCCACCCTCGCCCGCGCCCCCGCCGCGCCCACCGGCGTGCAAATAGAAGCGGTCGCCCTGACCAACGATTCCACCCTGCGCTGGGACCGTGGACCCGAGCCCGATCTCGCCGGCTACCGCATCGTTTGGCGCGAAACGACGTCCGCGTTCTGGGAGCATCACGCTTGGGCCGGCGATGTGACGCGCTTCACGATAGCGGATGTTTCCAAGGACAATGTCATCTTCGGTGTGCAAGCCGTCGATGTTGACGGCCACGCCAGCCCGGCCGTTTACCCGACACCATGGCGCGGGCGGTGAACGCTTGCGAACCACTTCAGACTTCTTACTTCGAACATCCTCCTTCTTACTCCGCCTCCCCTCTTAAATGAACGACGCCGCGCTCGACGAATTTGAAGCCGCCCACGCCGAACCCGGCGAGGTCGGGGTCGTCGTGCCGCAGGACTACGTCTCCGACGAGCCATTCACCTTCGACTGCGGGCGCACGATCCCGGGTTTCACCATCCGCTACGAAACCTATGGCCGCCTCAACGCCACCGGCACCAACGCGATTCTGGTGTGCCACGCACTGTCCGGTGATCACCACTGCGCCGGCATTCACCACCTCACCGATCGCAAAGTCGGCTGGTGGAACAACATCATCGGTCCCGGCAAGGCCCTCGACACCAACCATTATTTCGTCGCCTGCGCCAACGTCATTGGCGGCTGCCAGGGCTCGACCGGACCGCTCTCCACCGACCCCGAGACAGGACGGCCCTACGGCATCAATTTCCCCATTGTCACCATCAACGACATGGTGCGCGCCCAGGAACGCTGGTTGCGCGCGCTTGGCGTGACCCAGCTCCACGCCGCCATGGGCGGCTCCATGGGCGGTATGCAAGTGCTGCAATTTGGCATCACCTTCCCCGGTTTCGTCAAACGCATGATCGCGATGGCCACCACCGCCCGCGAAAGCGCGCAAGCCATCGCTTTCAACGAAGTCGGCCGCCAAGCCATCCTCCAGGACCCCGACTGGGCCGACGGCAACTACGCCACCGGCGGCGGCCCCAAAGTCGGCCTCGCGATCGCCCGCATGATGGCGCACATCACCTATCTCAGCGACGCCTCCATGGCGCGCAAGTTCGGCCGCCGCACCGTCGCCGAACGCCCCCGCTCGGGCGCAGCCGCCGCCACCGTGCCCACCGCCGGAGCAACCGACACCGAAAGCCACGCCTTTGACGCCCAATTCGAAGTCGAGAGCTACCTGCGATATCAGGGGAAAAGCTTCATCAACCGCTTCGACGCCAACTCCTATCTCTACATTACGCGCGCCCTCGACCAATTCGACCTCGCCGCAGGATCGGATTCGCTCGAAGCCGCCTTCGCCCCTCTGGAAGCCCGCAGCCTCGTAGTCGGATTCACCAGCGACTGGTTGTTCACGCCCGAACAAAATCGCGCCATCGCCATGGCTCTGCTGCGCGCCGGCAAAAACGCCAGCTACGCTGAACTCACCACGGACCTCGGCCACGACTCGTTCCTGCTCGAATCCCCCCAACTCTACGACCTCGTCCGCGACTTTCTCACCAGTTGAACCGCTGATTACTGACCCACTCCATCTGAGTTAAACCGTGTCCCTTCGCTCTCACAAACGCACCGTTGATCTGCAAGTCATCACCGACTGGGTGACGACCTCCTCGCGCGTGCTCGATCTCGGCTGCGGCCGCGGCGTATTGCTGCAGGAGCTCGCCCAACAAAAGCGCACGCGTGGCATCGGCGTGGATCTCGAAGTCGATAAAATCTCCGCCTGCGTGAAGCGCGGACTCTCCGCCTACCAAGGCGACATGATGGCCTTCATGGAATCGTTCGACGACGGTCACTTCGATCACGTCATCTGTTCGCGAACCTTGGAAGAAGTCGACGAACCCGCCCGGGTCATCGCCGAAGCGCTGCGCGTCGGCCGCAGCTTCACGATCGGCTTTGCCAACCACGGTTTTTGGAAGAACCGCCTCGACGCACTCTTCCTCGGCCGCAAACCGCGCAACGACGTTTATCAAACGAGCTGGGGCGAAAGCCGCCCGGCCAACCCGCTCACGATCGCGGACTTCGAGGATTTTTGCCGCAACCACGGCTACCGCATCACCAAGCGGGTGCACTTGCGGGGCGATTGGAAAACCCCCAACCGCCTCTTCCCCAACCTCTGCGCCGGCTACGCCCTCTACGAGCTGACCCACTGAACCAGAGGTCAGCAGGGTCCAAGAAATCACCACAAGCAGGAGCCACGCTCGCGCGCGATACCCGCAGTGAGTGGTCACGAATTGAAAAGTCATCCCGTGCCAATTCAACTCCTTCACGCGGCCTGACTCAATAGCCACCCGTCTTCGCCTCTTTTCAGTTTATACCGGAAAATTCGCGTTCATCGGCGAAACCTGCGAATGGTTTCCCATGACGAAAGCGCCTGCGAGCAGGCGGCCTACACCGGGAGGCATGGTGGCGGAGGCCGCGCGAGAGCTCGGCGTTCCCAGGAGTCGGACGGCCGTAAACTTACATGCTCACCGGACTTCCCTTGATGGCTTGATGTCGACATCCGACAATAATGGACTTGCTTGTTGTCGAATGCCGACACTATGACGGAAGCACCATGGCAAATCTTCGGAATGACCTGCTGCAAGGCACCCTCGACCTCTTGATTTTGCAGATCCTCTCCCATGCGACGCTGCATGGCTGGGACATCGCCAAACGCATGGCCGTGCTCTCGCAGGACCGCCTCACTTTAAAACAAGGTTCACTCTACCCGGCGCTGCATCGCCTCGAAGCCAAGGGATGGATCGCGCCGGAATGGGGCGTCTCGGAGGCTGGCCGCAGTGCCAAATTCTACAAACTCACGCGCACCGGTCGCCGTCAGTTGGAAGCCGAGCGCGCTAATTGGGATGCATTCGTCGTCGCCATGGCCAGCGTGCTCAAAGCGGAGAAAGACGCCTAATGCTGGCCGAACTCTTTGCCTTTCTGCGCACCACCTTGCGGCGGTGGTTTCTGCGCGACCGACAGGAGACCGCGTTGCGGGACGAGCTGGCGTTTCATCGCGAACAACTCGTCTCGCAATACCGCGAGGAGGGCATGACACCGGCGGAGGCCGAACACGCCGCCGCCAAAGAATTCGGCGCGTTCGCCGATGCCTACGTGGAGGAAAGTCGCGACACGTGGCGGCCTTCGTGGATTCGCGCCGTTGGCCATGATTTACGGTTCGCGACGCGGTCCATGATGCGGTCGCCCAGTTTTTCGTTGTTGGCCGTCGTCACGCTTGCGCTGGGCATCGGAGCCTGCACCACGATGTTCAGCGTGATCCAGTCGACGGTGCGTTCGGCGTTGCCGGTCGAGGATCAGGATCGATTGGTCTTCTTTTGGGAGGACAATCTCGAGCTCGGGATTGATCAATTCTCCCAGTCGATCCCCAACTTCGTCGACTATCGCGATCGTTTGACGTCGTTTGAATCATTGATCGGCACGAATGGCGGAAACGTCAGCTTGGCTCTCGAAACCGGGGCGGCCATGCATGCTCGCGCTGTCGCCATCAGCGCTGGTTTCAGCCGGGCGTTCGGCTGGCCTCTGCTCCGCGGGCGGGATTTTCTGTCGGCCGAGGACGCGCCGGGCGGTCCGGCGGTGGCAATCATCAGCGAGCGCGTCTGGCGGGAACAATTCAACGGACGTGAAAACGTGATCGGTGCCACCGTGCTGATCGACCGCGAGCCGCATCAAGTCGTCGGCGTGGTCGGCCGCCAAGCCGACCTGTTGGGTGACACGGATGTCTGGCGACCGCTGCGCCCCGATCCCACCCGGGTGTCGCGGGACGATCACTGGGTGACCGTGATCGGAAAACTGAAGACCGGGGTCGCAATCGACCAGGCCGAAGCCGAAATCGATGCGGTCGCAGCGACGCTGCGTGCTGAGTATCCGGATACGATGAAGGGCTGGGGCGCCCACCTCGAAACTCTGACCGACCAGATCATTCCGCCAGCGTGGCGAGACAGCCTGAATCTGCTTTTCGCCGCCGTAGGGCTGCTGTTGCTGATCGCCTGCGCCAATGTCGCCAACTTGCTGCTGTCGCGGGCGTTGATCCGCGAGAACGAGATCGCAATTCGCATTTCCCTCGGTGCGACGCGGGGCCAGATCGTCCGCCAATTGCTGTGCGAAACGCTCGTGCTCGCCGCCGCAGGCACCGCGGTGGGACTGTTGTTGACCTATTGGGGCCTCGACGCGCTGCGCACCTTCGCGCCGACCGATTTACCACGCATCGACACCATCGCACTGAGCACGCCGTCCTTCGTTTTTGCCGCCCTCACCTGCCTGGGCACGACATTGGTCGCGGGTTTGCTGCCTGCTTTGAAAGGAACCGGCGGCAAGCGTCCCCCCGGCCAAGGCATGGCGGTTAAAACCATTGGCGGCTCGAAGCACCGCAATCGTCTGCGCGACCTCCTCGTGATGATCCAGGTGGCCCTTTCCTTGGCGTTGCTGGTCGGCGCGGGGCTGCTCATTCGCAGCTTCGGTCAACTGAGCCAGGAGAGTCCCGGTTTCGATGCGGACAACGTGCTGACGTTTTCCATCGGTCTCGACGAGGCGACGTATGGTGATCCTTCCGCCAAGCAGGCGTTCTATCGTCGGGTCGGCGAGGAGCTGCGCGCCTTGCCCGGCGTGGAGGCAGTCGCCCAGACCAGCGGCCTGCCTTTTGGCGACGGCGGGACGAGTTTAAATCTTTTCCCGGCCGAGGCGGCCGCCTTGTCACTGGAGGAGTCCGTGCAATCGTCCTGGCGCATCGTCGATGCCAACTACTTTGCGGTGTTGCGGATTCCGCTGGTCGAAGGCCGCGCGTTTGATGACCGCGACACCAATTGGGATACCCCCGTCATCATGCTCAGCCGCCGACTGGCGGAACAGTTTTGGCCCGGTGAAAGCGCGTTGGGTAAGCGGGTAAACCCCGGGGGCGGCGACAACCTCTACACCGTGATCGGTGTCGTGGAAGATATCCGCCTCTATGATTTATCCGGTGTGACCGAGCGACCGCAGATGTATTTCCCGCTCACCCTGTGGGCGGGATGGCGCTACCAGTCCTTTGCCGTGCGCACCTCGCTCCCGCCGGAATCGTTGGCGTCCTCCGTCCGCGAAACCATGCGACGCATCGACCCGGCCCAGCCAATTTACGCCCTCGACACGTTGGCCGCCATGGCCCGCCGCGACCTGCGTCTGCCGAATTTGAGCGCTTGGTTGCTGAGTATCTTTGCCGGCGTCGCGCTGCTGTTAGCGACCGTGGGCATCTACGCGGTCATGAGCACTTCGGTCGCGCAACGCACCCGGGAAATCGGGGTGCGCATGGCGTTGGGCGCCGCCCCCATGACGGTGCATCGCATGATCCTGCGTCATGGCATCCAGCTCGTGGGTTCGGGCGTGCTGATCGGCATCGTCCTGTCGGCAGCGGCGGGCAAGGTGCTCGAATCGGTGCTGTTCAACACCACCGCCTTTGAGATCCCGGTCTTGGGGGCCGCGGCCGCGACCCTGTTGATCACCGCTTTGCTGGCCGTGTTTCAACCTGCGCGACGCGCCACTCGCATCGAGCCCATCGTGGCGCTGCGTGCGGAGTAATTGGCCGAACCACGCTACTTCGCCCCCGGGTCGAGGGACAAGGCCGGTCGACCGGACACCGGCTTGCCTGCCGGGAGGAAGCGAGATTGCCCGATACGGCCGGGACAATTGTCGGGGGCGTTCAGCTTTTCTTGATCCGGCTCCTTCCTCTCGTAGTTTCAACAAAACCAACGCCTCAGCAAAGGACCTCCCGCTCACATTATCTTCCAACCACGACCATGGCATTGTTTTGCGAAATACTCCCATCGCATCGTTTCGTTTACGCGATTGGCGATGGCAGTGTAAACTTCGAGGACCTGATGGCACATTTCGAAGCCCTGGCCGGTGATTCGCGCTATCAGGCCCCCATGGTCAAACTCGTGCGCTATCTAAGCCCCAACGTCGTCAATCTCAACGCCACCGAAACGCGCACGCTCGCCCGGCGAAAAAGTAACTTCCAGGAAAAATTTGCGGGGGAGCGGTGCGCCGTGGTGGCACTGAGCGATTTGGACTTTGGCATCGCGCGATCGCACGAGGGCTACAAGGACAATGACGGCATTGAATTCTACGCCTTTCGAAACGTCCCCGCGGCTTTGCAGTGGTTGCAGATCGATCCGACCGACGAGGTCTTCGCCACCTGGTTTGAAGAAATCGAGCATCGGATCCAAACCGGCCGGATCGAGTGGCACCATCCGCCCGCCCCGCCCTCCGATTCCTGAACCCCGGCAACTGGCGGCGGAGCGGGAGCGTTTCGCCCCTGTAAACTTCCCTTGGAGCCGATTAACCGGCACCTCTGCCGTGGGTTGTTGGCTTGAACCGAGACCGGGAGTCAGGCCCCATGTTCTCCGATTTCGTTAGTTCCCCTTGCCGCATCCCCCCCCTTCGCATGCCCAAAGCCCGTTCGTTGTTCGCCCCTTTACTCCTCCTCTGCTTCGCCCTCACGTGCACGGCGGAGATCCCCTGGCTTGATTCCGTCGACGCCGGCCAAGCCGCCGCCGCGAAACGGGACCTGCCGCTTTACATCGCCGTCAGCGACCCGCTCAACGAACTCGATGGCGCGATGCATCGCCAGACGTTTGCCAACGCCGAAGTCGCGGCGTTTCTGCAGGCCAATTTTGTCTGCGTGCTCGTCAATCGCGACGCCGCTCCGGGTCTCGCTGCCTACGGTCAACAATGGCTCGCGGCGGATCAAAAAATCGCGGGCTGGCCACTCAATCTTTGGTTTACTCCCGAGCTCCAACCCATCGAGGGCGCGAGCTACCTGCCACCCACCGAAGAGTGGGGTCGCGAAGGCTTCATGGTCGTCGCCGGCCGGGTGGCCGAACGCTGGACCGCGGACGCGGGAGCCGTCCGTCGAGGCGCGGAAAATACCCAGCGCCTCATCGCCGACTACCTGCCCTTTGCCGCTGAACCGGTGGACGACTTGGCGGACGCCCTCCGGCTCGCCGCCGAAGACTGGATCGCCATCGCGCAACCCGAGACCGGCACATTTGGAGACGCGCCCCATCGCCTGGAACCAGAGTTGATCCGTTTCCTGATCGCCCGCGGCGGCGAAACCCGCGCGGTCGCCCTCGCGGCGTTGCGCACCCGTCTCACCAGCGCACTGCGCGACCCACTCGACGGCGGATTCTACCGCGCCACCGCCGACGGTGCCGGCGGCATTCCCGTTTTCCAAAAACGCCTCACCGATCAAGCCCGCATCGCTTTGGCGTGCCTCGACGCAGCGGCCGTCGATGACGACCCCCTCTTCGCCGCCGGTGCGCGCAGCGCGCTGCAATATGTGATCAACCGCCTCAGTCCGAGCGACGGCACCTTCTACATCGGCGACGATGCCACCGAGTCGAGCGCGACCGCCGGGCAGACGTGGAGCTGGACCGAACTCGTCGACTTGGTGGGCGAGGATTTTGCCGCGCAACTCGGGGCCAAACCGGACGGCAATGTCAATGCCGACGAAGACCTCGAAGGGCTGCACGCCGGACGCAACATCCTGCGCGCCTCCCCACTCGCTCTGCCCGCCCGAGCCACCTTCGAGTCCCGCTCGAAACTCATCAGCGCTCGAGCCGCCCGCGCCCAGACTGTGGTCAAAACGATCGCCACCGCCGGTGCGCACGGCCTCATGTTGCACGCCATGCAACGAGCGGGCGATGAGCTGCAAGATCTCGATTTCGGCGCCTACGCGATTGCCATCCAAGCCACCCTCAAACGCGACTTCGGCGTCGGCACGGAATTCTTCTCCCGCATCGCGCGGACCGAGATCGCGCCCACCCCCGAAGATTATGTGCTCGTGGCGCTGGGCATGAACGACGCCGCCCTCGCTGCCCGCGCCGACCAACTTTTCTTCGACGACGAATTTGCCCTCTACTACGCGACCGCCGACGAAGTGCTGGGCACGCGACCGGTTTGGTGGCAACCAACCAGCGGTGATTTGCCCGCCCCGTCGGTCTGGCGGCTCCTGCTCGACCACGCCCCCGCGGGTCTCGCCGCCGAGGTGGCCGCCCCGTTCGACAATCCCGATGTCCCGCCGCCGGGGGCAGTGCTCCTCGCGTTGCAACACACACTCACCGAGTAAGCGTCCCGCCCGGGTCGGTGCCTCCTCCAGCATGAAACCGCTCTCCTCCGCTCACCGTGCGACGCTGCTCGCCGCGCTGAAGGATCGTTTTCATCGGCACATGTCGCGCCATGAAGGCATCGTCTGGGCCGATGTCGCCGCGCGACTGGAGGCGCAGCCGGACAAACTGTGGTCAATCCATCAGATGGAAACCACCGGCGGCGAACCCGACGTGATCAGCGCGGCCGATACCGCAGGCGAATACCGATTTGTGGACTGTTCGCCGCAAAGCCCCGCCGGGCGCGTCGGCTACTGCTACGACCGCGAAGCACTCGATTCCCGCAAAGCGCACAAACCGAAAAACTCCGTCATGGAGGTGGCGACCGCCATGGGCGTAAACTTGCTTTCGGAGACGCAATACCGGGCGCTGCAACGACTCGGGGAATTCGATACGAAGTCGTCGAGTTGGATCGAGACTCCGGCCGACATTCGAAAACTCGGCGGTGCGCTGTTCGGCGATCGCCGCTTCGGCCATGTCTTCGTGTATCACAACGGCGCTCAATCCTACTACAGTGGGCGGGGGTTTCGCGCGGCGCTGGTGGTTTAGTTCCCGTCCAGCGGACGCGGGATAATCCGAGCGCAAGCCGCACGAAGAAATTACGGGTATCAGCGGGACGGATGAAACATCCGCCCGCAACGATCCGTCTATGCCTGCAACTTCCCGTCGATGACCACCTCATTGCCGATCCGGGGCGGTGCATCCCCCTGCCGCTCGTTTCCTGCGCCCTCCCGGGAAGGCGGAGCCGTGAAGTCCCGGCGCGGATCGCTGCTCATCGCGTTGGGTCTGAGCCTCGGCAGCCCGACCACGTTGATGGTCAACGCCGCCCTGCCCGCCCTGTCCGCCGACGCCCCCCGGGCGCAAGGGGCGTTGGAGCTTCGTCGGATCGAGCTGATGCCGCCGCGGGCCACTGTGGAAGCCTACGTGGATGCGTTTTCGACCCGAACCTGGCACATCGGGATCGCCACCCGCGGAGCCGCCATGGGCATGTTCCTGGGAATCGAATTGCGCCCGGACCTCCAACAGGAACTGTTCGATCCATCGAGCTGGCGACCGGACGAAATCCGGGGTGGTTTCATCGTCACTCCCAGCCCCCGACTGCTCACGCACATGACGGCGGCGGAACGCGCCGAATGCTATCAACTGCTGGCGCAGTGGCCGGCCAACAAACCCGAACGGTGGCCGTTGGTTGTGCCCGACGAGGCCGGATTCAATCGGCTGGAGCAGGCGGGCGTTCCCCGCGATCTCGTGCGTCGCGCCCGGGAATTGAGCTTCGCGTTTGCCGGTGGGTTCGCCCTCAGCGATTTCTCCGTGCTGGCGACGGAATTTCCGGATCGCACGATACTGGCGCACTTCCTCGAGGAGGTTTCGAAAGTGACGACGGTCCTGCCGCGACTGAATCTTCAACACGTCCGTTCCCTCTCCGATACGCTGGCCTATTGGACGGTCGATCATCGCAACACCGCCGCGCTGCCTTTGCTCGAAGCCTTGATCGAGGCAGACACCGGCCGGGGCATCGAGTTGAGTGCCATCCTGCCGGGCACGGTGCGGGTGCTGCTCTTCAATCTTTCGCCCCTCGAAATCCACCGCGACATCTCGACGACGAGTTACGTCATGGCAGCCAGCGTCGCCGCGCCCGGATACCGGTTCAGTCGATCCGAGCAGTTCCTGCCGTGGTTTCAGCAAAACTTCCCACCCGTGGCCGGACCTCCGAAGTTTGGCGACGTCCTCGTGATGAGCGACGACACGGAATACCCACTGCCCTTCGCCTGCGCGTTCGTGGCCGACGATCTCGTTTTCACGCGCGATCCGGTGGGGCTCGGCGTGTGGCGATTCATGCGCATCGCCGAACTCGTCGGCCGCAACCCCCACTTTGCCGGACGGACCATTGTCACGCATCGGCGCACAGGAGAGTCCCTCCCCTGATCTTGGAGCCATGCCTCTCGAACTTCACATGCATAGGTTTCGCCGGGCGCTCGCGGCGGCGATCATCATCGGAAGTGGGGTGACGGGCCCAGCGTTCGCCCAACCCTCCGAGTTGATTCCCCACCCCGACATCGAGGACCGCATCGTCAACGCCGCCCTGGAGCATACCGGGGCACCCGGTCCCTGGGGCACACTGCGCACCACCCGCCGTCGCCTCGTCGTTCCCGCCGCCACCCTCGCGACCATCAAACTACCTGAGACCGGAGTGTGGGGATTCTCGGGCGTCACTTGGGCGGAGATCGATGCACAATGGCAACGCGCCCCGCTGACCACCGCCGAACGAAAAATCCTGACCGATCCTGCGATCCGCCGCGACGATGATCCCTCCGGAATTCTGCTGCTCGATGTCCCTCCCGACCTGCGTTGGTCACTCAGCCCGACCGCACGCACCTTTATCTACGACTGGCTGGCGACATTTGACATCAATCAAGTCCACGTCTGGCCATTCGTGCTCCCGGCGACCGACGTCATCGAACGGGCGCAACTGTCTCCCCGACTGCGGGACGGAATCGATCGTTTGGCCTACGAACGCGCCAACCGCCGATGCCTGGCCGATCCCGATTTGCTGGTGAGTTTGGCGTGGTCGGCGGAAGAGCTCCAAAGCCTCAAGCGCCTGTTGTGCTACGCCTACACCTTGACCGTCGAGCTCCTGCGCGACAGCGCCGTGGGCCGACCTGACGTGATCGACTACTGGTCGCAGGCCCCGGCCGATTCTACCCCGACATGGTGGCATGCGCTGGAACGCTCGCCCGAGTTGGAGTCGATCGACATTGCTCATTTTCTGCCGACCCTCCCGCAGTCGCTGCTCAACACCTTTCCCGACGGCAAACACTGCCCCATCGACGCCAATTGTTTTTGGATCTCATTGAATTTTTTCCGACGGGAAACCAACGACCTCCTCCTGCCCTACGCGCATGACAACGACCAAAGTGCCGAGGAAGCGGCGGCCGAGCTCACCCGCTACTATGATCAAGTCGAGGCGCCGTATCGATTCGGTGATGTCCTGAGTTTCACGGTGACGACGAACGCGACGACGGAGCTGGCCCACATGGTGGTGTATCTCGCCGACGACATCGTTCTCACCAAAAACGGTGCCGGCCACATGAGCCCCTTCATTCTGGCGCGCTTGGAGGATGTCGCCCGGGACTACGCGGGAGCGCGCGCGCTCCACGTGCAGGGTCACCGGCCCCGTCCGGGCTCCCCCGCGCTACCGGCCCGGCGATGATCCCTCGCTGTGCTCGGGCGCGACCGTGGTCCGCCAAGCCATCACCCGACTCATGCGGTCCCACGGTGGATAGGCATGGAAGCCCCCACTGATGATCACCGGAGGCGCGTCCGCACCATCCAGGTGCGCCGTCGTGAGCGTCATCAAATGGGTGGGCTCGCGCGCCAACACCTGCGGGGTAAAATTGAACGCACCATCGTTGATGAACGCCATCAATGCCACGGCCTCGGGACGGCTCCATTCGTTGAACCCACTGCAGGCAACGACATCGAGCGCGCCGTCGCCATTCAGATCAATCGCGACCGGACTGTAGGCTCCGGGCAAATCGCCGATGCGATGAAACCGGAAGAAACCATCGCCCCGGTTTTCCAACCACTGCACGCCGTGCCAGGCGCGCGATCCCGGTTCGGCGTAGTCGAAACCATCGCCGTTGCTGTAAAGCACATCGGGCCGGCCGTCACGGTTCATATCCACCAGGCGGATACCACTGCTGCCGAAGTCCTCGTTGGTGGAGGCGAAGATCACCTTGCGGGAAAAATCGCCGTGGCCGCGGTTGCTGAACAGGTAAACCTCCTCCCATTGCTGGGCGACCACCGCGACAATATCCGGGGTGCGATCACCATCCATGTCGGCGATCTCGACATTGATCGCGCCGGACAAACTCAACAAAAGATGGCGATCGAACCGTCCATCGCCCCGGTTCTCCATCCAGGTCACTTCGCCCTGATCGTAGCCAAACTGGGCCACCGCCAGGTCCATGCGACCATCACCGTTGAGGTCCGCCGCCCGCACATCGGTAACGCGGGCGATGTGATCGGCGATGACGCGGGGAGTAAAGGTTTGCGTCCCGTCATTCTCCAGCACCACGACCGAGCCGATGCGGTCGTTGTTGGGAAACACCTCGCCCATGCACGCCACCACGATGTCGAGGTCGCCATCGCCATCGAGGTCAACCACCGTGGTGTGCACCGGCGCCGGAACAGATTCCGCGAGCGTGATTTCCTCAAAACCGCCGGTGGCGGTCGGGCGAATCCAGCTGATGCGATTCTCCCGCGATTCGCATACCAACAAGTCATCTCGGCCATCTTGATCGAGATCGCTGGTCAACACGTGGGCGATCCACGGTTTGCCCTCGAGCGCTGCCCCCAACGGCGTCCTGGTCGCGGTTAAACCCACCGTATCCGTCGGCGGCACCTCAGCCGTGCGCCGCACCGTCGGCGGTTCGCGCCCACAACCCGCCAGCAATATCAGCCAGGCCATCCCGCTCCACGTCAGCGCGACGGACTTTTTTCGAAAGATCAAGCGGCTCGACATCGGGTCGCAGCCATTGCCCGCCGAAGGGAGGGGGTCAATTAGCAACTTGTCCTCGCTAAAACGTTGATGAGGAGCTACTCAAATACTCATCCGTTAAACACTCTTAATTGCAATTGTGTGGCTATTAATGCGTGTAAATAGCCACTTTTTCTAATTTTCATGAGATATTCATACTATCGAATGAGCTATTTTGCGGTTATTTACTCTAACGTATGAATGATCGCAACAGTTGGCGTGACCCGGCACTCACTCTAACTACTCGGCTCGACTTTCGAAACCCCATCGAGTCTTACCCCTCCCCGCCCCAATCCGTTCCCACTCATGCCCCTTACCCAAGCGCACGCCAAACGGGTGACGATCAAGGACGTTGCCCGCGAAGCCGGCGTCCATTTCACCACCGTCTCGCTGGCCTTGCGCGACCACGGGAGCATTCCCGAAAGAACGCGCGCTCGTATCCGCACCATCGCCGAAAATCTCGGCTATCAGAAGAACGCGGTCTTTTCCGCGCTCACCCAGTTTCACGTCAACGGTTCGACCGCCGCCGCGACCCCGCGCATCGCATTTGTGGCCAATCGCACCTTCAACGATGCGACTTCGTTCCACCCGCATCTACGGTCGTTCTATGACGGGGCCCGGCATCAGGCCGGCGTCCTCGGCTACGAGCTCGAAACCATCATCGTCGCCCAGGATCGCCACGACTCCCGCTCGCTCGAACGCTACCTGCGCAGTCACAATATTTCCGGCATCCTCATCGCCAGTTTCGAACCCGGTTACGATACGCTGTCGTTGAACTGGGACGACTACGCCATTGTGAAGATCGACTCGATGCACATGTCGCCCGAAGCCGTCATCGTGGCCAACGATCACCGGCAGGACATTCGCACCACCTACCGGCAACTGGCCCGGCGCGGTTATCGCCGCATCGGCCTCGCCGTGGGTCGCGCCGACGAGGAGTCGACCCAGCACCGCTTCTCCGCCGGTTACCTCATCGAACGCGGGGAGATGATGCCCGGTGACGAGCATAATATTCCGCCGCTGTTGTTTCCCTTCAACCCCACGCGCGAACAAGCCGTGTCACTCTTACGGAGTTGGGTGAAACACCACCAGCTCGACGCCGTCATTTCCCACCACAGCCACATCGATGAGCTGCTCCACGAGGCCGGTCTGCGCGTGCCCCGCGACATCGCCTGCGCCTGCCTCTGTATTCGCGATGACAATACGCACCTTACCGGGGTGCGTCCCAACAACTACATGATCGGCGTCAAAGCCGTCTCGCAACTCGCCACGCAAATCCGCATCGGCGAACGCGGCATCCCTGAATTCTCTCCCCAAACCTATGTCCGCAGTGAATGGCAAGAAGGCAACTCCGCGCCCGGGGGCAACTAAGGCCGCCGGCCAACCCGCCGCGCGCAAGCGGAAGCGCGACCGTCCGACGATGGCCGACATCGCCGCCCGCATCGGCGTGCACCCCACCACCGTCTCGCTCGCCCTGCGCTCGCACCCCAGTATCCCGCTGGCCACGCGCAAACGCGTTTTGGCCGCCAGCGCCGAGATCGGCTATGTGCGCAACCCCCTCCTGGATGCGTTTAATTTCCACCGCCTCAACAAACGCGCCACCAAGGACGGCACCACCATCGCATTCGTGGTCGATGCCAACACCTCCCCCTACTTTTTCGGCCAGGCCTTTCACCCGCTGGTCTACGCCGGAGCCCGCGCCGCCGCCGAGGCGCACCATCACTCGATCGAAGTGTTTCAGGTCGGCGAGCAGGACCTCTCCCCCAAACGGCTGAACACCATCATCCATTCCCGCGGCATCACCGGCGTGCTGCTGTCGACGTTTACCCTGCAAACCCAGGCGCTCGAACTCGACCTGAACGAACTCGCCGCCGTCAAAATCGAATCCCACCACCTCTGCCCGCACATTGACGTCGTCACCAATGATCAATGTCAGGCGGCCCGCCTCGCCGTGCGTCGACTGCGCGCTCTGGGTTACCGCCGCATCGGTCTCGCCACGGCCCGCGACGACGAATCGCGGCTCGACGACAATTTCGCCACCGGCGTGATCGTCGAACAGGCCGAGATGCCGGAGAGCGAGTGCGTGCCGCCGTTGCATTTCGAACGCACGTCCCTCCCTGAAATCGGCGCCAAGGTAGAGGCGTGGGTCAAGGCCAACGCCGTGGACGTCCTGATCACCAACTGGAAGGAGTTTCTGGGCGAACCGCACAACGCCCAGGAGGGCTCGTGGACCATTCCTTGCACCAGTTTGCGGGTCGGCGAGGACATCGCGTTCGCTTCGCTCGATGTTCCCGTAAACCGCCCGGATGTCGCGGGCATTGTCCAGAATCACCGTCTTGTGGGCATGCGGGCCATGGAGCAACTTTCCGTGCTGGTGCGCACCTTTCATCGCGGACCGCCCGAGGCCCCGTCGGCCACCTATGTCCCCGGCTTTTGGAAGGATGGGACCACCATTAAAACCAAGGTCCGCAGCTCCCACCATCCTTTCGCCCTGACCGCTTGATTCGCCGTAGTCTTTCCATTTCGAACGGACGCGGATCGACACCGGTTCAGCATAACATCTGGGAGATCTGATCCGTGTTTATCTGGGTTCATGCGTGGACAAAAAAACGAAACCGCCTGTCAGCGACGCTCACCAAACCGAGCCGTGAATTCCTGGCGGGCGTTGCGCAACGCATCGGTGGAATTGGGCGCCGCGGCCAAGCGCTCCAGTGCCACCGCCGCCTCCGCTCGTCGGCCGCCTCGCACGTGGAACCGCACCAAAAACTCCAGCAGAGGCGCGAAGTCCGGATCCCGTTCCAACGCGGCCAGCAGCTCCGTCTCCGCCCGCTCCGGCTCGCCCAAGCGAAACCACACCGCGACCAGTTCCAGCGCCGCCGTTTGGTTATAGGGATCGAGCGCCACCGCTCGCTCCAACGGCCCGACCGCCTCCGTCAATCGCTCCTGCTGCACCAGTGCCCGCCCCCATTCATAGTTTAAGCCCGCATCATCGGGACACTGGGCCAGCCCTGCCTCCACCACGCGAAAAACCATGGCCAGATCACGCTGTTCCCGCGCCAGACGAACCCAATCCTGATAAATCTGGGCGTCATTCGGCGCCGCGACCAGTCCCTGCACATACGCGCGTTCTGCCCCGTCCCAATCTTTCGCCTCCTGCAAAACCCGCCCCCACTGCTGCCAGTTTGCCGCCACGTCCGGTTCGAGTTCCGCGGCCCGCTCCAGCAGTTCGCGGGACCATGCCGCATCATCCGTGGCCGCCGCCGCCACCCGCAGACCATACGACGTGAAACAATACGCCAACAACTCCTCCGCCCAGAGATCACGCTCCGCCCGAAACCGGCCGGCCGCCTCCGCCCGCCGACGCATCTCGGCCGCCCGCTTGGTTTCACCCAACACGTCGTCGACCGTCGCCAACAAACTCAATCCGCCCGCAAACATCGGATGTCGGCCGACCACGTCCTCCAGATGTCGCCGCGCGTCCAGCCACCGTTGCTCTTCCACCGCGATGCGCGCCAATCCCAGCAACGCGAACGCATCACCCGGAGCCTCCGCCAACACCGATTCATACACCGCCTTGGCCTGCGTTCCCTTGCCTTGTTTGAGCAACACGTCGGCGAGCTTCCGCCGCGCCAAACCATACTCCGGTGCCACGGTCACCACGTGCCGCAGGAGCGGCTCACTCTCCGCCAACCGCCCCGCCGTGCCAAGCAACTCACTCCAACCATACGCCCAACGCGGGTCCGTGGCATCACGCTCGCACAACACCGCATACACCGTTTCCGCCTCGTCAGTAAAACCGTTGGCGTGATACAGTCGCGCCAGTTCCCCCGCCGCTCGTTTCGCGCCTTCACCTCCCGCCCAGATTTCGCCGATCGCCGCTTCCACCCGCACCGCCAATGCCTCCGGCATCACCGGTTGCACAACGGGCACCGCCGCCCGCCACCCCGTCGCCTGACGATACCACATCACCCCGCCCATCACCAACCCTGCGCCGACCAGAACCGCCGCTAATCTGATTCGCCAGGATGCCGTGCGCATAGACCATCGAAGAACGCCCACCCTGCGCGCTACCGTCAAACGACAACTGCCCCTCTCCCCGTTTACCCCGACTCTTTCGTTTTAGGTTTTCCCGACCATGTTTCCCCATCGCGCCTGCCCCCTTTGGAGCGTGCTGTTCGCCGCCATCGCGACCGCGCAATCGCCCGCCGAGTTCGCCGCCACCCCGTTGGCTCCCCGCTCGCGCGCACCCGACGCGCACGGTCCGATGTTCACCCCGCTCTCCCCGGCTGAGACTGGCATCGACGCGCCCAACGCTTACGACGATCCACTCATGTGGAGTCGGCACTACCGCGAGTTTTCGATCGGCGCCATCGGCACGGGTCTCGCCGCCGGAGACGTCGATGGTGACGGCCGACCCGACTTGTTCATCGTCAATAAGTGCGGCCCCAACCGCCTTTACCGCAACCTCGGTGACTTCCGCTTCGAGGACATCACCGCCACCGCCGGAGTGGCCGGTCCCACCGAACCCGAATACTGGCAACAGGGCGCCGCCTTCGCCGACATCGACAACGACGGCGACCTCGATCTCCACGTCTGCCGGTGGAACGCCCCCAACCTCCTCTACCTCAACGACGGCACCGGCCACTTCACCGAGGAAGCCGCCGCCCGCGGGCTCGCCGTTACCACCGCCTCCTCGCAAATCCATTTCGCCGACATGGACAATGACGGCGACCTCGACGCCTACCTGCAGACCAATCTGCTCAACGGCGAAGCCCGCCCCAACGGCGAACCCGACTTCTTCTTCGCCAACGACGGCACCGGTCACTTCACCGACATCACCGCCGAGATCGGCGTGAGCGGCGACACCCAGGGCCACTCCGCCACGTGGTGGGACTACGACGGCGACGGCTACCTCGATCTCTACGTCGCCAACGACTTCAAGGATCCCGACACCCTCTACCACAACGACTACTTCCTCAACGCCGGCCGACCCGACCCCGCTGAACTCAAACGCCGCAGGGACGCCTCGCGAGCGGAGCGACGCCAACGCCTGGCCGACGGCCTGCCACCGCGCTTCGGACGGCGCCTTGAAAACACCCTGTCCTACGTCGTCCCCCACACCCCGCACTCGTCCATGGGCGCTGACTTCGGCGACCTCGACAACGACGGCCGCATGGACCTTGTCATCGCCGACATGGCCGCCACCTCCCGCGAAAAATCGCAACGCGGCATGGCCAGCATTCGCGCCAACATGCCGGCGATGAACCATCACCCCGGCGTGGCGCCCCAACTCATGCGCAACGCCGTCTACCTCAACCGCCACGACGGTCGCATGCATGAGGTCGCCCACCTCACCGGATTGGCCGCCTCGGACTGGACGTGGACCGTGCGTCTGGAAGACTTCGACAACGACGGCCACACCGACGCCTTCTTCACCAACGGCATGGTGCGGGAACTGCACAACACCGACATCACCTCCCGTATGCAGCGCTCGGAAAGCATGAGCCAGCGCACCCGCATCATGCGCGCCACGCCCCCGCTCGCGGAAGCCAACCTCGCCTTCCGCAACCTCGGCGATCTCGCCTTCGCCGACGTATCCAAAGAATGGGGACTTAATCACCTCGGCGTGTCCTTCGGGGCGGTCACCGCCGACTTCGACGGCGACGGCGACCTCGATCTGGTGTTCTCCAACTACGACGCCCCGGCCACCGTGCTGCGCAACGACAGCGCGACCGGCCATCGTGTCACCATCAGCCTGCGAGGGGGAAAACTGCGGCAGTCATCGGCCAATGCGGTGGCGACCCTGCTCGACACCGGAACATATAGTCCGGGTATGGGCAGCGCCAACGCGCAGGGCATCGGCGCCACGGTCACGATCAGGACATCCGTCGGCTCACAGACCCGCACCCTGATCACGCAGCGCGGTTACCTCTCCTCGCAGCAGCCGCTGCTACACTTCGGTCTCGGCGACGCGACGACGATCGACTCTCTCACCATCAAGTGGGGCCAGGGCGACCCGGACGTTTATACCAATCTGCCGGTCGATCAGCACTTCACGATCACGCAACAAACCCGCCACAGCATGACCATGAGTTACGCGGACGGCCCCACGCTCTTCCACGACTCCGCCCCCGACTTCGGCCTCCAGGTCACCTCCGTCGAAGACAACACCGCGCCTTTCCCACAAGCGACCGAACTGCCTTTCCGCGTCGACCGCTTCGGACCCGGCGTGGCCGTCGGCGACATCAATGGCGACGGCATCGACGACGTGATCGTCGGGGGCACGGTCGGACACCCGGGCGAAGTGCGCAGCTCCATTGCGCCCCGCGAATGGGCGCCGTCCAACTTCACGCTGTTCAGCGGCACCACCGCCACCGCCGACGCCCAGCCCCTGCTCGTCGAAATCAACGGCGACGGTCATCTCGACTTGCTGCTGCCCCAAACCGGCACCGCCCGACCCGCCGGCGACCCGGCCTACCAACCGCACGCGTTTCTCAACGATGGTCTCGGCGGCTTCGATCGTGCGTCGGCCGATCTGCTCCCGTCCTTGCCGCTCAGTGTCGGCGCGGCCGTGGCGGCCGACTTCGATCGCGATGGCCACATGGATGTGTTTCTCGGCGCCCGCCAGATTCCCGGACGCTATCCGCAACCGGCCGACAGTGCGCTGCTGCTCCATCGGGCGGGTCGCTTCATCAACGCCACTGCCACCCACGCTCCCATGCTCGCCGGCATCGGACTCGTGACTTCCGCGCTCGCCACCGATGTCGACGACGACGGCTGGCTCGACCTGTTGCTCGCCCGCGATTGGGGCACGGTGGTGTATCTCCACAACGACGCCGGCCAAGGTTTCACCGATCAATCCGACGCCGCCGGATTCAGCGCCGCCGGTGCGGGTTGGTGGAACTCGCTCGCCGCCGCCGATTTCAACGGCGACGGCCGCATGGACTACGCCGTCGGCAATCTCGGTCTCAACACGCCCTACGTCGCTCCCGTCACCATGCTGCATGGCCCCTTCGCCCCCGACGGCACCGACCTGCTGATCGAAACCGTGTCGGAAGGCGGACAACTCTACCCCCGTCGTTCGCTCACCGTGCTGGGCGCGCAGATTCCAGCTCTCAAACGACAGTTCCGCCATCACGACGATTACGCCGTCACCCCGCTCACCGATATGCTCGACGCAGCCACCTTGGCGGCCGCCACGCGCTTCACCGCCACGGAGCTGCGCAGCGGGGTGTTTTTGAGCCAGGCCGACGGCACGCACGAGTTCCGAGCCTTGCCACGCTTCGCGCAGATTGCGCCGACCTACGGACTCGTCACCGCCGACTTCAACGGCGACACCTTCACCGATCTCGCCGGAGGGCAAAACCTCTACAACGTTCGCCCGGAAACCGGACGCTTTGACGGCGGCCTGGGCTTCATTCTCCACGGTGACGGCCAAGGTGGATTCACTGTCGAAGAACAGAATCAACCCACCATCCCGCACGACGCCAAGGGCCTCGCCTTGATCGACCTCCACCGTTTTGGTCGGCCGCAACTCTATGTCACCCGCAACAACGACAGCACCATGGCGATCAACGCCGGTTATCGGCAAGGCATGGGCGTCCAACTCCTCGGTCCGCCCGCCAACCCCACCGGCGTGGGCACGCGCATCACGGTCGTCTACGCCGATGATCACCGGACCATGAGCGAAGTCGCGGCCGGCGGCGGCCATCGCAGCCAGTCCACCGCCACGGCGTTCCTGAGCTACGATGCCGAAACTCCGCCACGCGAGATCATCTTTCGTTGGCCCAACGGCACCTCCAACACCTTGCCTTGGCCCACCGAACCACCCCGCATTCTAAAAGTCCGCATCCCCTGATGCTCGGATGATGGTAACCACGAAATACACGAACCACACGAAAGAGCTCAGACCGACGGACGGCTTTCGTGTTTTTTGGTTAAAAAAAGCCGCTTAGGCTCCGCTATCTTTTCATGAAACCCCTCTACCTTGTCGCTGCCATCGCGGTCATTTCCGTGGTCATCAACATCGGTGTGCTACTGCGCCCGAAACCGGTTGATAAACCGCACCCCGTCGCGGCACCGCCAGCTGCCCCCGCCCCGACCGTGCCCACCGGTCCGCTCAACGCCTACGCGGCGCTCGGCTCCTACGTCGCCGCCAGCAACCGTATCCCGGACCTCGATTGGAACGATGCCCAATTCAACGCCTTCGCCGCCGGGTTGCGCTCCTGTTACGAAGGCCGACCCGTGCCGTTCAATGATGCCGCCGAACGGTTGCGCGAGGAGATCAATACCAAGGTTCAGGCCATCCTCGGCGAAACCGGCACCGGCGACGATCCGCTGGGCCTTTACTTCGCCAAACTACGGGCCGAGGAAAACGTGCAACGCACCGACTCCGGTCTGCACTACCGACTGACCGAACCAGGTCACGGCGACGCGCCTGCGACCGATGCCACCGTCCTGATCAGCTACGCCGGACGCCTGCCGACCGGCGAATCGCTCCAAACATTTCAAGCCACGCGGTTGAAAGTAAAGTTGTCCGATGTGCTGCCGGGACTACGCGAGGGCATCACGCTCATGCGTCCCGCCGGCAAAGCCCTGCTTTACCTGCCCCCCGACCTATCGTTTGCCAACGGCAACTGGCCGGCCGAAATTCCCCGCGGTGCCCCGATCATCCTGTTCGTGGAACTTCACTACGTGTCGGCGGAGTGAAGCAGGGAAAAGTGGGCCCCGCCCGCGGTGACGTCTACGGCTGAGTGGGCGTGTTCATCGCGCGCGAGCGCGCTCCTACCCAGGGTTCCGCGCGGGTTCAACGCATGCACGGTGTGGCTTGGTAGGAGCGGGCTGGCGCGCGATGCTTCGTCTACAATGGCTCCGACAATCCGGGGTAATTGGGCTCAAGGGCGCGCACTTTGGCAAACGTGGCAGTCGCGGCGGCGGTGTCGCCCGTCGCTTCCTGAGCCAGTCCGAGCGCCATCAGCGTATCCACATCATCGTCGATCCACGCTGCCGCGGCTTCGAGCATCGGCAACGCCTCCGCCGCCGCCCCGCGCGCGACCAGCATGGCACCAGTATTGCGCTGGAGGACCCAATCGCCGGGTGCGAGTTGCAGTGATCGCGCCGCCCCCAGGCGCAGGGCGTCGAGCGTCGAGGGACGGTCGAGCAGAGCCTGCCCCCGCGTCGCCCGTTCGGACCACGCGAAGAGACGCTGCGCGTTGTCAGACTGCCCGGTGAAGGGAGCCCGACCAAACCGACTGACCAGTTCGAGCGCGATCATGGTTTGTTCGTGCGCGTTGTAGCCGAGCCGACGCCGCGCTTCGCTCTCCGAAAACGGTGCCCCCTGAAAGCGCGAGACCCACCCGCGCTCAACCAGATCGGCACCGATGCGGGGAAAGAGTTCCCGGGCCGCCAGATAGGTGCCGTGAAAATTGAGATGCACGTGCTCGTAAAGCAGATCGTCGCCGGGAATGCCCTGGGGCGAGGTTCGCGCCAGCGCGGCGGCCAGGTCGACGAGTCCACCTTGCGCGGCAAATTCATTCCCCACCTGGCGCACGATTTCGTTGAGCGCCCCATCGGCGCGAAACCGCAGCGTATCCAACTCCAGGGCACGCCGCAGCCAGCGGGTCGCGTCCCGCGGATCACTGCGTTGCAAGGCGAGGCGGCCGAGGCGGAAGGCGAGCTCGGCGTGCTGGTCGTCTATCGCCCAGGCCGCCCGGTAGAGCCGGTCGGCGGTGCGGAGGTCACCGGTGGCGAGCGCGGCATCGGCCTGCGCATAATGCGTTTCCCATGCTGCGGTATCCGCGGCGGTGAGGTCGGATCGGTGCCGCGGCATGAACGGGGCGAAGTCGCGCTGGTTGGTGAGCACGGTGCAGAACAGCACGGTCGCCCCCGCCTCCCGCGCGGAGCCACCGATCGCGCGCAGGTTGGCGGCGAAATGCGCGCGCACGGCATCGAGTCGCGGGTCGGATTCCGCGATCTGCTGCGCGATGAACATTTCCATGCCGCGCCAACTTTCGTCGTCCTCCGGTGATTTATCCACCACCCCACTCAACCATTGGCCGGTGCGCGAGCGCTGCCAGGTGTCGGCGGCCCTCACGGCCAGCGGGCCGCGCTGGAAACGGGAAAACACACCGGTCGGCCCAAAGGGTCCGATGACCTCGTTGTGTCCCTCATAGACGATGAAGAGATCGGGATCGAGTCGCGCGGCGTCGGCCGCGATGCCACGGACCACGTGGGAGTTGATCGCCGTGATGGCGGCATTGACGACCTCGAATCGAATTTCCGGATACGCCGCGGTCAGCATGGAATCCAACACGCGCGCGAGGGAAAACGACGGCTCGGGATCGCCCATGGCGGCCGAACTGCCGAGCACGAAGATGCGGTAGGTTTCGGACGCCTTTTCGCGGGGCAGTCGCAGGGGCCAGGGACGACGCACGCGATGCTCGCCGAAGTAAGGCGCGGTCGCCCAGCGGTTCTCCCGCCATACCGGTTCATCGGTCGCCGTGACGGCCGCCCGTGTGAAATGCGGCGAGTGCCCTACTCCCCCAACGTGCAGACCGAGTTCGAGCCCGCCTAGTCCCAGCGCCAGCAGTCCCATCGTGGCGATGGCGGCGTAACACAGTTTGCGTGGAGTCGAAAGCGGAGGCCGGGACATGGAAGGAGTCACGATTCAGGATTCAGCGAACCGGGTCGACACTTGCTTTGCCGGATCGTGGCCCGCCGAGGGCGGTCCGGTCACGAAAAGAGGGCGGACCAATTGGTCCGCCCTCAGTCATCAAACTACAGTCCCGGCCCTCTGCTGGGCCGGGTCTGATTTTACCCAAACTTAGAACTCCAAGCCCCAAGTCAGACTGAAGCGCATTTTGGTCGGGATTTCGTAGCGCTTGGTGGCGATCGTCGCGGCGGAGCCGGTGGCCTGCCACCCGAAGAACTCTTCCTGCCGGGTGATGTTTTTCACGTTGAGCTGCAGGGTCGAATCGTAGTCGAAGAACTTGAAGCTGTAACCGGCGAAGACCTCGGCGCGCAGCGTGCTCGGGTTGAAACGAGCGGCACCGCCGGGACCATTGTAGTCCTGCAGCGCGCCATCGGCCCGGTGCACGCCGAGCCCCATCCACAAGCCGTCGAAGGTGCCGTCGAGGATGGAGTAGCGGGTGAGGATCGAGAACTGGCTGTCGACGTGACCGGAGGTCGACTGACCGATGGTCGCAGTGTTGATCGCCTCGACCACTTCCTGGTCGTTGTTGGCGTAGCTGAACAGGATCTGCCAGTTACGGTTGGGCTGGTAGATGAGGTCGAGCTCGTAGCCGGTCGACTCCTGTTTGGCACCGGGGACGTTGTCGCCGAGGAGGTCACCCCGGGTCTGGCCGGGGAACGCCACGGCGCGCTCGGCCGCGGTCATCGCATCCCAGCGGGAGGTGTTCAAATTTTCGGCGGTGCCATCAACCTGGAACCCACCGGTCTGGTTGATCTGGTAGAGGCTGACGGTGCCGGAGAGCTTGCCCTCCATGAGCTCGGTTTTGATGCCGATTTCCTGGCCCTTGCCTACCTGCGGCGGCATTTGCGTGCCGAAGGAATCCTTGGTCGTCTCGGGGAACAGCGAGGAACTGGTCACCGCGTAGATCGAAATCTCATCGGTGATGTCATACATCGCGCCGACCATGGGGGAGGTCTTGGATTGGTCGGTCTCGGCGGGCACCGCGGCCTGACCATTGGCCCACTGGAGCAGGTTCAGGTTGGTGCGGTTAACCGAGGCGTTGATCTTGAGACGGTTGTCCAGCGCCGCCATCTGCCAGGAGGCAAAGTAGTAGTCGTTGGAGTTGGTCTCGTGCGTGTAACCATTGCCATCGGTGATGGGTTGCACGTCGGTGGGCGGCGCGTAGGACGGATTGATCGCGATGCCCTGCTGAATGGGGAATTCGCGCGTCTGCTTGTTCGCGCTGTTGGCCTGCGTGTGGGAGCGGGAACGGAAGTGTTCGCCCCAGACGTTGGCGCCAAAGGTGAAGGTGTTTTGCACGCTGTCGAAATCGAGTTTGTAGACCCCCGTGACACCGTAGGCGTGCATGTTGTTGGCCCAGTCGCGGTAGCTGTAACCCATCTGAATGGAGTCATCGGCCGTGCCGGGGAGGTTGTCGGCTCCGAAGAGCCAACCGCCGCCGGCTTCCCAGGAATCGGCGCCGCCGGAGCCATTGGCATCCCAGCCGTCGCCATCGATTTGCTTGCGGGCGGAGTATTGCAGGTAGGCGGAAAGCACGAGGTTTTCACCGACGGCCTGGGTGACCTTGCCCCGGTAGAGTTTGGTGTCGAGCGAGCGCATGTTGACGCCGTCGGACCAGTTCCACTCGTAGGAAATCTCCGGGAAGAACTCCTGCAACGGGATCGAGGTCTGGTTGCCCAAGGCGTTGCCGGCCGCGTCGACCTCACCGGTGGCGAAGTAGCTCAGTCCGTTGGGCTTTTCGCGGTAGCCGCGCTCGGCGAGAAACTCGATCTGGGTGGTGGGGGTGGGCTGCCAGGCAAGTTGCGCCTGCGTGTATTTGATCGAACCCTCGGAGTGCGCCCGCTCGTCCTTGGAGGTGGTGTGGGCGGCATTGAAACGCACGCCAAATTTGCCTCCACCGACTTCACCGGAGTAGTTGGCGTCGATGGTGGCGCGGTTCTCCCCAAAGCTGGCGGCGGTGAGACGCACGTCGGTGAAGTTCTCCGAGAAATCCACCTGCTTGGTGATGTTGTTCATGATGCCACCGGGATAGGCCAGGCCGTAGAGCGGCGCCGCCGGGCCCTTGATGACCTCGACGCGGGCGAGCCCCTGCGTGTCGATCGGATCGTATTCGCGAAGACCGTCCCGAATGCCCCAGTTTTGGATGAAGCCGCGGAAGATGAAGTTGTTGTAGGCCTGCTGAATCGCGTTGGAGGAGCGATGATCGGCCCCTCCATTGACGAGCGACGCGTTGTAGGCCTCCAAGTCGGTTTGGTTGGTGATGAGCAGATCCTCATAGAGATCCTGCGTGAAGACCTGGATGTTCAGGGGAACGTCCTTGATTGGGGTGTTGGAGCGGGTCGCGGCGATCGAGTTGGTGGCGCGATAGCCGGAGCCTTTCTCGGACTCGACGGTGAAGGCCGAGAGGGTGACGACGTCCTCGGCATTCTCGTCGGAGTTGGTCGCGGTTTGAGCCGTGACCGTATTCGCCGTGAGCGCGAGAGCGACTGTCGCCGTGGTGGTCAGCAGCGCTCGGCGTCGAGCGAAGGTTGGGTTTCTTGTGTGCATCATGGTGTTACGGTTGGAACTGCACTCACACCCGGTGCGACCGATCGGCCGTAGCGAGGCGACTGCAGCAAAGGCTGGGGGGTGGGCTTGGGGAGGGGGCAACAGGCATCGCGGTCCAAGAGCCTGTGAACTTCTGCAAGAGAGGGTATCCGCGACGGTTCCGGTTTGCGCCCCGGGCTCCCTCTAGCCAATCGCTCCGAAACTCTGTCGTTAGAGTGTTGAGCGCGGCGCGATCGCCATCTGCAGCCACCCGTTTACCCAACGCCTTGCCCTGTCACCGCAAGTGCGTCTGGATCGCTTCCCACGCATGGACGAGACCAACCTTATTCCCGATCGCATCGCCACCACGTTGCGGCGTTTCCCGCCGTTTTCCATGCTGCCAGCCGAGTCCATCGATGAACTCGCGGACAAAGCCCAGGTGCGGGTTTTGGTCGCGGGCGAAAAGGTGTGGTCGCAGGGCGACCCCCCCGGCACCGAGCTTTACGTGCTGGTGCGTGGTCGGGTGGAATATCTCATCATCACCGACGGGCAGGCGGAACTCGTCGCCGTGCGGGACGAGGGCGATCTGCTCGGCCTCACGCCGTTGTTGCGCAGTCAACCCGCCCGCACCACCGCCAAGGTCGTCGAGGACACCGTGCTCTACGGCCTGCCCTGGCAGCGCTTGCAGCGGCTCCTCGCGGAACACGACGATGCGCGCCATTATGTGAACCGTCATTTGTTTTGGACGTCACGGCTCGGCGGCGAGACGGAGACGATGCCGGGCCCTGAGGATAATGCCATCAGCGGTCGCGCTAAAAACATCCTGCAAGCGCATCTCGCCGGCGGCAAAGTCATCCAACCCCGCGCCATCGAACGCCTGCTGACTTGTTCACCCGACACCCCCATCCGGGATGCCGCCCGCATCATGGCGCAACGTCGCGTGCCTTCAGTCCTGGTGGTCGACGATGAGCGCCGTCCTCTCGGCATCGTGACCCAGAGCGCCCTGGTCAAACAGGTCGTGGCGGGGGAAATGCCGCGCGACGCCCCCGTCGAGGGGTTGATGGCAAGCCCGGTCATCACGGTGTCGTCACTGTCCTCCGCGACCGCCGCGATTCTGCTCATGCTGCGCGAACGCATTGGCCAGGTGTGCGTGACCGAGGACGGCACGACCGACACCGCCGCGCTCGACGTGTTCACCAACAAGGACCTGCTCGCGCAAAGCGGACACCATCCGGCCGGATTGTTGCGCGAGTTTCGCCACGCCCGCACCGTCGGCCGACTGCGTGAACTGTGCGACGAGGTCGAGGAGTTCACCGAGAGTTATCTCGATGCCGGGGTGTCGGCCATTTTCCTCGGTCAAATCTGCGCCGAACTCTACGACGAGCTGATCCAGCGGCTGCTGGAAATGGCGGTGGCCGAGATGACCGCCGCCGGCACCGCCCTGCCGGCCGTGGGATGGGCGTGGTTGTCGGTGGGCAGCGACGGTCGGCGCGAACAAACCCTGCGCACGGACATGGACAATGCGTTGGTCTTCGCCGACACCGACGATCCCGCGCAAAACTCCGCCCATCGCACCGTGTTTCTCGATCTGGCCGAACGCGTGGTCACCAAAATGGTCGAGTGCGGCTTCTCCCGCTGCCAAGGTGGGGTGATGGCGTCGAACCCCCGCTGGTGTCGCACCGCCACCGAATGGAAGGCGGAGATCACCACGATCGGCACCAGCACCGAACCCGAGGAACTGTTTCGCGGCATTGTGCTCTACGACCTGCGCTACATCGCGGGCGACGCCGCCCTGGTGCGACCGCTCCGCCAAGCCATCATCGACTCCGTGCGCGGCAATGCGTGGCTGCAACGCCGCCTCGCCGAGCTGGTGTGCGAGACCCCGCCGCCCCTCAATTTCTGGGGCAATTTCGTCGTGGAAAAGAAGGGCGACCGCGCCGGCGAGTTCGACCTCAAGGGACGGGCGCTCGCCCCGCTCCGCGACGCCGCTCGTTTGCTCGCCTTGAAGAACAATCAGCTGCGCCGCTACTCCACCGGCGGTCGCTGGGAGGATCTGCGCCGCAACGTGCCCAAACTCGCCGAGTTGGCCAAAGTCGCCCGCGAGGCCTACGACGTGTTGCTTACCTTGCGACTCACCACTGCGATCGCTCGCCACGATTCCGGACGCTTCGTCGACCCCTCCAAACTCACCAAACTGGAGAAGGCCCGACTCGCCCACGCCTTCGACGTCGTGCGTCTCGTGCAAACCCACGTGCGCCTGGCCTTCAGCCTGGACAACCGCTGATGTGGGACTGGTTGCGCAAATCCGCCTGGCCGCCCCACGTGGTCGCCTATCGCGAGCAAACCCCCCGTCGCGTCGACCCGAAACGTCCGTGGTCCGAACTGGCTTTCGTCTCGCTCGACGCCGAGACCACGGGGTTTGATCCCGAAAAGGACCGGCTGCTGAGCATCGGCCTCGTGCCCGTCGCCGACGGCCGCATCGACGTGGCCGGTCGGCGCAACTGGCTCGTGCGCCAGACCGACGTGCCCAACAACGAGGCGGTCAAAATTCACGGGATCGCGCCCGGCGAGTCCGCCCTCGGTCAACCCGAGACCGAAGTGCTCACCGAACTGCTCGCCGCGCTCACCGGCAAGATCATCGTGGGCCATCACATCGGGTTCGACGCCGCCATGATCGGCACCGCCACCCGTCGTGCCTTTGGCTCCCGATTGCGTAACCCTTTGTTGGATACCGCGGCGCTCACCAGCCGCCATGTGGACGCCTTCCACAAGACCGGCTACGTCAACCAGAAGCCCCCGGGGCTCGACGAAATCTGCTCTCACGCCGGACTGCCCATCGTCGGTCGTCACACCGCCACCGGCGACGCCTTCACCACCGCCCAACTCTTCCTCTGGTTGTGCGGCCGCATCCGCGTTCGCCATGGTCGCGAACTGCGCGCGGGCGACTTGTTCAAAGCCTGACTCATGGCGTGGCGACGGGGGCCCGCCCCCACCGCCACGCTCTTCCCGGGTTCGCTAGGGTGATACCGTGTAGATCTCGATGAGACCGCGCTGCGGGGCATCGTCCTTGGTCCCCAGCATCACCGTGTAAACGCCCGGTGCGAGGTCGATCAACACAGCGGCATCCGCACTGCCTTCCGCGAATGCAAAGGCCCCAACCGCCCCGGCGCTCGCAGCCACCGCCGCGGGCGAGGCACCGCCAGCGACGGGCGTTGCCCAATCATCGTTGCGCGCCAGGACTTGGCCGGTCACATCGCGCACGTCGATCGTCACGTCATCGCTGGCGTCCGCCACTCCCAAGTCGAGCAGGGCCGGTCCGGCTCCGCGAATAAGCACGCGCTGGGGCGCGGAGCCCTCCACCACAAACCCGACCACAAACGCTTCGGCCCCCGCCCCGATCCGCCCCAAAGTCGACAGGTTCGAGAGATGATCGGTCACCCGCACGGAACCGAGATCGTAGACCTCGGCCAACACTGTCCCGCCTTCATCCCGACGGTCGGACAGCGCGAGTGTGTAGGTTCCCGGAGCCAAAACCGGCGTGATCACGGCATCCGCGCTGCCCCCCGGCAGGGCAAACGCTCCTGCCTGCGCAAACAGATTGCGGGTTGCCGACGTGCCGTTCCACCCCGAGTTGGTCGCGAGAGTCGCCCCGGTGTGATCATGCAGACTCAGCTCCGGATACCGCATCGCCCCTCCGTCGAGAAACGCCACCAAACCGGGACCAATTCCACGCAACAACAGTTGTCTTGGACTCGTGCCTTCGACGACAAAGCCCACGGTGAGCGTGTCCTCGCCCGTCAGCGCCACGCGGGTCGACACATTGGTGAGTCGACTCGTCAACACGTCGATTTCGTCGTCACCCTCGCCGGGATTGCCCGCCCCGGTATCATCACCCGAGACGACCCGGCCTCCGCTCACCACAATGCCCTCGCCGCCCGGCAGCCAGTCGCCGAGATCACCGTCAATGACGCCAAACCGACTCGGCAAAGTCGAACCGTAGCCGTAGCCCGACGACCGCGTGCCCTGGAACAAGCGTTGATACTCGCGCACCGAGCCGGACGCCCACCGCGTGCCCGACGTGATCATGCGGACCCGCAGGTAGTAGTCGCGCCCAACCGGCAACGCGGCCCCTGACCAACGCCATGTATCATAACTTCCGTTACGGGTGGCCAGACCTCGTTCGATCCATTCCTCGCCATCGAGTGAAACCGCGATCTTCACCGCCGCCGGGGTCGCCGCCGCTCCGGTTTGCACCCACGTCAATCCACGACCGTCCTCATCCACGAGCAGGGTCTGCCCGAAACTGGAAGCGATGCTGGTGCGGCCGAGCAGAGAACGGGAGACTTCGCCCAAACGGGTAAAACTGCCGCCCGCGACCAAACGTCCTTCGCGGTCGATGGCCAGGGCGTAGACGGTTCCATTGGTGCCGGACTCACCCGCCGCATAGAGCGCGCCGTTCAAGTCGAGCGTGGCCACCCGCGGACTCGCCGCACCGTTCACGCTCCCGAAGGCGCCTCCGATCGTCACGCGTCCATCGGCGCGCACCGCCACGGCGTGAACCGCGCCGTCAATTGTCGGAGCAAATTCCGCGTCCAACGCCCCCGTCGCGGAGACCACCGCCAGGTGGGTGCGCGCCAGGCCATTGACGGCTGAAAGCTCCCCGGCAACGACCACCCGACCGTCCGGCAGCACCGCCAGCGACTGCACGGCTCCCATCACCGTCGGCGTCCAGTCCGGATCCAGCGAGCCATCGCTCCACAACCGGGCCAGCCCTGCTCGCGGCTGGCCATCGACGGTCGTGAAATCGCCTCCGATCAAGACGCCGCCATTTTGGTCAATGGCGACGGCGCGCACCGCGCCGTCGACCACCGGCGCAAAGTCCGCATCGAGCGAACCGTCCTGTTCCAAACGGGCAATGCGCGCACGCGTTTGCCCAAACAAGGTGGTGAACGCCCCCGCCACGATCATGCGGTCGTCCGGCGTCCCCACCAACGCATGCACGTCACCATCGGGGGTCGGCGCATAGTTGCCATCGGGACTGCCGTCGGACTGCACTCGACCGAGCCGTGGGATGGCCAAATCATTCAAGGTGTCGAACGCTCCCCCCACATAGAGCACCGCTTCCAAACCGAGGGACTCGAAGTCACCGCCGAGCAGGATCGAGTCATCCGCCAGCTCGATCATCATGTAGACTTCGTCGTCGGGATTGGGGTTGAAACGCGCATCAACCGAGCCATCGACGTTCACGCGCGCCACGCCGCGGCGAGCGATGCCATACTCCGCCGCGTCGGGAAAAAACGCGCCGAAATCACCGCGCACCAACAGGGCGCCATCCGCCTGCAGCGCGATTTCCCGGACGGTCGCATTGGGCGTCGGGTTAAAATCCAAATCCAGCGAGCCATCGACGTTGAGCCGCGCGAGATAATAAACATCCGAATCTTCGTCGGCGATGTCGTTGCCGTCGTCATCGGTGTCGCCGTCGCCGTCATCATCGTCGTCCTGAAAGTCGCTCAGGTTGTCGAAACCGGTAAACGCGCCGGCGACCAGAAGTTTGCCGTCGGCCTGCAGTTCGAGGTCCCACACCGTGCCGTTGGGCGAAGGATCGAAATCCTCGACCAGCAGTCCTTCCGCCGTCAGCCGGGCCAGTCCATTGCGCACCGTGGAGGTGTCGGAAATCGTCAGGTAGGTGAACTCGCCGCCAATCGAAATTTCCCCGCTGGGGTGCACCTGGATGGAGCCGACATAACCATTGAGCACCGGCACGAAACTCTTGTCCAATGTTCCATCGGTGTTGAGCCGGGCAAGATAACGCTGGGCGGTGTCATCATCGGTGGCTTCGTCGCCGTCGTCGTCATCCTCCTCCCCGTCGTCGACGTCGAAGTATTGGAAACTGCCGCCGATGAGGATTTTCCCGTCTTCCTGCAATGCGACGGTTGAAATCGACGACTGCGGCACCGCCTTAAACGTGGTGTCCACCGAACCGTCGGGCCAAAGGCGCGCGATGTAATTCTCCTCCACGCCATCCACGTCATCAAACGACCCCACGATGATGATGCGACCATCCGGCTGCAGCGCGATTTCAGTCACGGTGGAGTTGGGGTTGGGCCGGAAATCAGGATCGAAGGTTCCGTCCACGCGGAGTCGCACCAGGTTGGACCCCGAGGTATTGGCGGTGTTTGTAAAATAGCCCCCGAGCAGGACGGAGCCATCACTCTCGCGCGCCGCCGACTGCACCCGTCCGGAAAGCGCGCTGAGGTGTGCGTAGTTCGCCCCGGCAAAATCGAGGCCGTCCGCCGCCATCCATGCGACCGGTGAACGCAGTGTGTCCCAGATGCCACTCGGCACCCGGTCGATCAAGGTGTGGACCGCCCCGTCCGCCCGCAACGCGAACGAGCCGTCAATCGATCCCTGCGCCGTGAATCGCAGCACGTTTTCCCACGAGCTGCCGGCAAGACCATCGAACCGGCCGCCCGCCAGAATTTGGCCGCTGCGTTGCACCGTCAGCGCCCCGATGTAGCGATCAGGGTCAACGTCAGCGCGGGTGTTCCACGCGATGTCCACCCCCGACTCCGTTCCGTAAACGACCACCGGCGGTTCGGTGCGCACCGATCGATCATCGTCGCTGTAAATCGCGCCAAAGGTTCCGAGCACCAGCACACGGCCATCCCTCAGGGTGAGCAACGACTCCACCGAACCGTTGGTTTGCCAGACCGTGCCGTCATCGCGAGTGCCGTCAGGGTTGAGTCGCAGGAGATAGGCCGCCACGGTTTCCTCCTCCGTATCGAGATCGACGAACCGGGTGAACGCGCCGCCGACCAGAATATCGCCGTCGGCGAGGACCTGCATCGCCAACACCGAATCGTCAACCGCCGGTCGAAACGCCAGATCGAGCGAGCCGTCCGCATGGAGCCGGGCCAGCCGCAGCCGATCCGCATCGTCGTTGGTGATATCGTCCTCGTCGTCATCGTCACCTTCTTCGTCGTCGAGCTCGAGCAACGTGAAATCACCGCCGATGAGAATATCTCCGTTGTCCTCCACCACGATGGAGCGCACGACCCCGTTGGGCAGCGGTCCGAAATCCTTATCCACTTTTCCATCCACCAGCACCCGGGCAAGTGCACTGAAGGTTTCCGTGCCCACTCCGGAAAAGCTGCCGCCAATGAGCGTCTTGCCATCGGGCTGACGCGCCATCGCCGCGATCGCGCCGTCCGTGATTGGTTGCCACGATTCATCCACATATCCCGCCGCCGTGATTCTCGCGAGGTAGGCCTGGCCCACCCCCTCATAGTCGTCGGGCGAGGTGTCGGCATCGTAATCGGGAGTGAAACCCGTAAAACTACCGCCGACGGTGATGCTGCCGTCATCCTCCAACAACATCGTGCTCACCGGACCATTGGGCTGGGGATCATAGGACTCGTCCCGCGTGCCATCCGCATTCAACCGTGCCAGGTAGTAATAGTCCTCGTCGTTGAGCGAGATGAAGTTGCCGCCGATGACGATCTTGCCGTCGGCCTGTTCCACCATCGTTTGCACCGCGCCGTTGATCTCGGGCGCAAAGGATTCATCCAGGACGCCGTCCGCCGAAATCAACGCCAGATTGGTGCGCGTCGCGCCGCCGAAATTGATGAACGATCCCGCCAGCAGGATGGATCCGTCCGCCCTTTCCAGCGCCTCCACCAACGCCGCCGATGATCCCGGGGAAAACGCCGCTTCGACGCGGCCGTTCTCGTGCATGCGCACGCCGAACAATCGCGTCACCACCGTGCCCGTGATCGTATCCGACACCGTGGTGAACAGGCCGCCGACGACCACCGCCCCGTCTTCCTGCAGCGCGATACTCTTGACCGTCGCACTGGGCGTGGCCCCGAAACTCGTATCCACTTCTCCGGCACGGTTCAAGCGGGCCAGACGCGGCGCGGAGGTCAGGGACTGGGAAACAAACGGCAGAAAGCTGTTGAAATCGCCGCCCACCAAAATTGATCCGGTATGTTCCACCGCCAGCGCCGTGACCCGGGCGCTGGGACGCGGATGAAAATCGCGATCGCGTCGGCCGTCGGGTCGAACCCGGGCCAGAAAGAGTTGGGTAACATCAAGCAAATCGTCCGCCCCGCGCATGGTGATGAAATCACCGCCGACCAACAGCGCTCCGTCGACTTCGACGGCGAGCGCGGTGACGAGATTGTCAAAACTCACCGCAAAAGTGGCATCAAAATCGCCGGCCGCATCGAACCGCGCCAACCGCCCGGCCGCGTGGCCGCCCACGGTCGTGAATGCACCTCCGGCCAGGAAGCCGCCGTCGGTGTTCGCCGCGAGAACCCGCACTTCGTTGTTAAGCTCCGGTTGAAAGTCATCCACCAGCGAGCCGTCCGCATGCAGCCGCGCCAGATAAGGTCGCGCCACCGCGGCATCGTCCGCCGACGTCTGCACCGTGCGGAACGTGCCCCCGACCACCATGGTGCCGTCGGCCAGCACCGCGATCGCGGCCACGGCATCGCGCCCCGCATTTTCCCCGTCGAACTGGGCGGCAAAGTCGCGATCCACCACCCCCTCCGGGTTCAAACGTGCCAGGCCGTGACGCTCGATCAACTCGTCGCCGTCGAGGACGTATGCAAAGCCGCCACCCACCAACAGATTGCCGTCCGCATCCAGAGCCAGCGCCTTGACCGGGCCGGAAAATATGGGGGCAAAGGTGGTATCGATGGAACCGTCGCCGTGAAAGCGCACCAGTCGCCCCCGGAGAGCGGGCGAACCGACGTTGCCGGGGTGTAAACCCGTAAAGGCTCCGCCCATGATGATCTTGCCATCGGGCTGCACCAGCACGGCGTTTACGATGCCATTAAAATTGGGATCGAACGCCTCGGGTTTGGGCGTGACCGCGCCAGCACCGGTCGAAATTAAAAGAGCGACGACGGCACACCGGGCCGACCACCGCAGGGACAGGAAAAATCGTTTCATAAGGGTCCGAAAAATGGGGGGATTCTAAAACTTCGTGGTAATGCCGATCCGCAGGCCGAGCCCGCTGGAGATCTCCGCCGCCGCCTCGCGGCCGTCGATTTCAAGACTCAGTTCCTCGTCGAAGTCCTCGTAGTAGGCGCTGGCGAAAAACGAGGTGCGATCGTTCAGCATCCACTCCGCGTCGACACTGCCGAAGACGCCCGCGAAGGTCTCGGTCTGGGTGTCGCTTTGCTCGCTGATCTCGTCGCTTTGGGTGTCGGCATCGATGATCAGCGTTTCCGCATAACGCATCGACAGACCGATGAGCGTGAACGTGCCGCCGCCGCTGACTTTGAGCGAAATATTGTTGATCGGCTCCCACCGCATCCACGGTCCCGAGCGCAAGGTGAAATACGCGCCGTGCACCTGCCAAAACCCCTCGATCTCCGCGCCGTCGGAGATGGTCTGCACGGTGCGATCCTGCGGCAGGTTGCCGAGCAGCGTGGAGTCTTCGACCACGTAGGTCGTGGTGATGCCATCTTCGCCGACCAACTCCACCGTCTGGTAGGACGGAGACGTGTAGCCGAGGGAGACGCCGTCGTCGTCATACTCGATGGTCGGGGCCGGGGCACCGAGCAGGGAGTAGGTGTCGGTCGTGATCACGAGGTCGGCCGTGGTCGTGCCGCGAAACTTGGCGTTGACGTCGCTCAGTCCCCACCCGCCCAGCCAACCCACCTGCCAGGCCCGCCGGCGCGGCCCCGCCCAGCGCCCGCCCTGCCACAGCACCCGCGAGTATTCGAGATCTGGATTCACCGCCTTGCCGCTTTCCGCCTCCACCACGGAGTCGTTGGGCGAGGACGCGTAGGCGTGAAACATGACACCCGTGCCATCGGCGGTAACCTGCCCCTCGTCGGCGTAGCTCCAGTTGTTGGTGGCCCCGTCGCTCAGGTTGAACGAGTTGGAGGTTTCCCCGCGTTGGTCGAATCCCACGTAACCGTCGGCGTAGACGCGGTTGCTCAGGGTGGTGGCGTCATCCTCGTCAAAATCGGTCCGAATCAAGCCGAGGTTGGAAAACTGCACCTTCGCGTTGCCCAGCAAACGGAGGCTGACGGAAAACTCGTTGTGATACGGTTCGACCAGCAAATGGTCCGGCAATGAACGCGCGTATTTATTGAGGATCTCCTCGGGTGCCGGCTCTTCCTCCGCGGTTTGCGCAGCGAGTCCAACCGGAAGGCACGAAATCAAAACCGCGCGCAAAAGGGCGGGGCAGCGGAAGCAGGTGTTCAACATGAGTGCGGAGTATGACCCGCATTTTCCATGAATTCGGGTTATCGCTGGATGAACCCCGGCCAATCCGGGACGGACCCGCCTCAGGCGGGGACGAATACATGGTGCTTTGTCACCTCGGAATGAAACCTACAGGCAAAATGGGCGTCCCATCCCGCTCGTCACCTTCCGCCTAAGCGGAACGGGGACGCCTCGATTCCTCATGCCTCCTGCTCCCGTTCCCGTTCCCTCTTCCTCGCCGTCGTCCCGCGATGCCGGACGCCGCACGGAATGGAGAATCACGGCGCTGCTCATCGCGGTGTCACTGGTGGTGGGCATCGCCTTCACCTGGCCATTGTTGCGGTTCATCGATGTCGACGCCGGCGTCGCCGCCACGCTCGTCGCGGTCGGATGGAGTCCGTGGGCCTTCCTCGCCGTCATCATCATCGCGCTGGCCCGGGTCGCGCCGCTCGACCACGATCGGTGGCGCCGCACCCTGCCCATCCACCTCGCCGCTTGCGCGACCCTCGCACTGGGCGGATACCTTTCTTCGGACTGGATCCGGGAAACGCGGATTCACAATTGGCCCCGCCTGACCCCGACCCGGCCGGCCAGGATGGTTTCGCTCTCGTCGGAAACCGTCTCCCGGCCCCGCACCGAGGTTTCTCCTGCCCCGGCGACGGAGCGCGCCCCGGAGGCATTCGCCTCCGGACCTCGCGGCGGTCCCTCCTGGCCACCCGAACGGACGGCCACCGGCGAAACGAGGGCGTTTGTCGACGGACGGCACATGCGTTTTTTTAGCGGTGAATTCCCGGAACCCGACCCTCAGTCCCTCGCAGTGGTCATGACCATCCGTTCACTCGGCTCGGGTCTGATCGTGCCGTTCTATATCCTCTTACTCGCCGTCGCCCAAGCCATGCGCAATCACCGCCGGGCCCTCGACACCGCCCAAGCGGCGGCTGAGTCCACGCACCTGCTGACCCAGGCCCGGCTGCAAGCGCTGCAAAGCCAACTGCAGCCGCACTTCCTGTTCAACACCCTCAACGCCATCACCAGCTATATTTCCACCGCCCCACGTCAGGCCGAGGAAATGGTCTGCGCGCTCAGCGATCTGCTGCGCCGTGTATTGACTTTATCACAACAACACGAAGTCACGCTGACGGAGGAGCTCGAACTCGTTGACCTCTACCTGTGCATTCAGCGTCACCGCTTCGGCGATCGACTTGATTTCGCCCCGCACATCGACCGTCGACTCCTCGACGCGGCGGTGCCGCCGCTCGTGCTGCAACCGATCGTGGAAAATGCGATCGTGCACGGCCTCGATCGCGCCACGACTCCCGGCAAGATCGAACTGCGGGCCGAGCAGATCGGTGACCAACTACGCCTCACCCTCATCGACCACCACCGCTCGACCACGACGGCCAAAGCCGGTTCGAGCCGACCCGGGGTCGGACTGGCCAATGTGCGCAACCGTCTCGCGACCCTCTACGGCGACGCCGCCAGTCTGCACGCCCAACCCCGCACCGAAGGGGGCTACTTTACCGAGATCAATTTACCGCTTCATCCCTGCCACGACCCGACATGCGAATCCTCATAGCCGACGACGAAGCGCCCGCCCGGGCGCGACTGCGCGAACTACTCGCCCATGAAAACGATATCGAAATCGTGGGCGAATACGCCAACGGCGACGATGCCATCGACGGCGCTCTCACCGAACGACCCGATCTCATTTTTCTCGATATCGAAATGCCCCGCACCAACGGACTCGACGTCCTGCAGGAGATCAGTCGCGTGATGCATCCCCGGGTCATCTTCACCACGGCGCACGCCGAATCGGCAGTCGAAGCGTTCAATCTGGAGGCCACGGACTACCTGCTGAAACCGTTTTCCCGCGCCCGCTTCGCCTCCGCCTTGCAACGCGCCCGCCGTCACGTCGCCGATGCCGGAGTTGAATCCGATGCGAACAGCGCGACCACCGACCGGCTCCTCATCAAAACCGGCAAGGGTTATCGCGTCGTGCCCGCCGAAGACATTATTTCGATTCAGGCCGCCGCCAACTACGTCGTGCTGCGCACCGCCGACAGCAAACACATCATGCGGCGCACCCTCAGCCAGTTGGTGGCGGAGCTTTGTCCCCGCCGCTTCTTCCGCACCTCGCGGTCGACCGTCGCCAATCTCCATCACGTGCGGGAGGTATCCAGCACCGCCTCGGGCCACCAGATCGTGGTGCTGAGCGATGGCAACGAGCTCCCGCTCACGGTCGGGCTGCGCGAGCTGCAAGCCCGGCTGCGCAATCTCGCCTGATCCGGCACCGCGTCGCAGCTGTCGTTCCATGTTTGGGCGACAATTGAGCGCGGAGACCGAGCGGTTTGCATCGCGCCGTCTTTCGCGGGAGCGCATGTTGGGCAGCGATGACCACCCGCCCATCCTCACGCGTCATAGTGCTCGTCGGCGATCGCGATGACACCGTCACCGCCCATCCGGCCATCGAACGCTCGCTGCAAGCCGCAGGCGCGACGTGGCAGTGGTTGCCCACGACTCAGGTGGGCAACCCCGCCGCGACTCTCCCGGCCGCCGCCGGCGTGTGGTGCGTGCCCGCCAGCCCATATCGCTCCACCACCGGCGCGCTTAACGCGATCCAGTTTGCGCGTGAAAACCGCATCCCCTTTCTCGGCACCTGCGGTGGCTTTCAACACCTGTTGCTCGAATGCGCCCGCGACCGGTGCGGCGCCGCCGAGAACGCCCACGCCGAGATCGATGGCGAGGCCGAGGACCCGGTGTGCGTGCCATTGAGTTGCAGTCTGCGCGAAGCACTGGGCACCGTGCGATTCACTCCCGGCAGTCAACTCGCCGCGTTGTTGGGCACTCGCTGCGCCGATGTCGGCTACAATTGCGGCTTCAGCCTGTCTCCCGCCTGGCAACCAAGGCTGGAAGCGGTCGGTCTCCGATTCACCGGCTTTGATGAAGCCAACGGCGAGATCCGCGCCGGGGAGTTCGCGCCCCATCCGTTCTGCATCGGCACGCTGTTTCAGCCCGAACGGGCCATATTGCGGGGCGACGTGCATCCCTTGGTCACGGCTTTTGTCGCCGCGACCAAAGAAATCCGAGGGGACAGCGTTTCGTCGGCGTAATATGCTGCGTATGAAAACTCTACTAGCGACCCTCCTCACCTTGACCTTGGCCGGCCCGGCCTTCGCCGCGCATCACGAAAACGACGCCCCCAAGGACGCGTATCCGTTATCCACCTGCGTCGTGTCCGGAGAAAAGCTCGGTGGCATGGGCGAACCCTACGTGCTCCATCACCAGGTCAAAGACCAACCCGACCGCGAAGTCCGTCTCTGTTGCGAAATGTGCGTCGGCCGTTTTAACAGCAATCCCGAGCGTTTCCTCGCCAAACTCGATGCGGCGAAAGCCAAGCAGGACGCCAAAGACACCCCGCGCCCGTCGACCAAGCCCGACCACGCCAAACACACCAACTGATGAATCCGCCCGTCCGCCCTTCCCTTCCCTTGTTTCTGGTCGTGACCGTGGTCGCGGTGGCGGCGGGTTATTTCTTCGGTCGGCCGTCGTCTGATGAGTTGGCCGACGCCGGTGCGGCCGCAGCGTCCGGCAGCGAACGCACGATCAAGTTCTACCAGAGCCCCATGCACCCATGGATCACGTCCGATCAGCCCGGACGTTGCACGATCTGCGGCATGGCGCTCGTCGCCGTCTACGAGGGCGATGCGGGTTTCGGGGACGGCGAGACGGTGAAACTCTCCGAATCCACCGCCGCCGTCATCGGTGTCGCCACCGCCGTCGCCCACGAAACCGATCTCTCCCGCACCTTGCGCGTGAACGGCACGTTTGAAACCGACCACACCCGGCATCGCGTGCTCACCGCCCGCGTGCCCGGCCGCATCGAGACGCTCTCCGTCGACCAAGTCGGCCAGATCGTCGCCGCCGGTGACCCCCTCGCCACGCTCTACAGCACCGCGATGTTGACCGCCCAACGGATCTACCTCGAACGGCTGGCCGTGGGCACGGGCGCGATTTCGGCGTCCGAAATCTCCGCCGCGCGCGAACGCCTGCTCGACCTCGGGGCCACGGATGCCGACATCGAGCGACTGGAGCAAACGCGTCGGCCCGAAGCCATCGTGACCGTCCGTGCTCCCTTTGCCGGCACGGTCATTTCCCGGGGTGAAAAGGCCTACGCCGGAGCCTACGTGAACGAAGCTGAATCACTTTTCGAACTCGGCGACCTTTCGACGCTGTGGTTCGTGTTGGACGTCTACGAGAGTGACCTCGATCTGCTGCGCGTGGGCCAGGCCGTGACGGTCACACCCGCCGGTTCCTCCGGCGATCCGCGCGTGGGCTACATCTCCTTCATCGATCCCAATCTCGATGCCATGACCCGCACCGCCAAGGCCCGCGTCGTCATGGCTAATCCCGATGGCTCGTTGCGCCACCGCCAGACCGCGACCGCCCAGGTCACCATTCCGCAGGGCCACGCCCTCACCGTGCCGCGCAGCGCCGTGCTGTTCACGCGGGCCGAGCCGACCGTATTCGTCGCGCTGCCCGATCAGGCCTACCTGCCGCGCACCGTCACGCTGGGCCGAGCCACCCCCGACAACTTTGAAATCACCGCGGGCCTGCAACCCGGCGACCGCGTCGTGACGCGCGCCGCGTTGCTTTTGGAAGGACAAGCCCAACTGGCCGCGCCGATGGCCATGGCGGCCGTCGACGAGATGCCGATGCCCCACGCCGAACCCGCCGCCGACATCGCGGCCCTCGAACCCCTCATCTTCGCCGCCGCCGATGCCGCCGCCGTGTTGGCCAACGACGATCTGACCGGCTACATTGAAACGCTGCCCGCCGTTCACGCCGCGTGGTCGGCGTATATGGAAAATGCGCCCGATGCCGCCGACGGTCCCCTCGCCGAAAAGGTCAACGCCCTCATCGACGGCCCGACCCTCAAGGAAGCGCGTGAACCGTTTGAATTGTTCAGCACCGAAATCGCCGATTTGGCCCGCGCCGCCGGCCTGCATCACGCCGGGAAAGTCTCCATCTTCCAATGCCCCATGTCACCCGTGCTCGGCACCGGTCGCTGGGTCCAACGCACCGACGAGCTGCGCAATCCGTTCTACGGCGAGATGATGCTCACCTGCGGCGAAAAATTGGACTGAGGGTTTCGGACTAGCTTCGCGCCATGATTAACCGCCTCATCCATTGGTCCCTGCACAACCGCTTTCTGGTGGTAAGTGCGTTCATCGCCGTATGCGCCTGGGGCGTGGTCGCGCTCCAGCGGGTGCCGATCGACGCGATTCCTGATCTCTCGGAAAACCAAGTCATTGTCTACGCCGATTGGCCCGGTCGATCTCCTCAAGAGGTTGAGGACCAAATCAGCTATCCGCTTTCGGTAAATCTCCAAGGCCTCGCTGGCGTGCGCACGGTCCGAGCGTCGTCGATGTTCGGGTTCTCGTTTCTCACCGTCATCTTCAACGACGACGTCGAAAACTACTTCGCCCGCACCCGCGTGCTCGAACGGCTCAACTCCATCGGCGACACGCTCCCGAACGGCGTCACCGCTCGCCTCGGCCCCGATGCCACTGGCCTCGGTTGGATCTATCAATACTACCTCAACGATCAATCCGGCACGCAGGACCTCGGCTCGTTGCGCACGTTGCAGGATACGTTCATCCGCTACCAACTCGCCGCCGTGCCGGGCGTCGCCGAAGTCGCCTCCATCGGCGGGCACGTGCAACAGTTCGAGATCGAAGTGTCATCCGCTCGCCTGCGCCAATACGACGCCACCCTCGGCGAAGTGCTCGACGCTGTCGCCGCCAGCAACCGCAACGTCGGCGGCAAGACCATCGAGGAAAACGGCGCGGAGTTCGTGGTGCGCGGCGTCGGTCTGATCGAGTCGATTGAGGATCTGGAACTCATCCCCGTGCAGGCCCGCGCAGGCACCCCGCTGCTGCTGCGTGATGTCGCCACCGTGCGCATCGGCGGCGCGTTCCGGCGCGGCGCGCTCGACGTCAACGGCCGCGAGGTCGTCGGCGGCATTGTCGTCATGCGCTACGGCGAGAACGCGTATCAGGTTATTCAGGACGTCAAGGCTCGCATCGCGGCCTTGGCCAAAGGATTGCCCGACGGCCTGACCATCGAACCGTTCTATGATCGCAGTTCGCTGATCGAGCGCGCCATCGATACGCTCAAGGGCGCGCTCACCGAGGAAATCCTGTTGGTCACGCTCGCCCACATCATCTTCCTGTTTCACTTCCGCAGCATCCTGATCGTCACGCTGCCGCTGCCCGCTTCGATCCTGATCTCGTTCATTCTCATGGATCGGTTCGGCATTCCGTCGCACATCATGTCGCTGACCGGTATTGCCATCTCCATCGGCGTGCTGGTCGACGCCGCCATCGTGATGACCGAAAACGTCATTCGCCATTGTGAACAAGCCCTCGCGGCCAAGCGCGAACCCGACGCCAAACTCACGCCCGCCGAAATCTTCGACCTCACCCTCACGGCCGCCCAACAAGTCGCCCGGCCGATCGTGTTTTCGATGGGCATCATCATTCTCGCCTTCGTGCCGGTGTTTCTGCTCGGCGGTCAGGAAGGCAAACTGTTCCACCCGCTCGCGTTCACCAAATCCTTCGCGCTGATCGGTGCCACGGTGCTCGCCGTCACGGCCGTGCCGGTGTTCTGCACCCTGTTGGTGCGCGGTCCCTTTCGTCAGGAAGACAACAACGTGCTCATGCGCACGCTGCTGCGCATTTACGAACCCGTGCTCAACGCCGCGCTCCGCCATCGCGTGGTCGTGCTGGGCTGCGCCGTCGTGCTGCTTCTGGCGGCGCTCACCCTGAGCTTTGGTTTACCCCGCGCCGTCAATGCGCGGCTGCCCGATACGATCGCCCGTCATACCCAAGGCTTCGGTCGTGAATTCATGCCGCCGCTGGAAGAAGGCGACCTGCTCTTCATGCCGGTGCTGCTGCCCGCCAACTCGCTCTCCGAGGTGAAACGTATCATGGCGTGGCAGGACGAGGTCATGAGCCAACATCCCGAGGTCGTGCGCGTCGCCGGCAAACTCGGGCGCGCCGACACCGCCACCGATCCGGCCCCGGTCGAGATGATCGAAACCACCATCACTTTGAAACCGAAGGCGGACTGGCGCCCCGGCGTGACCAAGCAACAGATCGTCGACGAACTCTCCGGCCTGCTCACGCAAGTGCCCGGCTACGTGCCCGGCTTTCTCATGCCGATTGAGAACCGCATTCTCATGACCAGCACCGGCATTCGCGGCCAGGTGGGCGTCAAAATCTTCGGCGACGATCTCGACGCTTTGCAGCGCAAAGCCTTCGAAATCGAAAAAGTCGTGGCCGCCGTGCCCGGCGCGGTCGGCGTCGCGCCTTCTCGCGTGCAGGGTAAACCGTATCTCGAAATCCGCCTCAAACGCGAGGCCATGGCGCGCTACGGCCTGCGCGCCGACAACGTCCTTCAACTCGCCGAAATCGGTATCGGCGGCACCGTTGCAAGCACGACCATCAAAGGTCGCGAACGCTGGCCCATCCAGGTCCGCCTCGACGCCGCCGATCGCCTCGACATCGAAACCCTCGGCGATCTCCCCTTGCCGACGCCGAGTGGCGCGATCATCCGCTTGTCCCAAGTGGCCGAGGTTGTGCGCGTCCTGGGACCAAGTGAAATCGCCTCCGAAAACGGACGCCTCCGTGTCTTTGTGCAGGCGAACGTGCAGGACCGCGACCTCGGCTCGTTCGTCGACGAAATCAAACAACGCATCGAAGCCGAGATCACGCTCGGCCCGGGCATGACGATCACTTACGCCGGCCAATACGAAAACCAACTACGCGCCCGCAACACGCTGCGCGTCATGGTGCCGGCGGTGCTCGTGATCATCTTTCTCATGCTCACGATGACGTTCCGCTCCGCCGCCGAAGCCGCGCACGTCATCCTCGCCGTGCCCTTCGCGCTGACCGGCGGCGTGTTTTTGCAATGGTGGCTGGGATACCCGTTTTCGGTCGCGGTGTGGGTCGGCTACATCGCGCTGTTCGGCACCGCGATCCAGACCGGCGTCGTCATGGTGGTATATTTGGAGGAAAGCGTTGCCGCCGCCCGGGCCGCCCACGGCCGCGAGCTCACGTTGCCCGAACTCACCACCGCCGTGGTGGCGGGAGCCAAACTCCGGCTGCGCCCGAAAGTCATGACGGTCGCGACGACGGTCGCTTCGCTCACCCCGCTCTTCTGGCTCGATCGCAGTGGCGTCGAAGTCATGCGCCCCATCGCCGCTCCGGTCGTCGGCGGCATGATCTCCAGCCTGCTCCACATCCTCATCGTGACCCCGGTTATCTTCCTCTGGCTGCGGCGGCCACGCACCCGTAACTAAGAGCGTAATGAAAAACGACGAACCCGACGCCCACGAGATCGTCTACATGGGCATGCCGCACGAACGCGTGCTGCGGCCGCGGTTCTATCTGGCCGTCGCGTTGACGCTCCCGGTGCTGATTCTCGCCATGGGGCCGATGCTCATCCCGGCTTGGTCGCACGGTTTCCCCGGTCTATCCCACACCACCAATGGTTGGCTGCAACTGGCGCTCAGCACGCCGGTGTTTTTCTGGTGCGGCTGGTTTTTCATCCGGCGGTGGTGGTGGTCGATCGTCGAGCGCGACACCAACATGTTCACGCTCACCGTTACCGGCACGGGCGCCGCGTATGGCTACAGCCTCGTGGCCCTGATCTGGGGCCATCATTTTCCGCCCGCGCTGCTCACGGCGCACGGCGTGCCGCTGTATTTCGAAGCCACCGCGTTCATCACCACCGTGGTGCTGCTGGGACAGATTCTTGAGCAACGCGCCCACGCTCGCACCGACGCCGCGATTCGCAGTCTCATGGACCTCACGCCGCCCATTGCCCACCGGATCGATTCGGACGGACAGGAGACCGATGTGCCGCTCGCCGCGGTGCAGGTCGGCGACCGCCTGCGTATTCGGCCGGGCGAAAACCTGCCCGTCGACGGCGCGGTTGCCGGGGGTCGCAGCGAGGTCGACGAATCGATGCTGACCGGCGAACCCGAGCCCGTGCTCAAAACCGTCGGCGACGCGCTGAGCGCCGGCACGGTCAACACTTCCGGAGCCATGGTAATGACCGCTCGCTCGGTCGGCGAAGATACCTTGCTGGCCAAGATCATCAAACTGGTGGAGGAGGCAGCCGACAGCGACCCGCCCATCGCCCGACTCGCCGATCGGGTTTCGAATGTTTTCGTGCCCACCGTGGGCGCCATCGCGTTGATCTCGTTGGCGAGTTGGTGGATCTGGGGTGGCGACCAAGGCTGGCTCTGGGGGCTCCTCAATGCGGTCGCCGTGCTGGTCATCGCCTGCCCCTGCGCGCTGGGGCTCGCGACGCCCGTTTCGATTGTCACCGGCATCGGTCGCGGCGCTCAAGCCGGCGTGCTCGTCAAGGACGCGACCGCCCTTGAACGCCTTGCCCATGCCACCACTCTGCTCATCGACAAAACCGGCACCCTTACCGAAGGCCGGCCCCGGGTCGTGGCGGTGGAGGGTGATGCCGACACCGTTCTTGCCCTCGCCGCCGCCGTTGAATCTCACAGCGAACATCCACTCGCTCGCGCCATTGTCGACGCCGCCCAGGAACGTGCCCTCCCCGTTCCGGCCTCAACCGATTTTCACAGCGAACCCGGACACGGCGCCCGCGCCACCATCGACGGAGCAATCATCGAGGTGGGTCGCGTCAGCCCCGACGCGCACATTGCCGCGCATCCGCATGCTTCGCTCGTAGCCGTCAAACGGGGCGACGCGTTGCTCGGTCTTATCGCGTTGGAAGATCGCATCAAGGCCAGCACCCCCGCCGCACTACGCGCCCTCCACGCCCATGGAATTCGCGTGGTCATGGTCACCGGCGATCGCGCGTCCGCCGCGCGTCGGATCGCCGATGAGTTGGGACTCGACGCGGTGCATGCCGAAGTCACACCCGCGCGCAAACAAGAGCTCGTCAACGAGGCCAAGGCCCAGGCAATCGGTCAGGCCACCATCGTCTTTGCGGGCGACGGCATCAACGACGCCCCGGCCCTCGCGGCGGCGGATGTCGGGGTGGCCATGGGCACCGGCACGGACATCGCCATGAACAGCGCCGGACTCGTCCTCGTGCGCGGTGACCTCGCCGCACTTGCTGCCGCCGTAACGCTCGCCCGGGCGACCTTGCGCAACATCAAACAAAATCTGTTCTTCGCCTTCTTTTACAACAGCCTCGGCCTGCCACTCGCCGCCGGACTCCTCTATCCGCTCACCGGCTGGCTGCTGCACCCGATGTTTGCGGGCGTGGCGATGAGCCTCAGCTCCATCAGCGTCGTCACCAACGCCCTGCGCCTGCGCCGGGTGCGCCTTAACTGAATCAAATCGGATGAATTTACCCCGCTCCGTTTTACCGCTCACTCTCGCCGCTTTACTGGCCTCAAGCGGATGCACGTCGCTCAACCTTCCTTCGGCCCAGAAACGCCAAGCCTCCATCGACGAAGCCAAGGCATTGTTGGGCGACGATTGGAACCGTATTCAGCAATCCATCTTCGTCATATTCAGCGACGACGCGGCTTTCGCTCCTTATGACGAATTCATCGATGGAAAATCGATCTTTCGCGGGCTTCCCGAAACATCCCGCAGCGGCACCGCCGCCGCCATCACGACAGATGGCTATCTGATCACCGACATGCATGTGCTGGGTCAAAATGTTTGGGTCTTCGGTTACATTGGTGAGAAAATGGGGTTCCTCCGTGCTCGGATCGTGCATGAGGAGGCGACCGAGGAATACGGTAGTGAAGTGGCCCTGCTCCATATCGAAGGCCTCTCCTGCCCCGCGATTTCGCTCGGTCGCATCACTCCGGAACTCGAGCGTGTGATCGCCGTCGGCACGCATCGGGAAGGCCCACTTAACATCGAGCCACTGGCCGGCCGTCTCACTACACCGCCCATGCTTCCGGTCGACGGTAAAAGCGTCGTGCTGCGCTCGGATCTTCCCTTCAAGCCCGGTGATAGCGGCGGTCCGTTGCTGACGGTCGATGGCGACCTGATCGGGGTGAACAACAGTTGGGTGCGGCCGTGGCACTCGCTCAAAATCACCAGCCTGTCCTGCGCTCCCGATCCTGATACGATTCGTGGTATCATTGAGGAAGACCGGCGGCGCCCGTCCAAGACCAAGCCATCGCTGTAACGTTTGTGACATTTGCTCCGACGTGACGGTCAGGTGTCGACGTTGTGACGGTTTCGTTACACTAATGTGACGCATCATGCGTCGACTTAATGCCCCTTTGATTCTCCTCTGCGTCGCAAGTTCGATTTTGGCCGGCTGCCAATCCGTCGACCGGCGCATCAATCAGCATGCGGAGGTTTTCGCCACACTGACGCCGGCCGAACAAGCCCGCGTGCGGGCGGGTGACATCCAAGTGGGTGACACGCTCAACATGGTGCAACTCGCGTTCGGTCAACCGGACGAATACGACGCTTTCCCCATTTCCACTGGTGCGACGCGCACCACCTGGACGTATTTTAAAACGAAATACATCAAGGAAGCTTCCCGCCTGGGTAAAATCGACGTCCAGCAAAACACCGCCCAGGTCGAGGACGTCTACCGCGTGCTCTACCAAATCACCCAGCAGGTGACGTTCATCGACGATGAGGTGGTGCATGTGCGGCAGCCGTTGCGCGAGGCCCAGGCACTGGCGGCTTTGGGTTCGCGATAAGCGCGGACGCGCGGGAGCCACCCGACGTTCCCGCGCTGTTGTTAGCCGAGCATTCAGTTTCGTGCGCACCCGTGGGTCGAGTAGACTGTCCGACGTTTTCTGAACCCCGCTTTGTTGCCATGATATTTCCCCGTCTTGTCACCGTCACCCGGTGCCGTCGTTTACTGGCGTCGAGCCTCGCGTTGCTCTTCACGTTGTCTGCGGCCGCCGCCGATTCGCTGCCGTTCCTCAGCCCGTTGTTTGCTGATCACATGGTCCTCCAACGCGACAAACCGAATCGCTTCTGGGGCTGGGGCGAAACCGGCGAAGCCGTGACCCTCACCGTCGCGAATCAAACCACCTCGACGGAGGTCGACGCCGACGGTCGGTGGGAAATCATCTTCACGCCACCGCCCACGGGAGGCCCCTACACCGTTTCCGTGACGGGTTCACAGAACGTCAAGTTATCCGATGTGATGGTCGGCGACGTGTGGCTCTGCTCCGGACAATCCAACATGGCGGTGAGCGTGGGTTTCATGGACGGCGCCGACGCGGTGCTGGCCGACTCCGATCTACCCGCAGTGCGGTTCTTTGATGTGGCCAGCCACTCGGCGTATTCGCCCACCCCTACGCCGCAGGGCGAATGGAAAGTCTCGACGCCCGAAACCGCCCGGGCGTTTTCCGCCGTCGGGTTTTTGTTGGGGCAACGTTTGCATCGCGAACTCGGCGTGCCGATCGGTCTCGTGCGCGCCGCGGTGGGCGGCACCGCGATCGAATGCTGGATCAGTCCGCGCGGGCTCGCGCCGTTTGCCCAATTCGCCCCGAAGCTGGCCGAACTCGAACGCCTGCGTCATGCGGATATCCCGCGTGAATACGGCAGCTTTCTCATGCACTGGCTCGACGACTACGACATTGGTCAAGCCGCAGAGACGCCTTGGTCGGCGGAAGAGTTGAACGACGACGACTGGACCGAGGTGCAGGTCCCCACCGGCTTCGACGACCTCGGCATGGCGGAACAACCGGGCGTGGTGTGGCTGCGCAAAACCTTCGAGCTCCCCGACCCGCTGCCCGCCGGCGATGCGCGTCTCTTTCTCGGCCAGGTTGAAAAAATGGATACGTCCTACATCAACGGCGAGTGGGTGGGCGCGAGCTCATGGGTCAGCAACCCGCGACGACATCGCGTGCCGGCCGAGCTCCTGAAACCCGGCAAAAATGTCATCGCGCTGCGTATCTTTAAGCGCGCGGGCTCAGGCGGCGTGCCCGCCAACGACGCGGGGATTCCTTTTCTGCAACTGGGCGACGAATCCAAGGTCGACCTGGCCGGCACCTGGCAGGGCAAAGTCAGTGTTGATGCTACGCCGCCGCATCCCATGCCGCTTGATTTTGAGAATTACCCGACCGCACCGATCGTGCAGTATCAAGGCATGCTTCATCCCGTGACGGGTCTCGCGATTCGCGGCGCGGTTTGGTATCAGGGCGAGGCCAACGAAAGTTATCCCGACTCCTATTACGATTTGATGCCGGCACTCATTGCCGACTGGCGCGATGTCTTCGGCCAAGGTGATGTGCCATTTCTGGTCATCGGTCTGCCGACTTTTATGACGCGCAGCGACGACCCCGGATTCACCAACGGCTGGGCAACGGTGCGGGACGCGCAATGGAACGCCAGCCGCGTCGCCCGTCGCACCGCCTTTGTCAACACGGTCGACACCGGCGATCCCGACGACATTCACCCGCGCGACAAACGACCAGTGGGAGAGCGCGCGGCGCTGGCAGCATTGGGACTCGCCTACGACCAGACTGTCGTTTGGCAGGGCCCGGAGTTGGCGAGTATCGAAGTGGTCGGCGGCGCGGCGCATGTGCATTTCAACCACACCGACGGCGGTCTCGAACTGCGCGGCGATACGGCTCACGCGTTCGCGGTGGCGGGCGCGGATCGTCAGTGGCACTGGGCCGATGTCCGGGTTGCAGGTGACACCGTCGTCGTCTCTTCCCCCGCAGTCGCCTCACCCATTGCCGTGCGCTACGCGTGGCAGGCCAACCCCGTCGCCCCGCTTTTCAACGGCGCCGGTTTGCCGGCGGTGCCGTTTCGCACTGATCGCTGGTAAGTTGCCGCCTTGATGGGAGCGAGAATCCGGCCGAGTCATTCGCAACACCTGCCGTCCCGTGCTTGCGTTGATGTCATGAAATTACGCCGCTTTCCCACTGCCGCCGGATTGCTCACCGTCTTGCTCATGATGGTTGGCTGCCAATCCGGTCCGCGACGCGGGGACCCACCCATGCCGCTCGCCCCCTTCGTGGATCTCGATCGCTTCATGGGCACGTGGTATGTGCACGGCTACACGCCGACACCCATTGATCGGGAAGCGTTCAATCCCACCGAAACTTACGCGCGAGGTGACGACGGCAAAATCCTGACCACCTACCGATTCAACGCCGGCGCCTTGGATGGACCCGAAAAAGACTATCATCCCACGGGCCGCGTGTTCGATCCGCAGAGCAACGCGGAATGGCGCATGACGTTCTTCGGCCTCATCACGGCTCCCTACCTGATTCTGTATGTGAATGATGACTACACGCAAACCGTCATCGGCCACCCCGACCGCACCAAAGCTTGGATCATGACACGTTCGCCCACGATTGAGGATTCCACCTACGCGTTGCTCCGTAGTGAGTTGGAATTGCGCAATTTTGACTTGAGCGAACTCCAACGGGCGGAGCATAGCGAACGGTAGCAACAAGGAGCGCGCTGACGCGCGATAAACGCGGCATACGCGGCGTGGGAGAGGCAACGGGATCGCGCGCAAGCACGCTCCTACACCCGACCGTTTCTAGCTTAGTGGTTGGAACATGGCGTTGGTGGCAACACCGGTGGCCAGGCGGCGGTAAATGCTGTCCAACGTTTCGCCAGCCTCAAACGCCCGGGTCATGCGACCGGCCAGGGGACCGTGTGCCGCGATGACGGCCAGGGCGTTTTGTTCGGCGGGTGACGCAGTGGCACAGGGATCCAACCGGGCGATGACTTGGCGCCACAGTTCTCCCGCCGAGACCGGCGTCGCGACACCGCAAGCGCGCAATACCGTTGGCTCCGCTACCAGCGCGGCGGCGCCCTGCTCCACCGTCGCATCGAAGAGGGCCCGCAACGGCTCGACGTCGATACTTTGCTGCGCGGCGAGCGGCACATGCGTCTCGGCCACGAGCTCGCGCAGCAACGCAATGATGGTGCGCAACACGGCCAGATCGGCCGCCGGACATTCTTGGATGTCGAGCACCCGAATCTCGATCGAGTTGCGATCGAATCGCGCAATCGCTCCGCGGGAGTTGGAGAAACGCGCTTCGAGCACGCCGTCGGGATCGTGCGGCGCGAGTTCGGCGGCAATGGGATCGAAGATGATCCGCTCGTAATCAGCCTGTGAATACACCCGCTCCGGAATCACGCGACCGCACAACGTGGGCAGCTTGGCGGAATTGTGTCGGTAAAACGCGAGGCGGTTGTCGGGCCGACCTGTCGGCTGACCTTCGACAAAGGGTGACGAGGCGGCGAGCGCGGGTAGCAGGGGCAATACCAAGCGAATCGCCGCGTGCAGTCGGGCAAACTCGGCGTCGTTGGAAAACGGTAGGTTGAGATGCACGCTCTGGAGGTTCGACCACCCGTGACCGCGGCAATCGAAGATGCGGTCAAAGGCGGCATAGACCTCGGAGAAGTCGTGCGTCCAGAGCACCGCTTCCTCCGGCCGCATGGTCGGATGCATGGCGGTGGGCATGATGCACACGCCGTGGGCCGCGAGTCGTTGGTTCACTTCGGCAACTTCGGCGGCGAAACCTTCGGCCAGTCCGTCCAGTGATTCCTCGGGCAAGGTGGTCTTGAGCTCGATGACGTGCGCCACGAGTTCGTTGGACCAGGTAAGGCGACCGCGCTCGATGTCGGAAGTCGGTTTGCCGGCGGCATCGATCAGCACGCGGTCGGCCCACGGGCGGACGGCCAACGTCTGGGTGTCGACGATCATGTATTCGAGTTCGACGCCAAAGTAGGCGAAAAGGTGCGGAGGTTTCATTCTTCGATGCGGCGTTCCTTGAGACGGTCGAGTTTGCGGACGAAGTATTCGATCACGCGGTCGTAGAGCGCGTCCTTGAGCAAAGTGTCTTCGTAGCCGGAATCGATGGACGGGTTGTCATTGACCTCGATCACATAGGCGAGGCGGCCGACTTGTTTCACGTCGACACCGTAAAGACCCTCGCCGATCAGCCCGGCGGCCTTGACCGCGGCGCGCACGACGGCCTGTGGCACCAGTTCGACCGGCACGGCTTCGACTTTGCCGTAGTCGGCATCGCCGTCCTCTACGTTGGCAATGATCTGCCAGTGTTTGCGCGCCATGAAATACTTGGCGGCGTAGATGGGTTTGCGATCGAGCACACCGATGCGCCAGTCGTAGTCGGTCTGCAGAAATTCCTGGGCGATGAGCAGCTCGGTGTCCTTGAACAGCGTGGTCGTGGTGGCATCAAACTCCTCGCGGGTTTTGACCTTTTTGACTCCCTGCGAAAACGCGCTGTCAGGTTGCTTAAGAATAATGGGGAAACCGAGCGCCTCGCAGACCTCGTTGAGGTTGTCGCGGTGCACGATGATGGTCTTGGGGGCGAGGATGTCGTGACGTTCCAACAGCTCGGCGAGGTAGACCTTGTTGGTGCAGCGCAAAATGGACTGCGGGTCATCGACCACGACCAAGCCTTCCGCCTGCGCGCGGCTGGCGAAGCGGAACGTGAAGTGATTGACCGATGTCGTTTGACGAATGAAGAGCGCGTCGAACTCCGCGAGGCGGGAGTAATCGTCGCGGGTGATAATCTCGGCGGCGACGTCGTGGCGCTCGGCCGACCGGATGAACTTTTGAATGGCCTTTTCGTCCGACGGTTTGTGGGCCTCGGTCGGGTCGTAAAGGATGCCCATGGTGTAGCGCGGCGGCACCTTTGGTTTGCGCGTCGGGCGGCGACCTTCGAAGAAAGCGGCGGCGACTTCGGCCACGAACGGACGATGGGATTCCGGCACGTCGCTGGCCGAGATCGAACTGATGTCCTGCATTTCCCAGCTCTCATCGCGACGCACGAAAGTGGCCCGCATGAGCGGAGCTTGAAACTGGTTGTAGAGACTCTGGCACAGGCGATCGTAAGCCCGAGCCGTATTGCGGGCGAAGTAGATGCTCAGCACGAACCGGTCGGCCTTGAGCGGAGCGAGCGACTTCTGGATGAGGTCATCCACCTCGGCCGACAAGATACGGGCGACCACCGAGGATTTGAGATCCTGCGTGGTGGCAACATCCGGCAGCGGACGATGGCCGCGGGCTTCCGCCAGCAGGGAAACATAGTAACCGAGCGATTGGTAACGGTAAGACCGGCACAAGTTGTAGACCCGAATACCGCGCTGGGCCACGTAAGCCGGATCCGTCAAATAGGCGCGCGCCGCCACGACTTCCACGCCGGGTATGTCGAAGGGCCAGCGGTCGGGGTTGGTAACCACAATTAAACTACGCATGGGAAGGGGGATGGATCACCATCAAGTTGGCGTCATAAGTCAGCACACCGAGCAGCACGGAGGACAGCACGCGGTTGATATCGATGGCATAGCGCCGGGTTTGGGAATGGGGGTTGGACTGCAATGGATCGGCGATGTGCACCAAACGCTCTTTGCGATCGTAGCCGCTCATGACCACGAAATGTCCCGACGGATTACCGCGGAGATCATCGTCGTCGTCGTTGGGTCCGTGTTCGCGCATGGCCTGATAAAGATAAGTCGAGCTGAGGCCGGCCAGAATGGGCACGTTCCGGTTCAGGTAACGGCGGATGAGGGCTCCACTCAGCGGCTCAAAGCGGATACGACCACCGAGTTTGAGATATTCTTCGTAGGCGGCACAGGCCAGTTTGAGCTTTTCGGAACGGCGCACCTTGCGTTGGGCCGCGAGCTTGGCGACCAGCGCGGTGGCGTCCAAGCCGAACCAAGTCGGATCGAAGACCTGCAGGTTGTAGGAATAAATCGTGGCCTGATAACCGCGCCGAAGCGCATCGGTGGCGAGCAACACGCCCAACGTGCCGCCCGTCTCCAGCTTCGGCACCTCTTTGATGAGTCGCGGCAACGGAATCTCTTCACCGAAATAGCGATAGATGGCGTGGAGGCAGGTGGGGCCGCAGGTGGTATCATCCGGTTGCGGAAGGGTCTCGAGAGCGAGAGAATGCCGGGGAGGCGAAGCTGATGCAGACATGTAAGTCGTCGAACGGTGGATAGCACATCCATCCCCCGATCCACGCTAAAATTCGCAAGATCTTTGTAATCGATCCAATCGAGTCGCCCAGCGTGGAGAGGCTCGACCTGAGCCCGATATCCGCCCACCGTCGCACCACCATGAAACATCCCTTCGTTTCGTTGCTCGTCGCTGGTGGTTGCCTGGTGTTGGTCGGCTGCGAATCGATCGCCACCCGAATGAAACAACGCGAGGAAGTGACGCGCACGTGGCCGCCGTTGACCCAGGAGCGCATCGCCCGCGGAGAAATCAAAGTCGGCGACGATTTTGACATGGTTTCGGTCGCGCTGGGAGCGCCGGACGGACAGGAAACTTTCACGGCCAAGGACGGCGGCATCGTCACCATTTGGAACTACCCCAAAATCACGCAGCGGTTCGAGCGCGATGAGATCGTCAACTACGAGGACGTCAGCGAGTTCGACGTGCGAACCGGCCAGCGCATTCACTATCAGGTCCCGAACCGACAAAAGGTCTATGTTTCCGGCAAGGAGCCGGGCATGCAGATCATCTTCCGCAATGGCAGGGTCAGCAGCCTGCGCTGGGGTGGTGAAGCGCCGGAGCCGGCCCCGACGGCGGATAATCAGGTGAAATCTGGCTGAACCGTAGGAGCGCGCTGGCGCGCGATGACACCTGCCTCTCGTCGCCAGTGCACCGTATGCATCGCGCGCAAGCCCGCTCCTACTGGTCACACCTCAAATTGGCGCAAAACGCGCTCCGCCAGCCACGCCCTACTCGAGCAGCCGGCGTAATACCGGCCGGACCAATCGCGCCAGCTGCGGATTGGCATACGCGGCGAAGCTCACCGGACTCGTCGTATCGAGCGGATCGCGCAGACGCCCTCCCGTCGGCCGCTCCACCACGCCGCCGGCTTCCCGCAACAACAGCTCCGTGCACAGGTCGTAGGGATGACTGCTGAGCCCGCTGCCATCGATGCCGAGCGCTCGAAAGGCCTCGGGACGCACGTCGATCACCATGCGATCACGGCCGAGAAGGATCTCCGCCAATTGCCCGCCACTGGAAATGTATTGATCTTCAAATACCGGCGGCGGCTCGCCCCCGTCGCGCAGGACGCCGAGTTCACGCCAGAGGTTTTCCTCCAACTGCGCCAACCACGTCTTGGCGGTGGGAAAAAAGCGCGCAATCGTCGCGAAGCCGTGCGTGAAATCGCGCGCGGCGGACAACCGCACCGGCAGCCGCGACCGTTGACCGGTGAGCACGTTCAGGGCCGTGGCCACGACCCGACCGCGGCCCCGCACCGCGCTGAATTGATCCGCCCGCCATTGTTTGCTGATCGGCAACTCCGTCATCGCCGCCACCACGATGTCGCCCAAGTGATTACGCGCGCCGCGCTGGGGCGCGAGACCCGCCAAGGCCCAGGCGCTGCGTTTATCGTGCATGAGACCGCGGGTGCCATCGATCGGATCGATGATGAGCTTCCACTGCGTGGCGGTGACCGGCGTGCCGGCGGGAAACGTCAACTCCGACTCGAGGCCTTCCATGACGAGTTCCACCGGCCAGGATTGGGGCCAGTTTTTCTCCAACCACGCGACCAGTGCGGCTTCGGAAATCCGATCAATCTCGTAGATGGTATCGGCCGCGGTCTCGGCGGCAACGCGAGCAAACGTGCGCCGCTGCTTCACGCGGGTGGCGAGCAGCGCGTCGCGAATCGTGTCCTGCAATTGGCAGAGCAACCGGCGGGCGCGTTCGAGTTGGCGGTCATTCATGGCCGGCAGGTTTGAATTGCAAACGAAGCGCGTAAAGCTCGACCTGCGCGCCCAGATTCGAAGTCAACCGACGGTTAACCGGACTCCAACGTTGACCAGACGAGTTCAGCGCGCCATCGCTGACAACGCTATGGCTACCCCTGACAACCGTCGTGCGCTTTATTGGCGCGCCAACCTGCGACTCCTTGCCGTTTTACTGAGTATTTGGGCGTTCGTGTCCTTCGGGTGCGGCATCTTTTTTGCCGACGCGCTGGACAACATCAAACTGGGCGGTTTCGGGCTCGGCTTCTGGATGGCCCAGCAGGGATCCATCTACGTGTTTGTCGGGGTGATCTGGTATTACGTGTGGCGGATGAACAAATACGACCGCGAGTTCGATCTCCACGAGGACTGATCCCGCGCCCTTCAATCGCTCTCGTTCTTCGTTCTCGTAATCGTTCTCCCGCGGCAACCATCCCGGACCGGGCGAAAAGAGAACGCGAAAGATTACGAGAACGAAGAACGATACCAGCCCCACCCTCCCCTTTCCCGCCTCTCCTTCTTTTCCCCAACCCTGCTTAGCTTATGTCCGTTCAGTCTTGGACCTACCTCATCGTCGGACTCTCGTTCGCGCTCTACCTCTACATCGCCTACCGTTCCCGCGCCGGCTCGACCAAGGAGTTCTATGTCTCCGGCGGCGGCGTGAAGCCGATCCACAACGGCATGGCCACGGCGGCCGACTGGATGAGCGCGGCCTCGTTCATTTCGATGGCGGGTATCATCTCCTTCATGGGTCGGGACGGCGGGGTCTATCTGATGGGTTGGACAGGCGGTTACGTGTTGCTCGCACTGCTACTCGCGCCTTACCTGCGCAAGTTCGGCAAGTTCACGGTCCCCGATTTCGTGGGTGATCGCTATTACTCTCAAACCGCCCGGATTGTCGCCGTGCTCTGCGCGATCGTGGTGTCGTTCACCTACGTGGCCGGTCAGATGCGCGGCGTGGGCATCGTGTTTTCCCGCTTTCTCGAGGTCGACATCAACACCGGCGTCTTCATCGGCACGTTCATCGTGTTCATCTACGCCGTGCTCGGCGGTATGAAGGGCATCACCTACACGCAAGTCGCCCAATACTGCGTCCTGATGTTTGCCTTCCTTGTCCCGGCGATCTTCATCTCGATCATGCTGACGGGCCACGCGGTCCCGCAGCTCGGTTTTGGCGGCAATGTGGTTGATACCGATGTCAGCCTGCTCGATCGACTGGATGGACTGAGCACCCAACTCGGCTTTGCCGCTTACACCGAAGGCGTGCGACCCGTGCTCGACGTTGCCGCCATCACCATGGCCCTCATGGTCGGCACGGCCGGACTTCCGCACGTGATCGTGCGTTTCTACACCGTGCCCAGTGTGCAAGGCGCGCGCTCGTCGGCCGGCTGGGCGTTGCTCTTCATCGCGATGCTCTACACCACGGCCCCCGCGGTCTCTGCCTTTGCTCGCGCCAATCTGCTCCAGACCGTCGACAACGCCAGCTACGCCGAAATGCCGGCATGGTTTAAAAACTGGGAGAACACCGGCCTGCTCAAGTATGAGGACAAAAACGGCGACGGCCTCATCCAATACTACAACGACAAGAGCACCGATGCCGCTTTTCTCGCTCAAGCCACGCGCAACGGCTGGGCGGGCAATGAACTCACCATCGACCGCGATATCATCGTGCTCGCCAACCCCGAGATCGCCCGCCTGCCCAACTGGGTGATCGGTTTGGTCGCCGCCGGCGCGCTGGCCGCGGCGCTGTCCACGGCGGCCGGACTGTTGCTGGTCATCTCCACGGCGTTCGCCCACGACCTCGTGAAACGGTGCATGAAGCCCGACATTTCCGAAAAAGGCGAACTCCGTTGCGCCCGATTCGCCGCCGGTGGGGCTGTGTTTGTCGCGGCTTACTTCGGCATCAACCCGCCCGGTTTTGTGGCTCAGGTGGTCGCGTTTGCCTTCGGCCTGGCGGCCGCCTCATTCTTCCCGGCGATCCTCATGGGCATCTTCCAAAAGAAGATGAACCGCGAAGGGGCCGTCAGTGGCATGATCGTAGGCATCATTTTCACCGCCTCCTACATCAGCTACTTCAAGTTCATGCATCCGGAGCTCAACACGGCCGAGCATTGGCTCTTCGGCATCTCACCGGAAGGCATCGGCACCATCGGCATGTTGATCAACTTCATCGTCGCCCAGACCGTGATGCGCTTCACCCCGGAAACGCCTGCGTCGGTCCAGGAAGAAGTTGAACAGATCCGCGTCCCCCGCATTTCGACGGACTAATTGCAGGTAACATATCCTCCTTTGGCACCGCTCGGTCATCAGACCTCAATGGTTTTTATCGACGGCACGAATTTTTTTTCGGTTGTAAGACGACGGCCTAGTCCTCCAGCCGAAAGCGCTAAACGCTATTTCAGAATACATAGTTCAACCGAGAAACAACCTTCGGACCTATTTCTACACAAACGAAGTTCATCTGAAGCGATTTACCGCGCGACACGGAGAAGAATCTCTTTGGGGATGCCGAATCGTGCTTGGTGACGGGATTTTATTGAAGGACGGAAACGTCAAAGAGAGCAGTTGATGCTCTTCTCGTTGCGGATCTGATTTATCACGCGGCAAATAAGAATGTTGAGCATGTCGTAGTTGTTTCACACGACACGGATTTCGCCTGCGCGCTTAAGCGGGTTGAAGACTTCGGTGTGGCAACTACTATCGCTCCATTCTTGGTTGAACCGACAAGCCGACTACGGGCCAACGCGGATCAAATCGTGAAGATTTCTAAAGAAGTCCTTATGAATAATCGATGGGCTGTAGCCGGGACTAATAAATCAGTCGAATAACCAACCATCAACCGCCAGTTACTCAACTCCGAGCAAACGGCTTTCAGCGGAGCTGAAGGCGGTGCGGAGGATAAGGTTGCGGCAGACGGGTGGGTGAAATTACAGCCGCATCGACGACTGCCGAATCGGACTTCGAAGCGCCGCAAACGGGATGGAATCCCATGCTAATCTAGGTTCTTGAGAAATCTGAACTTCGCGCTTTCGATGAGCCATGATCACGACCCAGGAAATTTCGAGGATGCCACTGCCCGAAAAGCTTGAACTGATGGAAAAATTGTGGGTCGAGATTTCCGAAGAAGATAAAAACGTGGAAACTCCATCGTGGCATAAACACCTGCTGGACGAGCGCACGTCGCGAGTCGAAGAGGGATCGGCCAAATTCATTGCCTGGAAAGACGCCAAAGCCCAACTCGAACGAGACTGCCAGTGATCATCGAAATCCTCGATTTAGCGCGGGACGACCTGGCCGCCGGATTCGAGTTTTACGAAAACAACGCCGCCGGCATCAGCCGTTATTTCCTGACTCACCTCTATCAGGACATTGAGTCACTCAGCACGTCAGCGGGGGCGCATCGGCAGATTCACCGCGACTTTTACCGCGCGCTCTCACGTAAATTTCCGTTCGCAATCTACTACCGCTTGAATGGCGATCGCGTGCTTGTCCACGCCGTCGTCGATTGCCGCCGCCATCCGTCTTGGATCGCGCGGCATCTCCGCAAAACGTGAGTCATGAAAGTTCGGTTTTTCGTCGACTGGTGAGTTTGGTCAACCTCACTCCAGCGCCTTCACCCATGCCTCGACGTCGGCGCGGACGACTTGGAGCGGGGCACAGGCACCGCGGAGGATGATGTTGTGAAAAGCCGGCAGACTGAATTTGTTCCCCAAGCGCTTTTCGGCGTCGCGGCGTAGCTCGACGATGGTGAGTTGCCCGACTTTGTAGGAACAGGCCTGGCCCGGATATACGACGTAGCGCTCGGCTTCGGAAACCTTGATGCCGTAATCGATCACTTGTTGACGTGTCCACTTGAAGGCGTGAATGCCCGTATCCACCACCAGGCGGCGCGCCCGCAAAAGTTCGCTGTCGAGATACCCCAGACGGCCGATCGGGTCGCCGTCATACCAGCCGTCATCGTGCGCCAACCACTCCGCGTAGAGCGCCCAGCCTTCGGAGTAGGCGGAGTTGCCGCCGAAAACGCGCTTGGCCCACCACTTGGGTAATCCCTCCATTTCTTGCTGCAGAGCGAGTTGGAAGTGATGTCCCGGCACTGCCTCATGATAAGTTAGCGAGCGGCGGCTGATCATTCGGTAGGGCTCGCCCGGCAACGGCACCCAAAAAATGCCCGGCATGGAGCCATCGGCAGCCGGCGTGGAGTAGTGAGCCGCCGCGTTGGCTTCCGAAAACGGTGGCTCGCGTTTCACGATGACCGGCGCGCGCGGCAACATGTCGAACAGCGGGGCGGCACGCACCTTGGCGTCCTCCACCCAGTCGACATATTCTTGAAGCAAACGCGGACGCGGGTCGGTATCGCCTTCCGGTTGAATACTCGCCTCCAAGGCGCGGTAGCGCTCCGTGATCGTGCCGGTGGTAAACCCTTGCGCGGTGAGGATCTCGTCCATTTCCGCTTCGATGCGAGCGACCTCACGCAAGCCGAGCTCGTGCACCTCGCGCGGCGTCATGTCACTGTTGGTGTAGTGGCGCAGCAACGTCGCGTAGGCGGCCTCGCCGTGCTCCAGGCGCCAGAGTCCCGCATCGCTGGTGGCGCGAGCTAGCTGGTCCTGCAACACCACCACCGCCCGGCGGTAAGCGGGATAAATTTCGGTGTTCAGATCATCGACCACCTCGGCGACGAGCCGGGCCGCTGTTGCGGGGGCAACGCCCTCCCATGGGGCGAGACGCTCCGGCAGTGACGTCGCCAACAAGTTGGCCTCCGGCGCGGGGGCGACAAAGCGCTCCATTTGTTTGATCGTCGCCGTTAAAATAAAGTCGGGCAACAGCAGGCCTTTGCTGTCGCGACGTTTCATTTCGGCGGTGGCATCGTCGATCAAACCGCCAAGTTGGCCCACTCGGGACACGTAGTTTTCCGCATCGCGCTCGTGCCGGATCGGCATCGAGCTGGCCAGATATCCAATCAATCGACGCTGCACACCGGTGAATTGATTGAGCGGAAACTGATAGTCCTGGTGGACGGCGCCACGCACGGTGTCGTCCAACAACCACTCCATTACGCTCACCGTGCGAAGCGTTTCGGTTGACGCCCCCGCCGTATCAAACGCCCGCAACTCCGCCAAACCCCGCCGTGCCAACGCCGCGCGTTCAGCTTGGTAGGCGGCCGTCACCGGGGTGAGTTTCCCGTCGAGCGCATCCTGCTCCGCCCCCTCGAAATACTGGGTCCGGGAGGCCGTGGTCGGCGCCCCCCTCACCCACTCGGCGGCAAAGTCATCCATGAAGTCATCAACCGGGTGAGCTGCCGCGATGATGACCGAAAGCATCAGCAACGTGATAATTCGCATGGGCAAAACGTGGCGATGAACCGGTTAAAGTCGAGTCGCGCGGCCTCGACACCCTCCCCTGATTCGGTTTCTCCTGACCGCTTGGACGCCACGACACTACAAGGCCAACTCACGACCACACCCGACGGCTTGATCAACGGCACGGCCCGCGACACCACCCGCCCGGGGGAATCGCTCCTCGTCGAGCTGAAGCTGGGCCACGGTTGGTCGGCCAACATCCCGACCGATGCCGCCACCGGCGTGTTCGAGGTGCGCCCCCCCGCCCAGGCGTTTCCCGACGGTGAACCGCTCGATATCACGGCCACGGTCGACGGACTGTCCCTGCCCGGCAGTGGCGCGCAGGTCGGGCCTCCGCTGCCCCTCGAACTGGTCGCGGGCGATATCGTCAACAACTGCAACCTGCGCTGCCCGTTTTGCCTCACCGATTACGCGCTCACGCGGGGCACCAAACAAATGCCGGCCGAGACCTACGCGCACAGTTTGAAGCTGGCGCCGCTCGTGCCGGAGAGCGCGTTTTGGTTGTCCTGCATGCACGAACCCTCACTGAACGCTTCGTTCGGGCAATTCCTCGATCTCGTGCCCGCCGCCGACCGCCGCCGCGTCAGTTTCACCACCAATTTTGCCAAGAAACTCGACGACGATTTGCTGCGCACCATCGCACAGTCCGGCGCGCACAGCATTCGTATCTCGATCGATTCCCACGATCCCGAACTCTTCGGCCAATTGCGCAAAGGGGCTCGGTATCCGGTTTTCATCGACAACCTCACCCGCTACGCCGCCATTGCCCGCGAGACGCCGACCGCCCCGCTGCTGCACATCATCACGATGGCGTTCAAGGACAACCTCACCGAGATGCCCGAACTCGTGCGCTGGTGTCATGAGGAAGTCGGTGCCCGATTCCACGAGGTTCGTTTCATGTATTACCTGCCCCACGTCGCCGAATGGGGTGCCGATCACATCATGTCGCTGGATGAGTGGGAGCAACTGAAGCGCGACCTGTTGGCCCTGCCTATGGCGCACACCCTCGCCTTTGGGGAACCCGAACCTGACGCGCACAAGAAATTCCAAGAGCTGCCCGGCATCGATACCTACGAGCATGTGGCCGCTGTTTTCGGTGGCACGGTCACGACGGAAAATTACCGCCGGGTCGACCCGCTCGAAACCGGCTACGCCGTGCCCGACGAACCGCTACGGTTACGCCTGCGGTGGGACGGCTTGATCATGGCCGAACAGCTGCCCGAGGACGAATTCCGTCTCAACGTGCTGCACATCGAGGATCCAAAATATTTCTACCGCCTGCGTGCCGCCGCCCCCCTCCGCGCCGACTCGCCGTGGAAACGGGTTTAGGTTAGGGTTTCGATGAGGCAGGCGCTGTTTTTACAGGAGGGAACAGAGAAAGCAGAGCCACTCCAACGTGGTTGGTTTACAGAAGGTAACGAAGAGAACGAAGCCACTCCGCTGAGTCTTTCTTTGTTTCCTTTGTTGCCTTCTGTAAAATCAGCAAGCTGACGACTCTGTAACTTCTGTTTCCTCCTGTGAAAACAACCGGAGGATCGGCTTCGCTTCACTCCTGCTTCAGCTCGCGGAGCATGAGGTCGCGCAGGGCTTTCGCGGCGACCTTGCCGTCGTAGAGGGTGTGGTAGACCTCCGCCAGAATCGGCGCTTCGATGCCGCGATCCTGACACAGTCCGTAAAAGGCGGCGGTGGTCTTGTAGCCCTCCACCACGGTTTTGCGATGAGCCATCAGATCGACGACTTTGGCGCCGGCTCCGATCTGTTCCCCAAACTGCCGGTTGCGGCTCCAACCGCCGTGGCAAGTCGCCACCAGATCGCCAAACCCGCTTAGGCCGTAAAACGTTTCGGCCTGCGCACCGAGCGCCTGCCCCACGCGCACCATTTCGGCCAGTGCCCGGGTCAGCATGGCGGCCCGGGTGTTGTCGCCGAGTTTGAGTCCATCGCAGATGCCGGCGGCGATCGCATAAATGTTTTTGAGACAACCACCGAACTCCGCGCCCGCCACATCCGTGCTGGTATAGACGCGCAGACTCGCGCCGCTGATCTCGGTTTGCACCGATTCCAACAACGCCTGAGGTGCATCCGCAGCCAGGACCATGGCCGCCGGCAGGCCGCGGGCGACTTCCTCGGCGTTGGTGGGCCCGGTGAGAGAACCGGCCGGGTAATCGGGCAACACCGCCCGAATCACTTCCGCAGGGCGCAAATGCGTATCGACCTCGAGACCCTTGGCCAGACTGAGCACGAGCTTCAACGCGGTCGCCAACCCGAGCGCCTCGCGCACCTTGGTCGCGGTGGCCCGCAGGGCCTGCGCCGGGCAAGCCAGCAGCACGACCTCGGCCTCCATGAGCACGGGGACGAGTTCGTGTCCCACCTGCAGGCTGGGGGGCAGCGGCACGCCGGGCAGATAATCGACATTTTCGCGCGAGGAGGACAAGGCCAGCGCCTGCTCAAACCGTCGCGGCACCAACGTCACGGTGTGACCCATGTTCGACAGGTGGATCGCCATGGCCGTGCCCCACGCTCCCGCCCCAATGACCGCAAAATTCATGGATTGGTCACATCGGAATAACCGGTCGGAAACAACCAGAAATCGTTTCCCCGACGCCCAACTCCCAAACCCAGAGGTTTATAAGTAACACTATTGCGCTGACTCCACCAAACTCAATGGTCGCTCAGGTGAGCCGAACCCGCCGTTGACGCTCCCCCGCTTTCTCTCCGCCACGCATGCCGCTGTTTTCCCCCAGATTCCTCCGCAAATTTGATACCGCCTATCGGGAGCATGCGTATTTCGCACGGTTGAAAGCCCGCCTGCTCACCGGGTTCTGCATGTTGTTGCTGGTGCTGTTCAGCCTGAACATCGTCAAACTTTGGCTGGTCCAATCACCGTCCATCCACGCGCGTATTGGCATCAATCTGATCCTGCTGGCGGCCACGACGCTGTGTTTGCACGAGATCAAACGAGGCCGCGACCGACGCGCCGGCAACGTGCTCACGTTACTCACAGTCGTGCCGGTGCATGCCTTCGTCTTGGTCAACCCCACATTCACCGATCCCGTGAGTGTCGGCATGCAGTTGTTTGCCTTCGATTTGGGGTTTCTGCTGGTGGCGATGATCTTCGCCTCGCGGGGAGTCACGCTGGGGGTTTTCGCCATCATCATGGTGGGCCATGTGCTGTTCGGGCGGATGATGCTGCAACATCCGGATCTGCCGGCCGCCGTCGAAGCCGCGTTCCACACCTTGCTGCGCGACGGCGCCATCACGCTGGGCTTTGTATTTGCGCTGGGCTTCACCCTGTCGCGCCTGATCTCCGCCTCCAATCAACGTAGCGAGGAGGCCCTCAAAAAGACTTCCCACCTCAACGAACAACTCGAGCGACTCGTGCAGGAGCGCACCGTTGATCTGGAAGCCGCCACCGCCCGCGCCAACGACGCGTCCCGGGCCAAGAGCGAGTTTCTCGCCAACATGAGTCACGAGATTCGCACCCCGCTCAACGGTATCATCGCTTCCACCGATCTATTGCTCCGCCGCGACGATATTCCGGCAGTCGCAACCGAGCACATGCGCATCGTGGCCGAGTCCGGAGAGATATTGCTCAAGTTGATCGGCGACATCCTCGACTTTTCCAAAATCGAGGCCGGTGAACTGCATCTGGAGGAAAATGCCTTCGCCCTGCACACCCTGATTCGGGATGCCAAGGCCGTCCTCGCGGCTCAAGCCCGCGAAGGCAAGGTGGAGGTGGAAACCACCCTCGCCGCCGACTTGGCCGACTACTACCAAGGCGACAGCTACCGCCTGCGCCAGGTGCTGCTCAACCTGTTGTCCAACGCCATAAAATTCACCCCGACCGGCGGTCACGTCACGGTCGGCGTCGGCCTGGAACCCGTGACCGACGGCGCGGACCGGGTTTGTTTTCGTGTCACGGACTCCGGTATCGGCATGGATGCCGATACCCAACGCCGGATCTTTCAACGCTTCACTCAGGCGGACTCATCCACGACCCGCCGTTTCGGGGGCACCGGCCTCGGTCTCGCCATCACGGCCCGACTCGTCGAGATGATGGGCGGTAAACTGCAGGTGAACAGCCAACTGGGTGAGGGATCGGAATTTCACTTCTCGCTGCCGCTGCACGTGGTCAAAACCGCCCCGACAAACTCGACCACCGCCCGCGTGCGTTCCGCCCAGCTCGGATTGAACGTGCTCGTGGTCGAAGACAATCTCGTCAATCGCAAGATCCTCAGCGCCCAGCTCAAGGAGCTTGGCTGCCCCCACACGCTGGCGGTCGACGGCGAGGCCGCATTATTGGTCTTAAAAGACGAAACCCTGCCCGACGTGATCCTGATGGACTGCCATATGCCGCGGCTCGACGGTTGGGCGACGACGGAGGCCCTGCGCATGTGGGCATCCGATTCCCGCGCCACCGTGCGGATGAAATCCGCCAGCGCGCTCCCCATTATCGCGCTCACCGCCGCCGCCATGCCCGAGGAGCGCCAACGTTGTCTCGACGCCGGGATGGACGATTTCGTGCCCAAGCCGGTAAAACTGAACGAGCTTCACGTGGCTTTGGAACGCATTCAGGCCCGGCGGCAAGCCGAGTTCCCTCCCCGCCCCGTCTCTCCGAGCGTATCGCTCGACGCGTAACCTCAGCGCGCGAATCCGGCGCCCCGCCCCTTTTTCCAATCAGTCGGGCGATAATTTCGCGATCAATCCGTCGACCAGCGCATCGGTTTCAGCCACGACGCGCGGCACGGCTGGCGAGTTCGCGGTCGTAGCGACTTGAGCACTACGGGAAAATGCCGCCGCTAAAAACGCCTCCTTGGCCTCATGCATGCGGCCGTCGGCGGTAAACTCCTCTGCCGTCCCGGACAGTCCCACAAACCGCGGTGTGAGTTTTTCCCCGATCCAGATACGCCAATCGCGTTCGTCGGCGAAATAAACCGCCAGCACGCCGGACTGCCGCAATCCATAGGCGGCCGATAGCCGGCGCATGTAAACACCCGGCGCACTATCCTCGGCGGCAGTCGGCGAAGTGAGGTGATACTCGAACTGCATCCGAATCCCGGCCGCAGCCTCGAAATGGTCGAGCTTTGCTACCAACGCCTGCTGCCAGGCGGGATCAGACGGCAGGATTTGCGCCGCGTCCACCACCGGCGAATCGACCTTCTCCGCGCCGACCAAGACAGTTCCCAGCGCCACGCCCCAACCCCACACCCACCGCATCATCCATCGTTTCATGACGGCACGGATAAGTGGTCGATCGCGGCAAGGCAACTTGCCGACCGCCCTACCTCAGCGCGGAAAATTCCGGGAGCGCACCGCCGCCGTGTAGTCGGTCAACCCCCGCGTGAAAACCGATCCGGCATCGGCAAATTTTTGCACGAATCCGGGCACGTAACCCGGCGTGAGACCGAGCACGTCCGTGATGACCAAAATCTGCCCGTCGCAATCCGCCCCGGCCCCGATCCCGATCACCGGAATCGTAACCGCCGCCGTCACCGCCTTGGCGGCGGCGGGCTTCACCATTTCCAACAGCAAAGCGAAACAACCGGCCGCCTCCAGCGCCTGTGCATCGGCGATCAGCGCGGCGGTTTCGGCATCGGTCACCCCGTATTTTTTGTAACGGCCGAGTTGTTTGACCTGTTGCGGCATGAGGCCGATGTGACCCCACACCGGCACCCCGGCTTCGACGAGTCGGGCGATCTTGGGCGCGAGTTTGCGCCCCCCCTCGATTTTAACGGCATCGACGCCGGCTTCCTGCATGAGCCGCTGGCACGACATCAATACGCGGCGAAAATCAAAATGCGCCTCGCCGAACGGCACATCGGCGGCGACGAGCGCCGCGGGCTTCGCCCGCATCACCGCGGCGGCGTGATGCACCATCGTGTCGAGGGTGACCGGCACGGTGCCGTCGTGACCGAGGATGGTGTTACCCACCGAGTCACCGACCAGGATGATGTCGACTCCCGCCTGATCGGCGTAGTGCGCCATCATGGCATCGTAGGCGGTGATCGCCACGAGCGGATCGCCGCCTTTGCTTTGGCGAAGAGTGTGCGGGGTGGTTTTGACGGGACGTGGCATGACGAAGGATTCGCTTAAGCGAGAAAGGCCGGGATCTTCTCGTTGGCGATCATCTGCTCAAATGTCTCCCGCGCATTGATGAGTTCAAACGAACTGCCTTGCACCAAAACCTCGGCGGCGGTGCCACGGGTGTTGTAGCGGCTCGACATGGTGTAGCCATAGGCACCGGCGCTCATGAAAGCCACGAGCTCCCCCTCGCCCACCGATTGGATCTCGCGGTCCTTGGCGAAACAGTCGCCCGATTCACAAATCGGGCCCACGATATCAGCAGTCATGGCGGCCCGCGACGTATCGCGTTGGAGCGGCACCACCTCATGGTAGGCGTCATACATGGCGGGTCGGGCGAGGTCGTTCATAGCCGCATCGATGACGAGGAAGTTCTTTTGCGCGCCCCGTTTCAGATACTCGACCCGCGACAGCATCACTCCGGCGTTGCCGACCAGAAAGCGACCGGGCTCAAGCATGATCTTCAGGCCCAGGTCCTTGAGCAAAGGGGTCAGCGCCGCTCCGTAGGCCTCCGGCGTAATCGGACGCTCGGCCGCGGGAAACGCGTCCCACCACGCTTGGTCGCCACTGGCCAGGGCGTCCTCGTAAATGATGCCGATACCGCCGCCGATGGAGAAGTATTCGAGACCGTAATCGGCCTGCAGTTGCGCGACGACCGGCACGACCTTTTTCACCGCTTCGGTGAACGGACCGATGGTCGTGAGCTGGGAACCGATATGCATCTGGATGCCGGCCACCCGGATGTGGGGCAATTTGGACGCGGCCTCATAGGCGGAGGCGGCCACCGCGAGCGGAATACCGAACTTATTGTCACTCTTGCCCGTGGTGATCTTGGCGTGCGTCTTCGCGTCGACATTGGGATTGATGCGGATCGCGATCGGAGCCTTCACCCCGAGCCGTCCGGCCACGTAATTGATGCGGGCGAGCTCGGGTTCACTTTCGACGTGAAACGAGAATACCTCGTTTTTGAGGGCGAGTTCGATTTCCGCCTCCGACTTGCCCACGCCGGCGAAGACACTCGCCTTCACCTCGGAACCGGCCGCCAACACCCGCCGAATTTCGCCGCCACTCACGAGATCGAAACTCGTGCCCAGATTCGCGAAATGCCGGAGCAATGCGAGCGAGCTGTTGGCCTTCATCGCGTAACAGACCTGCACATCGAGCTCGCGGAAACTGCGCTGCAACCGTGTCACGTTGTCAGCAATCGTGGTCGCGCTGTAAACGTAGGTGGGCGTGCCGTAGAGACGAGCGACGCCCGCAAGATCGACATCTTCGCAATGCAGCGCGGAACCGTGGTAACTAAAGTGATGCATGGTCGAACAGGGCAGGGTCGCTAAAATCGCGTGAAACCCGCGCAAACTGCGAGTTTCGCCTTGAGAAAACCACCTAAAAAAATCCACGTTATAAATACCGATGCGCATCCTCCGCCAATTCTTCCGCCGCCCCCCGATTCGGATGGGCATGTTGGACGAACGGGAGCGCCGCCGGACCGCCATCCGCAACGAAGGTTTCGTGAGCTTTTTCAACGGCTCCGATTGTGTCTCCCGCCGGAATCCCGATCTCTACGACACCCGCCTGCGTCGGCAAAAACGGGTGAAAATCATGGCAATCATCACCGTGACAGCGTTGTGCTCCTGGGTGGTGATCGAGAGTGCGCAAGCCCTCTCAACTTTTTGATCGGTCGTTGCGACCACCTCTACGCAAGTAGACGTATTTCCGCCGTCGGCCTCATCGTGCTACCGTGGGCCGAGATCTGCCATGAAACCGAAATGCCCCTCCTGCGGTAACGCCCTCCCGCTCTCGGACGTGGACATCGCGCAAGACGTGGCGCTGTGCCGTAAGTGCGGTCACCTGAGCAAAGCATCGGCGTTGGTCGACCACACCTTCGATGTCACCGCCCTGCGGAATCCGCCCGCCGGCGCCTGGATGCGGCCGACGATGAACGGCGTCGCCATCGGTGCCACGACGCGCTCGGCCGCCGCGTTTTTCCTGGTTCCCTTCATGTTGGTCTGGTCGGGCGGATCACTCGGGGGAATCTACGGCACCCAAATCCGCAGCGGGGAGTTCAACCTCGTGCTGTCACTTTTCGGCATCCCGTTCGTCCTCGGCAGCATTTTGTTTTGGGGCATCGCCCTGATGGCGATCTGGGGCAAAGTCGAAGTCCGCCTGCGCGGCGGCATCGGCACCGCCTTGGTCGGAATCGGCCGCATCGGATGGAAACGCACGTTCCAACTCAATCAGGTGACCAACATCACCGAGGAACTCCGCACCGGCAATCGTCGCGGTGGCGTCGCCCACACCATCGTGCTGCACGGCCCCAAATCGATCCGCTTCGGCTCCGGCCTCAGTCCCGACCGGCGTCGCTTCATGATCCAAGCGCTGCGGGCGGCGCAAGCCTGACCGATCTACGTAAGTAGGCGTATCCCGTTGCCGCGCTCGTTTCGCTAGAATGGCGGCATGACTCGCCCCCACCTTCTCCCACGCCTGTTCGCGCTGGTAGCGTTGCTCGGCCTGCCCCTGGGTTCGCCCGCTCAGGAAACCGCCCCGGCCGAAATCACGCCCGCCACGCCCGCAGAGGTCGACTACTGGCGCCAGCTTCAGGCACGCATCGCCGCCTTCCGTTCGGCCAATTCCAGTCTGCCGACCCAGATCATCGACATGTCCATCCCTCAGCTCAACGAGGCCATGGACCGCATCGAAGACTTTCTCGACGACCGCGACCAGGACGAGATCGCGGACTTTGGCGCCGACCTGCAGGACTATCACGAAAACCTCATCGGCCTGTTCGAGGCCGCGCTGCCCTCTCTGCGGGAGGCCGCCTCGTTTCAAGAGCAGGCCAACCGGATCAACCCCATGGCGCGCATGATGGCGGGAGCGAAGGCCATCAACCTCATGGGGCGCGTCGAGGACTACAAACCCGCCCTCGCCAAGCTCCATGAACAAATCAACGCCCGCATCGTCGCCAGAGGCGGCCCGCGGATTTTCTTTTTTCAAAGCCTGAATCTCACCGACAATTCCTACGTCAAAGGTCGCCGCAGCGATCTCACCCCGCAGCAACGCGACGAACACTTCGTCGCCGAATCTCGCGGGATCGATCCGGGGCTCGGCACCATGGCCGAGCTCCATTTTGTGCCACTGCGCCAGGACGGCCGGTCCAACGCCGAAATCAACGCCATCCGCGACAAGTTGCTCGAACTCCTCCAGGAGTTTGCCGACAGCGTGCAACAGCTCTCCAACGTGCAGATCAAAGCGGAGCTGGCCAAGGACCCGCCGCCCAACGCCGATCCGCTTATCACCGCCCGCCTCGGCTTCGCCCTGCGCCAGGAACTCGTCCGTCGCAATCGCGATTCCGATGCCGCCTTTCGCCTCATCGACTGGAAGGCGTCCTTCGCACGCTGGCTCGGCGAAGCGAGAAGCACCAGCGCCGAACTGGCCTGCACCGACCTTGCCGTGAGTTACGACGGCGCCCGCTATGCCTTCAGCCCCGACCAACACGCAGTGATGGTTCGCTCCACGGAAAACGACGAGATCGTGGCGCAACACGAATTCGAGGGCGAGGTGCGCGGGCTGGCGTTCGACTTCCAGGACCGCCTGATGGCGTTCACCACCCAGGGGCTCTTCCGTTGGGACCTCATCGGCGGCGGGCAGCCCTACCTGCGTGACAATACCACCAGCCCCAACATCACCGGGGCCATTGCCACCGCCCTCGAACGCGATCGCTTTTTCCAAGCGTGGGCCCACATCCCCGGATTCAGCCGCGGGTCTCTCGACTCCAAACTGAACGCTTTCGGCTCCAGCAACATCACCGCCGTCGGCATGTCCCGCGATGGTTTGTTCGCGGCCTTCGGCTTTTCCGGCATCGACAACCTCGGCAACGGGGAAAAGCCCAAACACGGCATCGGTCTCGTCATCATGCCCGAGTCCGAAACCGTCTCCGAAGGGTTGATGGTCAAATCCTACCAGCAGGCGTTCATCGGTCCCGTGACCGACATCGCCTTCAGCGACGACGCCAGCCATTTCGCCTTCTGCCTCGATACCGGTGAGGTGCTCGCGTTCGCCCGGGAAGACGAGGCCAAGACGCGGATCCAGCTGACCCTCGACAGCCAGCCCTACCACTTCGTCACCTTCCTGCCCGGCGCCGAGCCCCTGCTGCTGGCGGCGGCGCGCAACGGCGTCATTCGCATTTGGAACTACGAGACCAAGGACCTGCAGCAACGGTTCGAAGTGCCCACCGGTCCCGCCGGAGTCGCCGTCGGGGTGGAGAGCGGTGTCCTGTTCTCCGTCGCCATCGGTGCCGAGGAAATCCACCGGTGGGACCTCGCCTCGGGCCACCATCTCGCGACCGTGGTCGGCACCGACCCCGTCATCGATGCCGACGCGTGGGCTGCCACCCTCGCAGCCGAGCAGGAACTCCAACCCGTCATCGAAAGCCTGCGTCGACTCTACGACTTTGAGGGCGAGGAACGCGAAGCCTTTGCCCGGAAACTCCTGGCCGAGGAAGGCGACCGCATCGACCGGCTCGGGCGTCGCAACACCGTGGTCGGCTCCGTGACCTCGCAGATCGCCGACCGCATCCGCGACCTCAACAAAGCGGACAAGCAAACCGAGGCGGTGAAAATCGGCGAGACGGCCATAGCCGAGGGTTTTGCGAGCAAGAGCGTCTACTACGGCACGATCTCCGGCCTGCTCACGCTCAACCGAATCAAGGACGCCAACACCCTGCTGGAGGACGGCCTGCAACTCTACCCGACGTCGAGCGACCTGCGCTTCCTGTATCAATGGCAACGCATGCAAAGCGCCCGCAACGCCGGCAACCTCGAGGCCACGCTGAAGGCGGTCGACGAGCTCGATCTCGTCGACCCCAAAAACCGCCCGCACACCTCTCAGCGCATCGACGCCTACACTCAAATTGCGCAGCAGAAAATCGCCGCCGGGCAGCAAAAGGCCGGTCTCGATCTCTTCGTCAAAGCCCTCGACCAATGTCGCACCAAAGAGCAGCAGCTGAAACTCCTGCCCAGCATCTTCTCCGTCGCCTACCAAGCCAAGGATTGGAAGCTCACCGTCGGTGTCGCCAACATGTGGATGCAGGTTGATCCCGCGAAAAAGAATGATGCTCAGTTCCTGGAGTGGGCCCGCTACGCCTACTCGCAGGCCAATAAATAAGCACCTCGCCCGACCACGAGATGCACGGCTTGAGCCCTCGCCTTCCACTGGCGCTGATCGTCGTCAGCCTGCTTACCGCCGAGCCCCGCCCCTTGGCGGCGCAGACCGCTGCGGGGCGGACATTCGCGTCACATAGCGCCGCGTTTTCCGAGGGCTATCGCATGGAAACCGAAAACCAGTTCAAGCGCGCGGCAACCTATTACGCCGCCGCGCTCGAACTCTCCCAAAACGATCGCGATCGCTACTTCGCCAGCCTGCGTCTCGCCGCGGTAGACTCCCAACTCGGGCGTCACACCGAGGCCTTGGCGGCCCTCGAACTCGCCCGAAAAACCGCCCCTCCCGATCGCGATCTTCCGGGCGAACTCGGCATCGCCCTCGCCGTGCAGCGGCGCAGCGGTGAGCTCATCGCCGCCTCCGCCACGCTGCGGGAACTGCGCGCCCTGGGACCGCGCCCCCACACCGCCGCCCGGGCCTGGCAACTCCAACTCCACCAAGCGGACGCCCACCTGCACCGCGCATGGGGCGATCTCTCCGGTGCGCTCGGTTTCTACCAACAAGCGGAACCACTGCTCGAAGAGATCGTCACCGACTATGCCCAGATTGCCGCCTTCCACCGCGAACGCGCCGCCTGCCACCTCGGTCTTCACGACCTCGACGCGGCGCACGCCCTCGCGCGCGACGCCCTTTCCAGCGATCTCCGCCGCGTCCGTTCGAGTCGTCGCCGTCCCGCCAGCGATTGGGTAAAAAAAGGCGACGTGCCCACCGCCCAAAGCCTGCTGCTCTACGCCGAGACCGAGCGCAAACGTGAGCACCTCGACGACGCCCGGGAACTCTTCGATGCCGCCCGGGAACTGGCCCAGCGCCTGGAGGCTCCCCGCGAACTCGCGCAGGCTTGCTTCGGCCTGTCTCGCCTCGCCCTCGCGCGCGACGACCTGCTGAGCGCCCGGCTAAACATCATGGGCGCCATGCTCCGCACGCAGGAAGGGGCGATCCCCGATCTTCACATTGAAACGCTGGCCATTGCCGGCGAGATTTCGATGAAGGAGCGGGACTACGCCCAGGCCGTGGCTTTTCTCACCCTCGGTATCCAAGAGGTGGAGACCATGCGCCTCACCGCCACCCCGGAGGATCGCCAGCAACTGCTCGCGCTGCAGGCCGACCACTACCGCTGGCTGTTGGAAACCTATCTGCGCAACAACCAGCCCTGGGAGGCGCTCGCCGCCAGCGAAGCCCTGAAAGCCCGCAACCTGCGCGACGCCCTCGCCGGCCGGCCCGTCGCACTCGAATCGGTCGCCGATCGCGTCTCGCGATTGCGCGAGCTGCAACAGCGCCTGCCCCCCGACATCGCGGCGGTGTCCTACGCCAACGCCGACTGGACGGAAACCGACCCGGTCGCGTTTGTGCTCACCGCCAACGATTTGAAGGTCGTGCGACTCTCGCTGCAGATGCTGCCCGAGTTGCTCGAGTTTCTGCCCAAGGACGACGTGCTCGCCGCCCAACGCAAAGACGTGGACGCCACCCGCTATCACCTCGGCGACGACATCACGCTCGCCGGCTTGGTCGCATTCTTCCGTGAGACCATCTATTGCGACCGCCAGAAAATGTCGGCCCTCTTCCCCGCGTCGGTGGTCACGGGTAAACTGCTGCATCACGTGCTCATGGCTCCCGTATTGCCCGAGCTCGGCGAGCGCACGCGACTGTTGGTATCGCCCAGCGGCCTGCTCGCCTACGTGCCGTTTGATGCGCTGCGCGAGCTGCAGTCCGGCGCGTTGCTGGTGGAAACCCACAGCGTGTCGCTCACCCCGTCGCTGCTCACCACGCTCGAACTTGCCGAGCGTGCTCCGGCTACTTATTTGCGACCATTCCTCGGTTTTGGCGGCGCAGTTTACAACCCCGAGAGCTACCAGCAGGTCATGGCATCCGCTCCACAGATCAAAACCGAGCTCCAAGCCGTGACGGCGGTGCGCAGCGCGCAGGCCGCCGGGGCCCGCAGTCCCTACGCCGGTTGGGCCCGGGGGCCAGCCAGCAACCTCGCCGGCACCAAGGCCGAAGTGGAATTGCTGAGTGAATTGCTGCCCGGTTCCCGCATCGTCACCGGCCGCGATGTCGCCGAGCCGCACATCCGCGCCATGGCCGCTCGAGGCGAACTCGCGGAGGCGCGCGTTTTGCATTTCGCCGTGCACGGCTCTGCGGTGCCCACCATGCCGGACTTGTCGTGCATCCTGCTTTCCTGGGAAGGTGAGATCACCGCCGACATGCCGCCGGAGCGGGATGGCCGTCTCCAAATCACGGAGTTTGAGTCACTCAAATTGCGCGCCGAGCTGGTGACGTTTTCCGCCTGCGAAACCGGACTCGGTGCCATCATCGCCGGTGAGGGCGTCGTCGGCCTGACGGGTTCCCTACTCAAGGCCGGGGCCGACAACGTGCTGGCTTCGCTCTGGCCGGTATCCGACTACAGCACGGTTTACTTCATGCGCCGCTACTACGAGTTGCACCTCAAAGAAGGTGTGCCGAGCGACCTCGCCATTGCCCAAGTCAAACGCGACATGATCGCCGGTAAACTGAAAGGCTTCCAGCACCCCCAATTCTGGGCGCCGTTCAATCTCTACGGTGGCCGCGAACTTGTGGGCCCCCACTGAGGTCGTGCCCACCCGTTTGTCACCTAATAGGTGACAACTGTGCGGAGACGCACGGGACTCATGGGTCGCTTTGGCTCGCCCTGCGGCGCGAGGTTCTTTTCGTCATCGCATGCCTGATACGAAGTCCGCCTCGCCTCGTTTGCTCGCCCGGGTGCTCGGCACCGTCGAACGCGTCGGCAACGCCCTCCCCGAACCTGCCACGTTGTTTGCGATGCTCGCGGTTTTCACCCTGCTGGCCTCGGCTGTCGCGCAAGCGGTCGGACTCGCCGTGCAACATCCCGCGAGTGGTGAAACCATCTCAGCCGTGAGTTTGCTCAATCTCGCCGGCTTTCAGAAAATTGTGCAGGAAACGGTGCACGTCTTCGTGTCGTTTCATCCCCTCGGAGTCGTCATCGTCTGTTTGCTCGGCATCGCGGTGGCGGAGAAAGCCGGACTCATCGGGGCGGCGGTGCGGGCGCTGGTTTTGTCGACGCCGCGCAGTTGGCTCACGCCGATCGTCGTATTTGCAGGCGTGATGTCGAACGTCGGCGCTGATGTCGGCTATGTGCTGTTGCTGCCCTTGGCAGCGACGATTTTTCACGCGGTGGGACGTCATCCGCTGGCCGGACTCGCGGCGGGGTTTGCCGGCGTATCCGGAGGATTCAGTGCCAACCTGCTGATCAGTGCGATTGATGTCATTCTCGGCGGACTTTCGACCGAGGCGGCGCGGCTGATCGATCCCACCTACACGGTCACCGGACTGGCCAACTACTACTTCATCTTCATCTCCACGTTTCTGGTGACCGGCATCGGCACATGGGTGACGCACCGGGTGGTGGAGCCTCGCCTCGGCTCGTATGACGGCGGCATCAAACCCGAGGCCATGGTCCCACTATCCGCAGCCGAAAAGCGTGGTCTCTGGTTCACCGGCGTTTTCGCCGTCATCGCGACGGCCGTCATGGTCGTCGGCATCGTGCCCGAAGGCGGTTTCCTGCGTAACCCGGCTTATCCCGATTTGAAGATGCGCGCCCTGCCCTTCAGCTACTTGGTGCCGTTTCTGTTCGTGTTGGGTTTCGGCAGCGGCATGGCCTACGGGCTCGGAGCGAAGACCATCAAATCCGACCGCGACGTGGTGGGCGCGATGAACGACGCCATGGGCACGCTGGGCGCGTATCTCGTGCTGGCCTTTTTCGCCGCCCAGTTCATCGCCTACTTCAACTGGACCAATCTCGGCTTCATTTTTGCAGTCAAAGGGGCCAACGGTCTGCGGGCCCTCGGTCTCGACGAATGGCCCATTCCCATGATGATCGGCTTGGTGTTCCTCGCCGCCACCATCAACATGATCGTCGGCAGCGCCTCGGCCAAATGGGCGCTCATTGCGCCGATTTTTGTGCCCATGTTCATGTTGCTCGGATTCTCCCCGGAGCTCGTGCAGGCCGCCTACCGCGTGGGCGACAGCGTGACCAACATCATTACGCCGTTGATGGCCTACTTCCCGTTGATCATCACCTTCGCGCGCAAATACGACCGCGACACGGGCATGGGCACGATCATCGCCACGATGCTGCCCTACTCCGTCGCATTTGCCATCGCATGGACGATTCTGCTCATCGCATGGATGTTGACGGGGCTGCCGGTCGGACCGAGCTCCCCCCTCTACCTCGCGAGTTGATTCACATCTTCATCACCGGCCTTGCGGTCGACCGTTTTGCCCGCCATGGGTGAACCCAAACCCTGAAATTTTCATGACCTTACTTCTGCGCCGTTTGTTTCTTCCCGTTGTTCTCATCGCCACGCTCTTGGCTGGCTGCTCCGGCATGCCCAAGGATCTCGCCGGACTTGTCGTGCAACTGGACGGCATCCGCTCGATTCGCTCCCAAGCCGGACTGACCGAAATGGTGGTGACCGTGCGTTGCTACAATGAAACGCTCCGGCCCATCGGGGTCCGCGGCCTGCAACTCGAACTGTCGCTCAATGGTGTCGAGGTCGGGCGAGCGGTTTCCGCCAAGCCGTTGGGCACGCAATCGCTGAGCAGTAACACGCAGGACGTCACCTTCGTGCTCGAAAACCAACGAGTCGTCGATCGGGTGGTGGCGGCCGTCCGCAGTGGATCTCTCACCTATGATCTCAAGTCCCGCGTGATCGTCATGGCCGCCGACAACGAGATGAAGAGCACCTCCAAGGCGTCGGGCACGGTTGACGTCTCGTCGATCAGCCTGTCCCTGAACTAACCCCGCCGGGCCGCTCGCTTCAGTCGGCCTTCAGCATGCGCTGCGGGTCAACGCGCGAAGCTCGACGCGCGGGCAGCCAGCCGCCGACCACCGCAGCCAGCACCCCGCCGCCCGCGGCCACGATCCCCACCACGGCGCTGGGCGAGGCATCCCACCAACTCACCACGGGCACGCCCCACGCGACTAGCGCCACCAGCGCACCACCGCCGGCCGCGCCCTGGAGTCCAATACGCAAGCCGTCGTGAAGCACGCCGCGCAGCAGGCGGTTGGGCGTTGCTCCCAGCGCCGCTCGCACCGCCAACTCGCGCTGGCGTAATGTGACGAGGTGAGCCAGCGATCCACCCACGCCAAAAGTCGCGAGCAACATCGCCACGCCCGCAATGATCGTGGCAAGCCGGGACGAGGCGATCTCCCGGCGCATGTTGCCTTCGCGGCGCTCGCCGAGCGTTTCCCAACGGCCAAACACGAGTCCGGGCTCTGCCGCTTCCAAGGCTTCGACCAACATTCGCCGCACCGCGTCGGGATGGCGGGACACCCGCACCGCCAGGAAACCATAGCCCCATTGGTTTTGCTCGCCCGGGGTGAAGAACATCTCCGTTTCCGTTTCGCGGGCCTGGTTGATGCCCGCGTCGGCCACAATTCCAATCACGGTCATGTCGTTTTCGGTCGCTTCGTAATCATAGCCAAATTGCTCGCCGATGACATCGGCCCGGCCCCACATGGCCCGGGCGAAGGCGCGCGTCACGACCGCGACTTGTGGCGCATCGTCCGTGTCCGTGACTTCGAACCAACGGCCCTGCAGCAGACGCAGTCCCACCGTAGCCAAATAGTCGATATCAGCCGTGTCTTGCTGGTAGTTGCCTCCCCGCCCCGTCAGCCCTTCGCCGCGCGGAAACACGCCGCTCCGGGAGCGACTCCCCGCGAGGATGCCATTGGAGGAAAGCCCCACCCGTTCGACGCCGGGAACCTGTTCCACGGTATTGCGCAGACGCTGGTTGAGTCCCGCCAATCCGTCCGAGGTATAGCCGGCCGCACGAGGATTAAATCGAGTCGTCAGCACGGTATCGCGTTCGAAACCCGGGTCACGATTCAGCACCTCCGCGATCTCTCCACCCAAACTCAACGACACCGCCACCAGCATGACTGCGAGCGCGAGTTGCACCGCGACCAAGGCGCGGCCCACGCGTTGCGGCATCGAACCTCCGCCCATGGCACCGTTCAGCGCCACCAACGGCTGCAAGCGCGCGATCCACCAAGCGGGCACGAGCGCACATCCCACACTGCAGAACAATGCCACCCCGACCAGCATCGTGAGCTGCGACCATCCCACCAGTTCGAGCGTCAACGTCGCTCCCGGCGTGAGCAATTGCGCCGCCGCGGGCAACATCCACGTCGCCAACAGCAGACCCACCACGGCGCCCAAAATCCCACACACGACCGCTTCCACCACCGCCAAACGGCAAGTGCGCCAGCGTCCCGCGCCCAAAGACAACCGCACCCCCATCTCGCGATGCCGCGAGAGTGTGCGCACCAGCATGATGCCGGATAGGTTCGCGCACGTGAGCAGCAACAGACTCACCACCAACCCCGTCAACATGCGGCCAGTGCCAGCAAAAGCATTGCGAGCGTTCGAGTAGCCCCCGGGGGCGGCCACGACCTGCCAGCTCATACGACGCACGCCCTCACGTTCTTCCGGACTATTGATCTGCGAAATCAAATCTTCCCGGTCCGGCGCGACCGCCATCTCCAACGCCGGGCCCACGGTGGCCACGGCCAATCCAGACGGGACTCTGACCAACGTCTCAAGCCAACGCACGCGGTTCTCGCGATTCCAGTCCGGATCGTTCGGGCGGTCGTCCGACGCGAATTCATGCGCATTGCTCGATATCCCGAGCTGCGGCTGCAACGCGGTCGGGAAAAACAAATCGACGCGGTCCACCGCATCGAAGCCATGGAACCGCTCGGGTAACACGCCAACGACTTCGAGCTCCATTTGGTTGACCAACAGTTCCTGGCCCACCGCCGCCGGCGCGGATCCATACTCGCGCTGCGCCCAAGCATACGACACCACGGCCACCGGCGCGCCTTCACCGATGCGATCATCACCCGGATTGAGCAGGCGACCGTGGGCGGGGATCAACCCCAACCCCGCGAACGCTCCGCCGGAGACGAGCTGACCGCTCACACTTTGAGCCGGTTGGCGGCCACGCTGCACCGTCACTTGGGTTTCACCCCCATAGGCGATCACCGCCGCTTGGGGCACGTTCGCGCGCAATCGGTCCAACGTCGCTCGCGAAAACCACGCCGGCTGTCCCTCGGCATCCGCGATCAGATGCAACTCCTCCGGCTCCGGCACGGGCAAGGCGCGCCGCAGCATCGCGTCCGTGAGCACATAAACCGACAACGTCGCCGCCAGGCCGACGGCCAGCAGCCCGATCATGCTCAGGGCGTAACCGCGGCGTCGTGTGAGATTTCGCAATGCCAACGAAATGTCGCGACCAAGCTCTTCCAACCACGGCCACCCCGCCTGCTCCCGATAGGATTCGCGCGTCAGCGTTTTATTGCCCAGATCGCGCTGCGCCGCCCGTCGCGCGGCCGCCGGCGACAGCCCCCGGCGCTCATGTTCCGCGACCAGTTCGTCGAAATGAAAGGCCAGCTCTTCGTCGAGCCGTCGGCGCAGTTCGCCGCGTTTCCCCCAATGCTTCAGGCGATTGATCCAGATTCCGAAACGCATGATAAATCGAGGGGTCAGACGGTGGACGGCTCGGCGATGATGGCGTTGACGGCCGCACTCAGCAGCCGCCACCGGTTGATCTCGCTCTCCAGTTGCGCCTTGCCGGCCGCCGTCAGCTGATAAAAGCGCGCCCGCCGGTTCTTGTCGCTCACGCCCCATTCCGACGTGATGAGCGCCTGCTGCTCGAGCCGGAGCAACGCCGGGTAAAGGGTGCCCTGGTTCAGCGCGAGCAAATCGCCCGAAACCTGTTCGATGCGCCGGGCAATGCCGTAACCATGCTGCGGCCCCAGCGCGGAGAGCGTCTTGAGCACCAACAGGTCCAACGTGCCTTGCAATACATCCAACCGACTGGGCGACTTCTTCATGTTGGCAATCAACATAAGTCTTTATGTTGGCCGTCAACAGGGAAATGGAAGGACCGGATCCGTGCCGCCTCGCGCCGCGTCGTCGAGATATCCGCCAAGCCATGAACGAAATGCATGGTTTAGGCATTGCCCGCAGGTATTAACAATTTTCATTGTGGGCCCTTGATGCGCTTTCTTCCGGCGCTCGACGCTCACCCCTGCCCCCCATGCGACTGCTTCAGCTCCGACCCCTCGCGCTGCTCTTCGGACTAGCCTGCTTTCCCTCGCTCGTGTCCGCCCAAGATGCGCCGAGCACCCTCGATTCCGGCGATACCGCCTGGATGCTCACCTCCACCGTGCTGGTGCTGTTTATGATGTTGCCCGGTTTGGCGCTGTTTTATGGCGGCCTGGTGCGGGTGAAGAATGTGCTCTCCGTGCTGATGCACTGTTTCACCATCACGTGCCTCGCCTCGGTATTGTGGGTCGCGGGTCTCTACAGCCTCGCGTTTTCGGAAGGCAACGGATGGATCGGCGATCTGCAGCACGTGTTTTTGCGGGGCATCAGCATCGGCGAGCTCAATGGCGGCACCTTTCCCGAGACCATATTTGTCATGTTTCAGATGACGTTCGCGATCATCACGCCCGGGCTGATCGTCGGGGCGTTTGTCGAACGCATGAAATTTACCGCCATGATGCTGTTTTCCGCGCTGTGGTTGATCATCGTCTACACACCCGTCGCCCACTGGGTGTGGGGTGGTGGTTGGATGCAGCAGGACGGGGTGATCGACCTCGCCGGCGGCATCGTGGTTCACGCCACCGCCGGGATCTCCGCCCTGTTGCTCGCCAAGGCCGTGGGACCGCGTCGCGAGTTTCCCAAGCACATCGTGCCCCCGCACAATCCCGGCATGGTCGTGATCGGCGCGTCGATGTTATGGGTCGGCTGGTTCGGCTTCAACGCCGGCAGCCAGGGCGGAGCCAGCGCGGCCGCGGGCATGACGATGCTCGTGACCCATATATCCGCCGCGGTTGCCAGTCTTACTTGGATGGCGGTCGAATGGACCAAAGCGCGCAAGCCCGGCGTCGTGGGCATTGTCACCGGCATGGTGGCCGGTCTGGCTTCGATCACACCCGCGTCGGGCCACGTGGGGCCGATGGGCGCGGCGATCATCGGTTTCCTCGCCGGCATCGTGTGCTATTTCTCCTGCGGTTTCATCAAGCAACGCCTGAAGATTGACGACGCCCTGGACGTGTTCGCCGTGCACGGTGTCGGTGGCATCATGGGCTCGCTGCTGGTGGCCTTCCTCGGCACCGCGATGTTTGGCGGCACGGGCGTGACCGACATGGGTGCACAATTCATCGCCCAGGTGAAAGGCGTCGGATTCACCCTGATCTGGTCTGCAATCGGCACGCTCCTGATCATCGCCTTGGTCAAAGCCACCGTCGGTTTACGCATCGACCGTGAAGTTGAGGAAACCGGACTCGATCAAGCCGAGCACGGCGAGACCGCTTACCACCCCGAATAAACCACCTTACCTTCCCTCTTATGAAACTGGTTAAAGCCATCATCAAACCCTTCAAACTGGTCGAAGTCCGCGAGGCTTTGAACGAAATCGGCGTCCAAGGCATGACCGTTACCGAGGCCAAAGGTTTCGGTCGTCAGAAAGGGCACACCGAGATCTATCGCGGCAGCGAATACACCATCGATTTTCTGCCCAAAACCACGATCGAGATCGTGATCGCCGACGACCTGGTGGGTCCGGCCATCGACGCCATCGTGCGCCACGCCAAGACGGGCAAAATCGGCGACGGCAAGGTGTTCGTCCTGCCTGTCGAAACCGCCCTTCGCATCCGCACCGAAGAACACGGGGAAAATGCGCTGTAATCGCTGACAACGCCCGGGGGGGCGACGGCGAAGCCGCCAGCGCAATTCGCCGCCTTTACCGGGCGCAATTATTTGATTTTTACGATTGGAAATCCGGTCGTTCAGGCGTCTGTAAGGGCGTGCCTGTAGAGTCGCCTACATCCTGAACTCCTCTTCCCGTCATGAAACTCATCAAAGCCATCATTAAACCGTTCAAACTCGATGACGTGCGCGAAGCCCTGCACGATATCGGCATCGAGGGTATGACGGTCACGGAAGCCAAAGGATTCGGCCGTCAAAAGGGGCACACCGAAATCTACCGCGGCAGCGAATACGTGATCGATTTCATGGCAAAATTGGAACTCGAACTCGTGGTGCCCGCCGCCCGGGTGTCCGAAGTGATCGATGTGTTGGCCCGCAACGCCAAGACCGGCAAAATCGGCGACGGCAAGGTGTTCGTCATGCCGGTGGAACAAGCCATCCGCATCCGCACGGAGGAAGCTGGCCCGGCCGCGCTTTAAGGACTTTTAAAATCGTTGAGGGACCAATCGTAGTCCGTGGCCGACACGGACCATCGGTCCGCCCCCGCCGCCAACTCGCGCCCCACGTCCGGCGGGGCAAAGCGCGAGACATAGCGCAATACCGCCGCGTCCGTTTTGCCGAAATCCTCCGCAAACCACGAGAAGATCGGTGACAACCGCGCCCGGCGTCCGGCGACATCGAACTGGTTGCGCACCCCATCACGCAGAAAGCGGCGCCCCTGATCATCGAGTTGGGCGTCCAAGCGGTCGGCCTGATAAGCCTCGGCGCGCAACGGCGGACAGGACACCGCCGCGCAAACAATCGCGAAATGGAGGCGTGGTTCCTCAAACTGCGGACGGAGAATCTCGTGCTCGATTTCATTGAGCGTAAGCGTTCGCCCGCCCACCACGGCAAAACGGATATCCCACGGCGTGCGGTTGAGCAACCAGCCCAGGATGCGTCCACCTGTGCCCAAATCATGGATACTCTTAACCGGGTAGTCATCCGCCACCAGCTTGAGCGTGTAGGCGTTGTAAGCGTTGATCCACAACGCCAAACGCTCCGCCTCGCTGGCCAGCTCGTCCGGCGATGTGTCCGCCAATTGCGCCAGATAACGCGACAAGCGCGCATCGTGCCGCAACGCCGCGTAATCAACCCGACCGTCCCGCACATGGTCGGCCAGCACGGCCGAAAACAACGCGTGGTCCGACGCCGCCGCCAGCCCCGGCACCGACCAACTCAGGAGAACGATCAGACGGACGATCATGTTACGATTGGCCACCCGGGCCGCCAAGCTGTCCCACCGGCGGATACGCCGGGGCGAGTCGCCGCGGGTCGGCTCCGGCGAGGAAGCGCAGGAGGAGCGCGCCATTGCGCAGTTGTTGTTTAAGGTGACCGCGCGCCCGAAAGCGACGCGCCGACGTGGTTACACTTGCGGGCAACACGTCGACCGGTCGGTGCTGACGTGCCCGCTGCAGCAAGTCCACATCCTCAAAAAGTGGCCACGGCTCGAACCCGCCCAGCTTCCGATAATAACTGGCGCGAATCAAAATCCCCTGATCGCCAAAGCGCGTGAATACCGAGTCGAACCGCGTGAACCACGCACTGCGTTTCAGCAGCCAATGCGGGTCGTCGAATTTAACGCGAAAACTCGCCACCCGCCCGCGCTCGCTGGCGCAATACGCTTGGGCGACCTCGCGGGCAGGCGCGTCAATCAAGGTGTCGGCGTGTAGAAAGAGGAGCCAGGGTCGGGTCGCCAAGCGACTGCCGGCATGCAGTTGCACGCCCCGCCCGCGCTGCGGCGCAATCCACGTGCGCACCCCGGCACCGATCGCGAGGGCCAGGGTTTGGTCCGTGCTGCCCCCATCGACCACGATGACTTCGGCGGCGGGCCACACCTGCGCCAGCCGTCGCAACGTCGCGGGCAAATGGGCCGCTTCATTGAGGGTCGGGATAATTACGGAAGGGGCGGAGATCGCCATCACGGAGCAGCGTTCGCGGGTGCCGGACTTATTTCCAGCACCATGTCGGAAAACCAGCCGGTGGCCCGGTGATCCGATCCATCGGTGTCCACCATGACGGCAATGGCGTTGATCACAGAGGGCGCTTCACCAAAACAGGCGGCATAGTCGGCGAGCACATCCCGGGTTTCAAAACGCCACTCCACCGGCGTCGGTGTTTGTCGATCGCTGTCACTCTGCAGCACCATCAGGCGCACGTGATCACTGTAAGGGCTCGCAAAGCGGCTCCCTTCCGGTTCGCGGGCGGACCACACATAATTGATGGCCCGGGTGCGGGTCGGCAGCCACGATGTTTCGAAGATCACAAACACGCGCGCCGCGTAGTTGTCGCCGGCCTTGGTGCGCTCGGGCGGATCACCCTGCAAGGTGCCGGTCGCATGCCAGCGCCAACGCAGGACCGCATGAGTGGGTTGCTCCACCTTGAGCTCGCGAACCAGCGATCGGTTCGCGTCTTCACTGCGCCCCACCAGCACTTGGCGTCCGGCCATCATCTCCCACGTGTAGTGGGTGGGTTTGATCAACGGGAAACCGCGGACGCTCCAAGCCGCCGTTGATTCCGGAGTAATGAGTTCGATTTTCGCCACCACCGGTTGGACGCTCGGCGATGATCCCACGACGGCCCCCGCCATACCGGCTGCCAGCAGCAAACGTCCGCCGCGTAAGGCGGCATGGCAGGAAACCCACATGCCGACAGGTTCGCGCAACTCACGGCACGGAGCAATCCCGTCCCTGAAAAGTTCCTGCGACAGCCATGCGGCTTAAGTAGCCTACCTACAAGGTAGGTGGGCGATCGCGTTTTACCACCCGTGCTCGGTATTTATCGCGCGCGAGCGCGCTCCTTGGCCATCCCGACGGGCGCGTCTGCCTCAGATCGCGGGCTTGCCTTGGAAGGCGGAGCGGAAGGTGGCCTTGGTGTAGTCCCGGTTCATCCGGGCAATGAAGTCGTGGCTGATGAGCTTCGGGCAGGCGGCGGAACACTCGTATTGATTCGAGCAGTTGCCGAAACCCAATGCATCCATGGTCGACACCATGTTGAGCACGCGTTGGTCGCGCTCGGGCTGCCCCTGCGGCAGGAGCGCCAATTGCGAAACCTTGGCGCCGACGAAGAGCATGGCGGAGGAATTCTTACAGGCCGCGACGCAGGCGCCACAGCCGATGCAAGCGGCGGCGTCCATGGCGAGGTCGGCGTTTTCCTTGGGAATCGGCGTGGCATTGGCGTCGCAGGCCGCGCCCGTGCGCACACTGATGAAACCGCCCGCCTGTTGAATTTTATCAAAGGCCGTTCGATCCGTGACCAAGTCCTTGATGACGGGGAAGGGATTCGCCCGGTAAGGCTCGACCACGATCACATCGCCATCGTTGAAACTGCGCACATAGGTCTGGCAGGAGGCGATGCCCTCGTGCGGACCGTGAGGTTTGCCGTCGATGACCAGCGAGCACGTGCCGCAGATGCCCTCGCGACAATCATGGGCAAACGCGATGGGCTCCTCCCCCCGCTGCTCGAGATCGTCGTTGATCACGTCCAGCAGCTCGAGAAAGGACATGTTCGGGTTCAAGTCCGTCGCCTTGTAGTCGACAAACTTACCCTCGGTGGCGGTATCGCTTTGGCGCCACACGCGCAGGGTCAGAGCAATGTTTTTGGTGGAAGAAGTGTCAGCGACCATCGGGAGAAACAGGTTGGTGGGTTCCGTGGATTACTTGTAGGACCGGACGCTCATCTTGACCGTCTCGTAGTTCAGGTTTTCGACATTGCGGGTCGGCTCCTTGCCTTCGCCTTGATACTCCCACGCCGCGACGTGGGCAAAGTTGTCATCGTCGCGAAGACACTCGCCATCCGGATGCTGGTATTCCTCGCGGAAGTGACCGCCGCAGCTCTCTTCGCGAGTGAGCGCGTCGCGGCACATCAGTTCGCCCAGTTCGAGGAAATCGGCCACGCGCCCGGCTTTTTCGAGCGCTTGATTGAGCGATTCGTCGGAGCCGGGGACATTGACGTTGGCCCAGAATTCTTCGCGCAACTGCGGGATGAGTTCGATGGCCTTTTCGAGGCCTTCCTTGGTGCGGGCCATGCCGCAGTGATCCCACATGATCTTGCCGAGGCGTTTGTGAAAGTGGCTGACGGGTTCCTTGCCCTTGGTGGCCAGCAAACGCTTGGTCGTCGCGCTGACATCCGCGGCGGCCGCTTTGAAGGCGGCGTCGTCGGCCGAGGGCGCGGAGCCGGGTTTCTGGGTGGCGAGGTAGTTGCCCACCGTGTAGGGCGCGACGAAGTAACCGTCGGCGAGTCCCTGCATCAGCGCGGAGGCACCGAGACGATTGGCCCCGTGGTCGGAGAAATTGGCTTCACCCAGCACGAACAATCCGGGGACATTGGACATCAGGTTGTAGTCCACCCAGAGTCCGCCCATGGTGTAGTGGACGGCGGGGAAGATCCGCATCGGCTGCTCGTAAGCCGATTCGTTGGTGATCTCCTTGTAGATGTCGAAGAGGTTGCCGTAACGGGCGCGCACGGTGTCGGCCCCCAGACGATTGATGGCGTCACCGAAATCCAGATACACCCCGAGGCCGGTCGGCCCGACACCGCGACCTTCGTCGCACATGCGCTTGGCCGCGCGGGAGGAAACGTCGCGGGGAGCGAGGTTGCCGAAGCTCGGATAAATGCGTTCGAGGTAGTAATCGCGGTCGGCTTCGGGAATCGATGCGGGCGGCTTGCCGCAGTCCTCGGCTTTTTTGGGCACCCAGATGCGACCGTCATTGCGGAGCGACTCCGACATGAGCGTGAGCTTGGACTGGTAATCGCCGGAAACGGGAATGCAGGTCGGGTGGATCTGCGTGTAACACGGGTTGGCGAAACAGGCGCCCTTTTTGTAGGCGCGCCACGCGGCGGTGACATTGGAACCACGCGCGTAGGTCGAGAGATTGAAGACGTTGCCGTAGCCGCCCGTGGCCATGACGACCGCGTCGCCGGCGTGGCGGGTGATCTCGCCGGTGATGAGATTGCGCACCACGATGCCCTTGGCCTGACCATCGACGAGCACGATATCGAGCATCTCGGCGTGGGTGTGCATCTTCACCGCTCCGGCCCCGATCATCTTGGATAGCGCGGAATAGGCCCCGAGCAGCAACTGCTGACCCGTCTGGCCACGAGCGTAGAATGTGCGGGAAACCTGCGCGCCACCAAAAGAACGGTTGGCGAGCAGACCACCGTATTCCCGGGCGAACGGGACGCCCTGCGCGACGCATTGATCGATGATATTGACCGAAACCTCGGCGAGGCGATGGACGTTGGCTTCGCGGGAGCGGTAGTCGCCCCCCTTTACCGTGTCATAGAACAGACGATAAACGCTGTCGCCGTCGTTTTGATAGTTCTTGGCCGCATTGATGCCTCCTTGGGCGGCGATCGAGTGAGCGCGGCGAGGGCTGTCGTGGAATACGAAGCACTCCACTTGATAACCGAGCTCGGCCATGGTGGCGGCGGTGGACGCGCCGGCGAGACCGGCCCCGACGACGAGCACCTTGTATTTCCGTTTGTTGGCCGGGTTGACCAACTTCATGTTCGCTTTGTAGTTCGTCCACTTGTCGGCGAGCGGGCCGGGAGGAACGTTGGAATTCAGTTGGGCCATGACGGAAAGCGTTAGCGTTGGGAAATCAGTTGGGAGTGGGCGGTGGTGCCCTCGGCAGGCTTGACGACACCGGTCAGGATCGCCCCGGGAATGGCGAGATTGCCCAGAAAATAGAGCAGGCAAAATAGCCCCACCACTCGCCGCAAACCGCCCGACCAGGAGCCGTTGCGCAGGCCGAACGTCTGGAAAACCGAATCGGCGCCATGCCAAAGATGGAGGCTCAACAGCCCCACCGCGACGATATAGAAGAGCGATACCAACGGGTGAGCGAAACCGAGAAACACCATCGAATAGACGTCGTGAACTTCGGTGCCGGCTTCGGCCAACGGAATGCCCAGCTCCCGGACATCGTGCTGCATCGTCCAATGAGGCAAAGCCGTTTTGAACGTCTCCGTTCCCGCCGCCCCCACGGTGAAGTGCGCGAGGTGGTAAAGGATGAACGCCAGCACCACGAGGCCGCTCATCCGCATGTAGCGAGAAGCCACGGTCGCCCGCAGCCAGCGGTTGACGCCGTAGTTTTTGGGTCCGCGGGCCGCTTTGCTTTCCAGCGTCAACACCACCGCCGCCCAGATGTGAATCACCACACAGGCGAGCAGGAACAGACGCACCGCCCACAGCGCAGGCCCCAGGGACTGCAGGAAATGGGCGTAGCCGTTAATGTGGTCCGGAGCCAAAAAGATCTGCAAATTGCCGACCAAATGCCCAGTGACAAACCCGACCAAAACGAGGCCGGTCACCGCCATCAGCAGCTTGCGACCGATGGATGATGTGAACAAGTTGCGGAACAGGTTCATCGATAATATGTTAAGCGGGGTTGAATCGGTCAGACCTTTCGCCCGACCCGGGAATGGGGACGTTGGCACCCTCAATTACAGATGTAAACGCCCCAGCCGTCGCTTCCCTTCCCTATAAGGGCAACTAAAACGGCGGAGAAGTGTATGTCGCTTGGTCAGCGGGACTTGGAGGAAAGGTCGATTTGCCCTTGCATCTAGGGTCAACACCCCATAGGGTCTTAACCCTAGACTAAACGATTCAATCTTCGACCCGCCACCCGCCATGTCATTATCCACGCTGTTCAACCGCCTCGCCACCATCGCCACGTTTGCGATCGTGCCAGCCGCGTTTGCCCAGATCGCGGTGACCGACATTTCCTACGGTCCGCGTCAAAACGATCCCAACTCTACTCAGGGTGGCATCACGTTTCGCAACGAATTGTATGACGTGAACACCATCGATGCCGGTGGCGAATCCTACCGCTTCGACGGCCCCGTCGCCGACAGTGTGCACATTCGTCGCAACACCACCGCCGGTAACCCGGACAACACCACGTTGTTCTACCAAGTGCAGCAGAGCCGTTGGTCTGGCACGAGCGCCTATGGCACCGCCCCGACCACCTTGGAAGAGGTGTTTACCGACGGAAACCTCTTCACGGGCGTGCGCGATCCGTTCGCCAACACCGGCAGCTCCAGCAACTCGCAGAACTCGAACATCGAGCGTATCGACTTCTATTTCGGCGACTACGTCGTGCAGGAAGGCGCCGGCATCGTGTTCTTCGATTTGGAAAACGTCGGCAACCAAGGTGACGCGTTTAAAATCGCGGCCTTCGACAGCTGGGATGCCTCCACCTACACCCCCGACTCCTACGCGAACACGGGGCTGAATATCGCGCCCGACTCGTTCGGCACCGGTCTTAATTCTCCCACCGACAACAGCAGCCTCGATTTCGGTCGGGCGACCTACACCAACAGCGACAACTTGTCGGGCAGCGCTTCAAACTTCACCGTGTTTGGTTCCGATCTGGAACTCGTGGGTATCATGATCCGCTTCACCGATCTCGGACTGGAAGTCGGCAGCACGATTCAGGGCTTTTCCATCATGGCCAGCGACGTGAATGCCGCGACCAGCGTCGACCTCGTCGATTGGACGGACAACACCGTCTACCGCACCGACACCGATCGTAACACCCACGGTAATGTCGACTTCATGGGCTTTGGCGCCCAGCTGGCCAATCCCGTGCCGGAGCCTTCCAGCTATGGTGCGATCTTCGTCGGACTGCTGAGCGGGTTCTACCTCACGCGCCGTCGCCGCCACCATCGTGCGGCGGCCATCGCCTGATCAGTCCACCAACGGCTTCAACAACGCAAACTTCCCGCTGGCGGCCGGCGGGATGTGACGCCGCCGGAAAGCGACGACCCGCGCCCCTCCGCCCAGCACTTCGGCAATGGCGGTGATCACGGTCTCCGGCGCGGTGTGATCCGCGACGTAGTGGAAATCCCACCGATCGGGTTTGGTCTGCACCAGGGAGTAGTGCCAACACACGAAATTCTCGGGCAGGGCATGATCGATGTCGGTCGGCGACACCAGCGAGCCGTCCGGACGGAAATACAATCCGCTCTCCCGGCCCAACACCCGAAACCCTGCCGGATGACGCTGCACGATGTCGCCGGTGTGATAGCGGAGCAGTGGCATGGCCTCCCGACCACGCGTGGTCACGATAATCTGAAACGTGTCTTCAAGATTCCGATACGGCACGAGTTCAATGAAGGCATTGTCGTCAATGACCTGGGAGTTGTCCTGAAACGCGTCGCCCACGAACAAGTAACCGGCTTCCGTCGAACCATAGAGATCGACTTGGGGCGCGGGAAACACCTCCGCGATGCGACGACTGTGCTGCAGGCTCGCCTTGCCATAAGTGAGAATCACGGCCTTCACGCTCGGCACGGTCACGCCCCGGCGCGCCACGGCCCGGGCCAGCAGGGACAAATAGATGGGCTCACCCTCGATGATGTCGGGCTTGACCGCCTGCAGCTCGACCACGATCCGATCCCACTCGGACTCGCGGAATACAAACGGGTCACTGGTCAGGTTCAGATAAACGGTGCCGTCCAAATAACGGTTCGGAAACGGGTGATCCTCGTAAGGACACAAGTTGCTGGAGCAGCCGACCGGCGCGAGGATGCACTTGCGAAACGGTTTCCCCACAAACGGGCGAAGCACCGGCGACGCCTGGTAGGCCCGGGCGGTTTGCTCATCCCACCAACCGTCTTCCATGATCACGGTCATGGGACCGGATGTCGTGCCCGAGGTGCTCTCGTATTCGAAACGTGATTCGTCGAGGCCGCGCTCGATTTCAGTGTAATCGGCGAAGAACGACTGATGACCGCGCTCGACGATCTCGCCTTTGGTCAGCTGCGGGATTTCGGCATAACAGCCCCAGCCCAACGGCTCGGAGTGCAACGGGAAGCGTTTGCCGTAGAGCGGACTGCGCTCATAAATCCGGCGGATCTCCTGTTCGAGGGAAGCAGGCAGGCGGTCGCCGACGGCGGGGCCGATGGAGGCGGAGGCATTGGCAAATTGAGGAGCGGACATCTTCAAGGTCGGTCAGCTAATGAGCCCCATGCGCCAAGTCAAATTCCCGCCTCATCCCGCGCGCGTTGTTGTTCACGCCACCACGGTTCAAACAGGAACAGCGCATTGAGCATCAAGGCGTGCAGCATGCCACCGGCCCGGGCCAGGGCGATCACCTCGACGACGGGCCGGAGCGAAAGCGAGAGCTCTTCGTCGGCGTCCCATTGCAGTGGATCGGTGCAAACGGCATCGGTGATCAGAATGATGTGCGCGCGATTGCTCTGAATCGCGGGGTTGGGAAAGACCGTGCCCAACACGATCGGGTCCGCGCCGGTATAGCCGGTTTCCTCCCGCAATTCGCGAGCCGCCCCGCGAGCGGGGGCTTCCCCGGCCTCGATTACGCCCCCCGGAAACTCCAGGGAAATCTGCTGCGCGCCGAATCGAAATTGCCTCACCAAGACCAACTCGCCCGCCGGCGTGAGGGCCAATACAATGGCCCAGTCCGGGGCATCGATGACCAGAAACTCTTTAGCCACCTTTCTGGCCGGGTGCCGAAACGCACTCGATCTCACATCGAATATCCGCGTTTGCAGGAGGTCGCGATCGGCGCCGCGTTGCCATTCGGAAGGTGAGGAGGAAGACATGGTCCGAAAATAAAACACCTCCCAGCCGAGAACGGAAGGGAGGTGCTAAAAGCGGGAGCTCAGGTGCTTATTTCTTGGGCAACTTGATGGTTTGCCCGACCCCGAGACGATTCCAATTCACGCTCGGGTTAACCGCCTGCAGGTCGCCCCACGAGACGTTGTTCGCGCGGGCGATCTTGATGCCGGTGTCTCCGGATTTGACGACGTATTCGTCGGGGCCAGCCACCGCGGGACCGGAAGAACCACCGGGTGCGGACGTGACGACCGGCGCGGGTTTGACGGCCGATTCCTTGATGGTTTCGAACTCGGTGCGCAGGCCGCCGAAAGCGTCGCTGAATTGCTTGAACGCCGTGTTGGTGTCGGCGGCGACCTTGTTGATGCGCTGCGTGGCAGCATCGGCGGAAGTCGACGTCTTGCGCAACTCGGTCTCGAGGCTGTCAATGCGCGCCGTCAGCGCGTTTTGATCGGCGAGAGTTTTATTGATATCGCCGAGCTTCTTAAGAGCAACCCCGCCCAATACGGCGGCGATGACGCCGACAATCAAGGCAAGCAAGGGGAGCCAGCTGAACGACTCGTTATTTTCCTGAGAAATGGTGTCCATGGGTGAAAATCTAAACTACAGGGTCTACGTGGCCTTGCCCGGTCTAAGCAAGCAGGTAAATGGCGAACGCGTGACGTGGTGGCCGTCTTAAATAGTTTCAACCCGAAGATTGACAGACCCTTCGCTTCACGGTGGCGTGGCCCTTCGGTTTGTTACGGGACGTAGCTTAGCCTGGTAGAGCGCCTGCTTTGGGAGCAGGAAGTCGTGAGTTCGAATCTCTCCGTCCCGACCACCCCGAACTTGGTTCAGGGGGTCGCAAACGAAACGTCGCTGGCCGAATTTGCCGAAGCCGCAGCCGCCTGCAGCACGCCGACACGCTGGTTCCAATTCGAAGCCGTATCGATCGCTGCAATCTGGGTGGCCAGCGCATTGAGCGTCTCGGTGTCTCCCTTTGCCGCCGCGGAGGACGCAAGATGGAAGGCCGCTTCGCAGCGGACCGCCGGAGATACTCCCGTATTGTTGGCCAGATCGCGCAGGGCACTTTGTCCACCCGCCCTGTCACCGTTGAGGGTCTGGGCCATGGCGCGTCCCAGACGAATCCGGTCGGCAAACACGGTGCCTTCGAGCTCGGCGGCGGCCGAGTCGTAAGCATTGATCGCTTCGCTGAAACGACCGTCCTTGAAAGCGGTGTCGCCCACTTCCAACCACGCGGCACCAGCCAACTCGGTGCCGGCATACTCCTGGGCAAAAGACGTGCGGGCCGCATCGGTCGTCGCCGCGGCGTAGGCCTCGCGGGTGGAGGCGGCCTTGCTGTCCTGCATCATTTCCCAACCGTGGCGGCCGAGAATCATGACCACCACGACGATGGTCGCAGCCAACAGGGCGACGCGGTTTTTCTCCCAAAACCGGACGACGACGGTTTCGAAGTCAGTGGTCGGAGCGGAAGCATCGGCGGCCACGATGTTGCGATCGTCGCCCGCGGGTGCGGAAGGGGTTTCGTTGGACTTGGACATGAGTGCGTAAACGCTGACCGAAACACATGGCTCGGGGGCCGTAAAGGCAGGATTTAGGCCGCGACCGGCAGGGTCCGATCCGACTAATCGAAAACCACGGTCTTGTTGCCGTAGACTAGAACGCGGTGCTCCAGGTGCCACCGCACCGCCTGGGCCAACACGATCTTTTCCAAATCACGGCCCTTGCGGATGAGGTCGTTGACCTCGTGCTGGTGCGTCACCCGAGCGACGTCCTGCTGAATAATCGGTCCGTCATCGAGCACGGCGGTCGCATAATGCGCCGTTGCTCCGATCAGTTTCACTCCACGGGTGTGAGCCTGATGGTAGGGACGTCCCCCCGCGAACGCCGGCAAAAAGGAGTGGTGGATGTTGATGACCGGCCGGGCAAACTTGCTCAGGAAATCATCGGACAACACCTGCATGTAGCGCGCGAGCACCACGAGCTCGACGTCCAGATCGCGCAGCAACGCGAGCTGGGCCGCTTCCGCCACGGGCTTCGTGGTCGCGTTGATCGGGACATGGTGAAACGGCAAACCGTAGTGCCGCGATGCCTCTTCCAGCACCTGGTGGTTCGAGACCACGGCGACAATGTCGCACGCATACTCCCCCGCTTTCCAGCGCAGCGCGATGTCGTGAAAACAGTGATCGGCCTTGGACACAAACAACGCCACCCGGGTCCGACGCGCCGGAGACGCGACCGAAGGGTTCATGCCCAACGCCCCGGCAAACTCGCGAAACGCGGCTTCTTCGACCGCGGCATCACCCGCCGGAATCCACTCCACACGTTGAAAGAAGATGCCTTCCTCCAGGTCGCGGTGTTGATCCGCGTGCACGATGTTCCCCCCGCGCTCGAATATCCAACCCGACACCTTGGCCACCAACCCCGGTTGATCGGGGCCATGCAGCAAGCAAACGAGGGGCGCGTTTTCAGACATCAGCGGTAAGGTGGCGCCACGGTCTCAGACCGGACGCACGTTTTTCACGTAATGCTGAATCGGCAGCACATCGATCTGCTTTTGAGCCAGGGCCTCGATGCCCTTCACGGCGGCAAACGCGCCCATGACGGTCGTCATCAGGCAGACATTATGAGCGTAGGCGGCGGCCCGGATCTTGTTCTCATCCTTGCGGGGGATCATGCCCCCGGGCGTGTTGATGACCAAATTGATCTGGTTGTTCTTGATCATGTCGACCGCGTTGGGGCGGCCTTCGTTGATCTTGGCCAGGCGAGTGACTTCGACGCCGTTTTCGCCCAACACCTTGGCGGTGCCGCCGGTGGAGAACAATTTAAAGCCGAGGCGCGTGAGCCGCCGCGCCAGATCTACCGCACGCGGTTTGTCGGCGTCTTTGACGGAGAGGAAAACGTTGCCGCTGGTGGGCAGGCCGGGCTTGGCCGCCGCCTGAGCCTTGGCAAAAGCCACGCCAAGATCTTCGTCGACGCCCATGACTTCGCCCGTCGAGCGCATCTCGGGACTGAGCTGAATCGTGCAGCCCGGGAAGCGCACGAAGGGAAACACCGACTCCTTCACACACCAGTGGCGAGGCACGATTTCCTCGGTGAATCCCAGCTCCGGCAGCGTCATGCCGGCCATGACCTTGGCGGCGAGCTTGGCCAGCGGCGTGCCCATGGCCTTGGCCACGAACGGCACGGTGCGGGAGGCGCGGGGGTTGACCTCGATGAGAAACAATTCGTCGTCCTTGATCGCGAACTGGACGTTCATCAAGCCGATCACCTTGAGCTCCTTCGCCAGGGCGTGGGTGGCGTCGCGCACGACCTGAATCATCGCCTTGCCCAGCGTGTGCGGCGGCATGACCATGGCGGCGTCGCCGGAGTGGACCCCGGCAAACTCGATGTGTTCGAGCATGCCGCCGATGATCGATGTCGTGCCATCGCTGATACAGTCGACATCGAGTTCGATCGCGTCCTCGAGGAACTTGTCGATCAGGACCGGCTTGTCGGGCATGACGTCAAACGCCTGCCGCACCACGTCCTTGAATTCCTGTTCACTGTAGACGATGAACATGCCGCGACCACCCAGCACAAACGAGGGGCGCAGGAGGACGGGAAATCCGAGTTCATGAGCCGCGGTGAGCGCGTCGGTCTCGTTCATCGCCGTGCGATTGGCGGGTTGCTGGAGACCGAGTTTGCGGAGAATGGCGGCGAACTGTTCGCGGTCCTCGGCGGCATCGATCGACTCGGGCGACGTGCCGATGATGTTGACGCCGTGCTTCTTCAAGTCGGCGGCGAGGTTGAGCGGGGTTTGCCCGCCGAACTGCACGATCGCCCCGTGACATTGCTCCTGTTCGTAAATTTCCAGGACGTCCTCCAGCGTAAGCGGCTCGAAGTAGAGACGGTCGGAGGTGTCGTAATCGGTCGAGACGGTCTCGGGGTTGGAGTTGACCATGACGGTCTCGAACCCGATCTCGCGCAGCGCAAAACTCGCGTGCACGCAACAGTAGTCGAACTCGATGCCCTGCCCGATCCGGTTCGGGCCGCCGCCCAGAATCATGATCTTCTTCTTATCCGAGGGCATGACCTCGTTCTCGTCCCCGTAACTGGAATAGTAATACGGCGTGAACGCTTCAAACTCCGCCGCGCAGGTGTCGACCAGCCGATACGTGGTCTGAATGCCGCGATCCTTGCGGGCGGCGCGCATGGCGTGCAATTCGCTGCCCAGCAGATGGGCCAGCTGGGCGTCGCTGAAGCCAAATTTCTTGGCCCGGCGCAGCAGCGCGGTGTCGATGGAATCGAGGGTCTGCGCCTTCACGCTCTGCTCCATTTCGTAGATCTCATGCAGCTGGTGCAGGAACCACGGATCGATCTTGGTGATCTCGAAAACCTCGTCGATGGTCATGCCGGCCATGAACGCGTAGCGCACGTAGAAGATGCGTTCGGAGTTCGGCGTGCCGAGTTTGGCCATCAAGTTGTCGCGACTCGGCGGCGTGTCGTCGCCGAATTTCCCGCCGCCGCCGAAACCACGTGCCCCGATCTCGAGCGAACGCAGGGCCTTCTGCATGGATTCTTTGAAGGTGCGGCCGATCGCCATGGCCTCTCCGACGGATTTCATTGCCGAGGTCAGGGTCGTGTCGGCGCCGGGGAACTTTTCGAAGGTGAAACGCGGAATTTTCGTCACCACGTAGTCGATGGTGGGCTCGAACGACGCCGGGGTGAGCCGGGTGATGTCGTTGCGCAACTCGTCGAGCGTGTAACCGACGGCGAGCTTGGCCGCGATCTTGGCGATCGGAAAACCGGTGGCCTTGGAGGCGAGCGCGGAGGAGCGCGACACCCGCGGATTCATCTCGATCACGACCTGACGACCGGTGGCCGGGTCGAGGGAGAACTGGATGTTGGATCCGCCGGTCTCGACGCCGATTTCGCGAATCACCGCAAAAGACGCATCGCGCATGGCCTGAAATTCCTTGTCCGAGAGCGTCATCGCCGGAGCGACGGTGATGGAGTCGCCCGTATGCACTCCCATGGGGTCGAAATTCTCGATCGAACAGATGACCACACACTGATCCTTGTGGTCACGCATGACCTCCATCTCGTATTCCTTCCAGCCGAGCAGGCACTCCTCGATGAGCACTTCGTGCACCGGGGAAAGATCGAGACCGTTGGCCACGATGTCCTCAAACTCCTCCTGATTGTAGGCAATGCCACCGCCGGAACCGCCCAGCGTGAAGGACGGCCGGATGATGAGCGGCATGGTGCCGATCTCGTCGGCGGCGTCCCGCGCTTCCGCCAGGGATTTGACCGTGTGGGAACGCGCCACATCAAGGCCGATCTTGACCATGGCCTGCTTGAAGAGTTCGCGGTCCTCGCCTTTGTCGATCGCCTCGGGTTTGGCCCCGATCATCTCGACGCCGTATTTTTCGAGAATGCCCTTCTCGAAGAGCTCCATCGAAAGGTTGAGGGCCGTTTGTCCGCCCAAGGTGGGGAGCAGCGCGTCAGGTTTTTCCTTCGCGATGATTTTCTCCACGTATTCGACCGTGAGCGGCTCGATGTAGGTGACATCGGCAAACTCGGGATCGGTCATGATCGTGGCGGGATTCGAGTTCACCAATATGACTCGATACCCCTCCTCTTTGAGGGCTTTGCAGGCTTGCGTGCCGGAATAGTCGAATTCGCAGGCTTGGCCGATTACAATCGGCCCGGCACCTAGGATCAGGATGGAGGATAGGTCGTCGCGCTTGGGCATGGCGTAGGCGCCCAGACGGTTGGATTCGCGACCTTGCGGCGCAAGCGCGAATCTCTCTCCCCTTCTCGCCCGCGCCGAAACGCCACGGTCTAACCGATCGCCGAGATGTCTACCCCCAGCACCCGCGCCGCTTCGCCCCGGTCCCCCCGACAGGCGCGCAGAACCATTTCCACATATTCCTGCTTCTTTTCCGCCAGATACTGGTCGAGTGACGGCCATTGCCCGAGCTCCTTCAGTCGCATGGGCAATTGATCCGCTCCGATCATGCGAGATTCGGTCGTGGCGGAGATCTGGGTGACGAGTTGATGGAGTTCACTGAAATTGCCGGGCCAACGATACCCTTCCAGCACGGCGAGGGCATCGGGGGTGAATTCAATCAACTTGGCGTCGAAGTTGGGATTGCTGGCAGACTCCAGCGTCTTGCGGATGATGTCCGGCAAATCGCCCAGGTGTGACCGCAGCGGTGGTAAATTCACGGGCAGCGACGCCACCCGATAGAAAAGCTCATCATGAAACCGCCCCTCGTCGGTCATCAGCTCGAGGTCCGCCGTGGTGGTGCAGATCAGACGAAAACGGTGGGCCGAGTTTCGCAGCACGCTGACGAGTTCCTGCTGCATTTCCATTGGCAACGACTCCAACCGTTGCAGCAACAGGGTGCCATCCCGGGCATCGTTGACCCATTCACCCCCGACTCCGTTCTCGCCCATCAGACCACGGGTGAAATTCTCCTCCGAGCTCAGGGCGCAATCGATGCGCACCAGCTTCGCGCCATCATCCGCGCTGCTGCGGTGCAGGATTTCCGCAATGACCGTTTTACCGGTGCCGGCTTCTCCCTGCAGCAGGACCGGCGTGCGGGAACCGGCCAAACGCTCCACTTGCTGGCGCAAGCGCACCACTTCTTTACTGGAGCCGACCATGATCGATTTCAGATCGTCGGATTTTACGGAGGAAGCGGTCGAGGCGACTCGCTTGGACTGAAACTCCCTGAACTCGAGGCCGCGCTTGAGCGTGCTGATCAACTCGTCGACCCGGAACGGTTTCTGGAGATAGTCGAAGGCCCCGAACTTGAGCGCCTGGATGGCACTTTCCGTAGAAGCATAGGCGGTCATGATGATCACGACCGCGGTCGGATCGTAGCCTTTAAGCTGTTTGAGCAGCGTGATGCCATCGACCGGCTTCATGTCGATATCGGCCAGAACGATGTCGAATTTCTCCGCCTTGTAGAGAGCCAGCCCCTTCTCGCCATCGGTCGCAAAGGACGTCGAATAGCCAGTCGGTTGGATAACCGCATCCAGCATCTCGTGAATGGAGAGCAGATCGTCGACGATGAGAACAGAAGGCATATTTAGCAGCTACAAACCGGGGGAATCCCGGTCGAAAGGCACCAGCGAGGCTCAACCTTTGCGCTATTGCAAGCCACCGGCCACCGCACCGAGCTGGAAAATCGGGAGGAACATCGCCATAACGATACCGCCGACGACCACACCGAGGAACACGATGAGCATCGGTTCGATCAGCGAAGTGAGGGCGGCCACCGTGGCTTCCGCTTCCGTATCATAGAAATCCGCGATTTTGTTCATCATGCCGTCGACGTTACCCGTCGATTCACCGGCCTTGACCATGTGCTTCATCATCGGCGGGAAAAATACATTGGCCGCCATGACTTCGGAAACCTGACCGCCTTGGCTGACGTGGCGGGCGATCTCAGTGCAAGCTCGCTCGATCTGCACCTTGTTCGAGGCCGACGACACGATCTCCAGGGTGCGCAGGATCGGCACGCCGGAGCGCACCAAAGTCGCGTAGGTGCGGCAAAAACGGGACAGAGCGATCTTGTGCACCAGATTGCCGAAAATCGGCGCTTTGACCAAAAATCTGTCCTTCGCCTCCCGTCCCTTGGGCGTCGCGATGACCTTTTTCATGATCCATACAAACACGGCCATGCCGGCGATCAGGTAAAAGATGTTCGCCTTCAGGAAGTCGGACAAATCGATCAAAAATTGCGTCGGAGCCGGCAGCTTCGCGCCGAAGTCGGCGAACATGTCGGCAAACACCGGAATCACGAAGATCAGGAGGACGTTCACCAACGCGACGGCCAAACCGATAACCGCGATCGGATACGTCATCGCTGATTTCACCTTCTTGGTGAGTTTCACACTCGCTTCGAAGTAACCGGCCACCTTGCCCAAAATTTCCGAAAGCGCACCAGAAGCTTCACCCGCTTCGACCATGGAAATGAACAACGTGGGGAACGCCCGGGGAAAGCGTTTCACCGAAGCCGAAAAAGAATTACCCGACGAAATCTCGTTCCGCACTTCCCGGATCACGATGCGAAAAACCTGGTCCTCGGTCTGATCCTGCAAGGCTTCCAAACACTGCACCAAGGGCAGTCCGGCCGTGAGCAATGACGACAGTTGTTGGGTAAAAATGGCGAGTTCTTCGAGCGGCAGTTTGTAGTTCTTGGCCTTCTTCTCGAAAGACTTCTGTTTGGCCAGTTCCTGGGAAGCCCAGAAACCGACTTTTTTGTTTTTGCCGGCCGGTGCTTTCTTCGTGCCCGCTGAGCCCTTGGAGCCGCTAGAAATAAAAGCCATTCGAAGAGCGAAAACGGTCAAATCAGCGTCCGCAACTCCATTCCCGGGCGTAACTAGTAAAATATTGTCAATTTTCACCCCCTTGCTTCGCCCCCTCCTTTCCCGACATATTCCCCGAAGCGCGAGCTTGACGCGCCCCGTCGGACCTTGATGCTTCGCCCCTCTCAGCGGCTGTAGTTTAGTGGTAAAACCTCTGTCTTCCACACAGATGTCGTCGGTTCGATTCCGTCCAGCCGCACCAGTCTTCGACCTTATCTTGGGCACACCGGAAGACTTGGCCCGGCGTTTGCAAACCTCGCCCTTCCGTCACTTCCCGTGAACATCGTCCTCTTCGATCGAGCCGAGACTCAGCACGCCTTGCCGCGGCACGACGAGCGCGCCCGCCACATCTGCCGCGTGCTTAAACGCGAGGTCGGTGACTCGTTCGACGTCGGGCTGATTAACGGCCCGCGCGGCAAAGCGAAGCTCACCGCGATCGACGCCGACGAGCTTACGCTGGAATTCACGTGGTCCGCGCCGCACCCCCGCCCCGCCCCGACCATTCTGGGGGTCGGCTTTCCGCGGCCGCAAACCGCCCGTGACATTCTTCGGGACGCCACCACCTTGGGCGCCACCGCCCTACATTTTGTCGCCACCCGACGCAGCGACCCCAACTACGCCGCCAGCTCCCTGTGGCAATCGGGAGAATGGCAGCGCCACGCCACCAACGGCGCGGCCCAGGCGTTTGACACCTTCGTGCCCACGGTTTCGTGGCACCAGGATCTGGCCGGTTGCATCGCCGACCCTGCCTTCGCCGGCGTGAAGCGGCTCGCGTTGGATGTTTATGGAGCGGCCGCCCCACTGGCGAAGTTGAGCCTCCCGACTCCCGACCAACCCGTGCTTGCCTTGATCGGGCCGGAGCGCGGCTGGGACGACGCCGATCGGGCGTTGTTTACCGCGAATGACATCCCTCGATTTCACCTCGGCGAACGCGTGCTGCGCACCGAAACCGCCGTGACCGCGACCATGGCGCTGATCAACGCGGCCCGCCTTCGCGCCTGAATACCGCCACCGTGGGTTGGCGCACGCCCTTGCCAATCCGTCGCACGCACGCCCAACCCGCGGGATTGAGCTCCAATCCTCCCGGCAGTTCAAACAACACCAGCGCGTCCGCGTTCTGCCCCAACAGCTCACTAAGGCGCGCAAAAATCGCCGGAGCCACCTCCGCGATGATCGGATACGGCGGATCGATGAAAACCAGATCCGGCCGTGCCTCCGCCACTGGCCAAGGCACTTTGACGGCGTCTCCTGCCACCACCTGCAGATCCGTTTCGTCGCGCCCGAGACTGCGGCAGACCGCCGTGATGTTACGACGCAACAGGCCGACCGTGCGCGCGTGTTGCTCCACCCACACACCCCCCGCCGCGCCCCGGCTCAGTGCCTCCAAGCCATAGGCACCGCTGCCGGCAAACAAATCCAGGAAGCGCGCCCCAACCACCCGCGGTCCCAGACTGGAAAAAATCGCCTGACGCATCCCATCTGTGGCCGGCCGCACGGCATCGCCTTTGGGGACTTGCAGCGTAATTCCGCGCGCCGCTCCGCCGCTGATTCTCATGCTCGCAGCGCAATTCGTCGCCCCGAGGTTGGCAAACGCCAATCGTGAGACATAGGTGGCCTCGTGGCCTGCCGCCACACGCCCCTGGCATGAAAACTCCGCGCTTCACCCGTCGCCGATTCCTGCGCAACGTCGCGCTCGCCGGTGGTGTCGGCGCCCTCGGCACTGTGAGCATTTCCCGTATGACTTCAGGCCAGCCCTTCCCGATTTCCGACCACTGCGATGGTCGACAATTTTTCAACCCCCGCAGCCATACCAACCGATCGTGGCTCGATGTGCTGCGTTGGAAATTGAATTCCAAGGCTCGGCCATGGCCGGACACCGTCGCCATGGACCCGCCGCCTCCACTGCCCGCCGCCCCGCGCGACGGCACGCTCACAGCGACGTGGATCAACCACGCGACCGTGCTGCTGCAAACCCGCCACGGCACGATTTTGATCGATCCGGTTTTCAGCGAACGCGCCAGCCCGTTTCAATGGGCCGGCCCCAAGCGCGTGCATCCTCCCGGCATCGCGTGGGATGCGCTGCCGCCGATCGACATCATTCTGCTCAGCCACGATCACTACGATCACTGCGATGGCCCGACGTTGCGCCGGTTCGCGGGGTCGGAACGCCCCCCGCTGGTGATTTGTCCCCTGGGCAATGGATCACTGCTGCAACGTTTCGAGTTCGCCCCGGACCGCATCGTCGAGCTCGACTGGTGGGAAGCACACGAGGTGATGTCCGGCCTCCACGTCCGAGCGACGCCGGCGCGACATTGGAGCAATCGCATCAGCGGCCAGCGCAACCATCGTTTGTGGTCGGGGTTTTTCGTCCATGCGGGCGGCCGCACCGCCTACTACACCGGCGACACCGCCTGGGATGATCACATGTTTGCCGCCGTGCGTGATCAATGTGGTTCACCGGATCTCGGGATCATTCCCATCGGCGCTTACGAACCTCGCTGGTTCATGAGTGCCCAGCATTGCAATCCCACCGAAGCCGTCCGCATCCACCAAACCGTGGGCGCCGGCCGCAGCATAGGTGTGCACTGGGGCACGTTTCAACTCACCGACGAAGGCCGCGATGACCCCGTGAACGGGCTGGCCGCCGCTCGCGGAGCGGTCGGTCTCACCGCCGCGGCATTTCAAACCGTGGCTCCGGGACAAACATTAGCGGTCTGAAAATCGAAATCGAGTTGCGCACCATGGTTTCCCTGCCGTTGAAGCAAGAGATGCGATGGAGTGATTGCATTTACGGAACCTCCGATTTAGTTAGGGTCCTAACTGTTTTACTCGAGCGGCGCCCTTCGCCGCCTCGCCGTCCCTCTTCAACTTACGCCTTTCATGCGCCCCCATTTCGCCATGCTGCTCGCAGTGGGCGGGCTCGCCCTCACGGCCAGCCCCGGCGGAGCGCAGGCGGATGAGAGGAATTGGTGGCCGCTGTGGGTGAGCCGCACCGACCCCTCGACCGGAGATGAACGCACCTCTTTTCTGGGACCGCTCGGATTTGAACAAACCGCCGCCGACGCCACCACGATTCACGGTCTGCGGCCTTTCTTTGACGAAGCCCACTCGGCCGACGGCAGCCTGACCGCGACATCCGCCTTCTATCCGCTCTGGCATCGGGAATCGGATGCGACCACGGCAGATCAGCGGTGGTCCTTTTTTAATTTGATCAACTTCGAGCACGACGCATCGAGCGACGTCACCCGTTTCGATGCCTGGCCGTTTTACTTCTCCCGCGACACGGGTTCACCGGAAGATTCCTACCAAGCCGTGATGCCGCTTTACGGCGATGTGCCGCAGCGATTCGGCCAGGATCGGTTCCTCTGGGCACTCTTCCCGCTCTTCGGCCGCTTTGAAAAGCAAGGCGTGACCACGACCACCACACCGTGGCCGTTCATTAAAACGGTCACCGGCGAAGGCCACCGCGGCTTCGAGGTCTGGCCTCTCGCGGGTCATCGCGAGGAAACCGGCGTCTCCTCCGATTCGTTTGCACTCTGGCCGCTGTATTATCGCAAACAAGCCGGTCTCGATACCGACGCGCCCAGCCTGCAAACAGGTTTGCTCCCGCTCTACGCCCTGGATCGCTCGGACGGCTACATCAGCGAGACCTACCTGTGGCCATTTTTCGGATACGTGGACCGGACGTTGCCCTACCAGTATCACGCCACCCACTACCTGTGGCCTTTCTGGGTGCAAGGTCAGGGAGAGGATCGTCGGGTCAACCGCTGGGCGCCATTCTACTCCCACTCCCGGATGCGGGGATACGAAAAGACTTGGCTGCTGTGGCCGCTCTGGCGCCAGGCCAATTGGAACGACCACCAACTCCACCACGAGCGACGACAATTGCTGTATTTTATCTACCACGCGGACACCCAGCGCAGTCTGACTCAGCCCGATGCCGCGCCGGCGTCCAAGGTGCACCTGTGGCCACTCTTCAGTTCGTGGGACAACGGAGCCGGTCGCAAACAGGTCCAGGCCCTCAGTCCGGTCGAGGTTTTCTTCCCGCACAACGAACGCGTCCGTCGACTATGGTCGCCGTTGTTTGCCCTTTACCGTTTCAACCAAACGGCGCCCGGCGAAGTGCGGCACGCGTTGCTCTGGGACGCGGTGACCTACGCTCGCAGTGAAGAACGGGACCGTCGCGAGTTTCACCTCGGTCCCCTTTTCGGCTATACCTCGGAACCCGGTGAACTGAACCTGGAGTTTCTGGGCGGCTTGATTCGTTTCAACCGATCAACTCCAGAACGAACCTGGCAGGCGCACGTGGGTCCAAGACCAACGTCCGAGGCCGCCGCCCCCCTTTCTTCCCGATGAATCGTATTCACAACTTTCTCGACGCTTTCGGTAGCGGCATCGTGATGACGTGGCGGGCGTTCGTCTCGTTGCCCTCCGCGCCTCGTATTCTGAAGCGGGTGGCCGAACAAGGCTACTTCGCCGGCTACACCTCGTTGCCCATCATCAGCGTGCTGTGTTTCTTCATCGGTGCCGTGTTGGCGCTGCAAGCCGGCATCAGCCTGCGCGATTTCGGCGCCAAGGAATTTATCGGCGCACTCGTGGGGGAATCGATGGCACGCGAACTCGGCCCCGTCATGGTGGCGATTCTATTGGCCGGTCGCGTCGGCAGCGCGACGACCGCCGAGCTCGCCTCGATGCGCGTCAATTCGGAGATCGACGCACTCATCACGATGAACATTCCACCCGAGCGGCTGCTCGTATTGCCGCGATTGCTGGCGGTGCTGCTCATCATGCCGGTGCTGACGATTCTCAGCAATCTCATCGGTTGGTTCGGGGGCGCCGTGGTTTGCGAATACGTGGATTTTATCGGCATATCCGGCGCCCAGTTCTTTCGCGCGCTGCGCGAATTTGTCTCCGTGCAGGATGTGCTCGACGGCATCATCAAGGCCGAAGTCTTCGGCTTTGTGATCACCATCATCGCCTGCAACACCGGCCTGCGCACCAGCGGGGGGCCGCGTGAGATCGGACTCGCCGTCACCAAATCGGTGGTGCTCTCCCTCGTCGCCATTCTGACCTTGGACTACTTCATCACCAAAGTGCTCGCCTGATCGCCATGCCCTTGACCCGCACTCCATTTCCTCAGCGCGACGACCGCAATCCCGTGACGGTCCAAGTCGAAGGCATGAGCAAGTCCTACGGCACGCAAAACGTGCTGCAGGACGTGTCTCTCTCCGTCGAGCCCGGCGAAATTTTTGTCATCATGGGTCCCAGTGGCTCCGGCAAAAGCGTGTTGTTGCGACACATCGCCGGCTTGGAGCGGCCTACCAGTGGCACCGTGACCATCAACGGCGCCGACCCCATGCTCGCCGAAACCCGCAACCGCTTCGCGCTCGCCTTGGTTTTTCAGTCCGGCGCATTGCTCAACTCCCTTTCGGTCTACGACAACCTCGCACTGTATCCGCACGAACACACCCTGTGCTCGAAGCAGGACATTCGCGACCGCGTCATGCGCGCCCTGCGCATTCTCTCCATCGAACACGCAGCGCAAAAGATGCCGTCCGAACTCTCCGGCGGCATGCGCAAACGCGTCGCCATCGCCCGGGCACTCGTCATGGAACCTCAGCTCCTCCTTTACGACGAGCCCACCAGCGAACTGGACCCCATCATGGCGGCCACCATCGCCGAAATCATCGGCACGCTGCGCGAAGAATACGCCGTCACCAGCATCGTGGTGTCCCATGACCGCGACCTGTCGCTCACCATCGCCGATCGCGTCGCCCTACTGCATCAAGGCCAAGTCGCCACCATCGCCCAACCCGACGACCTCAAGGCGTCGACCGATCCCATCGTCACCGAATTTCTCAATCCGCGGATCGACGTCCGCAATCCCCGCTTCAAATCACTGGAAGGCTCATCATGAACAACGCACAAATGTCGGCCCGCGTCGGGCTGTTTTTCCTCCTCGGGCTCGCCCTGATCTGGGTGACGTTTGAGTCACTCAACGGCAACGTCCTCGACAGCGACAAGTCCTACGAACTGACCGCCCGCTTCGCCTCCATCAAGGAGCTCAAGGCCGGCGACGAGGTGCGCATGGCCGGTGTCGGCATCGGCATGGTCAAGGAAACCCGTCTCAACGGTCGCTTCGCCGAGGCTCTGCTGCAGGTCAAAAGCGAGATCGAGGTTCCGGAAAACTCCGTGGCCACCATCGCCATGGCCGGTCTGCTCGGCAGCAACTACGTGTCCCTCACCCTGGGCAGTGACGACGCGCCGGCGTTGAGTGCCGGCGCGGTCATCCGCTCCGAAGACACGCCCGACCTCAACACCGTCGTTTCTCAAATCGGCGAAGTCGGACGCAAAGTGGAGCAGGCCCTCAGCCAGTTTACCGGCGCCATGGGCGCGGGTGATTCCAACGAAGGTCTGATGGGCAAAATCAACGCCATGGTCGATGACAACCGCAGCAAACTCGACACCATCACCTCCAACCTTGAGATCGTCACCACCCGGCTGCGCGATGGCGAGGGCACGTTGGGCAAACTCCTCAGCGACGACACCGGCTACACCGAACTCATCGCCGCCATTGAAGAGATCCGCGGCGCCGCCGAGGAGGCGAAAACCTTCATGGCCAGCGCCCAAGGTCTGGTGGCCGACGTCAAGAGCGGTCAAGGCACCCTCGGCCAACTCATCTATGACGGCAAAGCCGGTGAAGACATACGTCTCACCGCGCAAAACCTGCGTGAACTCTCTGCCAAGCTCAACAACGGCGAGGGCACGCTCGGTCGCCTCATCAACGACGACAGCCTGTTCATCGAAGCCCAGAACGCGGTGAAGAAAGTGAACCGCGCCGTGGATGGCATGGCCGACCAAGGTCCGATCACCGCCGTCGGCGTCGCCGCCAACTCGCTGTTCTAAATCAGCGCCCGCTTATTGCTTGGTCGCCGTAAACGACCAAGTCGTTTTCGTGCCGTCGGACGTCACCCCCACGCCTTCCCACTCGACCTTGCCACCTTCGGCCACGGTGCCGCGGTATTCGACCCGCTCGCGTTCATTGTCGACCCAGCGATATGTGGTGATCCAGACGCGACCGTTCTTGAGGCTGTAGTAGCCGCGCTCCGGTCGCGGCTCTCCCGCCCATTTGAGAAAGAAAGAGCCATCGGACCACTGGGATTCGCCCGGGCTCACGCCCATGATCGTAAACTGCTCGCGATTGCGCGAGTGCATGAGCGACGGAGATTCATCGACCATGATCCAGCTACCGGTCAACACATCGGGTAACGCCGCCGCGCTCGAAAGTGCTCCCAACGCGAGCAACACGAGCAACACGCCCCAGCTCAACCAGCCGCGCACGTTGCCGAAACCAAGTAATCGCCGATTCATGAATGCAGCCTAGGTTTGCCCGACCGGTTTGTCCCGCGCATTTTTAAAGCCGCCCCGTGACTCACGCGGCTCACCTGCGAACCGGGTTCAAGGTGTCGGGGGTGCCACCGGACGATACCGCCCGTCGAACGCGGGGGCCCAGGTCTCGCCGCCATCGCTGCTCGTCTCCCAAAACTGACGCACGGTGCCATCCGCCTGCGGCGTCCAGGTGATGCGATCGACGATTGAGGTTCCGGCCGGGGTCACCCGTTTCCCCTGCAACACCATCTGCCCGGCCGGGTTGAGGCCCCCGGTGAGGTGCAGGGCCAGTCCTGTGACATCGACCCAATATTGCTCCCAACGTTGGGCCGCCGCATTGTAGATATTGAAACTTCGTCCCGCATAGGTTCCGGGAGTGGTGTAGTTCTCGCGCAACACGCGCCCGCCCAGGATCGCTTCGATGTGATTGTGTCCCACCAGCTTTCCGTCCGGCGTGACGACCTCCCACGATCCCAGCCAAAAATCGAAGTCATGAATTTCCGCCGGTGGCGGTGGCGCGGATGAAACCGGCGACACGGCGGATTCTGACTGGGCGAACAACGACGAGCCGAAACCCACCAAAAGCCATGTGAGGACACTCCGCTTCATCCCCGAAATGTGCGGCACCGCACGTCGTGAGAGCGAGCCGGAAGCGTCGCCAAACCGGTTCAATCCGCAATTTTCCGGCCGCGGCTGCGCTACCCGTTTTCGCCCCGATCACCGCGAAGGATCGCGATCACTTTGCGCTCGAAGTCGGCCGGTTTAAAGGGCTTGGCCACGTAGTCGTTCACCCCGACTTCGTAGCATTCGGTGACCTCGGTCTTCAACACCGAGGCGGTCATCGCGATGATCTTGGTTTGACGGATGACGGGATCGCGCGAAGCCCGGATGCGGCGTGTCGTCTCCAGGCCGTCCAACTCCGGCATGTGGATGTCCATGAGCACGACGTCATACGGTCTCACCGACAGCAGCGCGAGCGCTTCCAATCCATTTTCCGCCAAGTCCCATTGGAGTCCGAGTCGCTTCAAAAATGCGCCCGCCACTTTCTGGTTCACCTGGTTGTCCTCGACCAACAATACACGCGACTTCGCCTGCTCTTCCGCGCTCAGCGGAGTCAGGCTGACGGCGACATCGGCCAAGGTTGCCTCCACCGGCTCACACGCGTCCAACTGGATGCGAAAGGCAAAGCAACTCCCCTCGCCGAGCACGCTGTCCAACTGCAGCTTTCCTCCGTGCATCTCGACGAGCTTGCGCGTGATGGAAAGACCGAGTCCGGTGCCGCCATACTTTCGGGCAATTCCGGAATTTGCCTGGGTGAAGTCGTCGAAAATCGTCGCCTTGAAATCCGCGGGCACGCCGATGCCGGTATCGGTCACTCGGAACAGCAGTTCGTGGCGCTCTTTGCCACGGGCGGTGGCTTCGACTTCCACCGTGACCGAACCTTGGTCGGTAAACTTCACCGCGTTGCCCGCCAGATTCATCAATATCTGGCCGAGTCGAACCGGATCACCCCGCAAACTGCGCGGAAGATCTGTAGGCGTTTTCACTTCAAAGTGAATGCGTTTGCGCGCCGCTTCGCCGCGCAAGGAACGCTCCACAAATCGCATCACATCGCGCAGGTCGAAAGAGATCTGCTCCAGCTCGAGCTTGTTGACGTTGGCTTTGGCCAGATCGAGCAGGTCGTTGATGATGACCATCAAATTGCGGGCGGAATACTCGATCGCCTGCAACGACTCGCGTTGCGTTTCCGAGAGCTCCGTCCGCAGCATGACCTCGGTCATGCCAAGCACTCCGTTCATGGGTGTGCGGATTTCGTGACTGATGCTGGACACGAATTGATCCTTGGCGCGGCGCCCCGCCTCGGCCGCCTCATAGGCTTCGACGAGCTGCTTCTCCCGTTGTTCACGGGCCTCGATCTCGCGCTTGAGCGTGCCGTTGGCCTCGCGCAAATCCTGGGTCTGCTCCCGCACCTTCTCCGCGAGGGAATCGTTGATGTGTTTGATGTAATCCTGCTTCGCCCCGGCGAGATAAGCAAAGAAGCCTAAAAATATCGGAGCGGTGTCGATGATCCACAAAAGCGCATTCAAGCGCTGCGCCATCACCAAGTGCGCGAAATCGATGGCTCCGAATTGTTGCCAACACACGATAAACGTCCCCAGAACCGGGAACAATAAACCAAAGATGGCTCCCAACAAACCATAGCGAATCGCCGCGTTAAAATTCATGACCAACGGACGAACAGCGGAGATGGTGGGTTCGGAGTTCGAGGCCATCGCGACATAAAGCGGGCGCAGCTTCTCGAATCAGATTCCCCGCGCGCAAAGCCAAATCCGATCTTAGGGCTGATTAGCAAATTACACACTAGTCGGCGTTTGGGTAATTAACCTTAAGATCTTCCGGCCAGCCGGAGATGAGAGCGGGATTCGTCGTTTGGTGGCGCCGACGTATGGCCGCCCCGAGAGCAGTCGCTCCCGCCCGGCGGCGGGCGGGAACGACGGGGGCATGCGCGGGTGCGCCGCGCACGCCATGAACACGGGACGCGCAAACAGAGATTGCCCGCCACACGTGAACGTTTCCCACCGGACTACTGTTTGGGACCGCCCTGGCCCATGTAGCGGGCGCGCAGTCGGAGGCCGTTGAGACGGATGAAACCCGTGGCGTCATTTTGGTTATACCAGCTTTGCACGCCTTCCATCGACGCGATGTTCTCGTCGTAGAGGGAATACTTCGACTTGGTGCCGCAGGTGGTGACGTTCCCCTTGTAGAGTTTGAGCCGCACCGTGCCGGTCACGAATTTCTGACTCTCGTCGATGAACGCCTGCAGGGCCTCGCGCTCCGGAGCGAACCAGAAGCCATTGTAAATCAATTTGGCATATTTCGGCATCAACTCGTCACGCAGGTGCATGACATCGCGGTCCATGGTGAGCGCTTCCACCTGACGGTGACCGTGCATCAAGATCGTGCCGCCCGGAGTCTCGTAGACGCCACGCGATTTCATGCCGACGAAGCGATTTTCCACGATGTCGACGCGACCCACCCCGTGCTTGCCGCCCAGTGCATTCAGCGTCTTCAACACCTTGCCCGGCGTGAGCTTCTTGCCGTTTACGCGGACGCAGTCGCCTTTTTCAAAATCGAGTTCGACGTATTCCGGTTTGTCCGGGGCGTCCTCCGGCGCAACGGACAACTTGAACATGCCCTTGTTTTCTTCGGTGGTCGGGTCGAACCAGGGATCCTCCAAGATGCCGGCTTCGTAGGAGATATGCAGAAGATTACGGTCCATCGAATAAGGCTTCTTGGCCGATGCTTCGACGGGAATCTTGTGCTTCTTGCAGTAGGCGATCATCTCGGCGCGACCGGGGAATTCGGCGCGGTAGTTGTCCATCTTCCAGGGAGCCATGATCGTGAGATCCGGCGCCAACGCCATGTAGGTCAGCTCGAAACGACACTGATCATTGCCCTTGCCGGTGGCACCGTGGGCCACCGTGTCGGCGCCTTCTTTGCGCGCGATCTCGACCTGAGCCTTCGCGATGAGGGGCCGCGCGATCGACGTGCCGAGGTAATACTGCCCCTCGTAGATCGTGTTGGCCCGAATCATCGGGTAAATGTAATCGCGGGCAAACTCCTCCACGAGGTTGAGCGTGTAGTGCTTCGAGGCACCGGTCTTGCGCGCCTTGGCACTGAGCCCTTTGAGCTCTTCCTCTTGGCCGACATCGGCCGCGTAGGTGATAATTTCAGCTCCGTAGGTTTCTTTGAGCCATTTGACGACGACCGACGTGTCGAGGCCACCCGAGTATGCGAGGACAATTTTCATAGGGAAAGGAACGGACGTTGTAGAGCGAGGCACTACACTCGCAAAGCAAAACCCGTCAGGATGTTGGCTCGGGTTGAAATTTCAGCGATTCGCGCTGTTCGGTGATTGGCAAACGAGAGAAATAAGCTACTGATAGGTGAAATACCCTAATTTTTGAGGTCCACGAAATCACAATTCCCCGACAGATCAGGTTTACGCGCGTTCACCGTGATCGAGATCATGATCGCGGTGTTGATCATCGGATTGCTGGCCGCGATGGCGATTCCTGCTTTTACGCGAATGAAGGAAACTTCGCGTGCCGTCGCCTTCGTGAACGATCTCCGCATCGCCAGCGACGCCTTCAACACCTACGCGGCCACGGAGGGAATCTGGCCACCCGACGCGGAAGGCACCTTGCCGGCAGAGATCGATGGTTACCTCAAATTGGATCTCTGGAACGGTGCCACACCGTTGGGGGGATCATGGGACTGGGACGTGGATAAATTTGGCGCCGCCGCGGGAATTTCGGTCCATCAACCGACGGCCAATATCACGACCATGGAAATGGTGGATAAACGCATCGACGACGGCAATCTCGGGACGGGAACTTTCCGCACGCGCGCCGACGGATTCATCTTCATCATCGAATTCCCGCCCGTGGTGGAAGAGGAAGTGTAACGTTTAATCGGACCAGAGACTCCTCGCCTCCCCCGCTTCGCGGTGCGGACTAGCCGCGAGGTTGTTGGGCGAGCACCGCCATGATCGCTTTTTGCGTGTGCAGACGGTTCTCCGCTTGGTCAAAGATGATGCAGCGCTCGTTATCGAGCACGCCTTGAGAGACTTCCTCCCCGGCGTGCGCCGGCAGACAGTGCATGAATAGCGCGTCCGGTTTGGCCGACGCGAAGAGTTCCTCCGTGACTTGATAGGGGGCCATCTGAGCGAGACGGGCCTTGGTTTCCTCTTCCTTGCCCATGCTGACCCACACGTCGGTGTAGACCACATCGGCATCTTTCACCGCCTCGAACGGGTCGGTTGTAAACGTGTAAACATCGTCGAAACCTTCGGCGGTCGCGAGTGCTTTGATCTCCGCCGTGGGCTCGAACTCCGCCGGTCCGGCGAGCGCGATCTGCATGCCAAACATGCCCGCGCCCAAAATCCATGAATTGGGCATGTTGCAGGCGGTGTCGCCGAGAAACGCAATTTTGCGTCCCTTTAGCGAAGCCAACAAATCGCCGCCGCGCTCCGCCCAACGTTCCGCCATGGTGAAAGCATCGGTGTAGATTTGGCAGGGATGGAGAAAGTCGGTCAGGGCATTGATCACCGGCACCGAACCCGCCGCTGCCAGTCGTTCGACATCGCTGTGATCATGGGTGCGCACGATCAAGCCATGCACGAACCGCGACAAAACCTTGGCGGTGTCCTCGATCGATTCGCCCCGGTCCAGCTGGATATCGTTGCGATTGAGAAACAGCGGATTCCCCCCGAGCTCATGGATGCCGACTTCAAACGAAACACGGGTGCGGGTGCTCGACTTGGAAAAAATCATCGCCCACGTCTGCTGCGCCAAAACCGGCGGCACATGCCGACCGCGCTTGGCTTTGAATTCTCGGGCCAAGGCGAACACCTCAGCCACTTCATGGGACTGCAGATCGGTTTCTTTGAGGAAGTGCTTCATGGGGGGAAAAGGTCAAAATTGCCAAATTCGGGCGGACGGGGCCAGTGAAAACCCCCGCTTTACCGGATGGTCACCTGCCCTTCACGCCAGCGTGACTTCTCCGAACGCAGTCAAGCGTCAGGCCGATCGCGCCTGCAGCACCTTGGTGAGCAGAGCCACGGCTTCATTCAGTTCCGCCGTCGATGCATTCAGCGGTGGCAGCAGCCGCACTACATTGCCGCCCGCCATCGGCACGAGCAATCCGGCTTCACGCAAGGCCGTGACCCAACCGGGCGCATCCTCGGTCATTTGAATTCCGATCATGAAACCCTGGCCGCGAACACCTTTGATGTGGACCGGGAACGCCGCGGCCAAAGCGGTGAGTTCGGCGTGCCACGCCACACTCGCCTTGGTCACATGAGCCAGCAGGTCTTCCCGCTCCAAAATATCGAGCACGGCCAGCGCCGCCGCACACGCCAACGGCGTGCCGCCAAACGTGGTGCCATGGGAGCCCGGTTTGAACAATTCGGCGGATGTCTCGCCGATCCAGATCGCGCCGATCGGGAAGCCGCCGCCCAGGCCTTTGGCCATGCCGATCGCATCGGGACGCACGTCCGCATGCTCGAAGGCAAAGAACTTTCCGGTGCGCCCCACGCCGCATTGCACCTCGTCGAGCATGAGTAACACGTTGTGCTGCGAACACAGCGCGCGCAGACCACGCAAAAATTCCGGCGTCGCGGCATTCACGCCGCCTTCGCCTTGAATGGTTTCAATGAAAATCGCCGCCGTTTGGTCATCGATCAGGTCGGTAAAACTCTGCAGATCGTTGAGTTTACCAAACGCAAACCCCGGCACCAGCGGACGAAACCCGCCTTGGATTTTCTCCTGCGGCGTGGCACTCATGCCGCCGAAGGTGCGACCGTGAAACGCGTTCTCGGCGCAGATGACCTTGTAGCATTTGCCTTCCTCGCCCCCGGCTTTGCGCATGCCGTGCAAACGCGCCAGCTTGAGCAAACCTTCGTTGGCCTCGGCGCCACTGTTGCAGAAAAACACGCGCCCCGGCCCCGCCCGTTGCACGAGCCGCCGAGCCAATTCCCCTTGCAGCGGATTGCGAAAAAGATTGCTCGCGTGAATGAGCTCGCCGGCCTGATGCCGCACGGACTCCACCCAATGCGGGTGGCAATGGCCCAACGCGCTCACCGCGATGCCGGACGTGAAATCCAGGAATTTGCGACCGTCATCGTCCCAAACATAAGAACCACGCCCGCGCACCAGCGTCAGCGGCGCGCGTCCGTAGTTTTTCAATACGTGGGCGTCGTAGAGGTCGGCAGTATGGGGGCGAACGATTTCAGAACTCATGGCAGAAAGGGGACGAGCAGCGTCGCGAGAGTTACGGACAATCCCCGGTGGGATTCAACCGTGCACGATTTCGGTGCCGATGCCTTTGTCGGTGAAGATCTCCAACAGCAACGAATGCGGCAGCCGACCGTCGATGAAGTGAACCCGGTGCACGCCGTCCTGCAGCGCCCGCATCGCGCCCCCCACCTTGGGTCGCATGCCCTTGCTGATGATGCCCGCTTCGCGCAGCGCATCGATTTCGGAAATCTTAAGCGTGGAGATCAAGGTCTCCGGGGCGGAGGGATCACGCATCAACCCCGGCACATCGCTCATGTAAACAAGACGGCGCGCCCGCAACGCGCTGGCTACGCGACCCGCCGCCATGTCCGCGTTCACATTGTGTGGCTGACCATCGTGGTCGAGCGCGACCGGCGAGATCACCGGGATCAGTCCATCCGCGATGACTTTCTTGATCAGCTTCGCCTTCACTTCGGTCACTTCGCCCACGAACCCCAGATCGATCGGATTGCCCTCGTCGTCCCGGTCCAATTTGCGGCACAACAGCACTTCGTCGCCCGCGATGCCCTTGGGTTTGCCCCGCGCTTCGGTGATCGCCGTGCACACGTCGGAATTGACGACGCCATTGAGGGTGCGGCGCACGATGTTGACCGTCTCCGCATCGGTGACCCGCATGCCGTTGATAAATTTCGCCTGCAACCCCGACTCTTCCATCGCGCGAGTGATGGCTTTGCCGCCACCGTGCACGACCACCGTGTTGATGCCGCAGGCGGCGAAGAAGGCGATGTCGTAGGCCACCCGACTACGCACCGTGGGATCCGGGTCGTCCATAAAACTGCCGCCATACTTCACGACAAACGTCGCTCCGCGGAAGTTTTGAATATACGGCAGGGCTTCGAGCAGCACCTTGGCTTTGGCAGTGATTTCTTCGACGTTCATGTCAGACATTTCGTTTTCCCGCGCACTCCCGCGCCAGCAGCGGCGCCGGACTTTAACGACCAAACGAGCCTGCGGTTATGGCGGCGGGTGGTCGGTTTTCGATTCAATTCTGAGGTCACTTCTGCATCCGGCGGCAGAATCGGCTTAACACCGACGCTTCCCATCGCCACTTGTCGCCCGTGCCCAGCACTCAATTGACCTTCAACGATCGCGAGCAACATCGCAGCTGGCTGTCAAACCAGGCGACCCTGCCCCGCGGTTTTCGCGTCGGCACCCATCGGTTCGCATTTACGCCCATCGAGGCCCCGAAGCCGGCCAAAATGACGCTCACGCTCATCGCGCTCGATGCACCCACCCCGGATTTCGCAGCGGTGTTCACCCGCAATGCATTTCCCGGCGCCCCGATCGTGGTGGGCCGCCAACGCTTGGACGAGCCGACGCTCGGAGCCATTGTCATCAACAACAAGATATCCAACGTGTGCGCCCCCGGCGGCACCGCGACCGCCGAACGGGTGTGCGCCGCCGCCGCCACCGCCTTGAATCTGCGTAGCGCTCAAATCCTGCCGAGTTCCACGGGCGTGATCGGCTGGTCGCTTCCCGCCGATGCGATGATTGCAGCGCTACCCGACGCCGCCGCTGCGCTGCAGGCCGACTCCATTCTCCCGGCGGCCGAAGGTATCGTGACGACCGACCTCTATCCCAAGATCCGTTCCCGCGCCCTCGGCGCAGGCCGCCTCGTGGGGATCGCCAAGGGAGCCGGTATGATCGAGCCCAACCTGGCGACCATGCTGGTCTACATCCTCACCGATATCGCCGTGCCTCGCGCCGAGCTGCGCGCCATGCTGAAGCGGGCCGTCGACGAGAGTTTTAACCGGATCAGCATCGATAGTGACACCAGCACCTCGGATACGGTCGCCCTCGTTTCGAGCGGCAAAATCACCGATGTGGCCCCCGCTGAGTTTGAATCAGCCTTGCACCAAATTTGTCGCGACCTCGCCGAAGATGTCGTGCGCAACGGTGAAGGCGTGCGGCACGTCATTCGCGTCGCGACCACCGGTGCTCCCGATGCCAGACTGGCGACCCAAATCGGCAAAGCCGTTGTCAATGCGCCGTTATTCAAATGTGCAGTCGCGGGCAACGACCCCAATGTGGGTCGATTGGTGCAGGCCATTGGCCGCTACTTGGGCAATTTGCCCTCCCCGATCGATACTTCGGCCATGCGGCTGACGATCGGCGGCATCGAAATCTTCGCCGAGGGGGTGTTCAAACTCGACCCCACCAAAGAGATCGCCCTCACCCAACATCTGCAACAGGCCGAGCTCTATGTCAGTCAGCCCACGGCCGAGGGAGCGTTCGTGCCGCCGATCGATTTTCCACCGCACGAACGCTGCGTGGAAATCGGGATCGAACTTGGCTTGGGCAACGACGCAGCCGTCGTGATCGGCGGCGACCTCACCCACGAATACGTAACGGAGAACGCGGACTACCGCAGTTAAACCCAATTAACGCAGTTCACAGAAGGTAACAAAGTTAACAAAGCTTTGTAATAACGTGAGTTAAATCGAGTAAACTGCATGGCATCCAACTCACCCTACGGGTGAATGAATTGATGCCCATAATCGCCTGCAACTCGTTCCAGCTTCGTGCTCTTCGTTGCGTTCTGTAAAATCAAACTGCGGAATCTCGGTTAAGCCGCATCGGCCGCGCCATCGATGCGGGCGCGCGCCTCCGTCGGCCGTCGACCGCCCGCGCCAACGCACAAAAAAGCCGCCCCAACGTGGGACGGCTTTTTGAAAAGGTTCGAAGGGCGATTAGCGCTTGGAGAACTGGAAGCGCTTACGAGCACCCGGTTGACCCGCTTTCTTACGCTCTTTCTGACGCGGGTCACGCTTGAGGTGGCCGGCCTTCTTGAGGGGCGAACGCAGTTCTGCATCCATCTTCTCAAGCGCACGAGCGATACCGTGGGCAACCGCGCCGGCTTGGCCGGTCACACCGCCGCCGGTGACGTTGACGGTGACGTCGATTTGGTCCTTCAGCTCGGCCGTGGTGAGCGGAGCGGAAGCCAGTTTGGCGAAATTCTCGTGGGAGAAATAAGCCTCAAACTCACGACCATTGGCGACGAGTTTGCCGGTGCCAGTGGTGATGCGCACGCGGGCGGTCGCGGTCTTGCGACGGCCGGTGGCGATAAAGATGGTAGCAGGTTCAGCAGTCATGGGACGTGATTAGAGAGGGAGCGGAGTCGGAGTTTGAGCTTCGTGCGTATGCTCCGGGCCGGCGAAGACGCGCAGCTTCGTCAACATCTGACGGGCGAGACGATTCTTCGGCAGCATGCCCTTGACGGCGTGCTCGATGATGAATTGCGGATTGCGCACGCGCTGTTCGGAGAACGAACGGTAGCTTTCGCCGCCGACGAAGCCGGAGAAGAACATGTAGCTGTTCTGCTCTTCCTTCTTGCCGGTCACGACGATCTTCTCGGCGTTAACAACGATGACGTAGTCGCCGGTGTCGACGTGTGGCGTGTAAGTGGCTTTGTGGCGACCGCGCAGAACGTTGGCGATCTTGACTGCCATACGCCCAAGCACCTGCCCCTCGGCATCGATAATATGCCACTTGGGTTGCACGGTTTCCTTTTTGGCGAGGAATGTTTTCATGGGAAAAGGGGCCAATAGCTAAGTTTTGCGGAATGCGTGTCAACCTGCATTTTGGTTGGAGAAAAGAAATCCCGCTCCAGCCTCTCAGCCGGAACGGGATTAAAACTAAAAAACGAGATGAAAGCGGGGCTTAGAAGCCCATGCTGATACCCGTGATCACGTAGAAGTGAGAATCTTCACCCGCGAGATCGCTGTCGGCATAGACCAAACCGAAGTAGGAGCTGGCGACGTCGTTCAGCGTGTAGTTGAACGTGCCGCTCAGGCCGTAATAGGTGTAGTCGGTGCCACCGCTGGCAACGACGAAGCCGAGATCCATGGCCAAGTCGAACGTGGAGGAGTCCGACAATTCAGCACTGTAACCGAGACCACCTTGCATGGTGGAGGTCTCAAGCTCGGTGTCGTAGTAGAAGTAACCGGAGGCGCTCAAACCGCCACCGAGGTCACCGGAGAGACCAACGTAGGGTTCGAAAGACTCATCACCGGAAGGCGTTTCCGGGTAGTAGTAATAGGTGGCGCCGAAATCCAGCGACCACGTGTCGCTGAGAGCAGCGCCGTAACCGATGTAGAAGTCGAATTCATTGGCGATGGAGCCCGTGACGGGTTGGCTGGTCCACATACCCGCGTAGAAATCGCCGGAAGCGAATTCGATCGAGGGCTGGATGGAGTCACTCGCGAGCTTGATGCCGCGAAAGACGTAGTCGCTAACGAAAGGGAAATCCAACGAGATGGAATAGGAGGATTCCTCTTGGGCACTCAGGCTTCCACCGGTCAAGGCGGCGGCCAGCAGTAGGGCAGCAGTTTTCTTCATTTGTAGGTATAGTCTGTAGTTTTAGATCAACTTCATCCCGTGGATCCGTCGGATCAGGTCTCGCAACGCACCGGGGTGAGTGACGATATTTCCCAAAACCAACGAATCAAAACAGTCCGAAGCAGACGTAACGTTTAAGCAAAGTTCGCGCCAAATCCAGAACTACTATGAAAAATATTTCACCAATTGCCGCAACTGCTGCCCTGCTGGGAGTTATCTTTGGTGCGTTTGGGGCTCATGCGTTGCAGGAAACCCTCAGAGCGGCGGAAATGACGAAGACTTGGGACACGGCCGTGCTTTACCACTTGGTGCATGCCCTCGCTGCCTGGACCCTCGCTGGTCGCCCGGAACGAGAGTTCGCCGCCGCCCGCTGGGCCGGTCGGTTTTGGTTGGTGGGCATACTACTCTTCAGCGGCTCCCTCTACTTACTCGCCCTCGGTGGTCCGCGGTGGCTCGGCCCGGTAACCCCACTCGGCGGGCTGGCCCTGATCGCCGGATGGGCCTGCGCCGTAAAGGCGGCGTTGAGCGAGCCTGCCGGAATGGAAAATTCGTGATCACCCTCCCCGCTTCACTGGCCCCCGTGCTTGAGGCGATTCGTCGCGTCGGCCGTCCCCGCCTGGTCGGGGGCTGCGTGCGGGACGCCTTACTCGGCACCACGCCCGGCGACCTCGACATTGAGGTAGGGGGCACCGATTTCGATACCTTGCTCGCGGTGCTTCGCCCGTTCGGCTCCACCGATGTGGTGGGCCGCAGCTTTGGCACCATTAAACTCCGGCGAAATGGCACCGTTTACGATTTCTCGCTCCCTCGTCGTGAATCCAAAACCGGCACGGGACACCGCGGATTCAAGGTCGAGCCCGATCCGCTCTTGAGCGACGCCGAAGCCGCCGCCCGTCGCGACTTCACCATTAACTCGATGGCCTGGGACCCCTTCGATTCACAGCTCATCGACCCGCACGGCGGCCAGCGCGACCTCCAGGTTCGCGTGCTCCGACACACCAGTCCGGCGTTCGGGGAAGATCCCCTGAGGGTGCTGCGCGGTATGCAGCTGGCCGCTCGATTCGACCTCACACTCGCCCCGGAAACCCGCGAATTGTGTCGTGGCATCGTCGCATCCGGTCGCGAACTGCCCCTCGAGCGTATTTGGGGAGAATGGGATAAATTGTGCCTGCACGCGACGACGCCCTCGCGCGGTTTACACGTGCTGCGCGAAACCGGATGGACCGTTCTTTTCCCCGAAATCGACGCGCTGATCGATACGCCCCAAGAGCCGGAGTGGCATCCCGAGGGAGACGTTTTTGCCCACACCTGTCACTGTGTTGACGCACTCGTCGGTTCCGCCGCGTGGCACCACAGCCCGCCGGATCGACGCCGCATTCTGATACTCGCCGTGCTCGCTCACGACTTCGGCAAACCCCTTACCACGGTTCGGATCGAAAAACACGGAACGTGGCGCTGGACGAGCCCACGTCATGCCAGCGAGGGCCTCGCCCCTACGGAAACCTTTCTCGCTCGGATTGGCGCGCCCCTGCGGCTGGCCCCCGGCATTCTGCCCCTGGTGAAGTTTCACCTCGCCCACATCGACGGCGGCGCCGATGGCTTGACCGACGCCCAGCTCCGACGATTGGCGCGCAAACTCGCCCCAGCTTCGATCGCCGACCTCGTGGAGGTGATGCGAGCCGACGCGCTCGGGCGTCCGCCACTCGATGGCAGGGCCACGGAAAAGCTCATCTCCGGTCTCGCCGAACGCGCCGCACAATTGGCCGTTCAGGATCGCGCTCCAACTCCGCTGGTGCAGGGCCGGGATCTGGTGAAACGTGGTCTCAAACCGGGACCTGCCTTCGCACCGATTATCGCCGCCGCCTATGAGGCTCAGCTCGAGGGCGCTTTTTCTGATGAACAAAGCTCATCAATTTGGTTGGATGATTATTTGAAGCACGCGCCTTTATGAGCTAGGGTTCGTGCGACATGCCCTCCCAACTCGAACAACTTAAATCGTTCACAACCGTGGTCGCCGACACCGGCGACTTCGAAAGCATGAAGGCTTTCACGCCGCAGGACGCGACCACGAACCCTTCCCTAATTCTCAAAGCCGCGGGACTTCCCGCCTACGAGGCCCTCGTTGATCGAGCCATTGCCGACGCCGGGGCCGACGCTTCGATGGACACCATCATCGACCGCCTGCTCGTCACTTTCGGCGAGGAGATCTTAAAGATCGTCCCGGGTCGCGTTTCCAGCGAAGTGGACGCCCGCTTGTCCTTCGACACCGCCGGCACCATTGCCCGGGGTCGCAGCATTATCGAGCTCTACGAATCACGCGGCATCTCACGTGACCGCGTGCTGATCAAAATCGCTTCCACCTGGGAAGGCATCAAAGCCGCCGAGGAACTCGAAAAAGAAGGGATTCATTGCAATCTCACCCTGCTGTTTTCCTTCGCTCAAGCCGTCGCTTGTGCCGAGGCCAAGGTGCAGCTCATCTCCCCGTTTGTGGGTCGCATCCTCGATTGGCACAAGAAGGCCACGGGCAAGGAATTTGTCGGTGCCGAAGATCCGGGAGTGATTTCCGTCACCGAGATCTACAACTACTACAAAAAGTTTGGCTACAAGACCGAAGTCATGGGCGCCAGCTTCCGCAACACGGGTGAAATCCTCGAACTCGCCGGCTGCGATCTACTCACCATCGCGCCTGCGCTGCTCAAGGAACTCGCCGAGTCTGACAGCACCGTGGCCCGCAAGCTCGATCCAAGCACCTCGGGTGAGGCCGATCTCCAGCAGGTCAGCTTCGACGAAAAGGGATTCCGCTACGCCCTGAACGAAGACGCCATGGCGACTGAAAAAACCGCCGAAGGCATCCGCAACTTCGCCGCCGACATCGTGAAACTCGAGAAACTCATCGCAGCCAAGATTGGCTGAGTCTCGCTTCATCGATTCTGCTTTCAAGCCGGACCTGGGTCCGGCTTTTCTTTTGCCCACATGATTCGCGCCTTTCAATGGGACCTCGCCCGCCAGGTGGAGCGGCTGGATTGGCTGCTCGCCCAGCTCCCCCGGTATTCACGCTGGGGATACCAGGAGCTGCACTTGCACTTGGAGGATGCCGTCGACTACCCCAGTCTGCCCGGCATCGCCCGGCGCGACGCCTACTCGTGGGCGCAGTTACAGCAACTGGTGACCGCGGCCTCCGCGGTCGGCATCAAAGTCGTGCCCATCGTCAATCTGCTCGGGCACACCCAATATTTGATCAAACACCCCGATTATCGGGATCTCAACGAGCTGCGCGCGTCCGACGGGAGTCCGCTGCCGACCGGGCAAATTTGCCCCAGTCACCCTCGCTCCCTGGAAGTCGCCCGTCGCTTGATCGCCGATGTCGCGCCGCTGTGCACCGCCGGCAAAGTGCATGTCGGATTGGACGAATCGTTTCACCTCGGCCGCCACCCTGACAGTGCCCGCACCATCGCCGCGACCGGACTCGCCCGATATTTCGCCGACTATGTCACGGCGTTGCACGGCATCGCCGCCGAACACGGCCTGCGCACCGGCATCTGGGCTGACATGTTGGTCTTACTCCCGGATGCCATCGCGCACCTCCCGCGCGGGCTGATCGCCTACGACTGGTATTACCACGCGTTCGCCCGTCATCCGCGCTTCGAGCTGCACAATTTTCGCGAGTATAACCTGGTGCCCGCCTTGCGCGCCCAAGGCATCGACTATTGGGGCTGCCCCATGAACGGCGCATTTCGTTTTGAACCGATGCCCGTTTTCGGCGAGCGCATCGCCAACGCCCAAGCGTGGTGGCAACGATGCCGGAAAACGCACGCTGAAGGCTTCCTCGTCACGGGCTGGGAGGCCTATCGCCTCGCTCTGGAAACCACGGTGGTCGTCGACGCCGCCATCGCCGGGCTGTGGCTCGACGACGATGAAGCCGACCAAGTGACCTTGCTGAAGCGGGGTTTCGAACGCGCCTGCGGTAAGACGCGGGCGGGCGAACGAGCACGGCAGATGTTGGGAAGCGACGAACGCGCTTTCGCCGGCTACGCGCGTTGGGAATTAAACCAACGCTGGGACACCGTCCACGGGCGTGACGGCGCATCCCGCTATGCCGCCGACGTGCGATACTTCCAACGGACTCGATCGGTGTCGTGGCCGCCTGCATTCGACGCCAGTCTCCGTTGGCGCGAGTATCTCGCCATTCGCGATCACTTTGTCCGCGATGCGGCGCACCGAATATTCCGGGCGCGCAAACTGCGGGCGCGAAACCGACAGCAGGAATTGACCACGTTCATCAAGGCTTCGCTGGCGCTGATAAACCAATTTGTTGACGCAACGAAATCCGCCGAGGATGCCGCGCGAACCATGTGGCGGACGACTCGAGCGGACGATCAAGTTAATCCCAACGAATCCATCCTCGAATGTGATCGTGAGCGGGCTCAATCCCTGCGACAGTGGTGGTCCGCCGCGCACACCTCCCCGGCTCTGGTTCAGTCCGCCTCCAACCTCGTAGGAGAATGGCAACTACAGGCTATCGTGCACACCACCCATCCCTGCTTGCAGGCCGTGGTGATCCAGACGCGGGACGCCGCTGGCCGATGGACGGATCAGCTCCAACGCTATCTGATCGAATTTCGCACCAAGGCCGCCCGCCGGCGGACGAACATCCGTCATTGGATCAGCCTCCCGCTCCCCTCACCCGACACCCCGGTGCGGTTTGCGCTGCGTGGCAGCGGTCAGTTTGCCCTCAGTGACGTGCACCTGACCGACGGAATAACTGAGCTGAGAACGGTGCGTCAGCCCACCGCCCGGAGCCGCCGGGTGACCTTGGGCAGAGCCCAACCCGTGATAAACTTCTTCGCACTCGACCGCACCGCCAATCAAGCCGTGTGGCAGCCGAGATGGCGGAAGCCGCCAGCGGGTTAATCGGTCGACTCGGGCGTCCCCACCGGCACCTCTGCTCGATTGGTCGGAAAGTATTTTATCAGGAAAGAATCGAGCGCCTCCAAATAGGCGGCTTGCGCCTCTGCCGCCGCAAAACCATGGGCGGAATCACCCTCGTAATAAGTCTCGTGCGGCGTGCCGTTTGACTTAAGCGCGCGCTCCAGTCGCACGGATTGAGAGATATCCACGCGGATGTCCTGCCGACCATGGGCGATGAAGACCGGTATCCGAATATCGTCGACTTGCTTGAGCGGGGAAAAGGCCGCGACTTTGGCCGGATCATTGCCGATATTCTTCATCAACCAATGATAGGATGTGTAGGACTCCCGGCGGGAATCCGAGATAAGCATGTCCCAGTCAAACACGCCGACATTGGTGATCGCCACTCGATAGAGATCAGGCTCCCACGCGGCCCCCGCGATAGCCAGATAGCCGCCGAAGCTGGCCCCCATTATGCCCAATTGATCCGGATCGGCGATACCCCCCTTAACCAGGGCGCGAACGGCATCGGTCACGTCATCGTGCATCTTACGAAATTCAAAACGGTCGTGTAGCGAGACCGCCGCTCGAAAGCCCGTCGACCCGCGGTAGTTGGGCTGCAGCACCGCGTAGCCCCGGGAAGCGAGAAACTGCACCTCCGGATCGAACCGCCAGTTGTCCCGCGCCCACGGACCACCATGGCCCAACACCATCAGGGGATAAGGCTTTTGGGCCTTGGGCCCGGTGGGCAACGTCAGGTAAGCCTGCAACTGCAGCCCGTCGCGCGCCTCGTAATTAAATGAAGCGGTCGGCGACAGCGGCTGCCCTTCCAGCCACGGCGCGGACGCCGCGATATGCTGGATCGCCCCCGTGCCGAGATCGGCGAGGAAGTATTGGCCCGGTTCGGTTGAACTCACCGCCGCGAAGATAACGCGCTGCTCATCCCGCGAACGATCAACCAGCACGATGTCGTAGCCGGCCAACGCCTCACTGATGCGGGCGTGCGCTTGCTCCAGCTTGTCATCGAACCAGACGGCATGCATGCGCACGCGGGAATAGACAATGGCCCGCAACGTCCGACCCGTCCGGTCGAGCACGAGTCGCGCGCCACGCAGATCGTAGTCCGAATCCTGATACACCTTTTCCCCAAAACGGCCGGCCGCCAAGTCGTAGTGCACGATTTCACTGCCTCCATCCGCGGTTTGACGCGCCACCCACGCCAACTGTCGGTCAGCGGCGATCGCGAGTATGGGCGTCGTCTCCAGGTCGAGACCGGACTCCGACCAAGTCTCCGCCTCCCGGTTTAGCACATAAGCCCGTTCGCTCCCGTCTTTGAAAACGGCCGCGAGCACGGGCTCTCCGGTCACATCGGCGAAATACGCCCGCAGCCGACCGGCCGGTGGCGGCGGATAGGTTTGCTTCACCGGATCGAAGTTGGAGCCAAAGGCCTTGTTCTTTCGATCGACGCTCGTGGTGTATTCGATCAACACTCCTTGGTCGCCGCCTGTGCGGGCGACCACCCGATTGCGCCGATCACGCGGGATGCTCACCAGTCCGAAGCCGCCTTCCGTGATGGCGGCGAGTCGGCCGGTGTCGCGATCGTAGACATACAGTCCGACTCCGTAGATTTTATCCTTCGTGAGAATGACCGCGAGTTGCGTGTCGTTCACCCACGAGTAACCGCCCACGTCGTAATTTTCGGTGCCAGCGACACCCTGCTTTTCTCCCGTAGCTAGATCGAGCACTTCCAGGCTGATCAGGTCATCATCATTGATGCGCTGGTAAGCAATGGACTGGCCGTTCGGGGACAGCTGGATGTTGGTAAACTCGGGCTTGCGCGCCAACCGCTTGGCCGGAATCGGTTGGGCAAAGGCGGTGGCCGCGATCAGCGAAACCAGGAGAAAGGGGATGAAAGATTTGAACATAACTATAACTGAAGACGGCAAGTCGGCCGTGATTAGGGTCGTCCTTCCACCAACATGACTTTGGGCGTTTGACGCACTCCCTCAATGGCGATGAAAAATCCGCCAAACGCTCCCGGATTAATGGTGACGGCTTTCCCGGCATCTTCCTGTGGGGACCAGTATTTGCCTTCGGTCACGCGCCAGATTTGACCGTTCTCCAGCACGAACTCCGTGCCGGGTTTCCAACCGCGAAACTCGTTTTTCAGCCGGGAACTCAGCGCCGCGTATTCAATCTTGGTGCCCGGAAGCAGCAGCACTTTGGCGCGCTCCAGAAATCCGGTATTATCGTTCTCACCGCTGTCGCCCCAGACGGCCTTGGCGGCGGAGACTTCGCTGCGCACTTCTGCCGTCGCGGCCGCCACCGCGACCTCGCTGCGACCCGCCACGTATCGTTCCACCGCCGCTTCCAAGGCGGCGATTTGGGCTTCGCTCAAACTAGCCAGACCAATGGCATCGCGCTCCGCGCGGGTGAGCCCGGCGGAAAAATCATGCGGGGGTGGGCTCGATTCGGCCATGACGGCCGTGATGCCCAGCAACAGAAAAGCGAAAAGGCGGATCGACGAAAGGAAGCGGTAAGGGGTCATGATAAAAAAGAAGCCGTGCCCCGTGTCAGGGGCACGGCTTGGAATTGCCAATGTGTTGACTTAGATCGCGCGATTAAAATTCGCGGGTGATCTTGGCATACCAGAAGGCCGGAGCCAAGTCGTTCACACCCGGGGTCGAGCCCGAAGCGTCGAAGCCGTCGAGGGGCGGATCTTCATTGAGCACGTTGTTCACGCCGAGCAGCAGCTTCGTCTTCTCAAAGCCGTTGTAGGAAACCGAAGCGTTGAGCGTGATCTGGGCCTTCACGTCGTAAACGAGGAAGAGCTCGTCATCGGCGGTGAAGATGTTGCCGAACGACAGGGAACGCGTGCGCTCGCCACGGTAAACCGCGAAGAGGCTGGTGCTCCAATCCTTGTAGGTCCAACCGAGGTTGGCGTTGCCGTTCCACTTCGGGGTCAGGTAGCCACCGACCTGCTCGGAGTCGTCGATGGTGTAGCTGTCGAGGTAGGTCGCGGAGACGCCAGCGGCGAAGCGGCCCATCGTGTCGGTGTCCCAATGGTAGGCGATGTTGAAGTCGTAACCCTTGTATTCAGACTCCGAGATGTTCGCGTAATCGTCGCGGATGAAGAGCACTTGATTCGTCGCAGGATCGCGCGCCACCTTGCCGGCAAACGTCGGGTTGCCCGCGAACTCTTCGGAGAGGAATTCGGCGTAACCGAAGAAGTCGGAGAGTTGGGCGAGTTGGTTCGACTGCTGGAAGTTGAAGTAGTCGACCGAAACGCTGAGTCCCTCGAGACGGCCTTCCGGCTCGAAGGAAACACCGAAGTAGTAGGTGTCGGTGGTCTCCGGCTTGAGGTTCGGGTTACCACCCGACTTGACCTGAATTTGGTCGATCTGCTGCTGCGTCACCGGATCGATGATCTGGTTGCTCGAGAACGTGGTCGTGCCCGAGTTGTAGAGGTAGGCCAAGTCCGGCGCCTTGAAGGATTCGGCGTAGGACGCGCGGAAGATCACCCATTCAAACGGACGGAACTTGATCGCGGCCTTCGGGCGAACCTTTTTGTCGAAGCCGTCGTCGGAATATTCCTCGTAACGACCGGCGAGTTGGAGCTCGAGCATCTCGTGCAGCGGAATGTTCGCCTCGGCGTAGAACGCGGTCAGGTCACGGTTGCCGAACGAGCTGGTGCCCTCGGAGCCGCCCAGGATGTTGCCGGTGGCGTTGAGATCGGTGGCAATGTCCTCGAAGTCTTCGGCCCGGTGTTCACCACCGAGGGCGAAGCCGACTTGGCCGGCGGGCAGATCCAACAGCGGACCGTCGAGACGGAAGTCGATGCCACGGTATTCGATGGTGGAGCTGTTCGGGTTGGCGACGGCGAGGAAATCGACGAAGTTTTGTCCGTTGAGACCGAACCAGTTGAAGTAAGCACGATCGGCTTGCGGCGTGGTCGGATCCCAGGTGAGGGAGCCGTCACCGAGCAACGTGAGACCGTTGAGGGCCTGCTGCATGCGGTAGTCGGGAATCGCGTTGCGAGAGATATTCGTAACGGAGTTCTTCGAATACATGAGACCGGATTCCCAGTTCCACTCTTCAAAGAAACCGCCCATGGCTTCGAAATCACCGCCGATGCCCACGAGGAAACGCGGCGTGTCGGACGTGACATCGTTGATGCGGTTGGGGAGCTCCACCATGCGGCGACGACCGTTGGTGATGTCCTCGTTCCACGGGTTGTAGGGATTATAGGCCGGGATGGTGAGCGGGTCACCCGGATCGAGACCGAGCGACGTTTCGATATCAACCGGCGTGGCGGCAGAGTAGACCACTACTTCGGAACGGCTGAAGGAGAGCTCGGCAAACACGCGGAGGTGCTCGTTGATCTCGTGCTCGATCGTGGTGAAGATGTTGAACCGCTGGTTGGGCGGGAACATGCCGTTGGTCTCGTTGTAGTTGTAGAGGTTGCGACCACCGATAGCGTTGGCCGGGTCCGGGTTGTTGGTCGGCGAGGCGAAGGTGAAGCGACCGCTCGACGTGAGCACGTCGCCGGGGAATCCGCGGCTGGAGCGATTGTCCCAGTAACCGTCATCGGTCGGGTTGGTCAGGCCGACGGCCGCGATGTATTCATCGATCGAATCGTAGCCGGCAGCGGCGACACCGCCGTCGTTGACTTCGTAGCGACCGTAACCAGCAGCGAGATCGGTTTTATCCGCATCCGCCGAGTAGGACAGATCGCGGGAAAACACCGCATCATTTTCCTCCCAGCTGATGCTGGTGAACATGGTGGTGTCGCGGCCCACGGTGCCAAAGGACAAAGCGGCCTTTTTCATGAGACCACCCGTGTCGAAGAAGTTACCCACTTGGAGGGAAGCCTCGGCGCCGACGTAGTTCTTCTTGAGGCGGAAGTTAACCACTCCGGCCACGGCGTCAGAACCGTAGAGGGCGGAACCACCATCCTTGAGGATGTCGAGTGACTCGATGGCGGCGTCCGGAATCGAGTTGAGGTCAAACACGGTCTGGAAGCCGTCGAAACCAGGCGAAGCGTAAGGCACGGCGCGACGGCCGTTGATGAGCACGAGCGTGCCGTTGTTGCCCAAGCCACGGAGATTGAAGCTGTTGACACCAGGGGTGAAGCTGGTGCCGGAATCGGTCGGGGTGAGCGCCTGGCCGTTGTTAAACGGGAGTGCGCGAACGGCGTCCGCGATGGTCGGGAAGCCCATGGCTTCGATGGAGCCTGCATTGAGCGAAACCACCGGGCTGGGGGTTTCGGCGTCGAGGCGTTTGATCCGGGAGCCGGTGACCTCGAACTTTTCGAGGACGATCTCTTCTTCGGAAGAGTCGGTGGATCCGCTGGTGCTTTGCGCGTATGCGACAGAGCTGCCGGTCACACCCAAGATGAGCGCAAGCGGCATCGCGAATCCCTTGAAGGGACGGATGTTCATAGTTCGTGTAGTTGTGTTGTGTAGTTGTCCAGAAACGGCGGCGAACCGCTGAATCTGGCGGCACGTAACTACCACGATTATCACTGCACAAGGATGAAGTTGCCTCGCAACTCGTTGTGATAAACCGGTTTAACCGATTCAATCTAAACAACCTAACATGAGGCATTTTCGAAATTGCGTCGGGCGATAACCGAGCCAACTCACACCTGAATGCGGCGCCAAACAGGTTGGAAGCGATCCGCTTCGTCTGCGTGGTAATCACCGTAAGATTTACGCACTCCGATCGGGCAAACGATCGTTGCTGGCAGCTCCTTCACCCCAACTCACCACCGGAAAGAAGCGATACTTGCCTTGCCTCCTCAAACGCATCTTACTCGCAATTATGCGAAGTGCCCCGATTCGAGTTCTGGCATGCCTTGTCCTCGCGTCAGTTTTCTTAACTGGATGCGTTTCAGAATCTTCGGCTCGTCGTCAATTTGATCGAGAACATTTCGAATATGTCCGGGTGACAGGATCCAATTTGCGTATCAAAGTCCGTAAAGGTGAGGTTCCCACCAACAGCGGCACGGTCGGCATGGGAACCATGGACTCGGCGGCAGTTCATGATTCGTTCGAGATTCCATTGGCGTCCACCCCGCCCGACGGTGGGTGAAACTCCAAAAATCACCTCATAACGGGTCGAGCGCCGAAGGAGGATGATTCGTTCTTCGTGACCCTCGGATCAAGCCGAACGACAACCGGTTTCACACTTCGGGGCGCAGTCGAAAAAATTTTCGCCAAAGTCCCAGTATATCAGCCTCGGATCGGGTGCGATAATCAGCGTGATTGTGGCATCGATGTTCGGATGAATTCAATTAACGCCGCCCGCCATCGATGAGTCGGCTCCGTCAAAGCACAAAAAAGCACCCGCCATTTACGGCGGGTGCGGGGAATTTCTAAAACTACGTCGGAAAGCTTAGAACTGTTGTTCGAGCTTCACGTAGAGGTAGCGGCCCAACGGGGAGTAGGAACGCTCCGAGTAGTTGTTCGAGAACGCGCCCGGAGTGGTGGGGGGCGGGTTGTCGAGGAGGTTCGTGCCACCGATGGTGAGCTTGGTCTCGAACTGATCACGCGCCCGCAGCGTATAGCTGACATTGGCATTGATGATCCAGTCGGCCTCGATCTTCGGCTTGCCGCCGGTCTCGTCGATCGCCGAGCCCATGTAGTTGGCGTTCACTGCGGCACCCCAAGATCCCAAGGACCAGCGGGTGGAGAGACGGCCCTTAAACTCCGGATAAACCACATTACCATCGAACGTGCCGAGGTAGCTGTAGGTGTCGGAAGTCACGGCCGTTTGCTGCTCCTGCGTCAGGTAGTTGGTGAGTGAGGCGCCAAAGACGAAGTCGCCCACGGTATCGGTATTCCAGCGATACGCAGCTTCCACGTCGACGTATTCCGTCTTTTGGAAGGCCACGTTGCGCGGGCCCACGCCCAGCAGCTGATCAATCGTGACCCCGTCCGGTGCGGTAGCATCGGATTGAAGCACAATACGGTCAGCAAAATCGGCGTTGGGATTACCGGGACCGCCAGAACGAACCCAGGCGTCGACCACACCTTGCACCGAATAAACGATGAGGTTGGACTGATCGATGAGCGCCCAGTCAACCGTGATCTCCAAGCCGGGAATGGCCTTGGGCGAGTAGGTCGCACCGAAGCTATAGATGTCGGACTCTTCGGGAGAGAGCGCTTCACCGGAACGTTGTGAGCCGATGTAGCTTACGGACACCTGATAGAGGCGCAACGGGTCGTTGGCGTCAAAACGGGTGTCGATGATCTCAGGGAAGGACTCGAAGCCCGGATTGTAGAGGTCCAACAGAGCCGGAGCCACAAAGCCTTGAGAGAAGTTGGCGCGCAGCGTCAGCTCGTCTTCGATGGCCTGCCAGCGCAGGCCGGCGGAACCGACCTTGGCTTCAAACTCGTCCGCATAATCTTCGAAACGGTAAGCCAGCGTGCCGGATAGCGTGTCGGTGATCGGAATCGCCGTTTCGCCGTAAACACCCATGACCTTACGACCACCTTCGGTGATACCGTCAGCCGCATTCCAACCGACCGAACCGGACAGCTTGATCGCGTCAGGCTTGGAGAGGACGTCCTGCTTGCGATACTCGAAACCGACGACGCCTTCGACATAACCCGCCGGCAGCTCGAAGAGCTCGGTGCCGTTCAACTTGAGGTCGAAGACCTGGGTCTTGCTGTTGACCGCGGTGTTGGTATCGACCTTGAGCTCGTCGATCAAGCTTTGGGGGTTGTAAGGCGCGTCCGGGTCGATGCCGCCGCCACCGAGTTCGGGAGCGAGGATGAACGAACGCGTGAAGTAATTATAGTCAGCCGTCGTGTTGGTGCCGGAATAGCTACCTTCGAGTCGGGCTTGATCGATACCATTCAGCTCCTTGTCGCTGGTCGACTCTTCGGAGTAAAGCCAGCTGGCCTCGAAGCTCACCGTGTCCGTGATCTCGCCGGTCATCGCACCAACCAAACGGAATACGTCACGATCGACCACATTCATACGCGGACCGAAATCCACGAAACGATAAACGTTGTAGGGTTCGTTACCCGGAGTCGTCTCGGCCGCCGCACCAAACAACTGGTTATACCAATAATTGTTCAGGTTGATGCCTTGGAAGGAGGAATAGGGCGAAGGAGCCAACTGGAACTCGGAGTGCGTGTTCGCATAGTTGACATCGAAGCTGAGTTCGAGGTTGTCCGTGATATCGTAGGCACCGTTGGCGTAGAAATTGTAACGCTTGTTCGGGTTAACCATCGTGGTGAAGTTTTCGTAAGGAAAACGAGAACCACCATCTTCCGGAGCTGCGTTGTTCCACGGTTGGAAGTCGGTCAACGAAGTCGCAACCGTGACACCTGGCTTGAGCGTCCAGTCGGTCGCCCCCGGGTTGCCGTTGGCCGCGTTGATCGCGTCGTAATCGGTGCCCCAGAAGTAGAAACGACCGGGGTTGCCATAGGTGGAGTTACCACCGCCGAGCGCGTATTCGCGGTCGGGAGCATAGAGACCCGCTTGCTCATCAAAGCTGGCCCCGAGGAAGAAACGGAATTTGTCCCCGTTGCCACCGACGCTGAAGCTGGCCTGCTTGCGAGCCACATCCGTATCGGTCGTGTTACCATAATACATGGTAGCTTCGCCGCCATCGGGATTGCTCTTCAGGATAACGTTGATGACACCCGCAACCGCGTCCGTTCCGTATACCACGGAACCGCCGCTTTTGAGGATTTCGATCCGCTCAACCATCGAGAAAGGAATCGCGTTGAGGTCAACCGCCGAGCCCGTGCCGGAAGGGGTCATGCGACGGCCATTGACGAGAACAAGGGTGTTCTCACCACCGATACCACGCAAAGCGATCTGCGAAGTGCCGTTACCGCCATTGGTGTAGTTGCTGCCGATCGTGCCACCACCACCGGAGTAGGGCAGCTCGCGCATGTAATCAACGAGGGTGGTCGCGCCAGAGGCCGCGATGTCGACGCTATCGAAGCTAATCGTGGGGAGAGCACCTTCCACCGAAGCGGCGGAAAGGCGGGAGCCCGTGACTTCGAATTGCTCGAGGACGATTTCTTCATTTGCGGAAGAATCGGAGGATCCGCTGGTAGCCTGCGCAAAAGCAACAGAGCTGACGCTAGCGCTCAGGATAAGCGCAAGCGGCATCGCGAATCCCTTGAAGGGACGGATATTCATAGTTCGTGTAGTTGTGTTGTAGTTGATCTAAGATCAGCTGACACGAGGCCAACTGATCCCCATCACTCATGAACGAAACGTCACAACGATGGATGAAACGCGCTTAATCACGGGTAATCTGCGACAAAACGGCTTCTCGTTGCGACGAACGGTCATGAGTGATTTTTGGTCTGGTGCGCCGAAGCTAACGCCATGCCAAACCTTACAAACCATATAAACCGGTGTCTGAACAGTTCAAAATAGCCCACCGTCTGGCCCATAAACCGGGCTCAAGATACGTTTTGGCAACATTAGTAAAAGTTGAGGGTTCATCTTACCGGCGAGCCGGTGCCCAACTGCTAATCCCGGCAAGGGGCTCTGTAATCGGTTCAATCAGTGGCGGTTGCTTGGAATCCGACCTCATTGCCCATGGCAGGTCCTTGCTGGCGTCGAAGCGCTCCACCGACCTGGTGACCTATGACACCACCTCCGAAAATGACCTGCTTTGGGGGGTGGGCACCGGCTGTCACGGCGTCGTGAAGATCCTACTCGAAGTAATCGACGGCGTCGTAAGCTGGCCAAATTTGATAGTTAAAACCGGTTTGTCACGTCAGGTCAGTTATCTGGAAACAATATGGACCGAACCCGATGCCTCGAAGTGCGGAACGCGCGCGCTCACAGCGCTCGGGGACGCGGCGCCAAACGCGTTCGTCACGACCGTTGCTCCGCCTTGGCACCTGGTTATTTTTGGCGCGGGAGACGATGCTCAGCCGCTCGTTTCGTTGGCGGCGACCCTGGGTTGGGATTTATCGGTGATCGATCCCAGGCAGGCCATGGCCCAGCCATCCCGTTTTCCCGCCGCGCAGCAGGTGCAGTGCTTGCCGGCGGAAACGGCGGCGACGCAACTCACTTGGGATGACCGCACCGCCGCCGTGATCATGACCCACCACTACCGCTACGATTTGCCCCTGCTCCGCACGCTCGTGCCCTTGCATCTCCCCTTTTTGGGCCTCCTCGGTCCGCGCGAGCGGGGGTCACGCTTGATGAGAGATGCCGGTCTTGGTGACGTTACACCCGGCCAGTTACTTCGTAATCCGGTGGGGCTGGACCTGGGGGGTGACGGCGCTGCCGCAGTCGCATTATCAATCATGGCCGAAATCCAAGCCACCATCCATGGCCGCGATGCTCGGCCGCTGTTTCAACGCGCCACCGCTATTCACCATGAGTGAATCCACCGCCCGCCCCGCCCCGTTTGAAGCCACCGCTTGCGCGTGCGTGATCCTGGCTGCAGGCGGTTCACGTCGACTCGGGCAACCCAAACAACTGGTGACCATCGATGGGCGCGCCTTGATCATTCACACCGTCGAGACTGCCCTCGCCGTGCCTGACCTTTGGCCCGTCGTCGTCGTGCTCGGTGGAGCGGCCGATCGGGTGCGACCGTTGTTGGCCAAATACCCGGTCCTCGTGACTGACAATCCCGCCTGGGAAGAAGGCGTGGCATCCTCGCTGCGCGCCGGGCTGACCACGGTAAATGAATTTTCGCGCCAAATTGGGAGCGTTCTGTTCACATTGTGCGATCAGCCTGCGCTGTCTTCCCCCGCATTGCAGGCGCTTTGGGCCGTCCGCCGCCAAACCGGTAAATCCGTGGTGGCCGCGTCTTACGGTGGACATCCCGGTGCTCCGGCTTTGATCGATCGCAAACATTTCGGCGCGCTCGCTCACCTCACCGGCGACGAAGGAGCCCGGCGTTTGATCAAGTCACTTCCACCCGACCAACTTGGCCTGGTGGAACGCCCCGAACTGGCGCTCGATATCGATACCCCGGAAGATCTCGCCCGCCTGTAATCGGGCTAATCGGTGGCGCCGCGCAGCACGTCCTTGAGATCACGCGCCAAGTCAAACGTCTGGTCGACGTGGTCGCCGGTGACGGTAAAGTGCCCCATTTTGCGCCCGCGCCGCGGCTCGGACTTGCCGTAAAGGTGCAGCTTCGCTCGAGGCTCCTGCAACAAAGCGTTCCAATCAGGCGCTCCGGCGGGCGAATCGCCCTCCCACTGCCAGGCATCACCGAGAATGTTAACCATGATGGCAGCCGGCACGGTCATGGCAGTGTCGCCCAGTGGAAGTCCCGCGACCGCCCGAATCTGTTGCTCGAACTGGGATGTCACGCAGCCATCCAGCGTCCAGTGGCCGGAGTTGTGGGTGCGAGGCGCCATCTCATTCACGAGGAGCTCGCCTTCGTCCGTGAGAAACAGCTCGACCGCCAGGATTCCGACCAGACCAAACGCCTCCGCAATGTTCACCGCCAGCTTTGCCGCCGCCGCGGTAACCGACTCGCTCACACGTGCCGGAGCGATGGTGAAGTCGAGGATGTGATGCGTGTGAATATTCTCCACCACCGGAAACGTCCGCGTCTCCCCCGCCGAGTTGCGGGCGACGATCACCGAAAGCTCACACTTAAAATCGATGAAGCGCTCCACCACCGCGCGTTGTTTGGCGAACGCTTGGGTCGCGGTGGCGACCGCCGCCGCCGAGGTCACTTTGAGCTGACCCTTGCCGTCGTAGCCAAAATCCGCGGTTTTCACCACACACGGCATCCCGATGCGTTTGATCGCCTTGGCCATGTCGCCGCCGGCCTCGACTTCCGCAAACGGGACGTGGGGAAACCCATGGCGTTTGAGCCACTTCTTTTCACGCATCCGGTTCTGGCAGACTTCCAGCACTTCCCAGTGCGGCCGCAGCGGCACGAGTTTTTCGATTTCCCACAACGGCTCCACCGGCACGTTCTCGAACTCATAGGTCACCGCCGCACAAGTCCGGGCAAAATCCTGCAGGCGCGCGATATCCTTGTAGGGTGAGTTGAACTCCCGCGTGGCCACTTCTCCGGCCGGGCAATCCTCCGCCGGCTCATACACGTGCAAATGGTAACCCATCCGCGTCGCCGCGTGGGCGAGCATGCGACCGAGTTGGCCGCCACCAAGGACGCCGAGAGTGCTGCCAGGAGGAATCATCGCGAAAACTGAAACGCTGATTTCCGAAAAGCTGAAACGCTAAAACGCGAAAAGCGGAAAGATCCCGCGATCTGTTCCGACATCGTGCCGATTTACTCGGGCAACTTGGCCTGCAGGACCGTGGCGGTTTGCTCCGCCCGAAACGCATCCAATGCCTTTTTGATGCGCTTACTGGTCGTCGCGAGCATGGCCGCCGCGAACAGCGCCGCGTTTTTCGCTCCGGCTTTACCGATCGCAAACGTCGCGACCGGCACGCCCCCGGGCATTTGCACGATTGAAAGCAGTGAATCCTGGCCCTTGAGGGTGCGCGATTCCACCGGCACGCCCAGCACGGGCAAGGGCGTGAGTGCCGCCGTCATTCCCGGCAGGTGAGCCGCGCCCCCCGCTCCCGCGATGATAACCTTGAGCCCCCGCTCCTCGGCGGTTCGCGCATAGTCATACATGCGATCCGGGGTGCGGTGCGCGCTGACGACGTGTTTTTCAAACGGCACCCCCAGATCGCTGAGCGTCTGCGTGGCGTGCTGCATCGTCTCCCAATCGGACGTGCTGCCCATGATGATTCCTACCAGTGGCTTGGCCATGAAGGAGCTATCAGCGGCGAGTGATCTGCTGTCAGCTTTTTTCAGCTCAACTCACGTTGCGGCCGGGCGCCATCCCAGCAAACGGGCTGGCAGCGTGAGCAGCGCCTCGAGGAAGCGAAACACTCCCGTGACCACGACTCCCACCAGTCGAAACGGCAGCAACACCAACCAGACCACGGGATAAAGCATCAGCGCCAGAAACGCAATCGGCCAACACAGGACAAACAACACACACCAAAGCATGAAGGTGAACAGGGTTCTCATAACTCGATTTCTCCTTGGTTTAATATTAACGGTTGCAGCGTCACCCACCGATCAGATGAGCGAAACGCCTTTGGGCATGTGCACAATGGTCGTGCCCGCGATTTTATCGTGCCAGGATTGGCGCTCCGGATCGAACGCGACCCAAATGAAGCCCAACCCGATGGCGAAGAGTGACAGAAACGCGCCGAGTCCGCGCACGATCGCGACCGACCAATCCACCGGCCGATCATCCAGGCGCACGACTTTCAGGCCAAAAACAATCCCGCCGATCGTGGTGCCCTTCAGCGCCCACAACACGATGAAGTAAACGGCGGCGATCAACGGGAACATGTCATCCACATCGAGGAAGCTCGAATCGAGCATGTTGACCACAATGGCCACGAGGATGACATCGAGCAACGTCGCGCCAAGCCGCGCCCAAAACCCTGCGCGCGGCAAGGTGGAGAGGTCCCGCACTTTTCCAGAACGAGGGGGCGTCGCCGCCGCCGACAACGGCGGTGGCGGTTCCGCCGGGGCGGTCGCGCCGGAGGGGTCCAATGGCGGCGGTTCGCCGATCGGGCGCTCGGTCGACACCGATCCCGCCGTGACATTCGAAGCAGCGCTCGCGGCCGTCCCGGCGGACGAGCCCGTCGGCGTCGGTGCAGGTGAAGACGTGCCGCTCGGGGACGCTTTCCCACGGCCCGATTGCATGGCCAGGATGACCGTGTAAACCACCACGCCCGTGCCGAGGAATCCCGCCAATTTCTGGAACGCAAAACCCGCGATCGGAATCAGGTAAATGACCGTGGTAAGCAACCCACCCAGCAACACCGCGAGCACCGGAGCCATCGTGATCGGCTTGCTGGCAAAGCGTCGTCCCAGCCACGCGAGGAACACCACTTTGCCGAAGATCGATACGAAAAACATCAGGAAAATCAGCAGAAACGCGCCCAGCACCGTGAACGACAGCACGATAAACGCGAGCGGCGTGATCAACACGGTCAGGATCGCCGCCACGACCGATAGCCCCGGTCGTGCTTCAAACGTGCTCGCGCAGCGGTTGACCGCCCCCGGCATGATCAACGCGATGAACATGTAAAGCACCAGCGCGGTGCCCGCGACCATCCAAGCCCAACCCAGGTGTTCGCCAAACCAGAGTGGTCGCCCCATCAACAAACAGTGGCGAATCCAGGCCTTCAGCCAGTCGACATTGATATCCGTATTTCCCAGCAGCGCTATTTCCTGCGTCCCGCCGCCCACCCGCGCCCCGGGTGCCCGGGATACCTTGCTGCCAATCGAAACGACTTCACCTTGCACCCACGCTTCCGGACCGAGCGTCACCTTGCCCAGGACAACCACCAAATCACCGTCGACCTGACCGTTGACCGTGCCGTTGCCCAACACCGCCACAGCCCCGCCGCCGACATATCCATTCACCGTGATGTCACCCATCACCGCCACCGCGTCGTTGCGCACTTCGCCGTCGATCACGTTGTTGCCCATGATCGCCACGGCTTCGGTCGCGACCTGCCCGCGTTCGAGCAACACGTCGGAGCCGATCTGGACGCGCTCCCGTGCACTGCGAAAACGTTCCCGTCGCGCTGCACGCTCGGTCATCACGATCGCCTCGTCGTCATCGGTCACAGCACCCAGTTCACGCAGTTCCGAGCTGTCTGCCGGTTCAACCGTCTCCGGCGGGGTCGGCGTCGGGGGTGGCGTCGCCTGTTCCGCCGGCGTCGCGGGATCTTCCGGCGTCGGGGGATTGGGCGGCGGTTCCTGCGCGGATGTGACCAGCGCCAAGGTGAGGGCCAAGGCCAGGCCACCGCCCGCGAGCGAGGTGAGGATTCGAGTCAGTTTCATTGTAAAATAAAGGGGCTGATAAAATTAGCGCGAGGGACTCCAAAACACGCGATAAGCCGTGGCCCCGAGTCCGAGCATCATCGCGTAGGCGGCCCCTATCACCGCGAGGGCGACATAGAACCAGTGCGTGGAAAATTGGGGCACGTGACCGCGAACCAAGGTCACCATGGCGGCGCCCGCGGTGCGCAGCGTTGCCCAGGCGTCGGTCGCGGGGCGGAAGAAATCGCCGATCGCCTGCGCGCTCACCAGCCCGGCCAGTTGCACCGAGCCGAGCAACGCCGCCGCCATCAACGCGACGCCGATCACGATAAAGGCCACCCGCATCGGCGCGGGCCAGTAGGCGTAGCTCTTGTGCCACCAGGGCAATGCCTGCCGACGCGCGATCTCGCCGAGCACACGGGCTTCGAGAGACATGGGAGCCCGGCGCGGGGGTTGGTTGCGCAACACCGCATTGAGCTTCTGTTCGAGTTGTTCGGGAGTGAGACGGGCCATGACGGTATCAGGTTTGAGCGGTGAGGGTTTCGTGTTCGGTGCCGCTGCGCATGAGCACCTGCGCGAGCGCGGTCCGACCGCGGAGTATATCGGTTTTGACCTTCGACAAGGACACCCGCAGCTGGCGGGCGATCTCATCGTAAGGCATGTCTTCAAAGTGAAAGAGCACCAGCGGCACGCGCTGATGTTCGGGCAATTCCTCCAACGCGCGCTCCACCCACTCGCGACGATCGCCTTGGTTGAGGTCGGCCAGGAAATCACCATCCGGCGCGGCAAACTCCACCGGCTCGCTGTCCTGCCCATCGTCGTCCCGGTGGACGAGGTCGGAGAAGAAGCGCCAGCGCTTCCGGTAACGTTGCAGGTGATTGATGGAGAGATTGGTGGTCACAGTCTTAAGCCAGCCGCCCGCAGTGGGGCTGGTGCCGAGATCGTCGAACCGCTCGTAAGCCTTTAGAAAAACTTCCTGCGAGATATCCTCCGCCTGGGCGTCATTTCCCAGCAAGCGGACGGCGGTCGAATAAACCATGTCTTGGTAGTTGCGCATAAACGTCGTGAAGTCGGGCGGGGTCATGTTCCCCGCAGGATCTGAGTGGACTGAAGCTTCATCGTTCATACCGAGAACACCGCAGGACGGCGCGCAGTTGCAGAAAAACGTAAATCGGAACGATCCAGTCGACGAGCGCAAAAGAAACGCTTCCACGCCAGCAACTTACCTCAGCGTCGCCCATTGTCTTTCGTTCCGCTTGATTGCCGTCTTTCCCCCGCAGGCAAACCGGTGTAATCCGGGCCATGCAAAACTCCAATCCGTCGGCGGCTCCCGCAAACCTCGAACCGGTCGTCCACCGTATCGGCCGCGATCTCCTCGAGCGCATGGCCGCCCACCCCGCCCCGGGACTGCTCTCCAAATCCGGGGCCTATGCCCGTCTGATGGCGTGGTCGATGAAGGACCCCGCGTTTAAAGCTCAGCTGTTTCGCTTCGTCGACGTGCTTCCCAGCTTGCACTCATCGGCGGAAATCGTCCGCCACCTCCAAGAGTATCTCGGTGATCAAGCCGTCATGCTCAACCCCGCGCTCAAAGCCGGTTTGGGCGCCGCCTCCTTCGCCCCCGCCCTCGTCGCCAAACCGGTCAAAGCCCAGGTCACCGACATGGCGCGGCAATTCGTCGCGGGCGAAACCCCGACCGATCTGGTCAAGCGTCTCCGCGACAACGCCCGACGCGGTATCGCCACCACGATCGACTTGCTCGGTGAAACCGTCGTCAGCGAAGCCGAGGCCGACGTCTTTCTCCAACGCAATCTCGAGGTGCTCGACATCGTGTCCGCCGCCCTCGCCCGTGAATCCGAACCTTGTGCCGGCGACCTCGGTCCGGTCGGCCCCCTGCCCCGCCTCAATTTGTCGGTGAAAATGTCGGCCCTCACTCCCGATGTGAATCCCGCCGATCCAGCCACCAGCATCACGTCGCTCAAAACGCGGCTCCGGCCGATCCTGCGTCGCGCCATCGAAGTCGGCGCGTTCATCAATTTCGACATGGAGAGCTACAAGTTGAAGGACCTGACCTTCGCCCTTTTTCGCTCCATTCTCGAAGAAGACGAATTCGCCTCCCAGCCCGCCATGGGCATCGCGTTGCAGGCTTACCTGCGTTCGGCCGAGGCCGACTTGGACGCGCTCATTGCGTGGGTGCGCGAGCGCCACCGCCCCATCACCGTGCGTCTCGTCAAAGGCGCCTACTGGGACTATGAAACCATTATCGCTCAACAACGTGACTGGCCCATTCCCGTCTGGTCGCACAAAGCGGAGAGCGACGCTTCGTTCGAGCGTCTCACCTTCACGTTGCTCAAAAACGCGGACCTCGTCACATCGGCGTTCGCTTCTCACAACGTGCGCTCCTGCGCCCACGCCATTGCCCAGGCCGAAGCCCTCGGACTCGATCCCCGCGCCTACGAGTTTCAAGCGCTCTTCGGCATGGCCGACGACCTCAAGGCCGCCCTCGCCGCCACCGGCCACCGCGTCCGCGAATACTGTCCCGTCGGCGAGTTGTTGCCCGGCATGGCCTACCTCGTGCGCCGCCTCCTGGAGAATACCAGCAACGAAGGGTTCCTGCGCACCGCCGCCTCCGGCGAAGTGTCCTACGACGAGCTCCTGGCCGCGCCACACCCGCCACCATTCAATATCCAGAATCCCAAATCCCAAGGATTTCACAATGTTCCCAACACCGATTTTTCCCTCGCCCCGGCGCGGGCGGAACTCGCCGCCGCCCTCGACCGCGTCCGCCAAAAACTCGGGCGCGACCACCCGCCCGTTATCGCGGGTAAAGCGCTCAAACCCGCGGCATGGATAACCTCGACCAATCCCGCTCAACCTCGCGAAGTGATCGGCCGTTGGGGCCGCGCCACACCCGCCGACGCCGATACCGCCATCGCCGCCGCCAAAACCGCCTTCCCCGCGTGGCGTGACACCGCGCCCGCCGCCCGGGCCGACATCCTTGAACGCACCGCCGATTTGATGGTCGCCCGCCGCCATGACTTGTCGGCGTTGATCATCCTCGAGGCTGGCAAGCCCTGGCCCGAAGCCGATGGCGATGTCTCCGAAGCCATCGATTTCTGCCGGTTTTACGCCCAGGAAATGCGCGAGCTCGCCAGGCCACGTCTCAGCCAAATCGTGCCCGGCGAACGCAACACCCTCCAATGGATTCCCCGCGGCATTGGCGTCGCCATCGCCCCATGGAACTTCCCCCTCGCGATCCTGTGCGGACTCACCGTCGCGCCCCTGGTCGCGGGCAATTGCGTGATCATGAAGCCGGCCGAACAGACGACGGTCATTGCCGCCACCCTCTTCGATTTGTTGGTCGAAGCCGGACTACCGTCAGGCGTGGTCAATTTCCTCCCCGGCTTCGGCGAGGACGTCGGCGCCCACCTCGTCGCGCACCCGGACATCGCGTTCATCGCCTTCACCGGTTCGCGCACCGTCGGCACTGCCATCTGGGAAACCGCCGGGCACGCGTGGCCCGACCAACGCCATCTCAAGAAAGTCGTGTGCGAAATGGGGGGCAAAAACGCCCTCATCATCGACAACGACGCCGATCTCGATGAAGCCATTCCCGCCGCACTGTATTCAGCTTTCGGATTCAGCGGACAAAAGTGCTCCGCCCTCTCCCGCCTGATCGTGCTCGACGCGGTTTACGACACCTTCGTTGAACGCTTCACCGCCGCCTGCCCCAGTCTGCACGTGGGCAACCCCGCCGATCCCGGCACCATCGTGGGTCCCGTGATCGACGCCGAAGCCAAGGCCAAAATCGAAGGCCTGATCGCCACCGGGCGCAGTGAAGCCACGCTGGCGTTTCAGGGCGATTCACCCGCCGAAGGCTGGTTCGTGCCCCCGACCGTGTTCACCGATGTAAAACCCGACCACGCCATCGCCCGCGAAGAGATATTCGGCCCTGTCGTGACCATCATTCGCGCCCGGGATTTGGACACGGCCTTTGCCATCGCCAACGACACCGACTACGCACTGACCGGCGGTCTGTTCTCCCGCAGCCCCGCGGCATTGGCGCGTGCCCAACGCGAAATGGAAGTCGGCAACCTCTACCTCAATCGCCCGATCACCGGGGCCATCGTCGAACGCCAACCCTTCGGCGGTTATCGCATGAGCGGCGGCGGCACCAAGGCCGGCGGCAAAGGTTATCTGGAAAACTTCCTTAACCCGCGGGCGATCTCCGAAAACGTCCTGCGTCGCGGTTTCACCCCACCCGAACCCGCCTAACCCTTCCGCCCCGACTGCATCGTCGCCACCCTCGGGCCCCAAAAGTTCGTAATAGGAACTTTCAGGGCGCGGTGACCGCCGGGCTTGAGCGCGCGGGCACAAAGGAAGAACGGGGACGGAAAGCGAAAAGAAGTGGGGCGACGGTGCCGGATCGTCCGAGTTGCAACAAATCGCCGGGTGAGCGTGTATTGGGGCGTATGGAGATCGCCGTTTGGACGCTCACACTTTTTTTAGCCTTTGTCGGTTTCGTCGGCGTGATCGTGCCGTTGGTGCCGGGCACGACGCTTATGCTTTTGGGCTTCGTCGTTCATAAGCTCCTGCTGCCCGATTCCATGTCATGGAGTATGATTGGCTGGATCGCGGTGGCCTGGTTCGCTTCCGTGGTGGTTGATTTCCTGGGCGTCCTGCTCGGGACGCGACTCTTTGGCGGCACCAAATGGGGCATGGCGGGAGCCAGCGGCGGCGCGTTCGTCGGCATGTTTTTCTCTCTGCCCGCCCTCCTGCTCGGCACCATTTTTGGCGCGGTGGTGGCGGAGCGCTACGCCGCGAAGCGCACCCATCGGGATTCGTTGCGCGCCGGCTTCGGGGCCGCGTTCGGTTTCGTGCTCTCCACGGCGGGTCGACTGGCCTGCGCCGTGGTGATGTTGGGGCTGTTTCTCTATGTCGCGCCGTGGCCGCACTGGCCCCAGTGGCCGTGGTAAACGGCCCCGGGGCGAGGTCGGGTCACAACCGACAAATCAGGAGTTCGCGCTCGTAAATCATCTCCTTGGGGAGATGGGCGTGGAGGTTGAGGAACAATTCCTCGTGCCCCATGATTTCCTGCCGCCACGCCGCGTGATCGACGCGTTGCAACTCCTCGAATTTTTCGCGGGGAAAATCGAGGCCGGTCCAATCGATATCGTCGTAGCGGGGTTGCCAACCTAGCGGCGTCTCGAGCGGGGCGGTGCGGCCGCGCACGCGGTCCACGATCCAACACAATACGCGCATGTTTTCGCTGAAGCCCGGCCAGATGAACTTGCCGTTCTCGTCTTTGCGGAACCAGTTCACGCTGAATACGCGCGGGGTCTCGGCGAGCGAACGCTGCATCTTCAACCAGTGGCGGAAATAGTCGCCCATGTTGTAGCCGCAGAAGGGCAACATCGCCATGGGGTCGCGCCGCACTTTGCCGATCGTGCCGGCGGCGGCGGCGGTCATCTCCGAACCCATGGTTGCGCCAATATAGACGCCACCCGACCAGTTGAACGCTTGGTGGATCAACGGCATGGTGGTGGCGCGCCGGCCACCGAAGATGAAGGCCGAAATCGGCACGCCCGCCGGATCTTCCCAGGCGGAGTCGATCGTCGGGCACTGCGAGGCGGGCGCGGTGAAACGAGAGTTGGGATGCGCCGCCGGTTTTTCGCTGGCCGGCGTCCAGGGGTTGCCCCGCCAATCGGTGAGTTGAGCGGGCGGCTCATCGGTCATACCCTCCCACCAAACGCCCCCTTCGGGTGTGAGCGCCACGTTGGTGAAAATGGTGTTTTTCGCGAGAGACTTCATCGCGTTGGGATTGGTCTTTTCCGACGTGCCGGGCGCGACGCCGAAGAAACCAGCCTCGGGATTGATCGCCCGCAGATGGCCGGAGGCGTCGGGCTTTACCCAGGCGATATCGTCGCCGACCGTGCTGACCTTCCAGCCCTTTTCGGCGAACGGCTCGGGCGGGATGAGCATGGCAAAGTTGGTCTTGCCGCAAGCGCTCGGGAACGCCGCCGCGACGTAGGTTTTTTCCCCGGTCGGATCCTCGACACCGAGAATCAGCATGTGCTCGGCCATCCAGCCTTCGTCACGCGCCATGTTGGAAGCAATGCGCAGGGCGAAACACTTTTTGCCCAACAACGCGTTGCCGCCGTATCCAGAACCATAGGACCAGATTTCACGGGTTTCGGGAAAGTGAACGATGTATTTCTCATCGTTGCACGGCCACGCCACATCGGCCTGACCGTCAGCGAGCGGAGCGCCCACGGAATGCACGCACGGCACGACGCGCTTTTCGCCTTTATCGATTTCGGCAAACACCGGTGCCCCGATGCGAGCCATGATGCGCATGTTGACCACCACGTAAGGGGAGTCGGTGAGTTCGACGCCGAGCTGCGACATGGGCGAACCGACGGGGCCCATGCTGAACGGCAGCACATATAGGGTGCGTCCCGCCATGCAGCCGTTGAAGAGTTTCTTCAATTTACGGCGCATGACGAAGGGGTCCTCCCAGTTGTTGGTGGGACCGGCGGCGTCCTTCGAAAGCGAGCAGATGAACGTGCGGTCCTCCACGCGGGCGACATCGTTGGGATCGGAGCGGGCATAGAAGCAACCCGGCCACAGCTCTTCATTGAGTTTTTGAAACGTGCCCCCCTCCACCATGGACGCGCAGAGGGAGTCATACTCCTCCGGCGAACCATCGACCCAATGGATCGCGGCGGGCTTACAAAGCGCCACCATTTTATCGACCCATTTCAGAAGGCCCTTGTTGCTGCTCAGCGGCTCGGCGGGGTTGCGCGTGCTCATATGCAAAAGAACTGAGGCCCATCCCGTGACGAGTAAATCGGAATTGCGTTCACTCCGTTAACTCGTCGTCAGGGTAATAGGGGGCATCAGGTTTACGTAAGCCTCAGGTTGACCGCGCCCACGTGTGGCCTCACGCTCCGACCCCACCATGCCGGACTTTGCCACCGCGCTCGCTCTCGATCCTGTGAAACAGTTTTCGGTCTTTGCCGAGAATCGGGTCGGCCGACTCTATGATCTCAGCTCCGTGCTGCAGTCGCACAACGTGCACATGGTGGCGTTGACGGTGCTCGACACCACCGACAGTGCCATCCTGCGGGTGATTGTCGATGATCCCGATTTGGCCCGGGAGTTGATGATCAACAATGACTTCCCTTTCACCGAGACCAGCGTGATCGCGATCGAAATTGCCGGTGAGCACCGCATCAAAGACGTGCTGGGCGCACTGCTGGAGGCCGAAATCAACATCCACTACGTCTACAGTTTTCTCATGCGACCGAGCGACAAAACCGCCCTCGCCATCAACGTGGAGGACCCCGATGTCGCCGCTCAAGCCCTCAACAACTGCGGTTTCCGCGTGCTCACCCAGGGGGATATTTCGCGGTAAAACGGCCACCGCGAGGGCGCGGCAGAATGGCGACGATCAGCGCTTCACCGGTCCCGCGTCATCCATCTCATAAATGGTGGTGAGGTAGCCGTTGTCCAACACCGGCCCGACCCGCAACACCCCCGCGAAGGCGAGCGGCACATCCATCAGCGGCTCAATCCCATCGGCCAACCGCACCGTGATCCACTCGTTGACCTTGGGCACGGCGCCGTAGCAACACACCATCGGATCGCTCACTAACAAAAACTCCGTGACCAAGCCTTCCTTGAGTCGCACGGGCAACATGAAGCCGGTGACCGACACATTTTGCCCGTCCAGTTGGGCGATCTCCGCCGGAATCTGCCGCACGCTTTGCGCTTTGATGTCACCGTCGTCCTGACCCGGTTCATAAGCCGGGGCCTCAAAATCAAATCCGGCCAACCGATCCCAACCGATCTCCACGCCCGCCGCCGACCCGGCGACCGCCCCGGCACCTATCGCGACCACCAACCGCAACCCTCGCCGCCAGACTTGGAAAAAATTTGCCATACGCCTTTACCTTGAACCGGACCCGTCGCGCCGTCAACGCCACCGCCGATGAACGCTCACCCGGCGCGCCGGTTCGCGCTTCTCAAGTGCACGATTCCTGCTCAGGGTTTCCGCCATCATGCCCCGCTCCGACAGCGAAAGTCCTCCTCCACTGCCTGGGCACTGCCTGAATTGCGGCACAAAACTGCAGGGGCACTGGTGCCACGAATGCGGCCAGCGAGAGTTCAACTTCCGCCGTGGATTCTGGCACATGGTGATCGAGACCCTCGAGCACCTCGTGCACCTCGACGGACGTTTCAGCCAAAGCGTGGTTTCGCTGTTGTTCAAACCGGGCCGCCTGACGGAGGCATTTCTCGTCGGCAAACGCGCCGCCCAAGTGCCGCCGCTGCGTTTCTATCTGTTCGTATCGCTGCTGTTTTTTTTAACGTTGCCGCTGCGCACCAACATCCATCTGCCCGCCTTCGAAATCGACCCGAACCCGGCGGATGTGGCTGCAGCCGAAACGGTCCTGGCTGACATCCCCGAAGTCGAACAATACGGCGGCACGGATTTCATCAAAGGACTACGGGATGGCCAGAGCCTGAAGGCCCTGGCCAATGCCGAAGAAGTCACCGCGGAAGAAAAACGGTTTCTGGAAATCTTGGATAACTTGAGAGTCCGATTCTCCCACCCCCAGGACTTCGTCGACTTTCTCCTGCGCCACGCGGCCAACGTCATATTCTTTTCGCTACCGGTCTTCGCGCTGTTGACTCGGATCCTCTTTCGCAGTGCTCGACGCACCTATCTCGAGCACCTCGTCGTCGCGCTACATCTGGGTTCCTTCTACTTCGCCTTTAGCCTGGTCGAGGAAGGTTGGTCCCGACTGCTCGGACTCGTCGCCACCCCGTTGGCCGCGATCGTGTCCGCCCTCGCCGGACTCTACACCTTCGCGTTCCTCCCCTGGATGTTTCACCGCGTGTTCAAACGAGGCATCTGGGGCACGCTATGGCGCACCGCGTTCTTTCTCATGGCGGGCACATTCTATTTCGTCTTCGCGCTATTGGCAACCACCGTGGTCTACGCCATGGCGGGCGGTTGACGCCGCACCACATGACTGAAGCGATGCTCCACCGGTCGACGTTGCTCCGCGGTGAGCATCGGCACCCGGGGGAGGGTCGCATCGATCTGGGATTCCACCGTTGAGCGACAAAGGGCGCGAAACACATCCCACCGTTCCGCCAGCTTCAGCTCCCGCGCCGTGAGGCCGTCGGCTTCGATCGGAGCGGCGTGGGCAACCTGTCGCAGCAGCGAGCGCCACTCCGTCATCAAACGGTCCACGTCGCCCCGTCCCGCCTGCTCCAAATTGGCAATCAATGCCGGAGCCCGCGCGGTGCGCTGCGTCAACGCGCGCAACACTTCATCGGCCCCCGCGCCGTAACTCGGAGGCACGCCTTCCTCCAAAAACCCGTCGAAAGTGAAGCGGTGATATGCCTTCTCCGCCACCTGCACCAGTCGCCCCAATCGCCGCGGGTCATCCCCGCAGAACCGTTCGCCGCCAAACAAGTTGCCCATGTCGAAGAGCAGATCGTCGAGCGGATAACGGGCATCTTCCAACGCCGCCGCCAACACCAGCCCTTCCGGACCACTGAAACCCGCCACGATCGCCCCGCGGGCCGTCAGTCGCAGTTCCCGGTCCAGCACCCCGAGCCGCTGCAACGACCAGAGCAAAGTCGGCTCAGGCGACAACCGTCGACAATCGTCCCGCCACGCGCAGCTGCGGCAGGCCCGGTGGGGATTGCGCTTGCGCCGCACCACTCGCGCCCGACCCGTATCCGTTTTCTGGCCACACGGAATCGTCGCCGAATCCAGCAATGCGGTGGCTTCGTGCCCCAACGCGATGGCGTCCTTGGTAAAAAAGCGCGTGCCCCACGCCACCGCCGCCGTCGCCGCGTCGTCCCCCACCTGGAGCCGACGCAGCCAGAAGGTCCACGGCAGCGGCAACGCTCGCTTGAGCCGCTGCGATGCCGCCCGGCTCAATCGCGGCGTGCGGCTGCTCACGAGCATGTAACCGACTTCATCCAATCCGCGCCGCCCCGCCCGGCCGATCATCTGCAGCAACTCGTGCGGCGCGATGGGTTTTTCCATCACCCCCACCCGGTATTTGTCGGCCGTCAGCATCACGGAGCGCAGTGAAAAATTGATCCCGGCACTCAGTCCCAGTGTCGCCACAACCGCCCGCAACTGTCCGGCCTTGGCCAGTGGTTCCACCACCCCCGCCCGCTGACCGTAGGACAATCCGCTGTGATGATACGCGATGCGCTGCCGCAACAACTTGGCCAGATGCGGCCCCGCCGCCTGTTCTTGCGCTGTGGTGAGGGTCAGCGGCTCGGACAGCGGCATTTCGCGGGCGAATTGCCGGGCCAACCGTTCCGCGTCACGGCGGTGCGGAGCAAACACCAACACCGGCCCTAAACCTTCGCGCAGCGCCCCGGCCAATCGCCGCGACCAAAAGCCAGTGATTTCCTTGGGCAAACCGTGCACGAGATCATCGGCATCGACTTCCTCCAATGGCACCGGCCGTGTCGCCGTGCGCACCACCACCGCATCGCGCCCCATGCGTATCAACCAATCCATTACATCAACCGGATTCCCCACCGACCCCGACAACATCAGCAGCTGCACTGTCGGCGGCAGGGCCAAGAGCACACCTTCGTAGTGATTGCCCCGCGCCGGGTCGGACAACCACTGGTATTCATCCACCACCAACAACCGGCGCGGTGCTTCCGCCGTCGAGTCCGGCGGAGCCGTCAGGTCGCGTTGCACGGCTTCGAGCGTGGCGACCACGATCGGTGCTTGCGGGTCGATCGAAACATCACCCGTCACGATCCCGACCCGCCAACCGCGTTCGCGCCACTCCGCATACTTGTCGTTGGCCAACGCCCGCGTCGGCACCGTGAAAATAGCCGGAATCGAAAAGCTCGTCTGCTCCACCCAACATTCGAACACGTAGGTTTTGCCCGCTCCCGTCGGTGCATCCACCACCACGTCGCGACCTTGGCCGAGGGCGGTGATGGCCTCGGCTTGCCAGCCGTCGGGCAACATCAGTCGTTGCAATCCCACGGACCAGTCTGCGGAGCCAAAGCGTGCCATATCGCTGAATTTCGATTGGTTGATCGCCACCGTCAACGACACGACTCCTTGGACGACGAAGCCGCCCCCCTCGGGGCATCACCCTACAAGCCACGGCAATTTTCGCCCAAAATAAGAACACATCCTAATAACGTGTAACATTTGTGAAACGAATACTGATCATCTCGGCAACAGGCCTCAACTTCCCTTGACCGCGACCGATTAGAAGCTCACGTCGAAAGGGTAATCTTTAACACGGATTTCGCCCGCAGTGGACCGGCCGACTTATCACGAACCGAATCCTCCGCGGGTGCTAGCTAACACAAACTACCATGAACTACTATAAACGGGCCTTGGCCCTCACCGCTTCCGCTGCCCTCGCAGCGACGCCAGCGTTCGCCCAAACGGCGACGTCGGAAGAGACGGTCCAACTCGACGCGTTCGTCGTCACGGAAATGTCGGACTTCGCCGATCAGGCGGTTCTCGGCACCACGCCGGTCGCCTTCACGTCGTTTGACAAAGAAAAAATCACCAAGGAACTCGGCTCACGCGACATCCCTCTGGTGCTTAACAGCGCGCCTTCCATCTATGCCACGGAAGACAGTGGTGGTGCCGGTGATGCCCGCGTCAACGTGCGCGGCTTCTCCCAGCGCAATGTCGCCATCATGATCAATGGTGTTCCCACCAATGACATGGAAAACGGCTGGCTCTACTGGTCCAACTGGGACGCTCTCGGCGACGTTTCGCAGAGCATCCAGCTCCAGCGCGGCCTCTCCAACACCTCCCTCCCCATGCCGTCCATCGGTGGCACGTTGAACATCATCACCGATCCGTCCGCCTCCGAGCGCGGCGCTTCCGTGAAGTTCGAAGCGGGTAGCGATTCCTTCTACAAGGTCACCGGCGTGTTCAACACCGGCATCCTCGAAGACAAATTCGCGCTCACCGTCGCCGCCTTGCACAAGGAAGGTGACGGCAAATTCGACCAAGGCTGGACCAAGGGCGAAGGTTACTACCTCGGCGCCACGTGGTTCGTGAACGACACCAACCGCCTCGAGCTTTACGGCATCGCCTCGCCTCAGCAGCACGGTCAGCGTTTCGACGCCAACATCGCCAGCTGGAGCATCAAAGAAGCCAAAAAACTCGGCTACACCGACGCGCAAATCGCCGCCGTCAACGCCTACCACGGCAGCCCCCGTTTCTACGGTTCGGGTCCGCTCGACGCCGGCTTTGACTTCAATTCCAACGCCGCCCCCGTCAACCCGTCCTACACCGGTCAGCAATTCTACTGGGGTGGCTTGAACAACCGTTACGACGCGAACTTCATGAACGAGCGCGTCAACTACTTCAACAAGCCCCAGTTCAACCTGAACTGGTTCTCCGAGATTTCCGACACCATGAAACTCGCCTCGGTGTTCTACTGGAGCGGTGGTGAAGGCGGCGGCTCCGGCACCTATGGCAGCCTCAAGCGCTACGGTTACGATTCGCCCTACTCGCAAAACTACGACTGGAACGCGACCATCGCGGACAATCAGTCCCAAACACCTGACGCCAACGGCGAAATCGGCTCCCGCGGCATCCTGCGCAACTCGAACAACGAACAGAACACCTACGGCATCATCTCCAAACTCACGTATGACGTGAGCGAAGAGATCTCCCTGAACGCGGGTGTCGACTGGCGCACGGCAGAGGTCGACCACTATCGTGAAGTTCGCGACTTGCTCGGCGGCGATTACTACCTCTACACCGGCAATGATTTCGACACCACGCCGGAGTCCCAAAAGAAGCGTCTCGGCGACAAGCTGGCTTACTACAACACCAACACCATCGATTGGCTCGGTCTGTTCGTGACCAGCAAATATAAGTCCGGCCCGATCGACGCCTTCGGCACCATCGGCTACTCCAGCATCGACTACAGCTACCTCGATCACTTCACCGACGTCGGTGGTGGCCAGGAACTCTACGCCGAAGCCAACGGTCTCGATGGCAGCCAAATCAAGGGTGGTATCAGCTACGAATTCACCGAGCAGTTCTCCGCCTTCGTCAACGCCGGTTGGGTTGACCGCGCCCCGATCTTCGACGGTGCCATCGACGACGTGACCGGTAACCTCGTGCCCGATCCGACCAACGAAACCTACACCTCCTTCGAGATCGGTGCTCGCTGGGCCACTCCGAGCGAGAACTTCTGGATCGCCGCCAACGCCTACTTCACCACCTGGCGTGACCTCACCGGCACCGACGTCGACGAACAGGCCGACATCGTCACCTACCAACGCGGCATCAACTCCGACTACAACGGTATCGAAATCGAAGCTGCCTATCAGGCCAATGACTGGATCCGCTTCGATGCCGCCGCCTCCTTCGGCGACTGGACCTACGTCAGCGACGTGGCTTACACCCAATACTCGATCAGCACCCGCACCGAGCTGCCGAGCACCGGCGACAAGCTCTATCTTGACGGTATCAAGGTGGGTGACCAACCGCAGACCCAACTCGCCTATGCCGTCACGGTGTTCCCGACCGACGGTCTGTCGATCAAGCTGCTGGGCCGTTCCTACTCCAACTACTACGCCGACTGGGACGTGTTCACGCGCACCGATTCCAGCGATCGCGGACAGTCCTGGAAGATCCCGAGCTACACCGTGTTTGACCTGCACGTGAACTACGACCTGCCGATGGACTTCGGACCGGCCGATGTGAGCCTCTTCGCTCACGTGTTCAATGTGCTGGACGAAACCTACATCGCCGACGCTTCCGACAACAGCCAATACGAGGGCCTGCCCGCCGGTCTCGCCGGTGTGCAATCGCACAGCGCTCAATCGGCCGCAGTCTTCTTCGGCCAAAAGCTGAACTGGAACATCGGTGCCCGCCTGCGCTTCTAAGCAGTCGAGTCTCCCTTCAACTTAGGTTGCACTTCCTCACCCCGCCGGTTCGCCGGCGGGGTTTTTTTGTGCTGTCGCCGGACCGACTTCATCGGGGAGATTGCCATTCCCATGCATGGTGCCATAAGGATGGGCGCGGGGATTTTTTCCAACAGCGCACCATTCACGCTCCCCCTTCGCCTGCCACTTGACTTTCCCGACCTCGTTACGCGCGCTCAACTCTCGGAACTACCGGCTGTTCTTTGCCGGCCAGGGGTTTTCTTTGCTGGGCAACTGGATGACGCTCACCACGTCGGCCTGGTTGATCTACGAACTGTCCAACAATGCGTTTCTGGTCGGCTTCCTGCCCTTCGCCAACCAGATCCCGGTGCTGCTCCTCGCGCCGCTCGGGGGCATTCTCGGCGACCGGCTTCCCCGTCAGCGCCTCATGTGGTGGCTCAATATCCTGTGCGCGGCGCAGGCCGCCACGCTCGCCATTCTCACGCTCACCGATGCCATTACCGTGCCGCGACTCCTCATGTTGGTGACCTTCCGCGGACTCATCAACGCGGCGGAGTTTCCCACCCGGCAGTCGTTCATCGTCGATCTCGTCGATCGCAAGGCAGACTTGCCCAACGCCATCGCCCTCAATTCGTCGCTCTTCAACTCGGCGCGTCTCATCGGTCCGGGCATCGCCGGCGTGCTCATCGCCACCGCCGGTCCCGGCGTCTGCTACCTGCTCGATGCGACGTCTTACGCGGCCATCCTCACCTCGCTTCTCGCCATGCGCGTCGTGCGACGCGGCCGGCGGTCCAAACGCAAGCGCGGCCATCCGCTCAGTGATCTGCGGGCCGGTATTGTTTATGCCAGCAAATCTCCGCTGCTGCGTCCGTCTTTGATTATGGTGCCACTGGTGGCGATGACAGGGTTTGCCGGCTCCACCCTTGCCCCGGTATTCGCCCGCGATGTTTACGGTGGCGACAGCACCACGCTCGGTTTCATGTTTTCCGCCGTGGGTGCCGGGGCTTTGGTGAGTGCGATCATTCTGGCCCGATTGCCGTCTCCCGATGGCATTGCCCACTGGATTGTGCGGGGGGCGTTTGCCATCGCCATCGGTCAGATCGGTTTCGCCCTCAGTCCCGCCTTGCCCATCGCACTCTGCTTTTTAGCGGCCACGGGCTGGGGCACGGTGCTCACGATGGCGGGCAACAACACCCTCGTCCAATCCCAGGTCGACGACGACAAACGCAGTCGGGTCATGGGTTTGTTTGCGATGGGTCAGGGGATGTTTCCCATCGGCAGCATCACGGTGGGGGCCGCCGCCGCCAGTTTCGGTCCGCGGCCCGCGGTGATCGTCGCCGGCATCGGCACCGCCCTCGCCGGCCTCATCTTCATCCGCTCCAGCGCCGCATTTCGCCAGGTCCGCCCCCCCCGGCGTCCGGCACCGCTGCCGTCCGACTCACAGATGTGAAGCGCGGAAGTGTAACCATTATGGTTACACTGGGTGCCGGCCTGGGTCGGCTTGCGCCGGGGAAACTCGGCCAACCTCCGGGATTACGCTGACACCCTCAGGCCGAGGCGCGGTCGGAGACAGGGCGATCCGACTCCCGTCCGCGCCAAAAGGCGGAGACCGCTCCGACCAATGTTTTCACCACGATTTCGCCAAAGATGATTGAAAGGATCACGGTGGGCGGAAACCCCGCCACGCCGGCGAAGGCGACCACGTTGAAAAAGATCGAATCCAGCGGGATACTCACCGCGTTCGATGTCAGCACGCGGTGCCACCAGGACTTGGCGAGCAAACGCTGATAGACTTCCGTATCCGCCGTCTCGGCCAACACGATGGCAATGACCGATGCGAGAATGATACGCGGCGGCACCTGCCCGAGCACTGAGAGCAGCGCGCTCAGTGCCGCCGTGATCGCGATGACCGTGTAGACAAAACGACGGCCCTTCGCGTGCATGCGATCACGCTGGGTGAACGTGAATCCAAACACGAACGTGCCCACCGCGACCTGCCCGAAAATCGGGAAGTGCAGAAACCAGGTCGCGGTCAGATTCGCGACCAACACGGCGACAATGTAAATGACGGCGGAACGCATCGGACCCGCCAACGTGAACCATCAATCGATTCGAGGCCAGCCCGGAAACCCGCCTCAGTCCGCTGCAGGCACGAGCTTCTCGGGCGCACCGGCCGATGCCCCCAGATCGGATCCGCGGTAATTAACCTGCGACGGCCGTCCCATCGGAATGCCTTCGCGGTCGAAGCGCAGTTTGATGGCGCGCTGCACATCCCACGTCATGTTCATGGCGGTCGGCAAATCCTGCGCCCATAGCGGCACCCGAAAATTGACCAAGGCGTCCTTGAAATCGAGCACCGGCACTTCGACCAGCGGCTTGCCATCGGACTTTTCCGCATCCGTGCGCAAATCCAACAGATCCGGATGTTTCGTCGCCTCCTCGCGAATGATCGTCACCGCCTGATCCAGATCCGCTTCGAACCCAATGCTGATGAACATGAATTTCTGGGCCTTTTCGTCGCGAATGGTCCAGTTGATGATCGGCTCCGAATCGATGACCGAGTTCGGGTAAATCAAGCGTTTGTTTTCCAACGCCCGGATGACCGTATGCCGCAGCGTGATGTCCTCGATCGTCCCAATTTCACCCCGGATCTTGATGATGTCGTCGACCCGAAACGGCTTGAAGACCACGATAAACACTCCGCTCACGATGTTGGAAAACGCCTTCTGCGAAGCAAAACCAAGAAACGCCGCCAACACACTCGCGCCCGCAAAAACGCCCACGGCCAACGACCGCAACGACGGGATCGTGTAGATGATCGCCAGCATCGCCATGATGATGATCGTCGCCCTCACCGCATTGCTCAGAAACGTGATGCCGGTGCGCCGCTCACTGTTCATCGCCTTCTTTAAATGCACCGCAAAGATGCGGCGCGCGATCGTGCTCACCAACACCGCCACCAGCAGCACCGTCACGATATTGAGCAGAATGTGGTAGTCGATGAATTCGCTGAGCGGCATAAGGATGTCTTCCTGCGCACAAGCGGAATCGATGCCAGTTGCCGGTTTAAAACAGCTCTCGACCGCGCTTGCCTCGCCTCAAACCTCCGCGTTTCATGAAATCGGTCGCTCTCCCACGGCCCCCCGATGCCACTGTCTTCCAAAATCACCGTCGGATGGCGCGAATCCATCGCGCTGCCCGATTGGCACATCCCCGCCCTGCGCGCCAAAATCGATACCGGAGCCCGCACTTCAGCCATTGATGTGGACCAAATCGAACTCCTCCCCGACGGGCGCGTGCGCTTCGACGTGGTCCTGAGCAACAAACACCGTCGCCGTCGTAAATGGATCACCGCGGACGTCGTGCGCACCACGACCATTCGTTCCAGCAACGGCGAACGCGACACACGCTACGTCGTTGCCACGACCCTCTCCCTGGGCGGCCTGAAACGGCTGGCGGAATTTACCCTCGTGCGCCGGGAAAACATGTTGTGCCGCATGTTGATCGGCCGCTCCGCCCTTACTCGCCGCTACCTCGTCGATGTGTCTCGCACCTACGTCACCAAACCTCGCAGCACCAAACCCAAATCCCCCCTTTCCCCATGAAAATTGCCCTGCTCACCCGCGAACCCAACAACTACTCCTCCCGCCGTCTGAAGGAGGCCGCCACCGCCCGCGGCCACAAAATTATCGGTCTCAACGTCATGAAGATGGGCATCCATCTCGACCGGCTCGGCCCGACCATCGTCTACGGCGACAAGGAACTCAGCTCCTACGACGCCGTTATCCCCCGCATCGGTGCCTCGGTCACATTCTACGGCACGGCCGTGGTGCGGCAGTTTGAGCAAATGGGCGTGTTCACGCTCAACGGCTCCCATCCCATCACCGTTTCGCGCGACAAACTGCGCTCCCTCCAAATCCTCAGCCGCTACAAACTCGGCATGCCGGCCACCGCGTTCGTGCGCGACCGCAAACAGATCCTGCCCGCCATCGAACAAGTCGGCGGCGCCCCGGTCGTCATCAAACTCCTCGAAGGCACCCAGGGCATCGGGGTCATTCTCGCCGATTCGACCAAGATCGCCGAGGCCATCATCGAGACGCTGCAAAGCACCAAGCAGCAGGTGATCATCCAAAAATTTGTCGCCGAATCCAAAGGCAAGGACGTCCGCGCCTTTGTCATCGGCGATCGTGTGGTCGCCGCCATGCGCCGCAGCGCGGTGGGCACCGAATTCCGCAGCAACGTCCACCGCGGCGGCACCACCCAGGCCATCACCCTGCCGCCCGAATACGAAGCCACCGCCGTGCGCGCCGCCCATATTCTCGGCTTGCGCGTCGCCGGTGTCGACATGCTCGAAGGCGCCGACGGCCCCCAGATCATGGAAGTCAACTCCTCGCCCGGCCTCGAAGGCATCGAGACGGCCACCGGCATCGATATCGCCGGCGAGATCATCAAGCACCTCGAGGATCACGTGCGCTTCGCCGAGTTCGACATCCGCCAACGCCTCACCCTCGCCCGCGGCTACCAAGTCGCCGAGCTGCCCGTCGGCCCGGACTCCGAACTCGTGGGCAAGACCGTCAAGGAATCCAATTTGCGCGAGAAAGACATCGTCGTGCTCAGCATTCAACGCGGCTCCACCGTGATCCCCAACCCCCGCAACGATCGCCCGATTCTCGCCGGTGATGTGTTGGTGTGCTACGGGCTCAAAGCCGCGCTGCAAAACATGGTGCCCCATCTGCAGGCCCAAAAACGCCCCGACCGTCCCGGCGTCAAAAAGAAGAAAAAGAAAAGCGAGTCCCCCGAGGCCAAATAATCTCCGGCCTCCCGCCCGATTTTGAAACAGACCAAGTCCAAACGACGCCCGCCCCTCATCATCGGCGGTCAAACCATCGCCGCCGGCACCCGGGCCGAGATCAGACTCAAAGTCTCCGAGACCTACTTCGGCGACGACGTGTCCATTCACCTGCGTGTCATCCGCGCCAAAAAGCCCGGCCCCGCCGTGTTCGTGACCGCGGCGATTCACGGCGATGAATTGAATGGCGTGGGCGTGGTGCACGAACTCCTGTGCGATCCGGATCTCGAACTGGTCCGCGGCACCCTCGTGCTCGTGCCGGTGTGCAACGTGCTCGGGTTCGAGGCCAACGAACGCTACCTGCCCGACCGCCGCGACTTGAACCGGAGTTTCCCCGGCTCACCCACCGGCAGCCTGGCGAGCCGCATCGCGCACACGCTGTTTGAAAACGTCGTGCGAAACTGCGATCTGGGCATCGACCTCCACACCGCCGCCATTCAGCGCACCAACTATCCCAACGTCCGCGGCCGCCTCGCCGACCCGGCGGTCAAGCGGCTCGCCGAAGCGTTCGGCGCCGAGCTCATCATGAACGGAGACGGTCCCGAAGGCTCGTTCCGCCGCGAAGCCGGGGCCGCCGGATGTCCGACCATTTGCGTGGAAACCGGCGAACCGTGGAAAATGGAGCCCGCCATGGTGCAGTTCGGGGTGCGCGGGGTGCGCAATGTTTTGATCGATCTCGGCATGATGCGCGGCGAGGTCACCCCTCCGCCCTACCAGACACGCATCACCCGCAACCGCTGGCTGCGCGCCAAGGTCGGGGGCATCCTGCGTTTCCACGTCGCGCCCGGACAAATCGTGCGCACCGGGCAGGACCTCGCGTCTAATTTCACGCTGCTGGGCGAGCAGCGCAACGTGCTCAGCTCCCCCTGTGATGGCATCGTGCTCGGCATGACCACTCTGCCCACCGTCAAACCGGGCGAGCCCGTTTGTCACATCGGTGAACCCGCCATGAGTCTCAAGCGGATTGAAAAAGCGCTCGCCGTTTCCCGACGGGAACAACCCGAGATCAACCGCGCCCGTCGCCATCTGGCCACCAGCATCCATCAGGTGGCACCGACCCCGGAACTCGGCACCGAAGACGCTTCTGCAGCATCTTAAAACGAAACAGGGCCGCCCCCGCATGAAGCGGAGACGGCCCTGGTTGTTTTCTCTATCAGGTGCGAACTATCGTCGCTCAGTAGACGAAGGCGTAACGACCGTTGTTGAAGGTCGGCAGCTCGGCGCGAACCGGCAGCTTGACCTTGGTTTCAACCGTTTCGCCGTCCTTCATGGCGGGCGTGAAGCGCCATTCCGCCACGGCTGCGACCGCGGCGGCGGCCAGAGCCTCGTCGTTGGACGACGCGACGGTGATGGCCTTGGGCACACCCGCTTTGTTCACGGTGAACTCGAGCACGACTTCCGCCCCGGGCGTGGTCGTGATCTTCGGTGCCACCACCTTCACGGGGACCGGCTTGCTACCCGGAGCGTCCTTGTAGGCGGAGACGTAGGCTTTCTCGGAGGTTGCCGCGAAGGCGGAACCGGCGAGAACACCGAGGCTGAGCACGATAGCGAGTTTCTTAACTGCGTTCATGTTTAGGGATGTCCCGATAAACGACGGGACGGGCGTGTTGTTTTCTATTTGGTATTAAACATTCCAATACCTCCCGCGTTGCCGCGGCACAGTAGTTGGAATGGCTTTGATCCCGCTAAAGCGGGACCAAAGGGAACGATCCATCGCCATGAAACTCGCAACCAACGATGGACCAAATTGTGCAGGCTGCCTCCCAGCAGCGTATCAAAGAACCTTTTTTGGGGGAGGTTCTAAGAAAGCAAAGCAGACGATGTCCGCTACCCCTGCCAATGCAACCCGCGTGCCAACCGGCTGTAGTTAAGAAATTGTTACCGATTTACCGGATCGTAACGACAGGGGGGCCAACAGCGCCAAACCGATCAAAAAGAAGCCGGCATTGAACAAAATCGCCTCCCGGTAGCCGAGCCACGCCACGGTCCAACCAAACACCAACGGCCCGACCACACCGGCCAGTTTACCGAAGAATCCCCAGTAGCCGAAAAACTCCCCGGCCCGCCCCGGGGGGGTCAACGTCGCCACCACCGCGCGACTCGCCGATTGCAGAGACCCCAGGCCCACTCCCGCCAAGACGCCAATGGCGTAAAACTCCCGCACTGAACTGCACACCGAGGCCCAGCCGCATGCCATGACCCAGAGCACCAAAGCGATGACCAACGGCGTTTTAGGTCCAACGCGGTCCTGAATCCAACCAAAGCCAAACGCGCCCGCCACCCCCGCCAACTGCAGCACGGCGAACAACCCGATGACCTGATTTTGAGCCATCCCGATGACCTCGGTCGCGTAACCGGCGGAGAACGCGACGACTGCCATCAACCCCGAGATGTAAAAGGTGAGCGCGATAAAAAATCGCACCAGCTTTTCAAGCTGCGGCAGCTCCCGCTTCATCTGGGAAAATTGCGCCCAGGCCGTGCTCCAATACGTTTCTCCCGCCATCAGCTTACGGGGCCGCGCCCGTTCCTTGAGCAGTAAAAGCGTGGGCAGACTCGCCAGGAAAAAAAATCCGCCGGTGGCTAAAAATGTCCACGCTGCCCGCCCTTCTCCGCTGGTCACGATCGCCAGTGCGATACCTAGGCTCAGCAGTCCTCCAAAATAACCGAAAGCCCAGCCATAGCCCGATATACGTCCCACGTTTTCCGCCGTGCTGATTTCCGGGAGAAAGGCTGAGCAGATATTCTCACTGAGCGAAAATGCCACATTCGCCACCAGGACGATCGCCAACATGAGAAAAACTTGTCCCGGCCCCACCCACAGCAGGGCGGCCGTGGCGACGGAGCACACTACGGCGGTCGTGAGCAGAAAGCGTTTTTTGTGCGCTCGCACATCCGCGACCACCCCGATCAGCGGTGACATGAAAATCACCAGAATCTGCGACAAGCTCAACGCCGTGCCCCACCATCCCGCCGCCCGGGGGTCTCCGCCCGCCACCACACTGGTGAAATACGGCAGTCCCACCACCGTGATCACGATCGTGGTGAACGCCGAATTCGCGAAATCAAAACAGCACCAGCCAAAGACCTCCCGCTTCTGCACCGGCATGACGTCCGGCGCGACGGGCGGAGGGGGAACCGGGGGGGTATCCATAGTCCAGCAGCCAACCGCGCCGCATCTCTGGTGGCAAGGACGCGCGGTGGGCAGAGAAAACTAAATCCGTCGCCCGCTTTTCGACGTTAATCCCGGCAAAGACTTGCAGCCAAGGACCCTTCCCGTTCCTTGACCCCTCTCCTCATCCCGTTTCCGACCAACCGTGCCCGCCACCAAACCTTCTTTTCTCCACCGCCTCCGCACCGCCCTGGTGCAATGGATCGATGCCGATTATTGCCCGGAAGGGGCCGCCAAAATGCGTCAGGAACCCGATCGCGTGGATTGGGTGCGGGTCGCGCCGTTCGTGGTTCTGCACCTTGGATGCTTCGGTGCCATCTGGACCGGATGGAGCCCGTTCGCGGTCGGGTTGGCCGTCGTGCTCTACTTCGCACGCATGTTCGCCGTGACCGGAATTTATCACCGGTATTTCTCCCATAAAACCTACTCCACTTCGCGCGCCGGCCAGTTCCTGCTCGCGCTCTGGGGCGCGACGACTGTGCAACGCGGTCCCCTCTGGTGGGCTTATCATCACCGGCATCATCACCAACACAGCGACGAGGAAACGGATGCCCACTCGCCGCATGTGCACGGCTTCCTTTGGTCGCATATCGGCTGGATCACGAGTCGCCGCAATTTTCCCACCGACTACTCCAAGGTGAAGGATCTGGCCAAATACCCGGAACTGGTGTGGCTCAATCGCTTCGACATCGTGGTCCCGCTCCTTTTCGCCGGCTCGATGTATGCCCTCGGCGCGGTGCTGCAATCGTTCGCGCCCGGACTGGGCACGTCGGGACCGCAGTTGTTGGTGTGGGGATTTTTCATCAGCACGACCGCTCTCTTCCACGGCACGTCCTGCATCAACTCGATGGCCCACATCATGGGCCGCCGTCGTTTTCAAACCGACGACGACTCCCGCAACAGCTTCCTCCTGTCCCTCATCTGCCTCGGCGAAGGCTGGCACAACAACCACCACCGCTATCAAAGCGCGACGCGCAACGGCTTCTACTGGTGGGAAATCGATCCGACCTACTACGGCCTGAAACTGTTGTCATGGACCGGGCTCATCTGGGGCCTCAAGGCCGTGCCCAAATCCGTCCTCGACGAAGGTGCCGGCAAACGGGTCCCCTCCCCGCCCGCATTCAATAAGGTCGTGCGCTCCTCGGGCCCCCGGTAACCTGCCGCCATGGCCCGCATTGCAATCATAGGTTCGGGGATTTCCGGACTGGGCTGCGCCCACTTTCTCCACCGTCACCACGACGTCACGGTGTTCGAGAGCGCCGACTACGCCGGTGGCCACGCCAACACCGTGGTCACGCCCGAAACCGGCACCGGCCGCGACGTGCCCATCGACACCGGCTTCATGGTCTACAATCGCGAGACCTATCCGCATCTCTGCCGGTTGTTCGATGAACTCAAAGTCCCGGTTAAAAAGACGTCCATGTCGTTTGCCGTGCGCGATGACGAGAGCGGCCTCGAGTGGAGCGGCACGTCGCTCAACCACCTCTTTGCGCAGCGCAAGAACCTCTTCAATCTGCGTTTTCTCAAAATGCTCATGGCGGTGAATCGCTTCAACCGCGATGCCGTGAAGGCGCTCGACGACCCAACATTGCGCGAAAAATCCCTCGCCGAATTCGTGCGCGCACAGGGCTACGGCGAGGACTTTTTTAATCTCTACCTCGTGCCCATGAGCTCCGCCGTGTGGAGCACACCGCCGGAACTCATGCTGGAGTTCCCCGCCGCCAGTTTGCTGCGGTTCTTTCACAACCACGGCTTCCTCGGTCTGCATACCCAGCATCAGTGGTGGACGGTGGACGGCGGCAGTCGCGAATACGTCACCCGACTCACCGCGCCGTGGCGTGATCGCATCGTGCTGAACAACGCCGCCACCCGTATCGTGCGCACCGGTCGCAACATCATCGTGATGACCGCCAGCGGCGAGGCCCGCTCCTTCGACCAGGTCGTGCTCGCCACTCACGCCGACGACGCGCTGCGTCTCATCGTGAATCCCACGCGGGATGAAACGCGTCTGCTCAGCGCCTTTCGCTATCAACCCAACACCGCGACACTTCACACGGAATCCGCGGTGATGCCGCGGACCAAACGCGCCTGGTCGAGTTGGAACTACCAGCTCGTGCGCGGGGCCGACGGTCGGATCGAACCCGCCACCCACTACTGGATGAACTCGCTCCAAGGAGTGAGCGACCGCGAACAGTTCTTCGTGTCGATCAACCGCGCCGGCGATATCGCGCCCAACAAACTGCGCCGCACCATCGCCTACTCCCACCCGTTGTTCGACCTCGCCGCGCTACAGGCCCAGGAAGAACTGCCCGGGCTCAATGCCGACGCCTCCGGCACCACCAACACCTACTTCGCCGGCAGCTACTTTCGCTACGGTTTTCACGAAGACGGCTTCATGAGTGCCGTCCAACTCTGCGAGCTCCTCCTCGGGCGCGATCCGTGGGAAGCCTGAGCTCCCAGCCACGACCTATTCACGACATGCGCTCCCGGATCTTCGAATGCCATGTCATGCACGCGCGTTTTTTGCCGCGGGTGCACCGGTTCGTCTACCGCCTGTTCATGCTGTCGGTCGATCTCGACGAACTCCCGCAACTCGATCGCGGCCTGCGTCTGTTTTCCGTCAATCGCGGCAACCTTTTCAGCCTGCGCGAGCGCGACTTCCTCCCCCTCACCGAACCGGCCCACAACGCCGCGCCTACGGGAGAGTGTAACCATTATGGTTACACTCTCGCCGACGCGCCGACGCTGAAGGAGCGCGTGTTGGCTTACTTGGAGGCCCATCAGGTCGACCCGGGGGTCGGGGCCCGGGTCGAGCTGGTGACCTTGCCGCGGATGCTGGGGTATCGGTTCAATCCAGTGTCGTTCTACTACATCCGCAATGCCGCCGATGAACCCGTCGCCGCGATCTGCGAAGTGACCAATACGTTTCACGAGATGAAGCCGTATTTGCTTTCCGGTGACATGCTTACCTCGGCGGGATTTCGCCACCGCACGCCCAAATTCTTTTACGTCTCCCCGTTTTCCGACGTCGATGTCGCCTTCGATTTCAAACTGCGCGTGCCCACGGATCGACTGGCCGTGCAGATCGACGATTACACTGGAGCCGACCGCACCCTCACCACCACGCTGGCGGGCCCGGCCCGCGCCTTCACCGATGGAGCGTTGGCACTCTTTTTAGTCAAATACCCCCTGCTCACGCTGCGGGTGATTTTTCTCATTCACTGGCACGCGATGCGGTTGTGGCTCAAGAAAGTGCCATGGTTTGCCAAGGCCGGCCGTGGGGCCGACCAACGCGACCTCTACCGGCCGCACGCTTCGCTCAAGCGGGAGAAATAAGGCGACCGCTAAAGTGCGCCGACGAGGACCATTGGTCCCTCCGCCACGGGCACGCCGCCTTTGCGCTCAAGACTAATGGCAAACGCCGCGACTTCGCTGACCGGTTGTTTGGCGTGGAAGCGCACGCGGGTGCGTCCACTTTCATCAACTTGAATGATGCCGCCGTCGACCGGGTTCGGATATTGGGGATCGACCACCCAAAGCTGAAAGTCCTGCGTATCGCCATCGATGGTCGGCATGTTGATCACCTCGATCACGCCATCGTCGGTCTCGGGGTCGAACACGGCGAAGCCATACGAGGCCGCCTCCTCAAGCTGCGACGTCATGGCGGCGATCCGCAGGGTGTCGAGGCGTTGGCGGGATTCGAGCTCGGCCACGCGGGATGACAACGCGTCGCGATCGAGGAAGCTGCGGGCGAGGTCCTCGCTCACGGATTCGAGCGAGTCGCGGGCCGAGGCCAACTCGGTTTCCAGATTCACAATCGTGTCACCCCGCTCCTTGAGATTGAACGTGAGCACGGTCGCACCGACAGCCAACGCGGCGGCGACGCCCCAGCCCCACGCGGCGACGGCCGGGAAAGGAATCGGAGCCGATTCGTCGGGCGCTTCATCAGGCTGCTCAGCGCGGGACGTCGCCTCGGTCGCCGTCGGACGAGGTTCAATCGACGCCAGCACGCGGGATCGCAACTTGCGTGAAGGCGAAACCGCGGGCGTGTCGGACAGCACGCCCAGAGCGATGATCTCCTCCATCTCGCTGACCGCCCGGGCCAGTTTGGCGTCTTGCTGCATCCGCGCCTCGAAGGCGGCGTTGTCGCCGGGCAAGAGCTCGCCGAGCACGTAATCGGCGATCAATTCTTGATCACGATCAGTCATGCGCGAGGCCCCCCATTTTGCTCTGCAGTTTGGTCAGTGCGTAACGCAGCCGCGATTTCACGGTGCCGAGCGGTTGGTTCAATTTTTCCGCAATTTCCAGATGAGTCAGTCCGGAGAAAAAGGACAACCGCACGACTTCGGCTTGTTCGGCGGGGAGGATGGACATGGCTTCACGCACACGGGCGGCGGACTCGCGTTGCTCCATCGCTTCGCCGGCGGTCGGGAAACTACCGGTAAAGTTTTCCACCCGGGCGGCATCTGCTTCACCGAGGTCGGTCGCGTTGGGAATACGGCGTCGACGCCGGCGCAGCACATCGATGGCGCGTCGCCGGGCCGCCGTGATCAGCCAGGCCGCGAGGTTGAACTCACGTTCGGCAAGCGAGGCGGCGTGGGACCAGAGCGACTTGAAGGTATCCTGCACCACCTCCTCCGCCTCACCCGGCTCGTGCAGCACGCGCAGTGCGACCGCGTGCACCGTCGTGCCAAATTTGTCGTAGACTTCCTCCAGCGCGGCCGACTCGCCCTGCACGATACGCTGCACGAGCGTCGGGGAGTCTGGGGATTGGGCGGTGGACATCTCGTGGGGCGCGATCAGCAAAAGCAGAGCAAGCGGGTTGAACGAACGCAAGGAGCGGCTCCCTGTCAAATCACGGAAAAGTCCGGGATATGTGCTCGTCGTTACATTCATTCAACCTCTCCAGACGACGAATCCCGGATTCTGGATCTAAGTTCGAAACCAGTAATTATTTCTTAGATCCAAACGATTCGTGCCGACGTTAAGAAGGGTAAGCCCCCCCTTTTCTTCTTACTCGCCATGAATTCCTCCAGCAAAGCCTCCCACGATCCCGCCATCGTTCGTCCCATCACGCGGAAACCGTCGCTGTCCCGGAGGCTGGTGCTCGATACCTTGTCAAAAATGACCCTCGGACACCTGCGGTTGGAATTTCCCGAGGGTGGCGGCATTTCGATCGGCAACCCCCAAGACACGACGACGCTGCCGCACGGCATATCGTCGCAGGCCGTGATCCACGTCCGGCGGGAGGCGTTTTTTCGCAAGTGCGTGCTGGCCGGGGACGTGGGCTTTGGTGAGAGCTTCGTCGATGGTGACTGGGAAACCCCCGACCTTACGGCCGTGATCGCCTGGTTCATTCACAACGTGGAAAGTGCGCCCACCCTCTCCGGCTCGAAGCGCTCGTGGCGCGATTCCGCCGTGAATCTCCTCCGCGGCGCGAATCGTATCTCCCACCTGTTGCGGCCGAACAGTCGTGCCACCGCCCGCCGCAACATCGAGGAACACTACGATCTCTCCAACGAATTCTTCGCGCTCTTCCTCGATCCTTCGATGATGTATTCGGGCGCGCGCTGGCCCACGCCGGACCTCACCCTGGCGGAGGCACAGACCGCCAAGAACGACATCCTTTGCCAACGCCTGCAGCTCAAACCGACGGACCGCGTGCTCGAGATCGGCAGCGGTTGGGGCGGGTGGTCCATGCACGCGGCGCGGACCTACGGCTGCCACGTCACGACGCTGACCATTTCCCAGCAACAATACGATCTCGCGACCACCCGCATCGCCGCCGCCGGTTTGGCCGACAAGATCGATGTCGTCATCTGCGACTACCGCGATGTGACCGGCACGTTCGACAAGATCGTATCCATCGAAATGATGGAAGCAATCGGCCACCAATACCTGCCCGCATTTTGCGAGTCATTGAGTCGCCTGCTCAAACGCGACGGCTTGCTTGCGCTGCAGTTCATCACCTGCCCGGACGACCGCTACAACTCCTTCCGCCAGGGTGTCGACTACATCCAAAAACACATTTTCCCGGGCTCGCTCCTGCTTTCGCTCAACCGCGTGAACGACCAGCTGGCGCGCGCCGGCGGCTTCGTGCTGAACTCCGTCGAGGACTTCGGCTCGGACTATACCCGCACGCTGCGCCACTGGCGCGCCGCCTTTACCGCCCGACTCGATGAGGTGAAAGCGTTGGGCTTCGACGAGCGCTTCATCCGCAAGTGGACCTACTACCTACACTACTGCGAGGCAGCGTTCGGCATGCGCAACATTTCCGTGGTGCACACCCTGCACACCCGGGCCAACAACCTGACACGGTAACGTCCAAATCCTGCTTCCCATGATCTGGCTCCTACGTCTGCTTTTTATCGGTATTCTGGTCACCATGTCCGCCCTGATTGGCTGGGCGAGCTGGCAGCAACCGATCTTCGGCATCCCGGCCGAGGTGCGAACGAACCCCTGGTTTATCGCCACGCTGTTTGATGCCTATTTCGCGTTCATCACGTTTTATGTGTGGGTCGCGTGGAAGGAACCCACGATCGGCGCGCGTATCCTTTGGTTCATTACCGTGATATTGTGGGGCAACTTCGCCATGGCGATCTACCTGCTCATCGAGTTGTTCCGCATCAAAGACATCGCGCAACTCCGCGAGGTCATCGCCACGCCGCGCGACGGCCGTTTGCGCCTGCCACTCGCGTTTGTCATCACCGGCGCACTTGCCTACGCGCTCGGCGCTGGTCCTCTGTTCTCATGAGCTCACCTGCCGTCACCACCGCCGATTCCAATGCCGCCCCGCGCCCGAGCTTCTGGCAGCGACGTGTGGTCGCCCCCATTGTCAAGCAGCTCACGCAGGGGGTCACGCCCGACCGCATCAGTTTCACCCTGGGCATCGGCACCGTGTGCTCACTGTTTCCGTTTCTCGGTTTTACGTGGTTGCTCAACTTGGTCGTCGGCGTGCCGCTGCGGCTGAATCAGCCGATCATGCAGACGTTCAATCAGCTGCTGACGCCGATTCACCTGCCTTTGATCCTCATCTACGTGCGCGGCGGCGAGTTGATCTGGGGCGCTCAGGCGGAACCCTTTTCCGTCGTGGAGATGGTGCAGAACTTCGCCGACCTCTCGCTGGGCGAGTTCATCCACAAATTCGGCTGGGCCGGCGCCCACGCCTTTACCGCTTGGTTGCTGACCGCCCCCCTGCTTTTCGCGATGGTATATTATCCGCTGCGTCCGGTGATTCGCCGTCTCGCCCGCCGCACCACCGGAGAGCTACAGCCATGATCCCGACCGTGCTAACAGCTACGGTCGCCTTGATGACGGTGTTCGCGCTGGCGTATCTCGTCGCCCGCCGCATCGACAATTACGGGATCGTCGATTTTGTGTGGGCCTACTGCTTTACCGGGGTCGCCTGGTTCTACGCTTTGAGCGGTTCAGGTTGGTCGTCCCGCGCGCTCGTCATCGCCGCTTTGGCGAGTATCTGGAGCATCCGGCTCGGCAGTCATCTTTATCGCCGCGTGATGGGACACCACCCGCAGGAGGACAGCCGCTACGGGCAGTTGCGCGAGGACTGGCAGGCAAACTTCGGGCCGATGATGTTCGGCTTCTTCCAGTTGCAAGCCGTGTCCATCGTGATCCTCAGCGCGCCGTTTCTGTTTCCCACCCGCAACGCGTTTCCCGGTTTCAACCTGTGGGAAATCATCGGCACCGCCGTCTGTTTCCTCGCCCTCGTCGGCGAAACCGTGGCCGACGGTCAGCTCGCCGCGTTTCGTCGCAACCCGAACAATGAGGGTCAAGTGTGCGACGTCGGGCTGTGGCGCTACAGCCGGCATCCCAACTACTTTTTCGAATGGTGCATCTGGGTGGGATTCTGCCTTTTCGCCTGCGGGTCCGCCTGGGGCTGGTTGAGCGTCATCGCCCCCGCGGCGATCCTGCATTTGCTCCTCAATGTCACCGGCGTGCCGATGGCCGAAGCCTCCTCGCTCAAATCCAAGGGCGACGCCTTTCGCGCCTACCAGCGCACCACCAACGCCTTTTTCCCCGGCCCGCCCCGCCGTCCGACTCCTTGATGCCATGATTGACGCGCTCCTTGAACGCAACCTGCTGCCCGACTTTGCCCTGCGCTTCGGTATCCGCCGACTGCTGGGTCAACGCCTTGCCGAAGAGGCCGACTACGACGCCGCCGCCTATGTGGCCGACTTGAAAACCCGCGGCATTGCCGAGCAAACCGCCGCCGCCAACGAGCAACACTATGAAGTGCCGACCCGCTTTTATAAGCTCTGCCTGGGCGAGCGGCTCAAATACTCCGGTTGCTACTATCCCACCGGCTCCGAAACCCTCGACCAGGCCGAGGAGCACATGCTGGACCTCTACCTGGAGCGCGGCGAGTTCGTCGACGGGCAGGACATCCTCGAACTCGGCTGCGGCTGGGGCTCGATCACCCTATTTCTCGCCGCCCGCTTTCCGCGCTCTCGCATCACGGCCGTATCCAATTCCCGAACACAAAAAGCCCACATCGATGCCGCCGCAACGAGCCGGGGTCTGTCCAACGTCACCGTCATCACGGCCGATATGAACGCGTTCGACATCGCCGCCGCATCCTTCGATCGCGTCATCTCGATCGAAATGTTCGAACACATGAAAAACTACCAACGCCTGCTCTCCAACGTGGCACGTTGGCTGCGCCCCGGGGGCAAGTTGTTCGTGCACATTTTCACCCATCATCGGGTGTCGTATCACTTCGTCGCCCGTGACCAGACCGATTGGATGGCGCGCTACTTTTTCACCGGCGGCCAGATGCCCGCCCACAACCTGCTGAGCCACTTCCAGGACGACCTGAAGTTGGAGGCCGATTGGAAGGTCAACGGACGCCACTACCAACAAACCGCTGAACACTGGCTGCAAAACATGGACGCCAATCGCGCGACCATCATGCCCTTGCTCGTCGATACCTATGGAGCCGACCAAGCCACCAAGTGGTGGGTCTACTGGCGCGTGTTCTACCTGAGCTGCGCCGAACTCTGGGGCTATCGCAACGGCGAGGAATGGCTCGTCAGTCACTACCGCTTCGTCAAACCCGCCTAAAATGCTGCTACGCGCTTTTACCGTTCTTCTCGCCTTCGTGGTGACCGCTCAGCCCCTCCCGGCCGATGCCGACGCCGACACGCTCATCGCGCAAGCCATCGCGGCGGAGCAGGCGCTCCAGAGCGAGACCGCGCTCGCGTTGTTTCTGCAGGCCGAAAAGGCCCGGCCGGATGATCCGTTGCTCTTGCAAAAAATCGCCCGCCAATACTCCGACTCGATTGTCGACTTGGAGAGCAAATCCGAACAGCGCCGCTATGCCGAACAAGCGCTCGCCTACTCGCAGCGGGCGATCGATTTGGACCCCGACGATCCGGTCAACGTCCTGTCGCGGGCGGTTTCGCGGGGTAAGCTGGCTCTGTTCAGCAACACCCGCACCAAAATCGAATACTCGCGTCTGATCAAAACCGACGCCGAGCGCGCCATCGCACTCGATCCCGACTATGCGTGGGCCCACCACGTCCTCGGACGCTGGCACCGGGAAGTCGCCACCCTCGGCACCGTCGCGCAATGGTATGTGGGGCTCGTCTACGGTGGTTTGCCAGAAGCATCGGTCACCGCGGCCGTCTCCCAATTGGAGCGCGCGGTCGAACTGGAGCCCGACAACCTCAACCATCACCTTGAACTCGGCCTGGCCTATCAAGCCGCCGGGCGAAATGACGACGCCCGCCGCGCGCTCGAATACGGCCTGGGTTTGCCCTCGCGTGAAAAACATGATGACGTGGCCAAATCCCGAGCTCGCCGCGCCTTGGCCGATATCGGGTAAACCCCGCTCATGGCTTCTTCCGCTCAGTTTCCCGACGAACAAAACGACGACGGCAACTTCGACCGTCAGGGCGACGCGTTTCGCGACTGGGTGCGCGCCGACGGCAGCAGCGACTACCCGGCCGAGTCCGATCGCTACCACCTCTACGTCTGCTACGCCTGCCCGTGGGCGCACCGCATCATCATCGCCCGCGAACTGAAGGGTCTGCAGCACGTGATCGGCCTGACCGCAGTCGATCCGTGGCGCGATGACCACGGTTGGGCGTTTCGCGAGGGCGACGGGTTTTCCGCGGACCCGATCAACGGCTTCGCCTATTTGAAAGAAGCCTACCTCGCGACCGATCCGGACTACCGCGGCCGCCACACCGTGCCCGTGCTGTGGGACAAGCACACCCAACGCATCGTCTCCAACTCCGACGACGACCTGCTGCGGATGCTCAACGCCGAGTTCAACGCCTTCGCGGCGCGCGCGGTAGTCGACCTGTTTCCCGCCGACCATCGCGACGAGATCGATCGCATCAACGCCATCATTTACGAGAAAGTGAACAACGGCGTGTATCGCGCCGGGTTCGCCACCACTCAGGACGCCTACGAAGACGCCGTCGCGCCCCTCTTCGCCACCCTTGACGCGCTCGACGACCGCCTCTCGCGTCGGCGCTACCTGGTGGGGCCCCGTCTGACCGAGGCCGACATCCGTTTGTTCGTGACCCTGGTGCGGTTCGACGCGGTTTACCACGGCCACTTCAAATGCAACGTCCAACAGATCGCGGACTACCCGAATCTCGGACCGTATTTGCGCGACATCTACCAACACCCCGGCGTCGCCGACACCGTGCGTATCGACCACATCAAAACGCACTACTACGGCACGCATTTGGAGATCAACCCGACCGGAATCATTCCCGTCGGCCCGGAACTCGATTTCGATACGCCCACCCCGCGCGATCGTCTCGACTAGTCGCGAACGGATTGCAGCAGCGCGAGGGTATTGCTTAACGATGCCCCGCTTTCGGCTGACCAAGTTTACGCCCGCGCAGCATTGATGTTGATCGAGGCCCCTCCTTTCCTCAGCAACAAGGGCTTCAACCCTCTCCTACCCCCAACGTTAACCCCTGCCCCGGTCGCGTGCTGATCCCCCTTCTCGTTCCGATCCCGCGACACGCCCCCTGACACGAATTTGCCCATGAGCACCGTCAACCCATCCAAACTGTTCACCGCCTGCTGCCTGTCGCTGATCGTCACCGCCATGACGTTCGCGATCCGCGCCGGCGTTCTCACCGACCTCAGCGTCCAGTTCTCCCTCAACGACACCCAGCTCGGCTGGGTCAATTCGATGGCCTTCCTCGGCTTTCCGGTCGCGATGATGATCGGCGGTCTGCTCTACAATCAGGTCGGCCCGAAGAAGATGATGTATGTCGCCTTCGTCGGTCACTTGGTCGGCTTGCTCCTGACCATTTTTGCCGGCGGATTCTGGTCCCTGCTGATCTCCACGTTCTGCATCGGTTTCGCCAACGGTGCGGTGGAAGCGGCCTGTAATCCGCTCATCGCCGACATGTATCCGAAAAACCAGACGACGATGCTCAATCGTTTCCACGTGTGGTTCCCCGGTGGCATCGTGATCGGCGCCCTCGCCTCCCAATTCATGGCGGGCGGCGGCATCGGCTGGCAGTCGCAGATCGCCATCATGCTGGTGCCCACACTGCTCTACGGCTACCTCGTCTTTAAGGAGGATTTCCCCGAGATCCAAAACATCGAGTCCTCGACCGCGACCAACATCAAGAGCCTCTTCACTCCGCTCTACATTTTCATGATCGTCTGTATGACGCTCACCGCCACGACCGAACTCGGCACGCAGCAATGGGTCGGTCGCATTCTCTCGGAGAGTGGTGCTTCACCCATGATCATCCTCGCCCTGGGCACGGGCCTGATGGCCGTCGGCCGTCAGTTTGCCGGTCCGATGGTGCACAAGCTCCATCCCGTTGGCGTGCTGCTGCTTTCCTCCATCCTCGCGGTGCTCGGCATCTATCTGCTCTCGATCGCCCAAGGCGGCATGGTCTACCTCGCCACCATCGTGTTCGCGATCGGCGTGTGCTATTTCTGGCCCACCATGATTGGCTTCACCGGTGAATACATCGGCAAGACCGGCGCGCTCGGCATGTCCCTCATGGGCGGCGCCGGCATGTTCGCCACCGGCTTGTGGAATCCCGTCATTGGCGGATGGATCGATGAGAACCGGGCCGAGGCCATCGCCGATGGATTGACCGATCCTTCCGCCATCGAACTCGCGGCGGGACAGGCCACGCTCTCGCACATGACGATGTTCCCCATCGCCCTGGTGGTCGCGTTCAGCATCCTCTTCGCCATGCGCGGCAAACTCGCCAAGGGCGCCCACACGCAGTAAGCGCTCGCCAGCGTCTCCCTTCTCTCGACCCCGCCCCAACCCGGCGGGGTTTTTTTATGCTTCGGGTAACGGCTCCAGCGGCGGGGTGTTTGGACACTCATCCGCCATGCGCACCGTCGGACGGGCCCAGTGCACGGCGTTGGTGAGGATGCGCTGGATGTTCGCGTCGTGGTAGGTCGGGTAGGTTTCGTGACCGGGCCGGAAGTAAAACACCCGGCCGTGCCCCCGCTGCCAGGTCGCACCGGAACGGAAGACTTCACCACCGGTGAACCAACTGATGAACAGCAACTGGTCGGGCTCGGGAATGCCAAACGGCTCACCATACATCTCCTCCCGCGGCAGCTCAAAGTATTCGCCCAGGCCCGCCGTGATCGGGTGCGATGGTGCGATATTCCAGAGCCGCTCCTTGTCGGTCGCCTCCCGCCATTTGAGTGAGCATGTCGTGCCCATCAATCGCTGGAAGATTTTGGAATAATGCGCGGAATGCAGCACGATCAACCCCATGCCTTCGAGCACCCGGCGTTGCACTTTTGCCACCACCTCGTCGCTCACTTCCCCGTGCGCCATGTGTCCCCACCACAGCAGCACATCCGTCGCCGCCAACACGTCGTCGGTCAGCCCGTGCTCCCGCTCGTCCAACGTGGCCGTGCCCACGGCGAGGTGCTCGTCCCGCCCCAGGAACTCGGCAATCGCACCATGAATGCCGGTGGGATAAATCTCCGCGACTTTGGGGTTTAATTTCTCGTGCCTAAACTCACTCCACACGGTCACTCGCAACGGGTTACTCATGCCCGCGATCATCGCCGGGACGGATCGGACATGGCAACGTCTCAGCGCCGCCGCGCGTATTTTCTCAGGTTGCGCAAGGCGACTTCGAAGTCCGTGGGCAGCGGGGCTGAAAACGTCACGGGCTCACGGGTTGCGGGGTGCTTCACGGTCAGTTCGGTGAGGTGCAGCGCGACCCGGTCGATCATGGGTTTTTCACTGTCGCGGCCTTTGTAGCCCCGCTTGAACGCCGACAACTTCAACTGCACTTCCGGCAGGCCGTGCGCCCGGTCGCCCAGCACCGGCGCCCCCACCGCCGCGAGATGCGCCTGCACCTGCATTTCCCGGCTGGTCAGCGGTCGCGCCTCCAGCCAAACGAAGCGCCCGAAGCGTTCGACGACGTTGAACCGGGTGTGCGCCGGCCGTCCGCCCCGTTTGCGATAAACATGCATGCGACCCGCCACGTGCTGATCCGGCGCCAGCGCGTAATCCACCGTGAAGGTGTCGGGCAATCCCCCGGCCGCATCGCGCTCCACGGGCAGCTCGGTCACGCGGGCGGTCTCTTCGCCCGCGGCCGCCAGCACACTGAACCCACGGTAAACGCGCTCCGCCGTTTTGCTTTGGAACTGGCCGCTGATAAAATCGAGCGCCGGCTTGGTCTTCGCAAAAATCACCAGCCCGCCGACTTCATCGTCTATGCGATGAGCATTGATCACGGTCGCGTCGCGCATCGCCTGGACTGCGTCGACCAGTGTGGCGGACGACCGGTCACTCCGCGCCGTGGTGACCGCCAGCCCCGGCGGCTTGTCCACCACCAGCAGGGTCTCGTCCTCGAAAATAATCGGCAGCGTGTCGTCCAAGGTGTTCACGTTTCCCAGTCCGGCCGCCCCGCGGCAATCGCTTTCAGCGGATCGACGCGCGAAACAATCCCTGCCCGGCGGCCAAATCTGCTTGCGGCCACTACCCCGGCGGCTGTCGCATGGTGTTCGAGTTGATCGCGGAATTCACCAAACCTTGGCTGACCTTCGGAGCGCAGTGCTATTCAGCATGGGTCCGTCGCAGGCTGCAGACCACGCGCTACGCCGGTCGACATCAGGAGCGAATCCTTCGCACCCTGCTCAAGGAATTCGCCCAGGCAGGTCGGTATCGCGGGCAGGGCATCACTCCGCGCATGCCGCTGCAGAAATTCAAAAGCAAGGTGCCGGTGAGTTTCCACAAGGACCTGATCCCGTGGGTCGATCGCATGATTCTCGGCGAAACGGATCTGCTGTGGCCTGGTAGCTGCGATATCTTCGTGCAGTCGGCGGGCACCACCACGGGCTCGCCACGCACCATTCCCGTGACGTTTGCCATGGAAGACCATTTTGTGCGGGCCACCCGCACGGCGGTGCTGCACGCCACGGCCCGCGGTGACAGCGTGGATGCCATTCGCGGGAAGATTCTGCTGGTGGGGGGCAACACGCTGCACCCTCCGGCCTCGCGTCCGACCTTGGACGCCCCCGACGGGCCGATCGTGGCCGACATGGTCAGTCTCGCCATGATCCTGCGTCCGCCCTGGGCAGCACGATACTTCATCGAACCCTCCGCCAAGATCAGCCTGCTCACCGACTGGCCGCAGATGGTCGAACGCATCGTGCGCCGCACGCATGATCGCGATATCACCGCCTTGGCGGGCAACCTGCAGTGGCTAACCGAGTTTGCCCGGCAGACCTTGGCCATCGTCAATCAACGCAAGGTGCGATTCCGGACCCTGCGCGACCTTTGGCCCGACCTCGCCTCCGTCATCTACTTTGGCATCAGCCCGGAAGTTCACCTTGCCGAGTTGCAGCGCCTTGTCGGCGTCGATGTGCAGACCCACCAGGTCTACGCCGCGGCCGAAGGGGTCTACGCGGCGCAGGGCATGCTCAATACCCGCAGTATGCAGCTCATTTATGATGCGGGCATCTACTTCGAGTTCATCCCCCTGGATACATTTGACCGCCTGCAACAGGCCCAAATGGGCGAACACGCCCTGTCCCTCAGCGAAATCGAACCCAATCGCGACTACGTGATGCTCGTCAGCACTCCGGCGGGGTTGCTCCGGCAAGTCGTGGGAGACATCGTTCGTTTCAGCTGCGTGCGCCCCCCCATGCTCAAACCGGTGGGGCAATTGGGTATGCGTCTCAATCAATGGGGCGAAAACATCCTTGATCACGATCTCACCGCGGCGATCAGCGAGATCTGTCGGTCGCACCAGTGGGCGTTGCGTCATTTCCACGTCGCCCCACTCACCATCGAAGCAGACCTCGGCCGCGAAACCGGACGTCACGAGTGGTGGATCGAATTGCAGTCCGGCACGGTCAAGACCCCCACCGGACCACCGATCGCCGCAGAGATTGATCAACACCTTTGCCAGATCCATCCCGCTTACCGCCAAGCCCGGGCCACCACCAACCTGGAGGCCCCGGTCGTGCGGCTGGTCATGCCCGGTGCGTTCGAGCACTGGATCAAGCAACAGCGGCGCTGGGGAGGTCCGCACAAGCTTCCCGCCTGCCGGAGCGATCGACGTTACGCGGACGAACTCGCGAAGATCGCGCGTTTCTCGGCGGATTGACCTTTTCTAATAAAAATTATTCCGCCCCCCAAAATTGGCACGGCCAGTGCTTTTTAACAGGCCAATCCGGCTATGCCGGTAATTGGGGTTACATGGATGTTGGTTCTTAGAACCAACGAGAAAATAATGGGTCCGTCGTTAAGGGGTTTTCGGCGGACCCTTCTCGTTTCCCCCCTCCCGGCTCCGCCGCACATCAGGGTCCCGTCCCGGCGCTGAAATTTCACGTCAACGGCGCGGGACAAAGTTGTCCCACCGGTGAGCAATTTAGAGCAACGAACGCACGAGCGGCTCAAACTCCGACCGAGCCATGGCTCCCACCTTGCGGTATCGCACCTGCCCGTCGCGATCGATCAGGAACGTCGTGGGAATCGCCTCCACGCCGCCAAACGCGCCGACAATCTTCTGATTACCCATGACCAGCGGATAGTTGATGCCGAAACGCTCGGCAAAATCGCTCACCACCGAGGGCCCAGCTTGGTCCAACGACACCCCCACGATCACCACCCCGTCCGCTTCGAGTTCGCGCTGCATCGCGACGTAACCCGGAATCTCCTGCCGGCACGGGCCGCACCACGTCGCCCAAAAGTCCAGCACCACGATTTTGCCCGCCAGCTCCGCGGAATTCAGCTCGGTGCCATCCAGCCGCCGCAGCGCCCAGCTTGGCGCTTCGCCCAGTTGGGGTAATTCCGTGGCCGCCAGCTCTTCCGCGGATTTGTCCGACACGTCTGCAAACGCCGTCGAGTCGGCCTGTCCGCAGCCCACGGTCAGAGACAAAATGGAGATGGAAACGAAGGGAGGAACGAGACGACGCATGACAAAAAGGTGGACGGGAAAAGAGTAGGAAAACCGAAAAGGCGCCGGGTTCAAACGCGGGCACGCCAAAAGCTCGGCCACAAGTCACTCGCCGACAACAACGCGACCACCATAAAACCCGTGCCCTTCAACCCGAGCGCAAAGGCCAGGTCGGAATGCCCGTGGGATCCAAAAAACACCGCGCCATTCAAGAGCACGACACTCAACGCCACTTCGATCACGGTGACCGCCGTAAAAAACGTCCGACTGCGCAGCCTGGTCAACAAATTGCCCGATCGTGCCACCCGCCCTCCTTTCGGCGTGCGCACAAACTCGCCGCCATTGGAAAACAGGCCCTCAAAAAAGGCCGCGCACAGCGTCACGCTCAGAGCCAGTCCGAACGACAACAGCAACGGCGAGGCCAGCAGCCACATCACGCCCTCGCGCCATTCGCGGCGCTGGAAAAACTGGCCCGCCACGTAAAACGCCACCGGCGCACCGCCCGCCAGCAATACGATCGCCGGGTTGGCCAGATACCACCACGTGCCGAGTTGGTCGGCCGCAAACCACAGATACGGCACGAAGAGAATCGAGAACGTCACGAGCAACGGATGCACCACCCCGATCGTGAGGTGCCACCAGGCCTCCCGCTTCACCCGCCCCGGCAACTTCGCCGCAAACACGCTGCGCAAGGATTTACGGGCCACCTGGATGCCGCCCTTGGTCCAGCGCCGTTGCTGCGATTTGAACGCGATGAGATTTTCCGGCAACTCGGATGCCACCGCGTATTGATCGAGGTAGACCAGTCGCCAGCCCCGCAGCTGGGCGCGGTAGCTGGCATCGAGATCTTCGGTCACCGTATCACTGGTCCAGCCGCCCGCATCCTCCAGCGCCGTGCGTCGCCAGATGCCGGCCGTGCCGTTGAAGTTGAAAAACAATCCCGCCGCCGCGCGCGCCGTTTGCTCCACCACAAAGTGCGCATCCAAAAACACGGCCTGAAACCGGGTCAGTAAACTCTGCCGCCGGTTGGCAAATTCCCACCGCGCCTGCACCACCGCCACGTCGTCGGCCGCAAAATGGGGCATGAGCTGCTCAAAAAAGTCGGGCTCCGGCCGGAAGTCCGCGTCGAAGATGGCAAAGAACTCGGCGTTGCTCAGCGCCATGCCGTGCTTGAGCGCCCCCGCCTTGTAGCCGTCCCGTGAGGCGCGGCGCACATGCGTGACGCGGGCGGCGGCGGCCGGATGCGCGCGCAGCCACCGATCGATGATGGCGGTCGTCTCGTCGGTGGAATCGTCCAGCACTTGGATTTCCCATTTCGCGTCCGGCCAACGCAGCGCGGTGACTTTTTCCAGCAAGGCTTCCACCACGAGGGGTTCGTTGAAGATCGGCAACTGCACGCACAGCTGCGCCGAGGCATCCAACGGCGGGGCGGGCGGCCGCGGTCGCGCCATCGCCCGTCCATACAATACCAACATCTTGAGCCGATGCGCTCCATACAGCGCCAACCCCACCAGGGTTGAAAAATAGACTACGGAGAGGATGAGAGGCATGGGCACGGTTGAGAGGACTCAACCTGCGGGCTTATGCCCGAAAAACAATCTCCGGGGTGAATCCGTCGCACCGACCGTCCGGCGGGCGTTACGAATCCGCCGACACCCCGAGGGTCTTCGGATCGGTCAGATCCATGCTCAGTGTATCGATGAACTTGCGCATCGCCGGCGTGAGCACGCGTCCCTTGCGATGCAGAATCGCGAGCGGCCGCGTGAAATCCTTGCCCGTGAAATGCAGGATCTTGAGCGAACCCTGCTGGGCTTCACGCATCACCGTCGCCTGCGGCACGATCGCCACGCCGTGGTCAATCTCCACCGCACGTTTCACCGTCTCGATGTTGTCGAATTCCATCACCGGCTCCATATCGATCTTGTTGTCGCGAAAGATCTGGTCGACCGCCTTGCGCGTCGGGATGTCCGGATCGAAACCGATGAACTTCAGCCCCGCCATCTCGCTGAGATTCACCGTCGTGCCGCGCTTCGCGAGCGCATGCTCGGGATGCGTGATCAACACGAGGTGATCGTCCCGGAAGGGCACCGCGTCAATCTGGCGATGCTTGAGCGGAAACGCCACCAGCCCGAAATCGACCGAATTGTGCAGAATGTCCTCATACACCAGATTAGAGCGCCGATACTCCACTCGCACATTCACCGACGGAAAATCGTGCAGGAAACGCTTGATGTAGGGCGGCAGTTCGTGGAGCCCGATCGAGTAAATCGTCGCGATGCGAATCGTCCCGCTGATGACCTTCTTCATCTCCTGCAACTCCGACATCAATTTGTCGTAGCCGTGCAGCAACTCCTTGGACGTCTCGTAAACCGCCTGCCCCTCCCGCGTGAGCTGAAACTGCTTCTGGCTGCGATCGATCAACAGCGTTTTAAAATGTTTTTCCATCGCGCGGGCCTGTTGGCTGACCGCCGATTGGGTGATACCGTTAATCTTGGCCGACTTGGAAAAACTCTTGGTTTCGACCAAGTCCGCGAAGACCTTGAAATTCTCAATTTGCATTCGTTACTGAGGGTTTCGATCAGTTATAAAGTTTTCTAATCATGGCGCAAACCATTAAATCTCCTGCATGACCCCAACCTACGAAGACTTTGTCAGCAACGCTGATGCTGTGTGCGCCGAAATCGCCACCGCTTGTCGATTAGCCAGGCGTGACCCCGGAGAGGTCGAATTGCTCGCGGTCACCAAGAACCATGAGGCCTGGGCGCCAACCTATGCCGCCCGCTACGGTCTGGCCGGCGTGGGAGAGAATCGCGTGCAAGAAGCCATCGACAAACAACCCCAGGTCACTGCGAAATTGCGCTGGGAACTCATCGGCCACCTGCAGTCCAACAAGGCCAAAATCGCGGCGACGCATTTCGACCGCGTGCAAAGCGTCGACAGCACCAAACTCCTCACGCGCTTGGATCGCGCTGCGGCCGAAATCGAGCGCCCCCTCGCCGTTTTGCTGCAAATCAACGCCGGCCACGACCCCGCCAAGTTCGGTGTCGACCTCGCCGATGCGCCCGCCCTGCTGGGGCACGCCCTCGGCTGCGTCCACCTGCGAGTCGACGGCCTGATGACCATCGCGCCCTTATCCGATGACCCCGCCGTCGCCAAGCGCACCTTCGCCAACTTGCGCGAATTACGGGACCAATTGGCGGCCGAGTTTTCCACCCCGCTGACGGAACTTTCCATGGGCATGAGCGGCGATCTTGCCCTCGCCATCGCCGCTGGCAGCACACAGGTCCGGGTCGGCACCGCGTTGTTCGGAAAACGAGAGATTTAGCGGATCCGGACCTCCGCATTCGCTTGCCACAAATCGGCCGTTTGATTGTCTACGGGTCCGTGGCCCATTCGACTCTGAGCTCCACGGAAAAAGCTGCCCTGCTCGATCTCATCGACGATCCGAGCCCCACGGTGCGACGCAGCCTTTGCCAACATTTCAATGCCCTCGGCGTGACCGCCCGGGACTTTCTGCAAAACACCGCTTCCGGCACCAACCGCCACCTCGCGTGGCACGCCCGCTCCTTCTTGGAGGAACTCAATTTTACCGACCCCGTTGGCGAATTCCGCGAGTTCATCAAATCGCTCAACTACGAGCTTGAGACCGGTGCCCTGTTGCTCGCCCGCACCGTCCGGCCTCACCTGGATGCCGGTGCCTGTTGCGAGGAACTCGATCGCATCGCCGCCCGTTGCCGCGAGCTCATGGTCGAGCCTTCCACCACCCGCGCCAAATGCCGCGTCATCAATCGCGTTATTTATCACGAGCTCGGTTATCGCGGAAACGTGGAACACTACACCGATCCCGATAACAGCTTCCTCGACCAAGTGCTGCGCAATCGCCGCGGGATTCCCATCTCCATGTGCATGCTCTACCTGCTCGTCGCCCAACGGGTGGGACTCGATCTCGAACCCATCGGCCTCCCGGGGCACTTCATGATCGGCTGCTTCACCGACGACGCCCCGTTTTTCATCGATGCATTTGACCGCGGCATTTTCCGTAGCCCCGAAGAAATCTTCGTCTTCCTGCGCTCGCACGACATGTCCCCGCGCCTCAGTGATCTGGCCCCCACCCCCATCCGTGAAATCCTCTGTCGCAGTTGCCGCAACCTCGCCAACCACTACGAGTCCCACGGCCACCAGGATCGCGCGCAACTTTTCGACAGCTTCGTCACCGACTTCGAAACCACCTACTCCAAACACACGACGTAAGCATCGGAATTCAGACTCGCTGAGAAAAGTTTTGTCCGAAGAAGCCCGAGTCCCAGGAGATCGGGTGGCCGGAATGAAACCCGCAAACGTAGTCCCGGATAAGGTCTGTGTGAAACCGTGTCTATCTGTGGTTAAAACCAGCAGGCCGACCGCCACATTGACAATCCGCCACCCCGGATTCGCACTTCGCTCTTCATGGAGCCCGTTCTTACCCTCGCAGATCTCGATACTTGGTCCTTCAAAGGCACCGCACTCGCCGTGCTGGGGCACCCGATCAAACACTCGATCAGCCCGCCCATGCACAACGCGGCCCTCGCCGAGATGGCGAACAGCGACGATCGCTTCACCACCTGGCGCTACTTCCGTTTCGACGTGCCCCCCGCCGACCTGTCCCTCGCGCTCGACCGCCTGCACGCCGCCGGATTTCACGGCCTCAACCTGACCGTGCCGCACAAAGTCCTCGCGTTCGACACCATCGCCCAAGTCGACCCCACCGCCCAGCCCATCGGCGCCGTCAACACGCTCCAACGCACCGCGGCCGGCTGGCACGGCTACAATACCGACGGCTACGGCCTGGCCACGGCGGTGCAGGAAACCCTGGGTATCCAACTTTTCGACACCCCCATCGTCCTGCTCGGTGCCGGCGGCGCTGCCCGGGGCGCCGCGGTCGAGTGTCTTGCCCAAGGCTGCGCCTCCCTCCACATTGTCAATCGCACCACGGCCAATCGCGAAGCGCTGTTAAGTCAACTCGCTCCGCTCGCAGGTGGTATACCTCTGCAAGGCGAAATCCCCGCCGAAGCGCTCGTCATCAACGCCACCAGCGCCGGCCTCAAACCCGACGACCCTCTGCCCGTCGATCTCACCACCCTGCCCCGCCCGGTCGGCGTTTTCGACATGATCTACAACCCCGCCGAGACTCCGCTCCTGACGGCAGCCAAAACCCACGCCATCCCCACCGCCAACGGCCTCGCCATGCTCGTCCACCAAGGTGCCCGTTCCTTGGAAATTTGGAGCAATGTTGCCGTCCCCGTCGAAGCCATGCACGCCGCGGTAACCGCAGCCATCGCATAACGATCTCGTTGGGCGTTCTTCACGCCCGATTCCGCCGCAACCCGCCCGGCGTCAATTCGCCCCCTTTATTGACGGTGGCAACGACGTCCCCAAGCCACCGCCGACAACTTCGGCCCAGCGCGGCGTTACCCGCTCCTGAATCGGCAATAGTTCTTTGCCTGCAAAGGCGCGCGTTCTCGCGAACCAAACACGCTTACAGGAGTCGATACCGACGTCTTATGATCGTATTCGGTTCCACTGTCGCCCGCTCCGCCCGCTCCCTTCTCCTGTTGCTCGGAGCGCTCTCGCTGCAGGCCGAGTTGGAATGGGACCAAGCTCAACAATCCGTCGAGCTTCCCGTGGGCGCGAAGCAACATGTCGCCACCTACGCGTTCACCAATCGCAGCGACCAACCGGTGACGATCATCGATCTGCAGGTCGACTGCGACTGCACCACCGCCGCGCTGCCCCAACGCGCCTTTGCCCCGGGGGAATCCAGCGAACTGAAACTCACGCTCGACACCCGGGGACTGGAAGGTGAGGTCAACCGCGAGTTGCTCGTCAAACTGCGCCATGGAGAGGGCGCCGGTGCCCAGGTCAAGACCGTCAGCCTGCAACTCAAGGCGCTCATCACCCCCTGGTTCACCCTTTCCCCGCGCGTCCTGTTTTGGCCGCTATCCGCCCAAGCCGAAGAGCGTTCCCTTACCGTGCAGCTGGCGACGACCGACCGCCCCCTGCAACTACGCCTCGGCGACTTGCCTTCCGGCCTCGAAACCCACCTCAGCCTGGGAACCGATCCGACCACTTACATGCTCACGGCACGTCCGACTGATTCGACCCAAGCCGCCTCCTGGCACTTGCCCCTTCAACTGTATGCGGGCGACGACGAACTTTTGGCCGAATCCTCAGTTTATCTCCTCGTGCGATGATCTTCCGTCGAGCGGTGTTGCAAGCGCTTGGTCTGTTGACGCTGGCCGTTCCACCCGCCGCGCTTTCCTACCTCGGGCAGCGGGCGAACTCCGCCGCGCCGCACGCCGTTACCAATTTAGCGGCCCTGCCTCGCTACCACCTGTCACTGGCGGAGGCCCGGGCGCTGGCCGCAGTGGAATCCGGGTCGCTGCTGTGGATCGACGCCCGTCACCGAACGGCCTACGCCGACGCGCATTTTCCCACCGCGATCAATCTACCGGTCGCCGACTGGGACGCCGCATTGCCCGAACTCCTGGCGCACTGGACTCCGTCCCGCCCCATCATCGTCTACTGCAGCTCCGCGTCGTGCGACGCCGCTGACCAAGTGGCCCGCCGCCTTCGGCGCGAACTCGGCGCCGAAAACGTCTGGGTGCTACATGACGGTTGGCAGGCACTGCGCGACTTTAATTTGCCATGAAAACGCCCCCCTCGTCGTCCACCACCGGCACCACCGCGGCACGCATCGGCACCGGTCTGCTTTTCGCGGGCAGCGGTCTGACGAAAATCACCGATCCTCACGCCCTCGCCGAGGCCATCACACGCTATGATTTGGTGTCCCCTGCCCTCGCGCAAATCGGCGGGCATTTCCTGCCGTGGTCTGAAATCGTCATCGGCGGTGCCTTGCTGTTAAACGTGTGGCGGTCCGGCGCATGGTTGAGCGCCTGCGGATTCTCCGCTTTGTTCATGGTCGCCGTGGCCTCGGCGTGGGGTCGCGGCCTCGACATCTCGTGCGGTTGCTTTGCCACCGCCCGCACGATCGATGCCGCTTCGTTGCTCTTTAATGCGGCGCTGTTGGCCGTCACCACCTGGGGCCTGCGCACGGAACTTCGCCGCGCGACGCTGCGGGACTGATCGCAGCGCTCGATCGTATTCATCATTCACCTACGAAGCTAGGATCACGTTCCGTTCCCTATAAAAAACAAAGGCACCGTGGGCTGATCCCACGGTGCCTTGATGGCGAGGTGTTTTCGCTTCGCGCGTGGTGGACGACCCATTAGGCCTTCACGCCCAGCGCGTCGAGCGAGGCATAGCTTACTCCGGCGAGGGGCAGCTCGTTATCCTTTTGGAAATCGCGCAGGGCGGCCATGGTCCGACGATCGAGTTCGCCGTTCACTTTCACCTTGTAGCCGCGATCCTTCAACTGCGTTTGGATTTGCGCGACGACCTCAGGCGTGGCGTTGGTTTCGCACAGCACGCGGCGCCATTCGATACGACTTTCACCCTGGGCGACCAAGCGGTCGACATCACCGTATTCGGCGGGAATCACCCGACGCTCGGTCTTGGCAGCGGCCACCATCTTGCGGACTTTGCGGGTCTCGTAGACCGGGGCGACTTTAACAACGTTCACCTTGGCGGGCGTATCGACAACGGTGCGGGTATAAGTTTCGTATTCGGCGGGAACGGTTTCTTCGCGGAACGAGGCAGCCTGCACCAAGACGCGGCTCGTGACGGTCTCGTATTCAGCGGGCTCACGCACGAGACACATGATCTCGCTGGTCGGGTTTTCCAACTCGGTGATGGGATTTTCTCCCTCCGTCCAGTAAACGCGCTCCGGCTTGACCATCACTTTGGTGGTGCGGGTTTCATAGACCGGGGGAACCGGAACCTGGCGGGTGTAAGCAGGGCTCTTCAGCACCTTTTCCTCCACCGTCTTGTAGGTGGCGGGAATGATTTCTTGTTTCTCATAACCGGCCTTAACCATGACGCGCTCCTCGACCTGTTCGAACCGGGCCGGGATCTCGACCAATTCGTAGCTTTCTTCCTTGAGCAACACACGGTCGGTCACCGGAACCATCTCGGCCTCGACGAGCACCTGGGCGTAACATTCACCCGTCTTGACGCCGATCGCCGGCACGCCTTCGCGAGCGGCACCGGGTGACAACGGCGGCGGCATGCTCGCGATCATGGCGCTGTTCTCAGGGGACGCTTCCACCGCGGTTTCTGACTGAGACCATGAGGAAGTGGAGGTGGAAGATGCTTTGTTGACGTCCGGATCGGGAGCAGTCGTGGACCGCTGGAGGCGACGATCGTTGGAATAGAACGGCTCGCGCTCGACGTCGTCTTGAGCATGCAACACCCCAACTGCGGCGCTGATCGCCAAAATTGAGGTTGATAGCAATGTGATGGTAGTGGTCTTGGAGGATTTCATTTTTCTAGGTGGGTTAAGAGTTCGCGCGCTTCACGCAGTTTCACCTCTCCTTGTTGCCAACCCCATGCCCACCTCTGGAAATATCGTCGGCGATCTAACGCATTATATTGATAATTCATTCGTTATGAAATTATCAAAAAATCAGGATGCCTTTCTCTTCCGGAAATGCCGGGCATTTTGAACGACGCCGCGACGGGTCCCTCTGCATTTTGCGCTACCCACTCGCACGGGTTTTGGCGTTCTGGAACTCCTTCCGATCCTCTCTTTAATTCGCTCGGGCTGGTTACACGGCGCCTCGGAAAGTGTTAATTTTCGCAATTGGAGCCCCGCATCGATCGACGTTTTGAACTACTGCGCACACCATGGTTCGATCGAGTCGGCCTACCACGAAAAAACCCCGGACGAAGAAAGCTCCATCCGGGGTCGATTTGCTTGGGGTCCTGCAACCTTGCGGCAGCAAAACGGCGGCGGTGATTACTCCACCAAAAAGACATCGAGCAGACCAATGCCCGTGCCGCCATCCACGCCATTGAGCAGCGTCGTGTAAGCCCCCGGTTGCAGCGTCACAATAACCGCCGCTTCATTGGCGTAAGCCGGAGCATATCCGGTGTCTTGGATATCCGCTCGCTGCGTTTCTCCCCAACTGTCGTTCATCGCCACCATGGAGCCGTCTTTCCAAACTTGGATCACGGGATCGCCGAGCGCACCTTCGACATCGAACGTCTCCAGCGTCGGGCCAAGGCCACGCACCAGGACTGTCACCGGCTCAGTGCCACGGATGATGAAACCACTGATAAGTGAACTGTAGCCATTTCCCACCGCGCCGCGAATCGAGAGATTGAACAGTGGCGAGACCGCTTCACCTCCGTTGTGGATGTAGTTTCGACCGCTGTGAGGTGTAGCGGCATACGGGAAGGTCTTGTTATAAACCGCATCGTTGAACGACATGTTGTCGATGCCGTCGGCCGAGCGAATCGTGAGCGGATCCGTGCGCAGGTCGCTGATAATCGCGGTGACCGCGATGTCGATCACGTCATCACCGTAGCGACGACCATTGGGCCATCCACCGGCGATGGTGCCCGCCGGAAAACCAGGCAACCCCGCCTGCACCTCAGAGGTCAGGGCATCGCCCCCGAAGACACTCAAGCGGGAGTGGCCTTCATCCGGCAATCCGCCACCGGTCAAACGAGCCGGGCCGGTTGAGAGATCAACCTTGAGGAGATCGGGTATGAAGATACCGACGAGATCGGTGCGGCCCGTGGTCGGCGCCACGGCTTGACCACTGAAGACGATGGCGTTGATGAGCGCGGCGAGTTCGGGCTCGGAAGCATATTGACGGAACAGCGCGGCGTCCTGCGTCGGCTTGGTGCGGTTATAGAGATCCTTGTCCTTGATACCAATCATCGCCTCTGCGAAGAGCGGGTTACCCTGACGGCCAACCTGAACCCAAGGACCGGTTTCGACCGGATCACCTGTCGAGGTGAGAACGCGAGATGCGCGACGGCTGGTGGTGGCGTAAACTCCGACCACCTGCTGGTCGCCACCAATTTCACTGACCGGGATTTCCAGCGCGATACTGTGCATGTTATACCCACCCTGACTGTCGAAGGTTTTGTCGCCCGAGCGCAGTTGGAGGAGGTCAAAAATGGACTGCACGTCGCCGTAGAAACCGTCTTCGCGTTGGCCTGCAAACGAGCGATAGCCGTCGGTCAGCGTGGCGATGGATTGCGCGGTGTAGGGATCGAGGGTAGCAGGCGTGACGACACCATCCTTGGCGCGACCTTCGCCGCCACCGACGTTGTAGCCGGGAGTCGCGATACCTTGATTGTTCGGCGGGACCACTCCCGTGCCGAGCTCCGTGGAGACACCGTTCACCACGCGGGTCACCGTATAGGTTTGCGTGAGATTCTGGTTGGCGTCGTCGACCGCGCTCACGACTCCGAGATAGCTCTGGAGAATTGTGCTGTCGTTCTTGTAGGTAGTGGAAAACTTGAATTGGTAGGCGATCGAATCAGCGCCCGACGCCAGATCGTCCCCGGTCGACAGGAAAATCTGGTAAAGCACGTTGTCGTCAAAGTTGTATTTATTGGGGCCTACGCCGGGCTCCTCATGCGGGTAAACGCCGAGCGAAACCTGCAAGTATTTCTGACCGGCACGCTGCGTCAGAAACGCATAGAGGTCGGTCGTGTTGGCCGCAGGGTCGAGCGTGACCAATGGCGCGTCCATGTGACTGGAAGCGGAGGCGGTTGTCGGCAGCATCGCGCCGGTGAGAATCGCGAGCGCACTCAGCGTGGCGGCGATTCGTAATCTGGATTTGGGTATCATATTCATGGTCTGGGTTGGTTTGGTTGGGCTAGAGGAAATTCAGTTGGTAGCCGACGTAGCGGCGGCTAGGAGCGCCCGCTCACTGGGCATCAGGCCGGTCGCAAAATCGTTCGCGCGGGCCAGGTAGGTGGCGGCTTGATCAGGAGCTCCGTTCGCCGCGGCGATCACGCCGGCATGCAGCCAGACGCGGCCGTCACTCAAACCGGTGGCGAGAGCGCGTTCGATGGAATCTGCGGCGGCCTCGATGTTGCCAGCGGACCATTGCGACCACGCCAAGGCATCGTAAGTATAGGCATCTGCCCGTTCGTGGAGTTCGGCCGTGGCGAGAGTCACCGCACGATCCGTCCCACTGCGGCGGGTGGCCAAAAAAAGGGCCAGCGTGCGCGGATCGGCGGCCGCACCGTGTTTGGCCATGGTGGCTTCGATCTCGGTCGCGCGATCAAGCTGACTGGCAACCCGCAGGGCTTCAGCTTGCCACCAAACGTATCCGGGAAGCGGATTCAAGGCGGCAGCACGATCGAGCGCCACCACGGCGCCTTCGGTATTACCCGTCGCCAATTCCACCTGTCCGCGCAGCAGCCATGCGGCAGCATAGTCAGGGTGAGTATCTAAAACTTGGTCCGCCCATCGCTGCGCTTGATCGATCTCCCCCGCCAGCAATTGAAAGTGGCCCAACCGCACCTGGGTCCAAGCGGTGGTTTCGACGGGCAAGTTGCCACCCACGCGGTTCGCCATCGCCATGGCTTGAATCGCTCCCGGTAAATCCCCGTGCAACCACCGCAACTGCGCGATACGAACGGAAGCTTCCAAACCTGGCTGGCGATTCACCAGTTCCTGACAGGCCGCAACCGACTCGGCCAGTTTACCCTGTTCCATCGTCGCATCCGCCAAGAGCGCGTAATCTTTGGGTGCGCCACGATCGGCGACCAGCCGACGGGCCAGATTTTCAGCATCGGCAAAACGATGCTGCTGCAACCAAGCATGGCCGCGCAGCAGATCTGCTCCCGGAGTAGCTTCTCCTTGGGCATCCATCGCGTCGGCGGATAACTCGGCCAGTTTGAAAAATCCTGCATCACTGCGCAGTCGACCGAGGTTGACGAAAGCCCAGCCGAGTCGCTCAAAACTCTGCGTGCGATCGCGCTGACCGCCTCGAATCTTCTCCTGCCAATGACGCACTTGCTCGGCCACAGGACCGTCCACTCCCGGATCGGCCAACACAATGCGTTCAGCCGGAAGACGCGCACCAGAGACTCCGATTGCCACTGCCAGCATGAGCCAGCTGTTAATCCAGATCCCGTTGCTTAAAAACTTCTGCATCAACTCTGTAGTCGTGCGAAACGGAGGATCGGTTCTTCCTTAAATCGAAAAGCCTAATAGATTAATTCATTAGTCATTGATTATACGCATCTTACTATTTCAATATTTTTGCAATTAATAATTCTCTACCGGGAACCGACTGCAAATCAGAGCAGCGTGCGCTCGATGAGCCAGAACAGGCCCATCCCGGTAACGACGAGCGATACGATCATGGGCCCTCTGCGCTCAAACGATGGCCACTGCCGAGCTTTCGCCAACAGCGGCAATACCAGCAGTGCGATTGCCGCCTGACCGACCTCCACGCCGACATTGAATCCGAACAAAGCCGAAACCACGGTCTGCCCATCGGAACCGAGCCCCAACTCCCGCAAAACTCCCGCAAATCCAAACCCATGGATGAGCCCAAACCCAAAAGTCAGCAGCCAACGTCCCTTGGGTTCCTCGTCACCTCGCCACAAATTTTCGACCCCGACGTAGACGATCGACGCCGCGATCAACGGCTCCACCCATCCCGCGGGGAACTGCACCACATTCAGCGCCGCCAATCCCAGCGTGATCGAATGGGCGACCGTGAAACTCGTGATCACCGCCAGCATGGCTTTCCACCCGCGACACGCGATCAACAGCCCGGCCAAAAACAACAGATGATCGAACCCAATCAGAATGTGCTCCACCCCGAGTTTGAAGAACAACCAGAGCCGACTGCCGCCTGAGTTCCCCGTGGTTTCATGCTCTGTCTCAACGGCTTCAACACCAACCGAGCGCTCGCCCCACGGCACAATCAGCGTCGCGTTGTTCGCCCCGAGCAGGCCTTCTGCAACGATCTCGCCCGACACCAAGCGGGCTGTCACAAAAAGTCGATGCCCCGGCGGCAACGTGGCAAACTGTTCTGAGTTCACCGTCCAATTTCCCTCCGGCTGTTGAGCGATTCTCGTATGCCACATCACGTCCTCGTCTTCCGCTTCCCAAACGGCCGCCACTCTCGACATCGGGATCGCTCGGTCGCTCGCACTGAAGTCAACCCAAGCCAGTCCCGCCGCTTGCAACGCCGCGCCACTTTCCTCGACCTCGATCTGATCGAGCACGCGATCATCATCAAGATCCGCCAACGGAACCGCCGCCGCCGCATCTGTCGCCGATAGTCGCAGCTCCACTTGGACGCCATCAACCGTCGCGGTGATTTCCAAACTGCTCAACCCCGGATCGTGCGCCGTCGCGGTCAGCGCCGAGAGCGCACCGAGTAACAGCAACAGCCAGACCCTAAACCCGGCGCAGCGCGACATCGGCCCATTCGCCCATGATGCGAGTTTGAACTTCCCAAGTGGGCACCGCGGAGGTGAAGGCATCACGGACTTGATCAAGTTCATAGGCAAGGATGCCACTGAGCACCAACAGCCCACCCGGTGCAACCGCCGTCACCAATTCCGGCACAAACTGCATGAGCACGTGGCCAAGAATGTTGGCAAAAATCAAATCACCCGGCTCTCCCGAAAACCCCGAAACCAGATCCCCTTCGTAGAAACGAATCACGCCCGTCAGGTCGTTAAGCGCCGCGTTTTCATCGCTGATGCGCACGGCTTCCACGTCGTTGTCGAACCCGCGAATATCGCTAAACCCCAACCGCGCCGCCGAAATCGCGAGAATGCCCGAGCCACATCCCGCATCGATTACCCGCGCTTCGGTCGGGGCCGTCTTCGCCCACTCTACGAGGCGCTCGCAACACAGCCGCGTCGTCTCGTGATTACCCGTGCCAAACGCCATCCCCGGGTCGAGCCAGATCGCCACATCGCCCGCCGGCAGGGCATACGTCTCGCGCTCCCACACCGGCACCCAATGCAGGCGACCACATTGCCACGGTTTGAAGTGCAGTTTGTAACTGTTGCGCCAGTCCTCGTCGCCGAGATTGCGAAACTCCGGTTCACCCGCGCCGGTCAATTCCGAGGCGAGATCGGTCCACGCGGCTTCGGCATCGGGCCGACTTTCAAACATGCCGATCAGCCACGCCGCCGGAATCAGCACGTCATGCATCACACTCCAGCGCGCATCGCCTCGTTCCAACAACAGATCGTCGACGGCATCCACGGTATCGACCGGCAGCGTCGCTTTGATTTCACACAAATTCATGCCCGCAGCTGAGCCGTCGTTTCAGCCACTGACAACTTGTTTAACCACCGGCGGGGGAGGTCGCCGCACTGCGGGCTTCCTTAGCCGCCACGGCAACAGTCCCAGCATGGCACAACGCAGACGCGGCAGATGGTAGACCTTCATGCCTTGGTCCCCCCCATTGGTCCGCCCAACGCCGTGGCATCGTCAAACCGCAGGTGACGCGTCGCATACATCACCGCTCCCAGCAGCCCAAACAGAAGCACGGTGCCTCCAACCAACGCAACGTCCTCGAGTTGCAGCACAAAGTAGAGATAACCATAGATGCCAGCCATCAACAGTCCCAGCACGCCCGCCGGCTTGCGCGCCCCCATCACGGCCGTCGCATACAATCCCACCAGCAGGGTGGACGCCCCCGCCGCCGCGATGTAGGCCCAGCCAAATCGCCAGAATTCCGACAAGGCCAGCAGCGCGAGATAAAACAAACACAGTGCCGCCCCCACCAACAGGTAGTTCAGCACGTGCAGCGAGCGTCCGCCCACGACTTCGCCCAAGAAAAACCCGGCAAATACGGTCACCAAAAACAGGATACCATACTTTATCGCCCGTTCGATCGTGCGGTATTCCCCCACTTCCGGCACCAACCCGACCCCAAACGTCGCCGCGCTCATGCGCTCGGCCACCGCCGCATCGCCTCCGCCCATCCAGTCGCGCGGCAGGTCGTTGCCCAACGCACCGATTTTCCACTTCGCCGCGAATCCGGTCGGCTCGACCGTGCGCTCAGACGGCAAATAAGCCCCGCGGAATCCCGGCGACGGCCAGGTCGAGCTGAGGGCCACATCCGTCGAACTCGCCAGCGGCACGAACTCCAACGCCCCGCTGCCATCAAGGTTCAGGGTGATTTCAAACGCCGCGCCCATCACCGGATCGATCGTCACGGGTGCCTGCATGCCCGCCGGCCAATTCGTCATCCCGGTGCCTCCCTGCAGCTCCGCCGGGGCCCCGTTCCACCGCAGACTCTGCTCAGCTCGCAGACCGCGTGCATCACTCACCGCATACACGAGACGCGCTTGTTCCCACTGCATCTGCCACCGGGCATCACGCCTCCACTTCGGCGGCACCGTGAATCGCCCCTCCACGTGCAGGGCCGCCGCATACACCTGCGCTCGGTAAATGCCCCGTGACAACTCCCGCGTAGCGAGGTCGCCCGTCACCGCCAACGTCTCCGGCAACAAACGCATCTCGCCTTCAGCGCGCAACACTTGGCCGTTTTCCTGGGTCCAAATATACGGCACCACCAGAACCGGCCCCATCAACCGTTGATCGCCGCCCCACGACGTGGTTATCGCCGCCACCGATTCGGCATGTCGTTTTGCCCGTTCGTCCCGCGTCGAATCGATCAACCACAGCGGCACCTGCAGGATCGTGATCACCGCGGCGATCATAATGAGTTTGTTGGTGAGCCGTCGGCGAGCCGACTCGGCGGCGTTGACGGAGATGGAGGGCAGGGGCGGGACGGAGGAGGATTCGTTCATCACCGCCATGATCGACCCCGGCGGTGAAGGGCGTGTGAACTGAAGATGAAATCGCGATGAATTCCGCGCGGGCGGAATTCCCCCGCGCTACCCGGCCGGAGGCGGAAAACGCAACCAAGCCCGGGCGCCCGCTGCATCCGTGCGATTGGTCAGCCCCACTTCACCCCGGTGACGCCGACAGATTTCGCTCACAAAACTCAGCCCCAGCCCCGTGCTCTTACGCCGACTGCGGGGGCGCGGCATCGAAAAGAAACGCTCGAACACCCGACCTTCCGCAAAATCCGGAATGCCCGGACCACCATCGCACACGTCCACCCGCCAGCTCCCCTCCGGCGCGGACACACATGTGATGCTCACCGTCGCGCCTTCCGGCGAAAACTCGATGGCATTCTGCACGAGATTGACCACCGCCTGCAGCAGCAGAAAACGTTCGCCATGCACCCGCGCCGCCCCGGCGGTGCGGTCGTCAAAACTCACCTTCACCCCCGCATGTTCGGCGGGCACGGCCAGCGATGTCACCGCCTCCCGAATCACCCCGACAAAATCAACTTCGCTCGGTGCCTCCAGGCCCTGCCGCGACTCCAGCGCCGTCAACCGCAACATGCGATCGATGATGCCTTGGATTCGCACCGACTCCGCCTGCAGATTGCGCAAAAATCTCGCCCGGTCGGCCTCGGACATTTCTCGTTCCTGCATGAGCTCGGCCGCTCCGCGAATCGCCGACAACGGCGCTTTCAATTCGTGCGCCAGGTTATGCGTGTAGTGCTCCACGTAGTCCTTGCCCTCCAAGGTCCGCCGCATGCCTTCAAAGGCTTCACCCAGCGCCTCGATTTCGCGGGCCTTGGTCACGGGCGGCTTCACATCCACCCCGTCGCGCACCGCCGCCGCGTAACCCGCCAAGCGCTCCAGCGACCGCGTCAACCGATTGGCCAACCACCACCCCAGTCCCAACATCACCAGGGCCACGAGGCTCGCGCCCGTGACCAATTTCAACCGCTCCGACCAGACAAACTCATTCACCGTGCGCAGCGGTCGCGCCAGAAAGAGCCGCCCGAGATTTTCGCCCCCCGTGACCATGATCGGCGCACTGACGACCAACTCCCCGGTGGTGCTCAGCGGTCGACCGTCAATCATCTGACTCGAGGCGGACTTGACGCTTTTATAGCGTATCGGTGCCGGGTTTAGCACCAGGCGTTCCGCTTCCGGACGAGAATCAAACAACACGTCCCCGTTCTCATCCTCCACCCTCACCCGCAGGCCGCGACTCGCATATTTCAACCGCTCGAAAACCTGGGGCCAGTCCTCCGTTTTCTGCGCCGCCAGCGTGACCGCCAACAGGCTGGCCGCCTCCTGCATCGTGACCTTCATCGACGACTCATAACGCGGCCGCACTTCCGCCAGGATGAATCGCATCAACACCGCCAGTCCCACCGCCGAGGCCAACGCATAAGTGCCAAATATCGCCGTGCGGATTTTCATGGCGTCACCTTCCACGAGTAGCCCATCCCGCGATGGGTGCAGATCGGCGTATCCGTCGCCTGCACGGCACGCAGCTTTGCCCGCAGGGTTTTGATGTGGGCGTCCACGGTCCGATCCGTGCTCGCCGCAGGGTCTTCCCAGCCCGCCGCCATCAACGCATCGCGCGAAAACACCCGACCGGGACGGCGACTCAACGCTGCGAGCAGCCGAAACTCGTAACGGGTCAGCTGCAGCGCCGTGCCGTGATACCACGCCATGCAGGACTCTTCATCGACGCGCACCGTGGGGGCGGCGGATTGCGATCCCGGCATCACCTCCGGTCGGGCCGGGCCGCGTCGTAAAATCGCTCGCACCCGCGCCGTGAGCTCCCGCGGGCTGAACGGTTTGGTGACATAATCATCCCCCCCGATTTCGAGGCCCACCACGCGATCGATTTCGTCGCTGCGGGCCGTGAGAAAAACCACCGGCACCGTGTGCTCCCGTCGCAGTTGTTTGCACCATTCGAAACCGTTGGTATCGGGCAGGCCGACATCGAGCAGCACGATATCCGGGACCTGCCGCGCCACCTCGGCCGACGCCGCCCGCCCCGTCAGGCAATGCACCGCGTCGAACCCTTCGGTGCGCAGCGCGTAAACCAACGTATCGGCAATCGACGGTTCATCCTCCACAATCAGCACCCGGCGGGCGTTCGGTGGAGGCAGGTCAGTCATGGAAATCAGACCGTCAGCCCGGCCGATTCCGCCAGCCCCAGCCGTAGATTCATACATTGAATGGCCGAACCCGAAGCCCCCTTGCCGAGATTGTCGATCCGCACGATCACCACGGCTTGTTCGTCGTGACCAAACACCATCACGTCGGCGCGATTCGTGCCATTGCACGCCTGCGCATCCAGGAAGCCACCGTCCAAGTTGGCGTCATCGCCCAGCGGACACACCCGCACAAACGTGGCACCGGCATACGCTTCGCTCAACGCCGCGTGCAGGCTCGCAGGCGAAACGTTCCCGGGAAGAGCGCGCAACGCCAACGGGATCGTCACCGCCAACCCCTGCCGGAAGGGACCCACCACCGGATTGAACAACGGCGCGTGAGTCAGGCCTGCGTGCTGACGCATTTCCGGGAGGTGTTTGTGCGCCAGCCCCAACGCATAGGGACGCGGGCTGAGCAACGTGGCCGGACGGTCCGTCGCTTCGTAATCGGCAATCATGCTTTTGCCACCACCACTGTAGCCCGTGATCGAAAAACAGGACAGTCGTGTATCCACAGGAACAATACCCGACTGCACCAGCGGCGCGACGCCGAGCAGAAACGCGCCGGCATGGCAGCCGATGTTGGCAATGCGATTCGCGGTCTCGATCCGCCGGCGATACTCCACGCCCAGCTCGGGTAAACCATAAGACCACGCCGGATCAGTCCGGTGCGCCGTGCTGGCGTCGATCACGATGGTATCGGGATTGGTCACCAACGCCGCCGATTCCCGCGCGGCGACATCCGGCAAACACAGAAACGCCACGTCCGCGGCATTCAGGCAGTCCGCCCGCGCCGCCGGGTCCTTGCGCAATGCCGGTTCGATGGGGACGAGCTCCACCTCCGGGCGGCTCACCAGCCGCTCGTGAATCTGAAGTCCCGTGGTGCCTTCGGAACCATCGACAAAAACCTTAACACTCATGAAGAAGTTGACGATCAGGCGCGGCGGCGGATTCCGCAAGCGTATGATCCCCTCTTTCAACGGCTTATAGGGTGGAACTTGGCGAGGGGTCGCAGCGGTGGCATGCGGAAAATTTCGCCAATCGGGGCCAACTCGACCGCCCATTGCACGATTTAGGAATCCAACTCCAACTATCCGACGTTAAAACTCCATGATGAGATTTTTAAATTGCAGCAGTTCAGAAGCCATTTGCAGTGGCTGAGTTTCGTCTCTCATGACCCTCGCCTTCCCCATCCAGACTCCGAGCCTCCAGACGCGCGCCTTCGCTCGTCGACGCACTCGCGAGCGCCGGGGACTGCTGTGGTCATGGTCGATCGGGTTTTTGCTTTTCGGCTGGGTTCTGATCAACCAACCCGCGCACTTTTTGCCCCGTCTGGCGGTTTCCTACCAAGCAATCGGCGCAAAACTATCCCACCAACAACAACTCACGTTGGAAGTGGCCCGCGCCCTGACGCAACATTCCGTCCCGGCCCAGCCGACTCCCGACGTCGCCCCAAACGCCTCCGAGGGCACTCCAGTTCCGGCCGCACCCAACGGCGAAACCACGGCGCGAAAACTCCACCTTTACGCCAGCGACACCCTGATCGCGTGGCATGCAGAACCGTCACCTGACTGGTCCGTCCATCGGTCGATGCACGCGAAATCCCCTGCGCCCGGCGAAGTGCCGCTGCCGCCCCCGCGAGTCTGAGTGGCAAACGCCAACTGACTCCGCGGCATCACGACCGTCGGCGCGACCTGTTTGCCCGACGAGCCCGTTCACGGGCGTGATCCGCTTCGCCTGCTTCTCCGACCCATCGCGCCCACGGCTCACTCCGGGGCAACGCGGGGGCGGCTCCCTTTCATCGCCCACCATCGGGCACCGATCTTCATGCAACTTTTCAATCTTCCCGCTCGCGCTTCGCGCGTGAGCTTTGTGGCTGGCCTCGCAGCGGCTGCGATCTTCAGTTCCTCCATGTCGGCGCAAACGCCGACTTCCGCTCCTCCCATCACGCTCGACGCCATGACGGTGTTGGGACGTGCCGACGACATGCTTGATGTCGCCGCCACCGCGTCACAGGGCCGTGTCGCCGCCGCCGAACTCAACACTCGACCGCTTCTGCGCCGCGGCGAGTTGCTGGAGGTCGTGCCCGGCCTCGTCGTCACCCAGCACTCCGGCGGCGGCAAGGCCAACCAGTATTTCCTGCGCGGCTACAACCTCGACCACGGCACCGACCTCGCGCTCTTCGCCGAAGGCGTGCCGATCAACCTGCGCACCCACGGCCATGGTCAGGGTTACGCCGATCTCAATTGGATCATTCCTGAACTCGTCGAAGGCATTCGTTTCAACAAAGGACCGTTCTATCCAGCGGTCGGCGATTTCTCCGCGGCTGGCGCGGCCGAGTTGAACTTCTTTACGGCTTTGCCGCGCGATTTCGCCAGCATCAGCTGGGGCGAAAACGGCCACCGCCGTGCTGTGGTAGGCGGTTCCACCACGACCGGTCAAGGCGTGCTGACGGCCGCCGCCGAATGGTCGGCCTACGACGGTCCGTTCGTAAATCCGGAGGACTTCGAGCGAGCCAACGTGTTCCTGCGCTACCACCAATCCACGGCGGATCGTTCGCTGACCTTCACCGCCATGGGTTACGATGCCACCTGGATGTCCACCGACCAAATCCCTGCCCGCGCCATCGCGGCGGGCACGTTGAACCGTTTCGACACCATCGACCCGACCAATGGCGGCGCGTCTTCCCGCTTCGCCACCACCTTCGAAGGCGAATGGCGCCGGGCCGACGCTACAACGCGGCTGAACCTGTTCGCCACGCACTACGACCTGTCGCTGTATTCAAACTTCACCTACTTTTTGGATGATCCCGCCGATGGCGATCAGTTCGAGCAGGTCGACGATCGTATCATTCTCGGCGGATCATGGAGCCAGGAATGGCGCTCTGCATCGGCGCGATACCCGCGGCGCGACACCATCGGCCTACAGGCTCAAGTTGATCTGATCGATGAGGTGGGACTGCATCGCACCGCCGCGCGCCAACGCCTCGGCACCGTGCGCAGTGACGCCGTAAAAGAAGGTAGTCTGGGCGTTTTTTGGGAAAACGAAACACGGTGGACCGATCGATTTCGCACCACGGGCGGCCTGCGGGCGGACATCTACGGCTTCGACGTCGACAGCGACTTGGCTGCCAACTCCGGACGCCGCGACGACACCATCGTCAGTCCCAAACTGGCGGCCATCTACCAACTCGGAAAGGCGACCGAACTCTACGCCGGCGCCGGCTTCGGCTTCCACAGCAACGACGCCCGCGGCACCACCGTCACGATCGACCCCGCCGACGGCTCCCCCGCGTCCGCCGTCGACCCGTTGGCGCGTTCGCGCGGTTTCGAACTGGGTTGGCGCACCTCAGCCTGGCCCGGCCTCGTGAGCACCGTCGCGTTGTTCCAACTGGAGAATGAATCCGAACTCGTGTTCGTTGGCGATGCCGGCGGCACGGAGGCCTCCGGCGCCAGTCGGCGGCACGGCGTGGAATGGACCAACTTCTACCAACCCCTGCCCTGGCTTTCCCTGGAAGCCGACCTCGCGCTGACCCATGCTCGTTTCAAAAATGCGCCGGGTGCCGACTACATTCCAGGTGCCATCGATCGGGTTTTCAGTGGCGGTGTGCGGGTCGGTCGCCCCGAAGGCTGGTTCAGCGAAATGCGCCTGCGGCATTTCGGACCGCGGGTGCTAACCGAAGACGGCTCGATCCGCGGCGATGGTTCGACCTTGGTCAACGCCCGCCTCGGCTGGCGCAGCAACGCGTGGGAAGTCACCTGCGACGTGTTCAACGTCTTTGATCGAGCCGACAACGACATCGAATATTACTACGCCTCACGCCTGCCCGGCGAACCGGCGGCGGGCGTCGACGACGTGCATTTGCATCCCGTCGAACCGCTCGCAGTGCGATTCACGGTAACGTGGCGACACTGATCATCGATCTATCCAACTTCACGCCTGCCGACTGAGCCGAGCGATCACCGTCGGCAGCAGCTTGTGTTCGGCGGCATGCATTTTCTCCCCAAACGTCACCAGGGTATCCTGTGGCTCGATGCGCACCACCACTTGGTCAATGATGGGCCCGCCGTCCACTTCGGGTGTCACGTAATGCACGGTGCACCCCGAAACTTTCACGCCGCGGCGCCATGCCTGCCCGATGCCGTCGAGGCCGGGAAAACTCGGCAGCAAACTCGGGTGCAGGTTGATGATCTTGCCCGCAAACGCCGCGATGAAGCGCGGCTTGATCACGCGCATGAAACCCGCGAGCACGATCAAGTCCGGCGCCAGCGCCGCGATTGTCTCCATGTAGCAATCTTCGCCCGCGCCTTCGAGTTTGGTCTTGAACGGGGCGGGATCGAGATACTGCGCCGGCACGCCAAAGGTCTCCCCATGCGCCAGAATCCCGGCGGTGGGTTGATCGGCGATGAGCTGCACGACCTGCGCGCGCCCCAGGTTGCCCGCGGCCGCGGCGGCGAGGATCGCCGCCGCATTGGAACCGCCACCGGACCCGAGGATGACCACACGCATGATTCGGTCTAGAAGAACTTCTTGGCCTTCTCGAACCAACCTTCCTCGGTCGGCTGATCGGCATCGCCACTGACCAGGGCGAATTGCTCCAACAACGTGCGTTGCTCGTCGGTGAGCTTCTTGGGCACCTCGACATGCACGCGCACGAGTTGATCGCCCTGCGCGCCGCCGCGCAGCGAAGGCATGCCTTTGGAGCGCAGGCGGAACGTGGTGCCGCTTTGGGTGCCCGACGGGATCTTGAGCGAGGCTTTGCCAAACAACGTCGGCACTTCGATGGTGCCGCCGAGCACGGCGAGCGTGAACTTGATTGGAATCTCGCAGAACAGGTCCTGGCCCTGGCGCTCGAATATCTCATGATCCTTGACCGTGAGCACGATATAGAGATCGCCGGGCTGGCCGCCCGCGAGACCCGCTTCGCCGTTGCCGACGGAGCGCAAACGCGAGCCCGTATCGACGCCCGGCGGGATACGCACTTTGATCTTGGACGTCTTGGATTCACGGCCTTCACCGTGGCATTGCGTGCAGGCTTTTTCGATCTTGCTGCCGGAGCCGCCGCACGTCGGACAGGTCTGACGGAAGGTGATGATGCCGCCGCTGCGACGCACTTGGCCCACGCCACCACAAGTCGGGCACGTCACCCGGCTGGAACCCGGCTCGGCCCCACTGCCATTGCAACGATCGCAGGCCATCGCCTTGCGAAAGGAGAGTTCCTTTTCAAAGCCCTTGGCCGCTTCCACGAGGGTGATTTCGAGATCGTAGCGCAGGTCGGATCCGTCTTGGCGACCACCGCCTCCTCCGCCACCGCCGCCGCCGCCGAACATCTCCTCAAAGATGCCGCCGCCGCCACCGCCGCCACCGCCTCCTCCTCCGCCGCCTCCAAAGACTTCGCGGAAGATGTCGAACGGATCATGGAAACCGCCGCCACCGGCGCCGCCCATGCCACCCATGCCCCCGGGACCGCCCGCGCCGCCTTCGAAGGCGGCGTGACCGTAACGATCGTAGGCCGCCCGTTTTTGCGGGTCTTTGAGGATCTCGTAGGCGTGGGAGATCTCCTTGAACTTTTCTTCGGCCTGTTTGTTGCCCGGATTTTTGTCCGGGTGAAACTTCACCGCTTTTTTGCGGTAGGCTTTTTTGAGTTCGTCGTCGGAGGCTCCGCGTTCGACGCCGAGCAGGTTATAAAAATCTTCTTTCGCCATAGCGGGATTGGATCAGCGCGGACGGACCGAGCGGTTAGGATTCCTCCTTGGCTTCGCCGGCATCGTCGGCCGCCGCGGCGGCGGGACCACCGGAAACGATCACGGAAGCCGGACGCAGTAAACGACTGTTGAGCATGTAGCCGACCCGGATGACCTGGAGCACCTTGCCTTCCGCGACGTCGTCGCTGGGTTGTTGGGACAGGGCTTCGTGGTGGTTGGGATCAAAGTCTCCGTCCACCGGATTGATTTCCTTGAGCCCGTGATTGCCGAGCGCGGTCTTGAACTGGGTGGCAACCATGTCGACGCCCTCGACGAGCGACTTGAGCTCGGCATTGGGCGCCTTGGCCGCGGTCAGCGCGAACCCGAGATTATCCAACACCGGCATGAGTTCTTCCACGACATTGGCGGCGGCAAAGGCACGCAGGTCGTCTTTCTCGCGCGCGGTGCGACGGCGGAAGTTTTCCAGATCGGCCACGGCCCGCAGATGGGATTCCTTGGCCGCGGCAGTTTCTTGCCGGGCTTTTTCGAGCAGCTCTTCCGGAGTGGGTTCGACTTCCACGCTGGCTTCAACAGGCTCAGCGGCAGTCGCCTCTTCGGGAGCGGTTTCAGGAGCCGCTGCAGCTTGGGCGGCGGTCTCTTCGGAGTCGGTAGGATCGGTCTTGGACGCAGTATCGTTCATTGCAAAGGGCCTACTACACTACGGCTTTGGCGTTTGATCAAGTTTACGAAGGAATGAATTCAAGGTGCTGCCCGCTTTGCGCCAAATTTCCTGCAGCGGCCCCGCGCCCCCGAGATCCTCGGGCAAAATACCGCTCGAAAGCAGGGCCTGCCACACGGCGGGCGACTGTGCCAGTCGCTTCACCAGCTCCGGGGTGAACATATCCTGCCACCGACGCACGTTGTCGAATGTGCCTTCGAAATTGAACTGCTCGCCGAAACTGCCTTTGGCACCGAGGTCGGGCTGCACCACGTCGACCCGTCCGATCTTGAGATGCAGACGACGGATCAGCACGCGCTGCGGACCATCACCAATCACCGGCAATCCCGCGACGGCATAGTCCGGGTAGTCGGGTGACGTCGTAATCTGCGCGATCAAGGCCTCCCCGAACGCTTCGGCATTGGATGTTCCGTCACCCGGGATGATCACCTTGATCGCCGTGAGATCGATGAATAGCTCATCGATGACAAACTCCTCCTTGGTGACGGTGGACGTTTCCAACCGCCCGGAAAACTGCGCGACTTTCACGAAGGCGTCTCCGCCATAAACCGCCGGGTTGGTGATTTCCAATTCACTTCCGGAAAAACCGCCCCCGATGGGATTGAACGCCAACTTGCTGATTTCGGTGCGAAACCCACTGCGATCCGTGAGCACCTTGGCCACCGTTGTAGGCAGAAAAATCATCCAAGCCAACACGACCACCGCGACCACGATCGCCATCAACACCAATAGTTTGAGGAAAGCGCCCCCTCGTTCAGAGCGGAGGCGAGCCACGGGACGCTGATTCAGTTCGGAAGTATTCATGGGGCCGGAGCGGGAAGGCGCTTAAGCAAAATTTTCGGTAACCAACACCATGGCATCAGTCACGGCGGTCAGCGTGAACGCCCCCGCATAGGGCAGCAACGCGTTCTCGCCCTTGGTCAGCGGAGCACTTTTCCCGCCAGTCGAAACCTCTCCGGTCACGACGCTCACCAGTCGGGCTTGCTCACCCGCCGCAAAGCTCAGGGTTGCGCCCGCCGCCATCGGCACGCGACGGATGGTGAACTCCTGGCTCGACGCAATCACCGCATCCTCGGCGGCGGCGCGCACCGGCTCGGGTTCGACCACCTCCCAATCGATCGAAGCGATGGACTCGGCGATGTGCAGCTGCCGCGGCGTTCCGTCCAAACCCACCCGCCCCCAATCGTAAACCCGGTAGGTCGTGTCGGAGTTTTGCTGAATTTCCAGAATGAGATTACCCCCATCAATGGCGTGAATCGTGCCGCTCTGCACCAGAATCGAATCCCCGGGCGACACCGGGAAACGATGCACGCAGGACTCCAACGTATGGTCCACCAGCGCCGCCGCAAAGTCGGCGCGCGTAGCCCCCGCCTTGAGCCCCACGATCAGGTTCGCGTCGGGCGTGCTTTCGGCGATATACCAATTTTCCGTCTTCGGCTCACCACCCATGGCTGGGGCGATTTCCGCCGGGGGGTGCACCTGCAGACTGAGCCGCTCGCGGCAATCGAGCCATTTGATCAAAATCGGAAACGGCCGGTCCGCCGGCCAATCCGGTCCCATGATCTCGGCGGCGTGGCCCGCCAACGCCTCCCGAATCGACAACCCCTTCCAGGGTCCGTCGGAAATCACCGATTGGGCCTCGGGCCGGTCGACGACTTCCCAGCTTTCACCGATGGGACCTTCGCGCGGCAGCGTGCGACCGAGGGCGGTCTCCAGCACCCGACCACCCCAGACGCGATCTTGGTAAAGCGGTTGAAAACGAATGACTTCTTGCATGTTAAGAGAGGGTTAAATCTGAAATTCCAGAGAGGGTTATTTACATTTGACCGGTCTGCTGACAGACGTGAAATCCACCCGAGCCAACGTTAGCGGACACCTGCCGCGCAGCTCAACTCACATGGCCAAGTCTAGGACTTCAAACTCAAACAAACGCTCCAACGGATTCCAACCACCGCGCGATCGTCCGCGTTGGATGATTGCGGTGCTTTGCCTGTTGTTGGGCCTGTGGCTGACAGTCGCCTACCTCGACTACAATCCGTTGCAAGAGGGCTACATGACGACGGATTCGACCGGCCCGGCGGACAAAAATCTGGTGGGTAAAATCGGGGCCGACGTCGCCCGCATCAGCTTCGTCGCCCTCGGCCTCGGCGCGTGGATGGTGCCGCTCTTCTCTTTCTGGTCTTTGTGGATCGCCGTCCGGCACTCCCGCCGACTCGCCTTCGGTCGTTTCACCGCCATGACCCTGGCCATCGTTTCGGCCTGCGGTCTCGCCGCGATGATCAAGATGGACTCGTTCGCGGAGAGTCAGTTTTTCCCCGACGGACGACTCGGTGGCGTGCTGGGATTCTGGGTCTATGATCGCTTGCTGTTCGATACGGTCGGGGTGTTTGGTTCGGCCTCGCTGCTCGCGACCATCGACGTGGTCGCGCTCGTCATTATTTTCACCCGTGATATCGCCGCGCAGTGCGAGAAACTGATCACCAGTTTCCACGACTGGCGGGCTCACCGCCGGGAGCGTCGCGCCGAGCGCGCCGAAGAAAAACGCGCCGCCAAAGCCATCGCCGCCAAACTGAGAGAAGAGGAAAAAGCTGCGATCAAAGCCGCCAAACTCGCCGAGAAAGAACGCATCGCCGAAGAAAAGGCCGCCAAGAAAGAAGCCGCCAAGGCCGGCGCCGCCGTGGCCACCAAGGAGATCAAACTCGCCGGCGGCACCGAAGATCCGCTCGCCAAGGCCCCCGCCAAACGCCCCGCCCCGGCACCCACGCCGGAACCCGAACCCGAGCCAGCTCCCGAGCCCAGACCCAAGCCCAAGGTCATCGGACTTTCCCTCGGTAAACCCAACGACGGGTCCGAAACCTCCCCGCCCTCCGGGGGCACGTCGAGTCCGCTCAAGATCGTCAAAGCCGAGGAGCTGAAAAAAGCCCGCAACGCCGACGCCCCCAAAAAAGTCGGCAGCTACGAATATCCGCCCAAGAGTCTGCTCACCGAACAGGCCAAACCACACGAGGACAACTCCGAGGAGGAACACCAGCGCAACGCCGACAACCTGCTGCGCATCCTCGAGGAATTCGGCGTCAAGGTCTCCCTCGGCGAGATTCACGTCGGCCCGGTCATCACCCGTTATGAAGTGATTCCCGCGCCCGGCGTCCGGGTGGAAAAAATCTCCGGGTTGGACAAAAATATCGCCCTCGGCATGCGCGCCCAATCGGTGCGTATCCTCGCCCCCATTCCGGGCAAGGCCGCCGTCGGTGTCGAAGTGCCCAATCAACATCCCACCGCCGTTGGCATGCGGGAGATCCTGGAGTCGCAGGACTGGGTCAGCACCAAGGCCGAGCTGCCCATCGCCCTCGGCAAGGACGTCTCGGGCAAACCGCTCGTGTCCGACCTCGCCAAGATGCCCCACTTGCTCATCGCCGGCGCGACCGGCTCGGGTAAATCGGTGTGCATCAACTCCATCGTCGCCTCGATCGTCTACTCCAAGACGCCCGACGAAGTGCGGATGATCATGGTCGACCCTAAGGTCGTGGAGTTGAAGGTGTTCAACACCCTGCCCCACATGCTCATTCCGGTCGTCACGTCGCCCAAGATGGTGCCCGGCGCGCTCAAGTGGCTACTGGCCGAGATGGAGCAACGCTACCAGTTCTTCGCCAAGTGCAACGTGCGCAACATCATCGGCTTCAACAATCGCAAGAAGAAGAACGTCGCCCCCGACCTGCCCGACGCTCCGCCCGATCAGGCCGATCTGCCCGGCGTCACCCCCGACGACGAGGTCGAGCTGCCCGAGAAACTGCCTTACATTGTCGCGATCATCGACGAGTTGGCCGACTTGATGATGGTCGCTCCCGCCGAGATCGAAACCTCGATCGCCCGCCTCGCACAGCTTGCTCGCGCCGCCGGTATTCACCTCATCATCGCGACCCAGCGTCCGTCCGTGAACGTCATCACCGGCGTCATCAAGGCCAACCTGCCCTCCCGCATCGCCTTCCAAGTCGCGTCCCAAATCGACTCGCGCACCATTCTCGACACCAAGGGAGCCGACAATCTCATCGGTCGCGGCGACATGCTCTTTTCCCCGCCCGGCACCGCCCGGCTCGTGCGTTCGCAGGGCGCCTTCTGTTCCGACGAGGAAGTCATGAACATCGTCGAGTTCATGCAGGCTCACAACGGCCTGCCGATTTACAAACAGGACGTGCAGGAGAAGATCGAAAGCTCCGAAGACTCCAAGGGAGGCGGCGGTGACGACGACGATGGTCCTTCCGACGAGGACGATGAACTCTACAACCGCGCGCTCGGGGTGCTCAAATCCACCAAGCGCGCCTCGACCTCGATGATCCAACGCCGCCTGCGCATCGGCTACAACCGCGCCGCCCGCATCATGGACATGCTCGAGGACCGCGACATCGTCGGACCGGAAAACGGCTCCAGCCCACGCGAAATCCTCGTCGATCTGGACAGCCTCTAAGGCCGCCGGACCCGACCGACGCGACCCTCTCGTTCTCGTTCTCTCCATCGTTCTCGTGCTCCCGACGCCTTGATCCGCAAGACCGGAATCCGGCCTTCCCCGGTCGAACGAACCCGCTCCCACCCCACTTTTCGCGTTTTTCACGTATTTCGTGGTTTCTAACTCCGACTCAATCTCACTTCATTACTCCCATGCAGAATATCGGCGATCGACTGGAAGAAGCACGCAAACGCAAAGGCATCTCCATTCGCGAGGCCGCCGAGGCCACCAAGGTCCGGGGCGACTACCTCCACAAGTTCGAGAGCAGTCAGTTCGATATTAATCTACCCGACATCTACGTGCGCGGCTTCCTGCGCAACTACGCCACGTTCCTCGGTCTGCCCGCGGAGAAGATCGTCAACGACTACAACGCCCTCGGTCACGGCGCCCCCGCCCCCAAGTCCGTCAACCGCGAGATCTACGGCCGCATGGATCTCAGTGTTTCGTCGAGCAAGGACACCGCCCGCGAGTCGGCCGACATCGAGCCCGAGGCCGCGCCCGGTGAATCCGATTCCGATAACCCCGCCACTTTCAAACCGCGCCCTGGTGCCCTCCCCTACGTTGACAAGGCACTGCTGATCAAAGGCGGCGCAATCGTCGCTGCTGTCGTGGCCATCGTGCTCATCGTCGTGGTCGGCGTCCGTGCCTGGTCCGGATCAAAAACCGAGACCCCCGTCGACACCCCGGCCGCCACCGCCGCGACCGATCCTCAAATTGTCATCCATGCGCTCGACAGCGTGCGCGTCAAAGTCGTCGAAGAAGCGTCGGGCGTGGAACTCTTTCAGGGTGCCATCACCCGCGGCGACAGCCGCACCTTCCCCAAGAACGGCAGCTTGTTCCTGACCGCGGACCCGATGGAAAACATCGAGGTCGAACTCGACGGCAAGCGCACCAACATCTCCACGGAATACGGCCTGCGTGGCCGCCAACGCGTGCGCGTGGAGTAAGCCGGACTGATGGCGTAAGAGCGCGCTTGCGCGCGAGAGCCGCTCCCCGGACCGGCTGATCGAACCAGCCAGTAATGCCGGACTCGGAGGGACCGGTTGCACCCGGTCCGCCCCCCCTTCTCCCGACCACTCCGCATCCTCGGCGAGGCAACGGCAGACGACGTGGAAATCGTCCCTCCGAGGAGGGACCGCCGCGCCTCAGCGCAGTGCGACGGGCTTGTCCAATACCTCGCGCAACACGATCGCGCGACGCGCACTGGTCGGGTCACGCAACACCTCCAAAAACTCGAGTTCGCTCATTTCCCCCACGGCGTGACGACGCGGACTCTTGCGCACCTGCGACCGGGTGATGCGGCTGCGAGCCTGCCGCGCGGTGGCTTCCGCTTTCTTACGTTGCGCTTCGAGCTCTTCCAACTGGGCCGCCATGCGATCTTGCGGATTGACCGCCGGCTGGACCGGTAGCGGCGGAGGCGGAGGCGCGGGTTCCGGCTCGGGCTCGGGGTCCGGGATGCCCATGAGTTCGCGCAACACCGGCGGAATATCGGCCGTCGACGGCGCGGGGCGCTCCGCACGCGCGGGCCGCTCCGTCGTCGCCGGACGACTCTGCTGCTCGCTGCGTTGTTCACGCAACTTGCGCATGCGCTCACGCACCTGCCGGGCCGCGTCCGATTGCTGATTATCAATCGGTTCACGCCCCGGACGGTCGCCATATTCCGGCGGCTCCTCTTTTTCGTCCGCCCGCTGTTTCAGCCACCATGCGATCATGGAGCCGACGACGAATATGATTTGGAAATTTTCCGTTATCCAACTCATCGCGCAGAGGGATCAGCTGTCCAACTTGTCATCTTCGGGTTCGCCGATGGATTTCCGCATACCGGTGTCAGCTTGGATGTTCTCCATCTTGTAATAGTCCATGACGCCCAAGTTGCCCTTGCGGAAGGCATCGGCCATCGCGAGCGGCACTTCGGCCTGCGCCTCGACGACCTTGGCGCGCATCTCCTCGACCTTGGCCTTCATCTCCTGTTCGACCGCGACGGCGGCGGCGCGACGGATTTCCGCCTGCGCCTGCGCGATGCTCTTGTTGGCCATGGCCTGAGCTTCCTGCAGCTTGGCACCGACGTTTTCGCCAACATCCACATCGGCGATGTCAATCGAGAGAATTTCAAAGGCCGTGCCGACATCGAGGCCGCGCTTCAAAACGGTTTTGGAAATGGTGTCCGGCGATTCCAGCACGACCTTGTAGGTATCGGCCGAACCAATGGTGGTCACGATACCTTCACCCACGCGGGCAACGATCGTCTCCTCTTTGGCACCACCCACAAACCGATCAAGATTGGTGCGCACCGTCACCCGCGCGCGCACTTTCACTTGAATACCGTCCTTGGCCACACCGTCGATGGTGCTGCGACCGCCTTCCGGACTGGGGCAATCGATCACCTTGGGATCGACCGAGGTGCGCACGGCTTCCTCGACGCTCTTGCCGGAGCCCTTGGTCGCGAGGTCGATCGCACACGCCCGCTGCCAATCGAGTTCAATCCGGGCTTTCTGGGCCGCAATCAACGCGTGCACGCAGGAAATGACATTACCACCCGCCAGATACTGGGCTTCAATCTCGTCGATGCCCAGTGACAAACCAGCCTTGGCGGCGCGAATGCGCGCGTCGACGATGACACCGTAGGGCACGCCGCGCAGCCGCATGGCGATGAGATTCACCATGCCCACGTAGGCTCCCGACAGCCATGCCTTCAGCCAAACGTTAAAAAAGGAAATGATGATGCCGAAGAGCACCAAACCGGCGATGATCGCCGCAATCGTGAAGATGAGAGTCAGATTCATGGGGAGCTAGGAGGATTCAGGGATTACAATGAGTCTAAAATTATCGGTGGCGACGACCTTAACCGCGGCACCCGCTTCGAGAAAGCCTCCGCGCGAAAAGGCTTCATGGCGACGACCATCAATCACGATGTAGCCCGAGGGAGCCAGCGCCGTGGCGGTCGTGCCGAGTTGCCCCACCAGGTCCGTGGCGCGAGCCACCGATGACGTGCCGTCGACCGCCGCATGCAAAAACAACCGTTTGCCGATCGCCGTCTTCGGCAGGATCGCAAACTCAAAATACAGCACCGCCACCACGAGAAGAAACGCGGTCAGTATGGCCAATCCGCCCCCCCCGACACCGTAACCGACGAACGCCATTACGCAGCCGCCCAGCAGCGCCAAGCCACCGAACACGCCGAGAATTCCGCCCGGCAAAAAGACTTCGAAACCCAGAAAAACGATCCCGATTAAAAACAATACGCCGATTATCGTCATGCTTCGTCCTCCTCGGCGACCGGTTCCACGATCAAACCAAAACTCTGTTGCTCCCGGACCACCACCGTCGCCCCGGCGTCGACCGATCCGACTTCCACGTGAGCTTCATACCAACGACCGTCGATTTCCACCTGGCCACTGGGATACATGTCCGTCACCGCCACCCCGGTTTTACCCACCAGGGAACCTGCGCCGGGATCGCCCGCCCCGGGCGGATTGATGGTCGTAAACGAGGAACGATCACCGCTCGCCGCCGTGGCCAAAATCATCTTATCCCAGAACCAACCGCGCGGCAAAAATCGGAGCACGACTATCGCGCCGACCATCGCCACACCGAGCCCCATCATCAGACTCATCAGGGGCTGCACAAACACATCACCCGAAAGCGTAAGGGGTTCGTTGGGCCACAGGTCGGCCATCGACCACACCAGTGAGCCCAGCATCAAAATGACGCCACTGAGTGCGAACACGATCGTGCCCGGAAAAAACAGGATCTCCGCAAACAACAGCGCGACGCCGATCACAAAAAAGAGCATCGGCTCGTGTCCCGACAAACCCGCGACATTGTGGCCGAAAAACACGATCAACAGCAACAGCCCGCCGCCGATGCCGAAGATGCCAAAGCCCGGGGTCTTGAACTCGATGAAAAGCCCCAACAACCCCAGTCCCATCAGAATCGGTGCGAAACCATTGAGCACGGCGGCAAAGTCCTCCGACCACGTCGTCTCGAGCGTCAGCGTTTCAAAACCGCCTTCACCAAACCGCTCGATCAACAACGCCTCGATCGAGTCACTGATGCCCGCCGCCAACAACGGTTGCGCCGGGTCGCCGTAGGTGGCGGAGGCCTCCGTGGCCGTGAGCGACAACAACTCGCCCTTGGCCTTCAAAACCTCATCGCCGATCTTCAACTCGTAGTCGGAGTCGATCATGGCCGAAATCACCTGCCCCCGATAGGGATGTCCTTCGGAGATCGCCCGGATCCGGGCCTTCAGATAGCTGACGATTTTCATCCGCATCGTCTCGTCGATTTCGCCGCCACTCGACATCACCGGAGCCGCCGCCCCGATCACCCCGTCGGGCGCGAAGTAGATGTCGTCAGTCATCGCTGAAATGAACGAACCCGCTGAAATCGCCTCCTTGTTCACATAGGTGGCGGTCTCGCCCTTGAATTTGCTCAATGCTTCGAGGATCTCGAACGTTGTGCCCAGGCTTCCGCCCGGCGTTTCCATATCGAGCACCACCAGATCGGCCTCCATCTCGATCGCGGTCTTCAACCCCCGTCGGATGACATATAAAATCGGCTTAGCGATCTCATCGCGCACCGGAATCACGACAACTTTGGCCGGCGACTGCCCCGGCGGGGCTTCGACTACGGTCGGTGGCGCAATTTCCTCCGCGGGAACCGTGGTGTCTTGCGCTGACACCGCCTTCCCTCCGCCGATCAACAGAACGCCAAGGGCCAGGAAATGAGAAACGATACGTGGGGTGGGCATCAACAAGTCAGCCAAACTGAGGGCATCGATCTCCTACCGCAAGCACCCGCGCACGCTTCGGCCTTACAAAACCCCGCGATGTTTCCACGAATACTTTTGCGCGCACCGGGCACTCGTCCCACCAAAGCTCTGCAGTCATGGAAACCATCCCGTATCTCGGACACTCCATTCGCCGCTGGCAGATCGGCGATTCCACCTTCCTCGCCTGGCCCGAAGCCGGTGCCCGTCTCATGCGCTGGCAGACCACCCGTCCGAACGGTTCGACTCGCGACGTGCTGCATTGGCCCGAGTTGGCAGACCTCTCCACCCCCGTCGCCAAGGTGCGGGGCGGCAACCCGATTCTGTTCCCCTTCAACGCCCGCGTGTTCGAGGGTGGCGAGATCCACTTTTGGCGCGACGCCACCGGCACCCGGCGCGCCATGCCCATGCACGGTTTTGCGCGACAAGGGACGTTCCAACTCACGTCCATCGACGAAACCGGCTTCACCGCCCGACTCGCCCCGACGGCGGACGATCAGGCGTGCTACCCGTTCGACTACACGTTCACCGTCACCTATCGCTTCGAAGCCGAACGCTGCGTCTGCACGCTCACGCTCCAAAACCACGGCGAAGTCGCGATCCCCTGGAGCGCTGGCCATCATTTCTATTTCGCCGCGCCCTGGACGGCAGATCAGACCCGCGACGACTACGTCATCCAGTTGCCGCGGGCCGCCTCCGCCAAGCAAACCGCCACGGGCGATATCGTGCCCGGACCCCACCTCCCCCGCCGGTGCCCACTGTCTCATCCCGATCTGGTCGATACGATTCACGTGGGCATGGCCGAAAACCATTTGCGCTTTGGTCCGGCCGACGGGTCCGAATTCGTGGCCCTGACCAACGGATCCTCCACCGTGCCTCACCCCGAAGCCTGTTTCGTCACGTGGACCGCCGACCCCGACGCCCCTTACTACTGCGTCGAACCCTGGATGGGCCCGCCCAACGCCCCCGGTCATGGCCGCGGCCTGCATCACGTCACTCCCGGCCAAACGGAAAACTTCACCGTCACGGTGGCGATTGGCTGAGCTTCGATTTCTTTCTTTTACAGAAGACCGCAAAGGAAACAAAGAATACCGTTCGGTCATAGCCTTCGTTCGCTTCGTTTCCTTCTGTAGAACCTCCTATTTCCTTCGTGTCCTCCTTAATTGACCCAACGCTAGCCTTCTTCGACGGTGTCGGCGGCATGGAAATGATGATGATTTTCGTGCTGTCGCTGATGCTCTTCGGCGGCAAAAAGCTGCCCGAACTCGCCCGCGGCTTCGGCAAGGCCATGCGCGAATTCAAACGCGCCGCGTCCGGCGTGGAAGATGAGATCCGCCGCGCCATGGACGTCGACGCCCCGGCGTCGCCACCGCGTCCGCGCCAACCGGTTTCGCCTCCCCGTTCCCGCCCCCAGCCCATCACCGATCCGTCCGTGACGCCAACGCCGCCACCGACCACCTCGCCGCCCCCCGCCAAAACGTCCTCCGACGATTCCGCCCCGCTCCCGGAAGACACGCCGGACGACGACAAGAAGGACTGACATGGACGAGGAACCACCGGTTGAGTTTCCCATCACCGGCGAGCTCGACCTGCACACCTTCCGCCCATCCGATCTCGGCGAACTCATCCCGGCATACCTGGAGGCCTGCCAAGCGAAGGGATTGACGAACGTCCGCATCATCCACGGCAAAGGCACCGGCACCCTGCGCACCACGGTGCACACTCTGCTCGACCGCCACCCCGACCTCGTCATGAGCTACCGTCTCGGCAACGAAACCTCCGGCGGCTGGGGCGCCACCATCGCGACGCTGAACCCGACGTCCGCATCAAACAGCCCCCCCGTAGGGGCCGTCCCTTGCGACGACCGCAAACGCCGCCCAGCCCAAGCGTAGGCCGCGAGCTCGCTCGCGCTCACCCCGTCGTGCCGTGCCTCCCCGTCAAAGGTTCACGCCCCAAAAGAAACCAGGGCAAAGAGCGCCCGCCCCCGCTGAACCTCTTTATCGGACTGGGAACGCCGAGCTCCAGCTCGGCCACCACGCATCGACGAAAGCTCCAACTCGACGCGACTCCCCCATGCCAGCCTCCTTTTATTTTGATCACCGGTTGGCCTCCCCTGCCGTATCCATCCTTCTGATGCGTCGCAATGAAACTGGAAAATTTTTGACTGCCCCGAAACCGCCGTCCGGCGCTTTCGTCTTTGGTATCAGTTGTCCGATTCATCGCGACGGCCGAGCCGAGGCGCATCGAAATTTCTCGATTTCTGCAACTTCGTGGGCAGCCCGCGGGTGATGAGGACGTGAACCACAACAACGAAAAGAACTCGCCCATCATGAAGACCTCCGTGTCCCTGCTCATCGCCGCCCTCATCGCGCCTTTCGCCCTCGCCTTGGGTGCCAGCGCCGCCGCCGTTTCGATCACCGCCACCGGTGTCGCCTTGTCCTCGATCGCCCTCAGCGACTACGGCAAGACCACCTGCACCTACGCGACCGAGACCAAGGTCAAGCGCACCGAACGTCACCCGCTCGCCGCTTGAACCATGGTCGCCCCTATCTCCCCCACCTAAGCACCCGCGTCCTTTCCGACGCGGGTTTTTTTGCGCCCACTTCGCCGTCCCGCCAAGTTTCTCCCGCGAACATTTCCGCCCTGCCAATACGTCGACGACATATTCCATCTGGCCAGGATACCTGTGCAGGTTAATTTGCGAACATGACAAGGACGTCCTACACCGAAGCACGAGAAAAGTTGGCCTCATTCTGGGATGAAACCATTTCCAGTCGAGAGCCCATGGTGATGGATCGCCGGGGTCATGAATCCGTCGTAATGATGCCTTTGGACGAATGGCGAAGTATGGAAGCAACCGCTCACTTGCTTCGATCTCCCGCAAATGCCCAGCGGCTACTCGGCGCATTGCAACGGTTGGAGTCCGGGCAGGGTAAAGCGATGACGCCGCCTGAACTGACGTCGCTGGCTGAGAAATGAGCGATGGCATCCGGCAGCTGATTTTGACCGCGATTTCCTCGACGACCTCACTCCCTGGGTCAGCACAGACCGGAGGGTTGCATTAAAAATCCTCGAATTAGTCGAATCCATTAGACGGGACCCGTTCAAGGATTTGGGAAAACCAGAACCGCTGCGCCACCTCGGCGCAGGAGCTTGGTCCCGTAGAATTACTCAAGAGCACCGCTTGGTCTACGTGGTAAAAAAAGACCGCCTACTTTTCGCCCAAGCCCGTTACCACTATTCTTGAATAGCCCGATCTTCGCACCGATTTCTCCGGGACCTCACTCCAGCTCATTCCACAGAAACGTGAACCCGAGCGCGTTCATGCGGGCGCGTTGCTCGTTGTTGGCCGCGCCTCCGTGACCGCCTTCGATGTTTTCGTAGTAGAGCACGTCGTGACCTTGCTCGCGCATCAACGCCGCCATCTTGCGGGCATGGCCGGGATGAACCCGATCATCGCGCGTCGAAGTCGTGAAAAGGGTGCGCGGGTAATCCCCGTCCGGGTTCACATTCTGGTAAGGCGAGTAGGCTTTGATATACGCCCACTCGTCTGGTTGATCGGGATCACCGTATTCACCCATCCATGACGCTCCGGCGAGCAGCAGGTGATAGCGTTGCATGTCGAGCAATGGCACTTGGCAAAGCACGGCCCCAAACAGATCCGGCCGCTGCGTGAGCATCACGCCCATGAGGAGGCCGCCATTGGATCCTCCTTGAATGCCGAGGTGCTCTCGCGTGGTCACGCCGCGCTCGATCAGGTGCTCGGCAATCGCGGCAAAATCATCAAAAGCGCGTTGGCGATTTTCTTTCAATGCCGCCCGGTGCCAGCGGGGACCAAACTCTCCGCCCCCGCGAATATTGGCCAACACATAAACGCCCCCGCGCTCGAGCCAGGCCGCGCCCACCGAACCACTGTAAAACGGCGACATCGACACTTCAAAACCACCGTAGCCGTAGAGCAGCGTCGGATTGGTGCCGTCGAGCTTCAGCCCGGCGCGGCCAATTTGAAAATACGGCACCTTGGTGCCATCCGCCGAGGTCGCTTCGTGCTGTTCGACCGTGATGCCGTTAGCATCGTAATAAGCGGGCAGGGACTTAAGCCGCGTCTGGTCTTCCGACCCGACCGTGCCGTGAAAAAGGCTGGTTGGCGTCACGAAGTCCTCTGACGTCATGAAGTAGTCGTCGCTGTTTTCGCTGTCGACCGCTCCGAGTTCTACTTTGCCAAACTCCGGTGCCGGCAACGCCCGGCTGCGCCAGGCCCCATCGGTCCACTGCATCGCGTAAGCGCGGCTGCTCACGTTATCGAGCACGGTGATGAGCAGATAGTTCTTCGTCGAGTCGACCGAGTCCAGCGAGGTGCGCTCGGTCGGCGCAAACACCACCGTCATATCGCGATCACCAGCAAGAAAATCGCTCATCTTGGCCGCAAGCAAAGAACCCGCCGCAAAGGTCTGATCGCCCACCGTCCACGGCTCGCGCAATTGAAACGTAAACCAGTCATCAAACACGCCGACGACCACGTCGTCGGGTTTGTCGATCATCACCCATTCGCCGTCGACCAGCATGAATAATTGGTTGGTGAAAAAGGTCATCACCCGGCGCAAAAAGTCGTGGTGTCGGCCGTGATCCACCGTGTGATAGCCCCATACGCCAAGGTCTTTCGCCGGAGTCTCGCGGATCAATTCGGCTTCGCTCAATGGCGTGCCCCGCCGCCACCGCTTGGTCATCCGTGGATAACCCGATTCGCTCATGGAGCCCGGACCAAAATCCGTGCCCACATACATCGTGTCGCGATCAATCCACGACACCGAATTGCGCGCTTCCGGCAAAACGAATCCGTCCGCCACAAACGTTTTGGTGGTCAGGTCGAACTCGCGCTTTTCGGTCGCATCCGCGCCGCCCCGCGAAAGAGAGATCATGCACCGGTCTTCATCCGGGCGCAGCACGGTCGCACCTTTCCACACCCAGCTCTCGCCTTCGGCTGCGCCCAAGGCATCGAGGTCGAGCACCACTTCCCACGCGGGATCGACTTGGCGATATTGTTCCATCGACGTGCGCCGCCAGATACCGCGCGGGTGCGCGGCATCCCGCCAAAAGTTATAATACGCGTCGCCGATCTTGGAGATACCGGGAATGCGATCCTTGGAATCATAAATCGACAGCAACCGCGCTTCCACCTCCGCGTAGCCCTCCCGTGCCTGCAGCTCGCCCAAACTCACCGCGTTGCGCTCCCGCGCCCATGCCAGCGAGCGCTCGCTCTCCACCTCCTCCAGCCAGAGGTAAGGGTCGGCATCGGACTCCGCCGGAGCCGCATTAAGATTCATCGAAACAGTCATAAGCAAAAGCGCGCCCACGCGCCCGGCCGACCACGAACGAGCAGACCCGCGAGGGCCAAAAAGATTAAGCGATGAAGTCAGGATCATGGTGGGGAAAGTCGAATCCATCTACGCGTGAACCCACCGCCAAGGCCAGCCCATTGGCGACATGGCGCACATTGATCTCAGCTCCGATCGATCCGGCGGGAGAGAACGTTCGTTTCAGCGCCGCCCATACGCCCGCGTCTCCGCCACCACCACGCCCGACAGGGCGATGAGCGCAATCAGGTTGGGCAACGCCATCAAAGCATTGAGCACATCGGCGATGTTCCAGATCAGGCGCAGTCCCCCCACGGCCCCGACCATGATCGCCAAGATCCAAAGCCCCCGATAAAACGGGATCGCCCGCCGCCCGAACAAATACTCGCAGCAGCGCTCGCCATAATAGGACCACCCAATCACCGTGGAGTAAGCAAAGGTGATCACCGCGATGCCGACGACGATGCCGCCACTCTGTCCGGGCAATCCATGGCTGAAGGCCGCCTGAGTCATGGCCGCGGCCGCCGCGCCGCCCCCGGTCCACACCCCCGTGACCACCAGCGCCAGACCGGTGAGCGAGCACACGACGATGCTGTCAATAAACGTTCCCATCATGGAAATGAGTCCTTGCTCAGCGGGCTGATCGGTCTGCGCCGCCGCCGCCGCAATCGAAGCGCTGCCCAATCCCGACTCGTTGGAAAACACTCCGCGCGCCACACCCATGCGCATCGCGAGGATCATGGAGGAACCGGCAAACCCTCCGGCCGCAGCGGACCCGTTGAACCCATCACGGATGATCAGGGACAACGCCGCCGGAATTTCGCCTGCAAACCGCAGGATGATGTAGAGGCAACCGATCACATAAAAAATCGCCATGAACGGCACCAACACGGCCGCCGTGCGGGCGATCGATTTGATGCCGCCCAGAATCACCAGAGCGGTCAGCCCCGCCAGCCCGAACCCCGTCACCCAGTTCGTGGTGCTGACCGCAGCCCCTTCCGCACCCACCAGCGCGACAATGTTACCGGCGACCGCATTGGCTTGCACCATGTTGCCGATGCCAAATGCGGCGACCGCGCCGAAGACCGCGAACGCCACCGCGAGCGGCTTCCATTTCGCGCCCATGCCCCGCTCAATGTAATACATCGGGCCGCCGTTCATGCGGCCCTGCGAATCGATGATACGATATTTCACCGCCAGCAGCGCCTCGGAATACTTCGTGGCCATGCCGAGGAAGGCGATCACCCACATCCAGAACAACGCCCCGGGACCGCCGATGGATACGGCGGTGGCCACGCCCACAATGTTGCCCGTGCCGATGGTCGCGGCGAGCGCCGTCATCAAGGCTTGAAACGGTGAAATGTCGCCCTGCCGCGCATTCGCCCGACCTTTGCGGCCGAACGCAAATCGCAATCCCGTGCCCAGCCGCAGCAATTGGATGACCCGCAGCCGCACGGTGAGAAAAACCCCGGTGAGCACAATCAGCGCGAGCATGGGCGGCCCCCACACGATGTTGCTGACGTTGGAGATGAGGTCGTTGAAAGCAGTCATGGGCGTGGGATCGATGAGTAACGGTCAGGCCAATACAAGGAGTGGGGTCGTTTTCACGCTACTCCCTTCGCTCTGGCTCGCCGCCGTGTGCAAACCACCCCGACCAGAGCGAAACCTGCGAGGATCACCGCGGTCGTGGAGGGTTCCGGCACGGCGCTGGCCGGCGTCGCGGTGACCGCATACAGATAGTCGGTCGGTGATGCGGCCCAAGTTGCTCCTTGATTGGTGCTCTGCGCAAACGATCCGGCGACACTCCACCCACCGCTCACCGCAAACGAGGAATCTTCAGTCGTCCTCCACGCGTAGTTCGAACCAAGATCGGATATCTGGTTCGACTCCAACACGAGCCAATAGGTAGTCGAAGGGAGCACACTCAGGTTGTCCGTCGGGTTGAATCGGATGCCGGTGTCGTGGGAAAAAGCCCCTAGGTTGGCCTGGGGCGTGTCACTCGCATCGCTCCACAGCGAGATCGCAAAGGTCGCGTCCGTGGCCACTCCGGTGAACGCGATGTCCACGTGGTCCAAGGCATAACCGTCGGCATTGGCACCGGTGGTGAAGGAGCCGGCGAACCATTGCATATCAAAGACAGTTTCAGCGCTGTCAGAGTCATTGGTCAGGTTGGAGAAAAAGGTCGTCTGAGCCTGAATGACGACCGCGCATGCGCTTAACCCGATGAAAGCCAATCCACGGTGGAAGTGGGCCTTCACGGTCGGAAGCCATGGAGTGGAGAGTGGAGCTGGCATGGGAAATCCTGTCTGGTTCAGAAACTGACCCGCGCGGAAAGGTGGGCGCGGGAGTTGTCACCGGTTTCGCTGCTGCCGCTGTCGGTGAACTGCCAGCCGTAGGCGGCCCGCAGGTTGAGGTGCGAGCCCATGAAGTAGTCGAAACCGACGCCCGCGCTATGCAGATCAACGTCGGCCTCGCCGGGCAGTTTGTCCGTGCTCCAGAGGCGGGCGTAGTCCTGAAACACATACAACTGTAGGTTGTCGGAGAGACGGCCCCGCCCCAGCTTCAGCGAAAACGGCGGCAGACGCAGCTCGTGACTCAGCAGCACGCCGTTGTCTTTGTAGACCTCCCCTTCCTGGTAACCGCGCACGCTGCTCGACCCGCCGCCGCCGAACTGCTCGCTGCCGATCAAGTTACTCCAGGGCGAGAGCTGGAACTGGCCGCGAACCGACCAGGCCACGCCGGGCTTGACCGCGTCGAGCGCCACGCGGTGCGACGCGTTCGCGCGCAGGTAGACGTAGCTTGCCTGGGCTCCCGCGCGACTGAGGTTGAAGAAGTCATCGTCGTTGCGGTCGGTCAGGCCGCCGGGAGCGGCGGTGAGCGTGGTGCCAAAGGAAGTCGCGCCCCACCCGCTCGTCAGACTACCACGATAAGTGGCGCGGGCTTGGGCGATATGCGTGAGGTTGTCCGAGATGGGCACGTCGGCGAACATGAAGTTGTTGTCGCTGGCCTTGAAGTCGGCCCCGAACTGCAGCGCGTGCGTGTATCCATCGCGTGGCGACTTGAGCGGAATGTCGTAGTTCGCCCCGACCTGCCACGATTCGCCGGAGAGCGAAAACGGCGGCGCCAGCACGCCCTCGGTCTGGGAGTAAGCGCCGGAGAAGCTGAGGCTGTGCCGCCACGGCAGGTCGAGCGCGTAGGAACCCGACACGCTGCGCAGCGCCTCGAAGTCCCAGCTCGAGGTCCACTGCGCGGAAAGCTGATGCCCGTGCCCGAAGGCATTGCCCCAATTGAACCCGGCATTGAAGCGCTCGATGGTGGTCGTCTCGGTGCCGGAGTTACTGGCTCCGGCAAAGACCTGCCACGGCCGCCGCTCCTGAACGCGCAGCACAATCTTGGTCGTGCCTGGCTCGTCACCCGCGGTAGTGGACGCAGTGACTCGCCGGAAGGGATTACGGTTGATCCAATCGAGATCAGCCCGCAAGCAGATGCGGTCTAGCGCTTGCCCCGATTTCAACCGGATCGCCTTCTGATAAGACGCCGTAGAAAAGTAGTTGGCACCCTCAACTACAATCTGCGACTCCAACCGGGAGATCGTGACCACGAGCCGAACAATACCTTCTGTCACATCCTGGCGGGGGAGATGGACCACCGAGAACGGGTAGCCAACGGCGCTCAAATAAATTCGCGTGGAGGACTCAAGGCGTCGCAACGACGGCATCGAAACCGGCGCACCCAAGAAATACCCCAACACCTCGCGGTAGTCTTTGGTGTCGAGAACGGGCACTCCGGAGAGGGTCAAGCCCGCCACCGGGCGGTCAGCCCGGGCCGTCACCTCCGAGCCATAGATCGCAATGCCTTTCAACTCCGGCAACAGCACCTCCTCGTCGGGCATCGCTCCCGCGTATGGCGGAATTAGGCCGGAGAGAGGTTCAATGGATTCCTCCTGCGACGAGGTCGGATCTGGCGACATTTCATCAAGATTCTGCGCGGATAACAGCAATGGAGCGAACACCGCAACAAGACCCACACGGAGCTGGCGAAGAAAAGGATCGAATATCTTCATTGGATACGGTCTCAGCGCTTCAATTGCCCGTTATCATGCTGGTAAGCGCGGTCGCAAACAGAGTCCGACTAACGATGGAGTCGGTCGATTCGTCGTCCTCGGTTGGAGGATCGAGTTTTAGTCCGTAAATGGATATGGGCGTATTACGCGCGTCACTCTCGACGAGCTCCTCAAACTCGACCCGACGGTCGACCTCCTTGCCGACGTCGATACCTTGGGTGACTCCAACTACGATGGCCATGCTCACGATCACCGCCGGCCCCGAGGAGAGGTTCCCGAGAACTGAATAGGTGGTCAACGACTGGGCGCTCGCCGTGAAGGCCTGGCTAGCCGCCGGAGTGACAAGACCGCTGTGCACCATCGAAGCTCCCATCCCGGCCGCCTTGACCAAGCCACCGCTGACTTTACCTATGAGGCTGCTCAGTTCTGGAAAGATCGCCCAAGCTGCGGCGTTAACCACGCCAGCAGCGGCAGTCCCTCCGGTCACTCCCAAGCCGGTAGCCAGAGCTGCGCTCCCAATGTCGTTACCTATTTTCTCCTCAACAACTTCACCGGCGGCGTCTGCCATAAAATCCGCCCACGGCACTTCGTCCGGTGCTATCATACTCAGTAGAGCAGATGAAACGGGGGCTTGGTAACTTTCCGGATCCGCAAAATACTCTGCCCGCTTATGCTCCATTTTCGTGACAAGTTCGGTGCGGGCCTGTCCCAGATGACGCTCGAGTTCTCCGACCAACACGGCTTCCGCCGGCGTGTAGTTTAGCGGTGATTTGTGAGTCAGGGTCTTCACGAAGTCCGTATAGGCCGGTGTCAACAACGCCTGCTTTTCCGGATTCGAATGCAGATCTGCGAGAAACGCATAAAGATGTCGTTCCGTGATTTCCTCGTCATCGCTCAGACCGAGCTGCGCCCGAATCGCCGGGCCGACGGCGACGGCTTCATCCATCACCGCCTCTCCCGCTTCCCCCAAGCCTTCCAGGAAGACTTGGCGCATGACCTCGTTGCGCAGTTGGTCTCTGATCGCATCAAGCATGACGGGCAGCGCCTCAACCGGCATACCGAACGCAGCCTGTGACGATCCACCCGGATTAAGAAACGCGGCCTTGTCCGCTTGGAAAGCCGCCTCTTCCGCCGCGATGGCCGCCTCGGCGGCGAGCACCGCGAGCCGTTCCGTCCGAAGGCGTTCCAGTTCCGCCACCCGGACGGGATCGGGCGAGAGGAACAGTTGCCCGTTGTGGACGACGGTGACGGCGTAGTTCGGATTGGCGCCGAGGTAACCTTCGGGTTGGAGCCAGCGAATCTGGTCCTGCAAGGACGCCTGCTCCTCCGGGGTGAGCACGCTGTCGCTCCAGAAAAACCGACCACTGTGGGTAATGGTAAGCCGCAGGGATTCGCCACCGGGCATGGTATCCACGAACTCAACATCGGGCTCCGGCACAACGACCGTTCGATTGCCCGAGCCGGGGGTGGGGTTCTGAATCGTCGTCGGGTAGCTCGCGAGAAAGGCCGCATCGTCGAACTCGGCGGGAGCGGAGAAGGTCGTCAATGTGGTCGCAACCTCGACCGACGCAGCCTGGTTCTGATCGTAAACCCCAACCTCGATATCGGGAAACGCGTTGGCCAACGTATCGCCGGGCGCGAGGTTGTCGGCGGTGATATTGAACTCGGGCAGCGCGGAGTTGATTACCGCGGAGAGGTTGTCGACGGTGATCGTGATCGGTCGCGGCAGCACGGTGAAGAGCCCGGGCAGGTTTTCCACGCGGTAATTGGTATTGCCGGTGAGGGCGGCGTAGAACGCGTGCAGGCCGGGCGCGTCCGGGTTCGCGGTCGCGTCGGCGGGAACCGGGGCAAAGGGCGATGCCACCGCAGCGATCGTATCAAAGCTCGCGAGTCCGTCGCCCGCCACGAGGATCTGATAGGCTGAATTTTCGTCACCGTAATAGCGCACGGTGTTGGCCGGTTTCAGAGCGATGTGGCGGGGCACCACGGCGAGGTTGCCGGCATCCAGGTCGGTCAACACGTAGTTGGAATTGAGGAGTTCGGGCATGATGGCGTAGTTCCCGACGTCCGCGGTGGGCCCGACCGGGAAAACGAGCCCGAGCACGTCCGCTACAATATGTCCGAAGACCAGTCCTTCCGCTGTGAGGGCAAGGCTCGCGATGGCCGGATTCTGCTCTCCGTAGACGCGCATCAAATCACCGACCTCCACCTGCAGCGGAGCGGGCAACACGGTGAGGAGACGCGGCGCGGACTCGACGGTGTAGTTGGCGCTGCTCAGCTCGATCTGCACATCGTAGGCCCCCACATCGGCCGTCGGATCGAGACCTAGGGCGGAGACACCGAGATCGGCAAATGTGTCGTTGAGCTTGAAACCGATGACGGCGGCCGCGTCGATCGGCTGGATCGTAGTGCCGCCGTAAACCCGAGTGAATTGAGACGACGAAAAATCGAGCAAGGCCGGTGCAATCGTCAGCGTGCCGGGCACGTAGGTGAGCACGTAGTTGTTGCTGGTCGCTCCACCGACCGTGATGGCCAGGTCCTGCACGTCGGAGTCACGGGTCGCCGCGGTCGCGAAGGACAATCCCGAAACCGCGGCCTCCGTGTCAAACGGCGCCAGCCCCTCGAACGTGGCGGTGAAGGTCGGGTTGAGGTCGCCGTAGATGCGCGTGAAGTCGTCGGCGGTGATCGTGAGCGGGGCCTGGTCCACCGTGAGCACGCCTTCCTGGAAGGTGAAGCTGTAGTTGGGATTCACGCCGCCGGAAACGGTGATGTCGTAGCGACCAACGTTGGACGCAGGCTCGGCGGTTGTGCTCAGGGTAAGGTCGGTGAAATCCGCCACCTCGTCGACGGATTTCAGGCCGGTAAACGTAGCCGTGAACAAGGGGTTCGACTGACCGTAAAGGCGCGTCTGGCTGTCGGCGGTGATCAGCAGCGGGGCGGGATCGATGGTGAGTTCCCCGGGCACGAAGGTGATGGCGTAATTGTCCGCGGAGGCACCGAAGAGAATGATGGGATACTCGCCTACGTCCGAGGCAGCGGTCGCCGTGGTCAGGAACGTGAGGCCGGACAGGATCGAGGCGTCGTCGTCGAGTTTGAAACCCATCGTGGTGGCGGTGAAACCGCCGTTGGCGTCGCCGTATTCGCGACTCTGATCGTCGGCCGCGATCGTGAGCGGAGCGGGTTCAACGCTCAGGGTCCCCGTCTGGACGGCGACCGTGTAGTTGGAGGCCGACACGTCGCCGGTGGTGATGGCGTAGTCGCCGACGGTTGAGGTCACCACGGCGTCGGTCGCAGGCGCGAGGCCGGTCAGCACCGAGGCGTCGTCACTGAGTTTGAAACCCGTGAACGTGCTCGTAAGCGTCGGGTTGGCGTCGCCGTAGTCACGGCTGACATCGTCAAGCGTGACGGTGAGCGCGGCGGGCGCGACACTGAGCGTGCCTTCCACGAAAGTGATGGCGTAGTTGGCGTTGGACGCGCCGCTGGGCGTGATGGCGTAGTCACCCGTGTCGGAGGCGAGGGTCGCGTCACTTGAGAGCACGAGACCGGTGATGTCGGCGGTGGTATCGGTGGCCACGAGCCCTTCTATGGCGGCGGTGAAGCTCGGGTTGGTGTCACCATAGATGCGACTCAAATCGGTGGCGATGATGGTGAGCAGCGCGGGATCGATCGTGAGCGTGCCGTTGACGAAAGTGATGTCGTAGTTGGGCGCGACGGCTCCCGCGGGCATGATCGAGTAGGTGCCTACGCCGGAGCCCACGTTGGCCAAGGTGGTGAACGTGACGGGCTGGGTGAAAATGGAGCCATCATCGTCGTCGACAAAACCGGTGGTCGTCGCGGTGAAGCTCGGGTTGGCCGCGCCGTAGAGCCGCGTCATGTCGTCCGCGATGATAGTTAGAATTTGTTCGCTGATCGTGAGGATGCCCGACGCAAAGGAGATCGTGTAGTTGGCGTTGGTCGCGCCGGCGGCCACGATGGCGTAGTCGCCCACATCGGAGCCGGGCGCGGCGCTGGTGGTGAGCGTCAGCCCAGCGATATCCGCCGCAGTGTCGCCATTGACCAAGCCGGCGTAGTTGGCGGAAAAACCGGGAAGCGATGCACCGAAGACGGCGGCCGCATTGTTGGCCGTGATGGTGAGCGCCGCCGGATCGATCGTGAGCGTTCCGGGCTCGTAGGTGGCGGTGTAGTTAGCGTTGGTCGAACCACTAGGCGTGATGGTGTAGGTGCCGGCGTCAGAGGCCGTGGTGGCGTCGGTGCCAAAGCCCAGGTTGGTCAGAACGGACGCGTCCTGATCAAGTTTGAGACCGGTGGCCACGCCGGTGAAACTCGGGTTGGTCGCGCCGTAGGTGCGGCGGGTGTTGTCGGCTGTGACAGTTACGGCTGCCGGATCGATCGTCAGCTCGCCGTTGTGGTGGGTGATGGTGTAGTTGATCGCCGCGGCATCCGCCGGAACGATGTCATAGGCACCGACGTCGGAGTGCTCGGTCGCATCCGTGGTGACGGTGAGGCCGGAGATCACCGCGGCATCATCGTCATTGCGAAATCCGTCGTAGCTGACATCGAACGTCGGATTGGCGTCACCGTAGTCGCGCGACAGGTTGTTGGCCGTGATCGTCAGCGGAGCGGGATCGATTTCCAGTGTCCCCTGCACAAAAGCTATGTCGTAATTGGGCGCGACGGCGCCGACGGGCGTAATCGTATAAAAGCCCACATCGGACGCTTCGTCCGCGAGCACGGTGAAGGTGACGGATTGGGTAAGAATGGAAAGGTCATCGTCACCCACGAACCCGGTGGTCGTCGCCGTGAAGCTCGGGTTGGCGGCACCGTAGAGCCGCGTGAAATCATCGGCGGTGATGGTCAGGATCTGATTGCTGATAGTAAGAATGCCCGGCTCGAAACTGATGGTGTAATTCGGATTCACTTCGGCGGGTGCGAAGGCGACGATGGCGTAGTCGCCCACATCGGAGCCTTGGACGGCGTCCGTGGTGAGGGTCAGGCCGCTGATGTCAGCCGCAATGTCACCGGGGACCAAACCAACGAAGGATGCCATAAAGTCCGGCAAGGCCTCGTTGAAGCGCGCACCAGCGTTGTTGGCGGTGATGGTGAGCGGGGCCGGCGCGACGGTGAGCGTTCCGAATTCGTAGGTGACGGTATAATTGAGGTTGGTCGAACCGCTGGCCACGATGTCGTAGGAGCCGGCGGCGGAGCCGGCGGTGGCAGCGGTGTGGTAACCGAGACCGGTGAGCACGGCAGCGTCCTGTTCGAGCTTGAGACCGGTGACTTCGCCGACGAACCTGGGATTGATCGCTCCGTAGGTGCGGCTGGTGTCGTCAGCCGTAACGGTGATGGCGGCGGGATCAATCGTCAGCGTGCCTTCGACCTCGGTGATGGTATAATTGGACGCGGTGGCACCCGTAGGAACGATATCGTAATCACCCACATCGGAGGCTTCGGTCGCGGCGGTGGCGACGGAGAGGCCGGAGACCACGGTGGCATCATCGCTGTTCTTGAATCCGCTGTAAGCGACGTCGAGCGTCGGGTTGGCGTCGCCGTAATCGCGCGATTGGTCGGTGGCCGTGATCGTCAGCGGAGCAGGGTTGATCGTGAGCGTGCCGGGAGCGTAGGCAAAGCTGTAGTTGGCGGCGTCGGCACCGGTGCCGATGACGATATAGTCGCCGACATCGGAGCCAGCATCGGCCACGGTCATATACGAGGGCGCGGTCAAAAGATCGGAGGCGTCCTGACCCAGTTTGAAGCCGGTGATCGTGCCGCTGAAGCTGGGATTGGCATCACCGTAGAGGCGCGTGGTATCGGCGGCCGTGACGAGCAGTGGCGACGGATCAACTCTCAGGTTTCCCGGTGAATAAGTGAAGGTGTAGTTGGCGGCCTGGGCCCCGGAACCGACGATGGCGTAGGAACCGACATCGACCCCGGCGTGTGCGCTGGTGACGTAGGTTGGCGCGGTCGTGACCACCGAGGTGTCTTGATCCAGTTTGAAACCGGTGATCGTGCCGCTGAATCCGGGATTGGTGTCACCATAGAGGCGCGTCGCATCGGCCACCGTCACCGCGAGGACGGCGGGGTCGACGGTGAAATCACCCGGAGCAAACGCGATGCCGTAGTCGTAGTCCGAAGCGATGACGGAGCCAATGGCGATGGTGATGGCATCGGCGTAAGTGCCGGCGGCCGTCGAGCTGGTGATGGTGGTCCCGAGCGCCGGATTCCCGCTGAAGGCTTCGGCGGCAGTATCGCCTGTCAGCAGGCCGCTGACCGTGAAGCCCAGCGCGGCGTTGTTGTCACCGTAGTCGCGCGTCTGATCCGTGGCGGTGAAGGTGAGTGTGGGCGCCAGTTCGTAGAGCACGCGATTGCCTGCGTAACCGTCCATGCTGGCCGGGGCGTTGTCGGCGAAGGTTTTGTCGTAAACCGGTTCGGCCCCCAGTCCTCCGAGGGTCGTGTCGGTGGGGTTGTCCGAGTAGATCAGAAATCTCCCGTCGCCGGAAACCGACAACGCGGAACCGCCCGCGGCGTTGGTGAAGGAACCGCCTGCGGCCAAATAAATATCCGTATCGCTCGTCGTGGCGATCGACGCCCCCGCTCCCATCGTGAGATCGCCCGCCGTGGAGATCGTAACGGCGTCACCGATGCCCGCCAACGATCCGTTGACCGTCAAATCCCCCGTGCCGTCAACTACGGTGAGGGCACCGGCGAGCCCTCCGGTGGCGTTGGACGAGGTCAGCGTGCCGATCTGATTGGCGGCATTGGCAATCGTCACGTCGTCCCCAAAACCGCCGCCGGGCATGGCCAGATCCAATGTATCCGTTACGAGAATACCGTTAAATCTGATCGCGCCGGTGCTGACTGCGCCGGTGATGCCCGCGTTCACCGGTCGCGCGTCGACGTTGGGTTGAATCGTCACCTGATCGGCGGTGACGGTGGCGTCTTCGTGCACGGTGAAAACGCCGGTGGTCTTGCCCGCGCCCGCGCTGGAGTTCGACCCCAGGCCGAACACGATGCCACTGCCTGCTCCGCCCGTAAGGTCCGCATTGATGTTGATCACGTCGCCGGACTTGAAGCTGAGCGTGCTGCCCGATGTCCAGGCAACGGGGGAAAGAACGTCGATGCCCACGTGGTCGAAAAGCCCGTCGATAAAAGCCCCGGAAGTATCGAGGGTGACGTTCACCCCGGTGTTCAACAAGTTCACCAGCGAGTCGACGGGAAGTATGGACGGGGCGAAGGTATTTTCTTGAAAGAGCCTCAGCAGGCTTCCGACTCCCCCATCGCTACTCAAATTCGCCTCCGCCGTGGATGCCTGAATGGTGATCGCCGCCGGGTCCAGCAGCAGGTGACCTGCCGCTCCCGACGCCGCGTGCAGATCGACGTTCCCCCGGAAGTCGAGCTGCACTTTGCCGGAAACCTCGACGTTGCCACCATCACCGCCCCGCTCACCGGCCCGGCCATCGATGAATCCACGATAGATCGTGTGATCGTCGGCCCACACCACCGTCGTCCCGCCGTCGCCTGTCCCGCCGCGCGCGCCAACGTCGATCAAAGCGGCATCACCCACGTAGGTGAACGCAGCATTGGCGACCGCGGGATTATCGCCATGAAAGTCGCCCCCGACGAGCACCTCGCCGCCACTGCCGTCGTCGCGGTGCGCGGAGATTTCGCCTTCGACACTCACCACGCCCTGGTCGGCGGTCAGTAGCACGCGCCCGCCCACTCGCTCCACTCCCGTGGCCCGCACGACACCGGTCTGGTTGACGGCGAGCGCGAAGAGGTTGCCGTCCGCGGCAGTGAGTTCCGCATCAGCGGCATCGATCAACCCGGCGTTGTCCACGCCCACCCCACCGTCGGCTAACGCGACGCTGGACGCCACCGTGATCCGGGTGTCGCCCGTCGGCGCGTAAATGAATTGGGTCGCGGCGCTGAGGGCCGCGGTGCCGTGGGGCGCGTGGATCTCGCCTTCGTTGACGACGCGATAGGCCACGAGAACGGCGTCACCAGCGGTGGCTTGGATCACGCCAAGATTGACGATGGCCGCCTCGGAACCGTCGGTGAACTCCAGGTCACCGCCGACCAGAAATTCGGCATCACCAATCTGCGCGGTCGTGGCGAAAAAGCCGCCTGCATCGATGCGCGCGTCGGCCCCGACGAGCACGCCGTTCGGATTGACGAGATAAACACGCCCGTCGGCGTTCAATTGGCCCAACAACGCGGAAGGGTTGGCCCCCAGCACGCGGTTGAGCATCGCGCCGTCGACGCTCTGGTGGATGTTGACGATCTCGCCCGCTCCGATCGAAAAATCCGCCCAGTTCACGATGGCGGCGTTTCCGATCTGGGTGAGATCGAGCTGTCCCGTCCCGCCAGCGAAGCTCACCTCTCCCGCCACAACCTGACTGCCCTCCGGCAGCGCGAGGACATGCGGCGGAAATACCACCACGGGCGACAACGCGCAAAGCGATACAATCCAACGAAAGGCCGAGAACCGAGCTGCGCGGGATGGGAAGTTCTGCATGACCCCGCCAGCATATCGCGATCCCACCCGTTCGGGTATGGGTCAATGGACTAGGTATGATCTTGGAGGGTTGAGCCTCACGGCGATCGGTCCATGTTCGGTCTCGTGCTGACAATCCCTCAGGCATGGATGGCGTTGGTCTGCCTGGTTCCTTTCGGGGCCGCGACTGCTTGGGGGGCCCCTTCCCGCGAGCTCGGTCATCCGCAAGTGCAGGTGTTTCCCGATGGCACGCTCCCCGCCGGATCGCTGGAACCCGTGATTGGCCAGTTGGCTGACGGTCGCATGATTTTCGCCACGAGCCAAACGCTCCTGTTGCACGACAGCAGCCATACTGAACAGGTGCCCCTGCCCCACGAATCCTCGATTCAACAGGTCACCGGTCAACCCGATGGTTCGATCCTGGTGGCGGGGGGTAGCCTGATGGCATTCGCTCACCCCACCGCTACCGGTGGCTGGATCTGGGAGGAACTGCGTGAGGCGCACCTCGATAAAAACGGTGCCCCGGAAGGCGTGTGGACCAGCACCTATGGCGTCGTGGTCCACCCCGGCGAGGTCATCGCGATGGGATGGAGAAGCGGCGACTCCCCGATCATCCGCGCCGGCATCAGGCGGAACGGTCAGTGGTCGTTTTGGCGGAAACCGACCGATGTCCAACAGAGCGAATACATCCTCGGCAGCACCACGGCCTACGTGTTGGACGAAGGCCTTCATCTGCGCCGCTGGAACGAAGGTAAATGGGAATCTGATCGCGTCTTTTCGGAACCCCTGACTGGCGGGAATACACGCCTCCAGGAACTGAAAAACGGTCTTCTGCTGAGCAGCGATTCGACCGGGATCTTCCGGACCATCGAGCGTGACGGCACCGTGCGACCCTGGCCCCGGGACAGCGCCGGGACTCCCGTCGGGTGGCGGCTCCACCCGAAGCCACTCGGTCGAAAGCACCTGATCGCGGTCGACCGGGAACAACGCCTTCGCGTGCTCCGCTACGATGGCACCACGCTGACGACGATCGACTCCACCACCGGACTGCCTCCGGGTGCAGTCAGCGCGTTGTTCATCGACCGTTCGAACAGCATCTGGGTCCACAACGGTTGGCGCGTTGCTCGTATCGTTTTCCCGGATACCGTGAGTCGATTCGATCGCTTCAGCGGACTCGGTTCCGCCGCCGTTCATGGCCTCATAAGATTTTCCGGCGATCTCTATGCCGGCACCGATGCCGGGGTCTACCGCCTGCAACCCCACGAAGCTGAGGGCGACGGCTCCCGGCCGGCTCGCTTTCAGTTGATGCCTGGTCCGAAAGCCCGGACCGCCGTTTTTTTGGAACACGAGGGGCAATTGCTCGCTGGATCCGAGGACGGGGTGTTCGTCTGGCAGGAAGACGGGTTTGCCTTGATCCCCGGCGGCACCAGCCGGGTCACCGGACTGGTCCCCGATCCCCATGATCCCCGAGCGGTCTGGGTCGCCTCCCCCATCGAATGTCAACTAATCCGAACCGGCCCCGACGGCTGGTCCTCCGTGGCGTTTTCCGAGCGCAATACCTCCGCTCTATCCTTGCTGCCAACAGCCGAGGATGAATGGTGGGGTATCGACGTAAGCGGGGACCTGAAGCGCTTTCAACCCGCAGTCCCTCTTCCTCCGCTCCCCTTCGAAAATAGCTCACCGGACCGTCTCATGCTCGGGCAGATGGCCGAATCGTTCACGGGCCGACTATGGGTGGCCCGCACCTACGCTCAACACCCGGTAAATCAGCAACCGGCCTACAATCGATACCTGCTCCACTGGGGCCATGATCGGTTGGCCATCGACGACAACGGACTGTGGACGTTGACCGATCCCCCGGCGAAAGCCGATTTGCTCGATCCGTCTACCCACGAAACCATCGCTGGCCCCCGTCGGCTGCGCGTCTTCACGACGACCTCGCGGAGCCGCGCTTGGGTGGCACTCGCACCCGATGCCACGGCCGCGCGAAGCGGACTGACCTGGCAGGTGCGCGAAATCGAAAAGCACGCCGCGCAACCTCGGCGTGTGCTTCCGGCAGCCGCGACTGCCGTGGGTGAGATCCATGTCCTGCTGTCAGAATCCGGAGAGGCGGGCGACATCCTCTGGGTGGGCGGTGACCTCGGCCTTAACCGGGTGGACCTGGCCGAGTTGCCGGAGCCCGTTCCGCCGTCCGCCCCCGGGTTGCGTGCGACCGGTGCCTTCACTCACGCGGCATCCGATTTCCGCATCCCGGCCGATCACTCATCAATCGGGTTTCAATTCGCCTCAGCCGACTTCCCGCTGGCGGGTGGAACGGGTTACCGCACTCGGCTTCTACGCAACGGCGTGGGAGAATGGACCTCCTACAGCTCGCAGCCCATGCGGGAATTTGGCCGACTGCCCGGAGGCAACTATCGCTTCGAGGTGCAGGCGCGCAACGCCGACGGATTGACCAGCCCGATCAGCGCGATGCCGTTCTCCGTCGCGTCGCCGTGGTGGATGTCGCCGTGGTGCGCTCTCCTCGGCCTTGCCCTGGCCGCGGGGTTGATTGCCGCCAGCGTGCGCTGGGCCGCCTGGCGGGGGCGCGCCCGTGAAGCCCACCTCGAACAGTTGGTCGCCACCCGCACGGCCACGCTCCGGGCCAACGAAGCGCAACTCTCCGCCGCCAAAACCCAGGCCGAAGTCGCCAACCGCGCCAAGAGCACCTTCCTCGCCGCCATGAGTCACGAACTGCGGACTCCCCTCAACGCCATCCTCGGTTTCGCCCAAATTGTGCGGCGCGAGCAGGGCCTTTCCGCCAAAGGCAAACAACAGCTCCAAACCATCGGTCGCAACGGGCAGCACCTGCTACACATGATCAACGAGGTCCTCGATCTCTCCAAGATTGAGGCCAATAAAATGACTCTGCGTCCTGCCCCCTGCTCTCTGCGGCGCCTCGCCGCCGGCCTCGCGGAGACCTTTGAAACGCGCGCCTCCGACAAAGGGTTGACCTTCCTGCTCGAATTCGGCGCGGGCGTGCCTCGCCGCGTCCTCGCCGACGAGCCGAAGCTCCGTCAGGTGCTGATCAACCTGCTCGCCAACGCGGTGAAATTCACCTCCTCCGGCCAGATCGTGCTGGCCTTCGGTTGGCACGACGGCCGCGCGCATTTCGAAGTGCGCGACACCGGGATCGGTATTCCCGCCACCGATCTCACCGCGGTATTTGAGCCCTTTCATCAAGCCCCCGTCGAACCTGATGCCGATCAACCTGAAATCGCCGGCACCGGCCTCGGCCTGCCCATCAGCCGGCAGATCATCGCGCTGATGGGTGGAAAAATTGAGGTGGAAAGCACGGTAGATCGAGGCAGCCGATTTCACTTCGATCTGGCTTTGGAACAGACTCCGGCAGAGCCGACCGCAACAGCCGTGACCCGCATCACGGGTTACGAGGGTCCACGGCAGCGCGTGTTGATCGTCGACGACGTGGCCACAAACCGCGCAGTGTTGAACGACTTGCTCTCGCTGCTCGATTTCACCGTCGAGGAAGTGGCGGACGGCGAATCCGCCCTCGCCGCTCACACCGAGCATCCCGTGGACTTGGTGTTGCTCGACCTGCACCTGCCGGGGATGGATGGCACCGAAGCGGCCCGGCAATTTCGCGCCCAACCAAATCGCCCGCGACTGATCGTCGTGAGCGCCAGTGTTTTCGGCATCGAATCCACCAACACCGAGGAAACCGGCGGTGATGCCTTCGTGCCCAAACCGGTCGACGAAGCCACCCTGCTCGCCGCCATCGCCGAACAACTACAACTGCGCTGGATCAGCATCACCGACCCGGATTCCCAAGCTCCTTTTCCATCGAGCGAATCCGCTCCGATCCCGATTCTCGACCTGGAACGACCTTCGCGGAGTGACCTGCAAATCTGGCTCGATCTTGCGCGCCAAGCCGACCTGGGAAAGCTGCGAGCCCTACTCGCCGCCGCTCCGGTCGACGCCACCGGCGCCGCGTTTCGACAACAACTCGACCAACTCGCCGCCCGACACCGCACCGGCGCGATTCGCGAAATCCTCACCCAAGCTCTCACCCCCGACACGACGACGACCTCAATCCCATGACCTTTGACCCGTCCAACGCCACCCTGCTCGTCGTTGATGACGTGCCCGAAAACATCGACGTCCTCTTCGACGACCTGACTGCCGCCGGCTATCACGTGCTCGTGTGCGATAGCGGCAAAGCAGCGCTGGAAACCCTCGAAGTGCAGGAGCCCGACCTCATCCTGCTCGACGTCATGATGCCCGGACTCGACGGATTGGAAACCTGCCGACGCCTCAAACAAATGGCGGCGGGCCGCGATGTGCCGGTCTTTTTCATGACGGCGTTGGACGACCCTTTTGACAAAGTTCGAGGGATCGAGGCCGGTGCCATCGACTACCTGACCAAACCGGTATTCCCGAACGAAGTGCTCGCCCGCATCCAGGCCCACCTGGAAATCCGCCAACTGCAGAAGTCGTTGCACGAGCAAAACGACCGCCTGGACGCCGCCCTCCAACGCAGCATCAAGGCGGAAACTGCGCTGAAAAACTCCCTCACGCGCGCCATGTTGGTCGTCACCCAACCGCACAATGAAATCCTGTTCAGCACCCGTCAGGCGCAGGCCTTGGTTTCCCGCCACGGTGGGCAGGCCGCCCTGCAGCAGTGGTTGGAACAAGGCGTGGAAGTCGTCAATCACGACCAAGCTCCGCGCCTCCATATCAGTCGCCGCCCCGCCGAATCGGACCCCGGGACCCTGCTCATCACGTTGGAGGAAGAAGCCCCCCCGCCCCGCCCCGACGATCTGCTGGCCCTCGGTCTCACCCCCAAGGAAACCGAGACCCTGTTCTGGGTGGCCCAAGGCAAGACCAATCCCGAAATCGCCGTCATCGTGGGCAAGCAACTCTGCACCGTGAAAAAAAACCTGGAGAGCATCCTGCTCAAACTCCGCGTCGAAACCCGCCTCGCCGCCGCCCTGCGAGCCAACGAACTTTTCCAGTCGAATTGAACGAACGATCACCGGACCGCAGTGCCGCTAACGAACCTTCCGTTTCCGCAAAACGGAGTCAGGCATAACGACCGAGCCCAAACAAGACCCCGCTGATTTAGCCCCGTCTACGCTGGTAGGCAGCCTGCTTGCAGGCGCTCCGCGGAAAAATGTCTGCAAACAGGCTGCCTTCATCCCCAAACAAATCCTAACGGTAGTTCTCCGAATGATCAGGCGGTAGACTCCGCTATCCCGTTCCATCCGCAGGCTTCGCGACATACCCAGCCCAGCCACCCCAGCCCCTTTCGCGTCAATTCAACGGTTCGCGAAATGACCCCGCTCTTGGCCAGCGCCAAACTCAAGATTCACTCAAACTACAATTGTTTAAACCTTGTATCCTTTTTGGCTGCCCCTTTAGGCCGACATAGGAGATAATTTCTCCTAATGGGTAACAAAATCGCATTTACATTTGATAAAACAACAAATTACCGAGACATTTTCTCGCCATGTTGATTAATTTTCGCGTCGAAAATTTTCGCTCCTTTCGTGGAGAGATCGAATTCACTGCCTTGGCCACAGCCGAGCGCCAGCACCGCGAGCGCGTGTTCCATCACGCTCCCGGCAAATTGTCCGTCCTCCCCATCACTGCATTTTACGGTGGAAATAGTTCGGGCAAATCAAGCCTCTACCTCGCGCTAAAGTTCGCTCGCCACTTGATCGTGCGCGGCGGGGTCAAGCCCGAAGACCGTATCGCCCGCGAGCCCTTCCGGCTTGATCCCGCCTGCATGCTGGCGCCATCCCGTTTCGGCTTCGACCTGCTGATCGACGGTCGGCAGGTGCGCTATGGTTTCACGGTGACCCACGAACACGTAATCGAGGAGTCGCTCGAACTCCTGAAGGCTGACACTTACCGCCCCGTGTTCCGCCGCACCCGTTCCGGCAGCAAACTCGAATGGGATCCTACCTCATTCAAGATTCTCAAACTAGAGTCTGAGCAGGACGAATTTGTCCGCTTCAAAGGCCGCGATACACTGGCCAACGAGTTGTTTCTTGGCGCCGTTCGAGGGCGCAATATTCCGCTGCTTGAGGAGGTCGGCGACTGGTTCAAAAACCAACTCGTGCTCATCGATCCGCACACGGAGTTTCGTCCAGCCGAGTTCAATCTGTCTCAGATAAAAGCATTCCGCTCCTACTGCCTCGATAGCCTTGCACGAGCGGATACCGGCATCAGCCAGATCACCAACGAGCCGGTGCCGCTCGATGCCGTGCGCATTCCCAAAGAGATAGCGAATAAAATCATCAACGACTTGGAGTCAGGTAAGGAGAACAACGTGATCCTGATGCGTGGACCAGACCGAACGCGCTACATGTTCACCCGTGAAGACGGTGTCACCAAGGCCTACAAACTTACCACTTCGCGTAAAGATAGTGCAGGCAACCCCGTTCTCTTCGATATCGCCGATGAGTCCGAGGGCACGGAGCGCTTGATCGACCTACTGCCGGCTTTCTACGAACTGACTGCGCCCGACACCGGAAAAGTCTTCTTCATCGATGAACTTGACCGCAGTTTGCACACTCACCTCACGCGTAAGTTGATCGAGGCCTTCCTTGCGTCGCGCACCTCCGAGTCGCGCACCCAGTTGCTCTTTACCACTCACGATCCACTGTTGCTCGATCAGGAGCTCCTGCGTCGAGACGAGGTCTGGTTTATTACCAAACAGTCCGACGGGCATTCCAGTCTCACTGCGCTCAGCGATTTCAAAGGCGTGCGCAACGACAAGGACATCCGCAAAAGCTACCTACTCGGCCGCTTCGACGGCCTGCCCGCCGTGCGCTCCTTCCCGACCCCATCGCCCGAACTCGCATCTGCCGTAGAATGAGTCGAAACCGCCGCAACGGCCGCACTCGCCGAACGGGTTTTCAAGAACCCAAACGATTCATCGTCGTGGCGATGGAAGGGCGCGCGACCGAGCCTTGTTACTTCGACCTCTTTCGCACTGCGCGCGAACACCCGATGCAATACAAGCCGGTTTCCAACCCCAAGGATAAATCCAGGCCCAGTGAAGTCTATGATCGTCTCGACCTCGCTTTTCGGGCGTATGAACGGAGCCGCGATGAGGGCTGGCTCGTCATCGACCGCGATGCTTGGAGCGAGGCTGAACTCGACGATGTCTGTCGCAGGGCGCGCGCAAGCGGATACCACGTTGCCTTGAGCAATCCGTGTTTCGAACTTTGGCTGTATCTGCACAAACGGGACAACCGCCAGTTCGCGGATCGCCACGATTGCCAAAGGGCTCTCGGAGAAGTTCTAGCCAACTACAGCCCGGACCGAAAAGGCAGCTTTGACCCCCAAGGGCTGCGCGATGGAATTGAAGCGGCACTTGAGAGGGCAGCCGCACTGGACCAACACCCAGACACTCCATGGCCCCGTCACCAAGTAACGAGGGTCTACCGGCTCGTGCGAAAGCTGATGTCCGGCCCTACGACTGATAACACCGGCGAACGACTTCACTCATGAAGCTCGACCGCGAACAAACGGCGGATCGTAAAAAAGGGTCAGGCTTAAACAATTGTAGTTTTTTGAATTGAGCGACCGAAAAACAGGTCCCCCCGCTTTGATTCTTAATTTTGGCGACGGGTAGGTGGATCGTCACTCGGTAATCAAGATACCATGCCCGACTCCACGGCAGCGGTCGGGGATATGTCGGTTTGCTCCTACGCTCAACCGATCAGCTTGCACCGAGGCAAGATGCCTCGGCCACGATGCACGCGCTGTTTTCCCCGTGGCCGAGGCTTCCAGCCTCGGAAAAGCTGGCGAGCCAGCCAGTTCCCATAAACACGTGGCCGAACGACTCGGACCGCTCGAATTATCGAAACGGGAAGACGGGGACAACACGGAGTCGGTGACTCCGAACCGCCCGCTCGACCATGCGCGCTGATTTTTGCAACTTTGAGCGGACCAGCGGGGTGATGAGCGTATCCCAACCATCCACCAAAGAACTTCATCAATCCCACTGCCATGATCTCCTCTGCCTCTCTCCTCGCCGCCGCTCTCGTTACTCCGGCTGCCCTCGCCCTCGGTTTAAGCGCCGCCCTCGTTTCCTTCATCGCTGTGGGCATCGCCCTCGCCGCTTTCGTGCTGAGTGACTACCACCGGGTCGGAGTTTGCGACTACGCCAAGACAACCGTCCGTCGCACGGAAGCTCATCCTCTCGCCGCCTAAGCAGCGAACCTCGCAACCGTCCTCGTTCCGCTCGCGGGACGTGGGCGTTTTATTTTGACCCCTTCGCCCATTCCAAAGCCGCGCGAAGTTTCCATTCCCGCACTTCACGATTTTCAACCTCACCGCTTTTCTCCACAACTCCTGTCCATGAACTCCATGCACGAAATTGACTACCGTATCGAAGGCGACGACATGCAGTTCGTCGAAATCGAACTCGACCCCCAGGAAGCCGTCGTCGCCGAAGCCGGCGGCATGATGTATATGGAAGACGGCATCAATATGGAGACCATCTTCGGTGATGGCTCGGCGAAGACCACGGGATTCGTCGGCGCGTTGATGGGCGCCGGTAAGCGCCTGCTCACCGGCGAGTCGCTGTTCATGACCGTGTTCTTGAACGAAGGCATGGGCAAAAGCCGCGTCGCTTTCGGTGCCCCCTATCCCGGCAAAATCGTGCCGGTGCATCTCGCTGAACTCGGCGGCGAGCTCATCGCCCAGAAGGATTCTTTTCTCTGCGCCGCCAAAGGCGTCAGCGTCGGCATCGCTTTCAACAAACGCATCGGCGCCGGTCTCTTCGGCGGTGAAGGCTTCATCATGCAGCGACTGGAAGGCAACGGCTGGGCCTTCCTGCACGCTGGCGGCACGCTCCACGAGCGCACGCTCGCCCCGGGCGAAACCTTGCGGGTCGACACCGGCTGTATCGTCGGTTTCCAACCTTCGATCGACTACGACATCAAATTTGTGGGCGGCGTGAAATCGGCCCTGTTCGGCGGTGAAGGCCTGTTCTTCGCCACCTTGCGTGGTCCCGGGAAGGTCTGGCTGCAATCGCTGCCCTTCTCCCGCCTCGCCGATCGCATCATCTCCGCCGCCCCCAAAGCCGGCGGCAAGTCCCAGGGCGAAGGCTCCATCCTCGGCGGTCTCGGCCGCATGATCGACGGCGATCGATAGGGCCTTCCCTCCTACGCCCTCCGGTCGCGCGCGTTTGCGGCCCTCTCAACAAGTGCAAGGCAGGTGCATTTGCCCTTAATCACGTGACACCTACCGGGCTGCTTTGTTTTTTGGCAGGCGGATGACGCTATCTCCGATCAAGCTACTCTTCCGGGTTGGAGTTGCATCGTTTGTTACCTTCGCTGCGCTCGCCCAAAATCAGCCGGTCGCCACCTTGTCGTCCGGGGAAAACATGCTCGATCCGTTTCCGGTTGTCGGCACTCGCTTGGCCGCGCCGGATGACGTTGCCAAACCTCATGTGGTGGTGCTCGACGAGACCTTTATCGAGCGTTCGGGTGCCACTGATCTCGCCCAGCTCATCAATTTGCTGCCTCAGACCTATGGCGGCTCCGCGTCGGAATTCGGCACCGTGCCCAACGGCGCTCCCAGCTACGGCACCGCAACATCGTTGTTCAACTTCACCACGGGTTCCGCCGTTCCGCTTCGTCAAACGGGAGTCTCCTCGGTCGGTCTCAGTGGCCTCGGAGCCGGCGGCACCCTCGTGCTGGTCGACGGTCGCCGTCTGCCACTCGCCACGCAAGAGGACACCGCGAGTTCCACCGGGGCGGGATTCTATGATTTGTCTTCGATCCCCCTCGGTATGGTCGAACGCGTTGAGGTCCTCGCCAATGGGGCCTCCGCCGTGCACGGCTCCGATGCGGTCGGCGGCGTCATCAACGTGATCCTGCGTCGCCACTACACCGGGTCCGAACTCACCAGCGGCATTCGCGGCACCTTCGATGGTGGTGCCTTTGAGCGCCACGCCACCCTTTCCACCGGCATGACCCGTGACCGACTCAGTCTGTTTTTCAGCGCCACGGCTCGCTCCCAAAACGCGCTCAAGGCCGCGCAACGCACCTTCTCCGCCAACCAAGACCTCACCGCCCGCGGCGGCCGCGACCATCGCCTCGTCGTCGGCTCCCCGGCAGTGCTTTCGGCTTCCGTCGGAGGGTTCGATGGGATCACCGACAGCGATGGAACCCCCGCACGCTACGTGCTAGTCCCGACCAACCAAAATGGCGATGGCCTCACCCCGCACGATTTCACGGGCGCGGGAGGATTTACCGGGGCGGGCCTGCGCTATTACGATTCCGCTGCGACTAAAGACCTCATCGGTTCCTCCGAACAACTCGGACTGCGCGGCAGCGCCACCTTCACGGTCAACCCACACCTTCAAGCTTTCGCTCAGCTCTCTTGGTCCGACCACTCCTCCGAAACCACCAATGAGCCTCCCGCCATTTCGGGCGGAGGGTTCGGTGGCGCGCAATCGCTCATCCCCGCCACGCTCAGCCGCAACCCTTTCGGACAGGACGTCTTCTTCACCGGCGTCGTGGTGGAAGCGCCTCCACGGACCCAGACCGTCGGGGTGCAGCTCACCACGCTCACCACCGGCCTGCGGGGCATCGCGGATGATCGTTGGCAATGGGATGTGGCGGCGACCTACAGCCGTGAACACTTCGACAGCCGCACTCTCGAGCTCGACGAGGATGCCTTCGTCACGGCCCTCGCTGACGGCAGCTACAACGCCTTCGGTGATCCGCTCACGCACGGCCCGCTCAATACCCACCTCAACGAGGTCCTCATGAAGACGTCCCGCATCGTCGGCGTCTCGCAGGTCGCCGGTTTGGATGCCTCCCTGCGCGGCCCCGTCTTCCCGTTGCCGGCCGGGGACATCCTGTTCGCGGCCGGGGCCGAAACCGCGCGCGCTCAACGCGAACGCGCCTCCACCGATCCCGTGATCGGCCAACCGGCCGAGATCGCCAGCACCCGCACCAGCAGCGCTGCTTTTGCCGAGATATATCTGCCATGGGTGAGTGAAGATAACGCGCTCCCGTTCATCCGCCACCTGAGCGCGCGAATCGCCGCCCGACACGAACGCACGGATGCGTTTTCCGAGACTTCCCCTTCCCTCGGACTGCATTGGCAACCCGGGCCCGACATCACTGTATTCGCCCACTACGCGGAGGGTTTCCGCGCTCCGGCTCTCACCGAATTGGAGGACATCGTTTCCTCCAGCACGCTCACCATCTCCGACCCCCAAAAAGGCGGCACGCGCTACGCCGTCACCCGCCTCCGGGGCGGGAACACCCACGTCTCCGCCGAAACGTCCCAAACCTACCAATTCGGCCTCACCCTCAATCCGCGCACCGTATCGGGACTTCAACTACACTTCCACACCGACGAGGTCTACTACCGCAACAAACTCAACGTCCTGCCCGAGCAAGTCCTCGTCAACCATGAGAGTCGTTTCCCTGATCGCATCATTCGCGATGCCAGCGGCCGCATCACCACCATCGACGCGACCACCATCAACTTCGGCGAGATTTACACCCGCAACCTCGACCTGGGCTTGAGTTACGATTTCACCTCCGATCGCCTTGGCCGGATTACCCTTCAAGCCGACGCCGTGCGCCAGCTCGACTACCGAATTGCGGACCGCCCCGATCGCCCCGGCGACGAGACCCCGGACGGCAGCGACACCGTTTCGCCTCCCTCTTGGCGCGGCCTCGCCCGCCTCCTCTGGAACCGGGGCTCCTGGGACATCACGGTGCTCGCGAGCTACCTCGCCGACTACGAGTCCAACGGCAGTGGACCATTCCTCGATCAGTCCACCACCACGCCGTCTATCACCACCGTTGATCTGCGCATCGGCTACACGTTCCGGCAAGGACTCTGGCACGGCCGCGCTCGCGACGCGCGGCTCCAACTCGGGATCGGCAACGTAGCCGATCGACAGCCCCCATTTGCCAACACGCCCTACGGCTACAACCAGAGCCTGCACTCCCCGCTCGGTCGCACCTACGACGTGACCTTGCGCCTACCGTTCTGATGGTTGGGATCGCTCACCGCCACGAGACCCGGATTCGACGCGGTCTCTCCTTTTATAAAGGGGTCGTATTCTGGCTGATCTCCGCCGCCGTCTCGGCCCAGGTCCACGATGTCTCCAGCCCGGACAACGACCCCAACGGCGAAAAGATGCTACAGGAAGCCATTGAACGTCGCGTGACCCAGGACGGCCTCGACGAACCGCATGCCGCCATTTTGGTGCGGCGCAGATTCTCCGCCAACGAGGCGGCGCAAGAACGGTGGCCGCGGGCCATTTCTCATCTCAACCAAGCCATCCGGCTCGCCGAAACGCTACAGGAGGCCGAACTACTGGCTGACCTCTATCTCACCAGCGCCCGCCTGCATCTACGCATCAACCAGTCGGAGATCGCCCTGCGGGACGCTCAACGCGCGTGGGAACTCTCCCGCAATGTCAACTTTCCGGACCTTCAGCTCGCGGCTGGCGTGGCGGTCACGGAGGTCTTACAAACGCTGGACCGCGACCGGAACAGCGAGCCCTATTTTGACGCGCTGATCAAACTCCCTGGCGCCGACCTCTTGAACATCGAAGTGCGTCGAGCCGTCTCCACCATGACGTGGAACACGGCGCTGGCCGAAGCACGTTGGCAAGACGTGGTGGCCCGAGCCAAAGAGGACAACTCCCTTCAAATCCAAGCGCGCGCCCTCGACGAACTCGGGCAAATTTTCCAAGCGCGAAACGATTCGGCTCAGGCCGTGGCAATGTTCGCCGCCTGCGACGCGTTGGAGTCGGACCACCGTCGTTCCCGTCTCGCGTGGTATGACTACAGCCAGGCTCTGAGCGCCGGCGGCCGGAACGAGGACGCTCGCCGCGCCATCGAACAAGGCCTGGCCGATCTCGATGTCACGATCTCACCCGACGTTGCCGCCGATTTCGAAGACGCGCGCGCCACCCTGCTCGCCCGGATGGGCGACACCGACGGTGCCTACGCCGCCGTGCGCCGCGCCCAAAAATTGAAGCGTGCCGCCAACACCTCCGGTTTTCGGATGCCCCAGACCAGGTTGGTTCCGGCCATGCCCACGAGCCGGACCGAAGACGCCGCCATCCTCGCCGCCACTCGCGCCGCCCTGCGTGAGGCCGAGCTCGAAAGCACGCGATTACAACGCGGTCGGGCGATCGGTTTCGCCACTTCCGTCACGCTGCTCGCCGCATTGCTCGGACTGGTCCTGCTCTACAAACGCCGAGCTGCCGCCAACCTCGCGACCGCCCGCGACGCCGCCGAGCTGCGAGCCGAAAACGCCGGACTGCTCGCCCTTCGCCACCAACTCAATCCCCACTTCCTCTTCAACGCGCTCAACAGCCTGCGCTCCCGCGTCCACCGCGGCCGGGGCAACGCCGCCGAGTTGATTGACCACCTCACCGTCTTTTGTCGGCAAGCCTTGCAGGCCAAGCCCGAAGGTATCGCCACGGTGGCCGAAGAACAGGAAATGCTCACCGCTTTTCTCGACATCGAACAGGCCCGCTGGGAGGACAATTTGCAGGTCACGCTCGATCTCGACCCGCTGGCCGCCGATCGCGCCCTGCCCACGTTGCTGCTGCTGCCGCTGGTGGAAAACGCCCTCAAATACGGGGCTCAAACCAGTGAGGAATGCATCGTCGCCTCAATTCGTCTGCACGCCCCCGACGCACAAACGCTCGACATAGAAATCAGCAACTCCGGACGCTGGATCGAACCCGGTTCCGCCCCTCCCAGCATCTCGAACGGCGTGGGCCTCGACAACATTCGCGAGCGCCTGCAACGCCTTTACCCGGCTCGTCACCACTTCGACGTCGGGCCCTCTCCCGTTGGCGTCACCGCCCGGCTCAAACTGCTCGGCGAGCCCCAAGCTTCATGAACGCCACCACCCCACTGCGCGCCCTCCTCATCGATGACGAGCCGCCGGCTCGGGCAGAAATCCGCCGCCTGCTCGCCGCCCATCCGCATATCCCCATCGTCGGCGAAGCGGGCAATATCATCGCCGCCCGCCGTCGGCTACGCAAAGCGGCCGACTACGATCTGGTGTTCCTCGACGTCCAACTCATCGGCGGCAGTGGCTTCGACCTCGTGCCGGACGTGGCACCGGATGCGAGCATCGTCTTTTTGACCGCATACGAGCAACACGCCGTGCGCGCCTTTGAGGTCAACGCGGTCGACTACCTGCTCAAACCGGCAACGGCCGAGCGTCTGGCCCAGTCGTTGCGCCGGGTCGCCACGCAAGCCGCCACCGGCCCGGTCAGCACCGGAGCGCCCCCCGCTCTCACCGAAACCGACACCGTGCTGGTGCGGGGTGGAGGCGGCGCCGAGTTCGTGCCCTTGGCCGACATCGCCGCCATCGAGTCTCAACAGAACTATTCCCGCGTCCGCCTGACCACCGGTCGGGATATCCTCGTGTTGCAAACCCTCAAAGCCTGGGAAGCTCAACTGCCCGCTCATCGCTTTGCCCAGATTCGTCGCGGCACTTTGGCCAATCTGGACCGGATCGAGGCAATCGATCGACCACTGGTCGGCTCTCCACGCGTGAAGCTGTTCGGCCTCAGCGAACCCATCCCGGCAAGTCGCCGTCAGTGGGCGGAGATTCGCAACCGCGTGCCTGGCAGCTGAAACGGGCTCAAGTCGCCCGCCGCCTCGCCGCCCATAAATGCAGCGCAGCTGCAAAAGAACGACCGTTGGTCATTCTTCGCTACCGTTGATCAATTCAGCCTAGGAATGGGGTAATTACCCCTTGTATCGAGGGGCATCGTCGCAGCCATTGCGGATAACCGGATGGCGGAGCGACGAGAAATTCCCCGCTGCAAAACATGAATTTATCCAAGTGCGCCGTCCTCCTCCTCAGTCTATCCGCGATGGCCTCGGTAAGCCCGGCTCAAATCTCAATCTCCGGGGAGCTCGATACTGAGACTTACACCTACCGAGCCTACTCGTCTGCCTATGGTGATACATTCAGCCAATCGGAGATCAGCGAAAACCTCCTGGGCTATTTCAGTTACCAGTTCAGTAGCGCCGGAGAAACCACGGTGGCCATTACGTGGTCCGCACCAGAGGGCCAGGTCTTCGTCGTGAACGCACCCGCAGACTGGAATACCGCCCTCATCAACCTTTCATATTCAGGGGGATCAAGCGCGACCTCCTCCGGGTGGTTCAGGGAATCGACCATTACTCCCGTTTTCACGGATCTCACCGGCAGCTTCAACTCGGTCGGCTCGTCCATAAATCTCACCGGACCATCAGTCGCTGACAACACAGCCTACTTCAATTTCAGCGCCTACGGTCGAATGGACCCAGGCACTTCAATCAGTTTTACCTCAGTAAGTCTCACCGCGGTGGTGGCATCGTCGTATACCGGCAATTTTTCCAATGTGCCGGTTAACAGTTTCAAACTGAGCGCCAGCACCAGTGCTTACTCCGACCTAGCCGACCCGGGCACATGGGCCTCCCTCGCCGCGGCGCCCACCTCCGCCGTGCCCGAGCCCTCCACCTACGCCGCGCTCCTCGGTGGCATGGCTTTCATGGTCACGATGGGGCGGCGCCGTCGACGCAACTGATGGCCGCGCCGGTGCCTGGCAGTCATTCAGCACGGGGGAAGGCGAAGTCGCGCTCCCGCCGCGGCGCCAACCACGCCGCCTCCGAACCCATGGACGCTACGGATTCGGGCACCGCCACTTTTGCCGAGCGTTTCTGCGCCCAACACCAAATCGACCCGCAACGCTTCGCCACCGCCGTGGTGCGTCGCACCCTGCACCTGCCGATGCGTTGGTTGGCCCCTATCTGGCTGACCCTGCGGCCCGCGACTTTTGAGCCCGACTTGGAACTGGCGCTGTTCTGTGGACACCAACGCTCCGCGCGCGACCTCGAGGAGGAGTTGCACGAGTTCCACCACGATTCCCGCAATTACGGTTTGCTGCGGGGACGCCTGAAACAACGCCTCTCGACCCGCCGCCTCCGCCGTCTCCACCGCCGCACCATGCGCTCCGTCTGAGCAAGGCATCGGCACCGGCCGGGCACGCTTGACGGGAAAATCAGCGCGGCGCCGTTGCAGGTCGCCAAGCGGGTCTCAGCCGCTCATCCCGGCGCGGAAACCGCCCGTCCATTGTCCGGTTGGCAATGCGATCAGAATCGCTCACGGTGCAGGTCCCATGAAAACCAACTTCCTCTACGGCCTCGGCATGGCCATCGCGGGGCTCGTGATCGCCCTTCTCCTCAATGTTCTCGGATTTCACGCCAACGCCGAAAAACTCCCCACCGGTCAGATGATCGGCATGGTGCTGGGCATCATCGTCACCATCGGTGGTCTCATTCTCGCCATCCGCGCCCGCCGGGAAGACACCCCCGTCCACGAGGAATTCGGATACGGTCGGGCCCTCGGCGCCGGCACATTGACCGCTCTGGTCTCCAGCTTCTTCGGCTCCCTCTTCAACGTGCTCTACATGACGGTGATCAACCCCGGCCTGCAGGATATCATCGTGGAGGGTGAAATCGCCAAAATGGAAGAACGCGGCATGACCTCCGCCCAAATCGAACAAGCCGAAGGCATGGTGCGGATGATGACCGGTCCGGTCGCTTCCGGCATCATGGGCTTCATCATGGCTTTCATCGTGAGCTTCATCATCTGCCTCATCATCTCCGCCTTTCTCAAGCGTCCCGCGGTCGACGAGTTGCCCCCCGCCATGGCGAGCTGATCCGGCGCTTCGCCTACGATAGTTTAATAAAATCAGAATGCGGAGCCTTGGCGGGCTCCGCATTTTTTTGGCGCAACTACACGCAGCCGGTGCACGACCGGGCTGAAACCACTATTCAGGAATTATTGTCCGCGACCTGGACCACGACGTGGCTTTCCATCTTGGGCCGGATGATCTGGGCCGAGCCTCCCTTGGGCGTGATGATATGCACGTCATCGGTCTCGAACGAACTGTCGGTGTGAAACTCGATGTCCTCGATACTCTCCACCTTTTGCAGGCGCTGCTTTAACGCATCGCTGAGTTTGGCGCGATCGGCTTCACTGGAAATGGGACCATCGAACAACACATCGCCGTCGGCGCTTTTCACCACCAGGGTCTTTTGGCCACCCGCCGTGAGCAACTCGACCATACCGTCCTCATCGGAAAACACGACATTGCCTTGATTGACATTGAGCATGCGCGTAACCGGACCTTCCTCCTTGGTGACCCACGCCATTTTCTGACCTTCATCCTGTCGGGATCGAACGTGCTGCATGAGGCGTTCAACCTCCTCGCGGGAAATGTTACCGCCCGCCGAGCGCGCATGGTCGCGCAGGACTTTCACGTCGACACTGCCGTGGGCATTGCCCGAGTCGGAATCGCCGAGCACGCGAAACTGGCGGGACATTTTTTTGGCTTTGCGTTCGCCGAGCTCGACCTCGGCGGTCTGTTGCTTGCCCGCTCGGATGATCGTGAGGGTGACCTTCGTCCCGATGTCCTTGGAACGCACGAGCACGCCCAGTTGATCGGCACTGACGAGAAGTTGGTCGTCAAACTTGATCAGGATGTCGTGTTTGGCCAACGCCGTCGCCGCCGCCGTTTCCGGCACGACCCGACTCACCACGAGGCCGATGCCACGGTCGAGGCCGAGCTGCGTCGTCAGCGTCGAGGAAACCCGCGCGGTTTCCACGCCCAGAAATGCGCTGGGATCGGCGGCTTCAGCATCCTCGTGCACCCAACCGAATGTCATGTTGCCGCCGGACTGACCGTCGTGGTCGCCCGATACGATCACTTCGACATGGTGCTCCTCATCATCTTCATGATGAGCCGCCGAAGCCATGGGCACCGCCAGCGCAGCGATTAAAAGAATGCCGCCGAGACGGCGGAAGTGAGGTGTGTTCATGATGTTTCGAGTTCGGATGATTTTGGTTTAAGCAGGGTTGAAATAATAAGCACGAAGGCGCGGCTCTCAGTAAGCCGCCAGCCCGACGAAGCGCACCGATTCACGCGGGACCTCCCAGCGCAACTGGGCCACTCCCGCCGGATCACGCCATTCGATCGTATCCACGAAATAATCACGCACGCGCTCGACCGCCGAACCATCGGCCAGCTCGATGACGCCGTCGGAGCGACTGCCAATGATGGTGCGACCGGCCTTGACCGGACGCAGCGTGGGAGCCTCGACCGCCGCTCCCAGCGCCACCGCGGCGGTGGGGTCGGCGGCGGTGATCGCGGGAGGAAAATGCGAAATCGACAACACCGTCATCAACGCGACCAAAGCCGCCGCCACCCCCCAGTTGGCCCATTTCCACGACGTCCAGGTCGTGGCGGTGGTGTAAACCGGAACGCGACGAACCGCCCGCGGCAGCGACGATGAACCGGAGGTCGATTCGCGGGGACGAAACGGCGCGGCGAGTTCAGGCGCGTCGAGCACTTCGGCGATACGGCTCTGCAACCGCGAGCACGGTTGACGAGGCCGCAGCTGCCGGAGCTCGGCTTCCAGATCGGCAAATTCGTTATCCATGATTTTCCAAGGTTGAAAGTTTCTGACGCAAGGCACCGAGCGCGTAGCGATAGCGCGAAGCCGCCGTGTGCGGTGACAGGTCGAGTCGATCAGCAATTTCCGCGAAGGTGAGCCCGCCCCAGATTTTGAGCACCAATACCTCGCGCTGTTCGGACGGGAGCTGCACCACGGCCTCCTCCAGGTGATTGGCACGGTCGTCGCATTCCGGGTTCGGTTCGAACCACGATTCCGCCGCGATATCGACATGCTCTTGTTCGCGACGCTCACGCCGCGCCCGCCGCCGCAGCAGATCGAGCGCGGACCGCCGCACCGAGGTCAGCATCAAAGGCATGGGCTCTCCGGGCAGGGAACGCTGCTGCCGCCAGAAGCGAACGAACGCCTCCTGCACGACATCCTCCGCATCCGCCGCCGATCGCGTCCATTGCCGGGCGGCGAGCAGCAACCGGGCTCCATAGGTTTGAAACCAGGAGCGCCAGTCGGAATCGGGCGAAGAGGGTTTGGGCATGATGAGACGTTTCGAGGCGAGTTTACCCCTTTAAGCGCCACCACCCCGAACTTTTGTCTATATTGTCTAAAAATTTTCCCAGACTGGGCCGAATCAGCCGCAAGGTCGGGCCCGTGCGTATTCAATCATCAGCCCCCCCCGTGGGTCGGGCTTTAGGCCCGCCTGTTCCTCCAAGCCGCTCGTGGGTCCGGTTTTATGCCCGACACCCGCTTATCACCGCCACCATGCCGGAGGAAGCACATCGCGGTCATCCGCTGCATTCTGACCCAGCCAGATGGAGACCTGTTCACTGCACCACCACCCCGGCCAGACTTGATCGTCGGCAACGAGGTCGGCCCGGTAGGGATTGAGCCACATGTATCGAACCACGCCCAGGACTTGGTCCTGCGGTCGCAGCCGATGATCATAAAAACCCGGTTGCCACGACAGGTTTCGCTTCCGCAATGGCGTCGACTGCCTCCCTTTCCAAGCGCGCACCGCCGCCGCCAAGGTGCCCGATGTCAACCGCACCAGCATGTGAACATGATCCGGCATGATCACGATGGCATGAAGCCACCATGCATCCTCCTTCACCAAGTCATGCGCCCCCTTCTGCAACGAGCGACACACGTCCGTTTCCATCAAACCACTTCGAAATCGGAGAGGACGCCTGACCGTCATGGTCAGAAAATATGTCGCGCCCGGCAGATCAATCCGCCCCCGTCGTAACGCACCGTAACCGGGGCCACGTTGCGGCGATTCAGACATGAGACGGAGCCAATCCGATGCAGCGTCGGGCGTAAAGCCCGACCCTGAAGTTTGGCACCGACTAGTTTTTTGGGAGGAAAGGGCTTGTCATTAATCTAGTAATTAAACTAGTTATCTTCATGGGCTATCCAACTAAAGTTCAATGCATTCAGCGGAAGGAAACTTCCCAGTTCTATATCAACTTCCCCACTCCCATCGCTCAAGCGATGGACTTCGCCAAAGGCGAGACCGTCGAGTGGACGATCCACGACAAGGGCCACCTCATTGTCTCCCGGCGTGAAGTCCCGCCCGACAGGGTCCCTGTAAAAAAAACGCCTCGTTGAGCGAAGCGTTCGATTCCCTGCTCGATGGTCTCGCGCCGGTCTTCGACTTGCCCGAGGACTTTGCGCGCGCCCGCACGCAATGGCTGGCTGGGTTGCTCAACCTGGGCCGCCACACGGTGACCGGTGCATTGAGCACCGCTGGCTCCCAGCACCGGGACTGGTCGGCGGATTATCGGTTGCTGCAACGCCTGCCGGTCGAGCCGATCTTCGCACACGTGCGCACCGAGGCACTGGCTGCCACCGATGCCACCCGGCCCTGGGTGGTCGCATTGGACGACTCCATCACACGCAAGACCGGCCGGTGCATCCCCGGCTGCGGCTGGCGCAAGGACCCCCTCGGTCCGCCCTTCAACGTCAACTTCATCTGGGGCCAGCGCGTGCTCCAGTTCAGCGCCGCGATGCCCGCCGACGACGGCTCCGCCCGGCTGGTGCCGGTGGACTGGCAAGAGGCTCCATTGCCCAAAAAGCCCTCGCGTCACGCCGACGCCCAGGCGCAGGCGGCGTATGTGGAGGCGCGCAAACAGGCCAACATCAACAAAGTCGCCGCCGAACGCATGGCGCACCTGCGCACCGCGACCCAACGGCCCATCCACTGGGTGAGCGACGGGCGCTTCACCAACCGCACCCTCCTGCGCCAACTGCCGGAAAACACCGTGCTGATCGGCCGGGTGCGCAAGGACACCAAACTCTACGCGCCCTACGCAGCGCAGCCCGGCAAGAACGGCCGCCCCCGCAAGTATGGCGACACCTTGCCCACGCCCGAACAGCTGCGCGTGGACGACACCGTCGGGTGGACCCGGGTGTCGGCCTTTGCGGCCGCAAAGCGTCACGACTTTAAGATCAAAACCCAGGGGCCGGTGCTCGCCCGTATCACCGGAGTCGATACGCTGGTGCAGGTGGTCGTGATCGCGCCCCTGGGCTACCGATTGAAAACAGGCGGCAAATTGCTCTACCGGCAGCCCGCCTACCTGATCTGCACCGATGCGGACGTGCCGCTCGCAGAGATCTTGCAGGAATACCTCTGGCGCTGGGACATCGAGGTCAACTTCAAGGACGAAAAGGACCTGCTCGGTGTCAGCGAAGCGCAGTTGCGCGAACCCGAGGCGGTGCGCCGCCAGCCCGCCTGCGCGGTGGCCGCGTATGCGCTCCTGTTGCTCGCCGGGCACAAAACCTACGGCTCGAATCGACTGCCGCCCTCGGTGCCCCTCGCCAAATGGCGACGTCGTGAACCCCCGCGCCGCGCCACGACTGGCCTGCTCATCAACCAGCTGCGCGTCGAACTGTGGTCGCGCCACCTACGGCCGGACAGTTTATCGCACTTCTGCTCTCGCACCCGGCCAATCCACAAATCGGATAAACCCGCCACCGACCTCGCCTCCGCCCTGTTCTACTCCCATAATTAAGCCTCACTCGCGCCAAACTTCAGAGCCCGGGGCTTGCGCCCCGAGCCACTCGGCCAAGGCCGACACGGATTTAACTAAATGCCGTCGAGCAAACGACTCACCGCCGCGCGAGCGGCGGCTTCATTGACGGCGGTCAGATGCGTGTAAATGGCGGTCGTTTCAATGGAGGAGTGGCCCATGAACTGCGCAATCAAGCGGATGCTCACGCCCTCTTCGAGCAGGTGCGTCGCATACGAATGACGCAGCGTGTGCGGGTGGGTGCCCTTGGGCAGTTTGGCCACCGGCACGACCAACCGCAGGCAGTTTTGGATCGAACCCACGCCCATCGGTTCGGACGCGAGAGCCAGGCGCTCGCGCGCACCGGGCCCCTCGCGCCAGCCCCGACCGGTGCCAGGGAACACCCACTTCGGATGCCGGTGCGTGCGCCAGTAGGCGCGCAACTCCTCGAGCATCGATTCGGGCAGCGGCACGTAGCGCTCCTTTTGCCCCTTCGTGTGGTGCAGATGCAGTCGGCACGGCTCACGCTTGATATCGGTCACCTCTAGTGTCGTTGCTTCACGGATACGCAACCCGCACGCATAGATGAGTCGCAGGATGGTGCGAAACCGAGGTTCGGTGATCGCCGCGAACAACCGCGCCACCTCGGCGCGGGTGAGCACCGCGGGCAAGGTTTTGCGATCGGGCGAGCGCACCAGGTCGAACAGCTTCCACGGGTGGCCCAGCAACTTGCCGTAGAAGTTGCGCATGGCGCACACGGCGGTGCGCATCGTGCTGCCGCTGTAGTGGTGGACCTCCTTGAGGTGCAGCAGGTAGGCGCGAAGCTGCGCCTCGTTCAATTCGGCCGGATCGCGCTTCACGTGCTGCGCGAGTTTGCGCACGTAGCGCACATACTCCGAGCGGGTGGAGAAGGCCATGCTTCGCAGCTTGAGCATCTCATCGAAGCGCACTAACGATTGATACTGTTCGGTGACGTCACGACGGAAGTCGCGACCTTTACGGGTGGATTTGTTTTTGGACATAGCACCGCCAGTCTTGCGATTGGCGGACCAAAATACATCGTCAACCGCCGTGCGTCCCGAACGTCATACCCCTCACTCCTCACTGCGCCGCGCAGCGGCTTCGTTCATCCAGCCGGTCGAGACAACGACGGCCAGGGCCGCCGTTGTCCGGTCACTCCTCCCCAACGCGGTCACCATTTCACATTCGCTGGCCGCCGCGTCTCACCTATAACGATAGGCAAAATGTCCCCGCATTACTGGATCGACGTTCGAAGTAAAAGGCGGCTCCTCGTGTTTACGGTGGCGACCGCGCTCATCGTTGGATTCTGGTCGGTGCTACCCGAAGAAATCAGAGCGTCGTTATCGCACGCCAGAGGCCGATGGATCACAAATCTTCCATTCTTTATGTTCTTCGGCTGGATTGGCGGTTGGTTCATTCTTCTATTTGTGCGGGGCGAGGACTTGCACATTACGGCGCCATTCGATTTCCAAGGATTCACTCGCCTTGTTGCAGGAGCCCTAATTCTTGCTTCGCTGGCAAGTGCTGGGGCCCTTTTTCTTGTTTCCGAACCGTGAGAACCAAGCCTATCAAGTCAGTGCAGACAAGGACCACAAGTGGTCCCGTCTGACCTCGGGCGTTCGCCGGAAGTAATATTCGAGGTCGTTTCCCAGCCGTCATTCGCCATTCCAGCTGAAACAAAAAGAAGATAGATTCGGACCCGAGCTGACGTTCCAGAAAGATCCCCTCCACCGCAGACATGACATTTCATTTCCCCACCTCAATCGAATCGATTGTCCTGCATAAACCAGAGGCGAATCGGGTCCCCGTGACCGACTGATATAAGATCAATCGGCCACAGGTCCCACACCACCCGGCGTGCCGCTCGGCACCGGGCGGTTCCGTCAGGCGGGAACACTGTTGTTCCCGTAATGCATAGCGATCCACTTTGACCTCATGTCCGGCACCCCTTGCCCGTGAAGATAGGCGTTGGTCAACGCCGCCTGCACGATGCTATTGCTGCTCATGCGCCAGTAGCCTTTGCGACTGCGCGTCGCCAGTTTCACCTTGGCGGGGTTGGCCCCGAGTTTGATCAAATTGCGACGCCGAGTGCGCGGTTGCTTCCACTGTTTCCAATAATACATCCGCACGCGTCGTCGCATCCAATCCTCCAGTGCCAACACTTCCCCGTAGGTGTGACTGATCCCGAAGTAGCCCAGCCAGCCGATCACGTAGCGACGAAGCTCCGTGATGACTTTGTCCACCGCCACCCCGCGCTTGCGCGAGGTGATCGCCTTGAGGCGGGTTTTGAACCGTAGCCGGGACTTCTCCGTCCAGGCGCTAAAAAAGGGTCAGGCGCTAAAAAAGGGCGCTAAAAAAGGGTCAGGCGCTAAAAAAGGGTCAGGTTTAAACATTTGTAGTTCGGGCAATCCGAGGGAGGTCAGGGCAATCCGAGGGGAGCAGAAAGGGGGCTGGTTTAAACATTTGTAGTTCTCAGTCGTTCGTAGACTGAGATCATCGATCTCCCGACGCTTCAGGCGACCGTTATGCGTGCTGACCGCTTCGGGCGCAGCTCGCAGAGAGCGCGGAGGCTCGGGTAGCGGGGCCGAGCTGGAGCTCGGCGTTCCCGGGGAGGGCCTCATCGAGCGGGGCAAACGGATGGGGTCATGTCGTCACTTTGTCAGCAGGTCCCACCGAGCAGCGGATAGCGGTGGATTTCTTGGAACTGACGTGTGCCCTTCAAAACGATGGAAATCTACGCGGGAAGCTCCAATTCGTTTGCCTCAAATTCCCCCATCTCAACGCCAATGCTGACAATCTGACGACATGACCCCGATGGCTGCCTTGACCCCGATGGCTGCCTCCCCGATGGCTGCCGTGACCCCGATGGCTGCCGGGGTTTCAGTTCCTCTTGCCGATACGGGTCTCGTCCGATCGCTTCACGCCGACGAGGCTTGAGACGGATTCTTCCGGCGGGTGCTGGGTAATCACACTCAACGAACCATCGGTTTCCAGCACCACGGCGGCGACCTGGTCCACTCGCGCCAAGCCTGCGGAGCGAATGGCCGCACGCACCTCATCAGCGGTGATCCGTTCGCGGCGCAGAGCCGCATCGTGGAGCTTACCCGTCTCCAGCAACAACGCCGGCTCTCCTGTCACCATCCGGCGCACCCAGCCGACCCTCACACTCAACCACGTGATTAAGAACTGCAGTCCGACCAACAGCGCCAGCGCGACTGACCCTTGGGCCCAGGACACATCGCGGTTGAGCAGGATCGTCGCGAGCGTGGAACCGAGCGATACTGTGATCACCAAATCGAAGGCATTCATTTTGGAAAGCACGCGTTTGCCAGCAATCCGAAGAAATAAAATGAGCGCGACATAGGCTGACACGCCGACCGCCAGTGTCCGCTCCAATGTGCTCCAGTGATCAAAAAATGCCTGCTCCATCCCTCTCCAGACTCCGAAATTCCGCGAACGTTCGCCGACGGGCGTGGAGAAGCCCCATCAGTCCGGCTCGGCGTGAGACTTCGTGCCCGGAGACCTGACGGCGTCATGTCCTCACTTTGTCAGGATTTGGGCTGGTGTGAGGGCAATCCGACGAGGTCGTTTCGTTACAATTGGGACTTCTCGAGCGAAGAATGGCCAGCGATTGGGTCCATTTGGAATTTCACGCGTTGGGGCCTGCCAAACGGGGTATAGTCGCTGGGGGCTCAGCCTTCAGCTCGTCGTGATTGAGCGGCACCGGCAGACATTTGGGACTTTACCCCTGAGCCGGGAGGGCACTGCGACCTGCCGGGAAGGTGGCGGGCGCGCCTCCTTTTCCAAGCGGGCTGGCACGACGTTGCCATTCCGGATTTCGGCTGTGAGGGTGCCTCATAATCCACGATGAACCCATCGCTGAATCCGCTGCCATCACCGCCACCCGGATACCGCAGACGAATGCCTCCGGTCGAAGAAGCCAAGCAGGTGGTTTCCGTCGGTTCGGATGTGTTCGGACGGGAGGTGTTCCTGTCCCCACCGACCGCCCGGGCGTGGCACCGCCTGCACCGGGCCGCGAAATGCGAAGGGGTCCACCCCCTGCTTATCTCCGGCTTTCGCAGCTTCTCTCACCAAGTGAAAATCGTCACGCGCAAGCTGCGGGCCGGCCAGTCGCTTGAAGACATCCTCAGGGTCAGCGCGTATCCCGGCCACAGTGAACACCATGCCGGCACCGCTTTGGATCTGGGATCGCCGCAGGCCGAACCCTTGTCGGAAGCGTTTGAACACACCCCGGAATTCAATTGGCTGACGGCGCAGGCTTCGGAATTTGGTTTCACGCTGTCCTACCCCCGGAAAAACGAACGGGGCATTGCTTTCGAACCCTGGCACTGGAACTACACCGGCCCCGCCACTTGAACGGAGCGACGCATCCATGGTCGACCGGGTCGCGGTTGCCGGGGGATCGTGATCATTTCGTCCCTGACGTCGCCGGAAATGCCCCGCAACCTTCAAGACTTATGACTCTTCGTGGGATGCTTTGCTTCATCGGAAGCGGACTGACCGTGGTGGCGGCCGCCCCGACTCCGACGGAGGTGTTGGCGCGGGCCACGGCTTACCACGATCCGCACGGGGAATGGGCCGCGCTGGAGGACACGACTTTTCACTTTATCGAGACGCGCCCCGGGGCAGAGAACAAGACCGTCACCATGGTCCTCAACAACCGCACAACATCCATGCGGCTCGATCGCAATGGGACCGAGGCCTACGCGATCACCAGGGAGTCCTGCACCGTAATCGCTGGCGAACGCGATGCCGCCCGCGGCCTCATGTTGCGCAACTACTACCTCTATCTGTGGGGGCTGCCCATGAAACTCCATGACGCCGACACACCGCTTGATGCCGAGGTCACCACGGCGGAGATCGACGGCGCCGCCTGCGATGTGATCCGCGTCGTCTACGAGCAGGACACATGGTATTTCTTCATCGACCAACAGACCGGTCGCATGCGCCGCTACACGTTCTACAAGGACGAGGCGGCGGGCAAAGGCGAGTTGATCAAACTCGAAGACGAGATCCAGGTCGGCTCAATGCGGATCCCGCAAAAACGTAGTTGGTATACGCTGCCCGGGATGAAGTATCTCGGCACCGACATTCTCACGAAAACGGAGTAAAGGCAATCGGGCGCGCCGGCGGCTCCTCTCCAGAAAGCAACGCGCCGGATGATGTCGGGCGTGAAGCCCGATCCACAGGGGACCTTCCAACGGCGCAAGGACTCAAGCTTCTCGGCGATGCAATCGAGACCATCAGCCGGGACCCGACCTTTAAATCTCCAGAACCTACCACAATGCACGCGACGCTGATTTCCGCCGTTTCCTCCTGTAGAAATGCCAGCGGTAGGGTTAGCTTCGTGACCTTCGGTAAAATGTCATCCTCATGAGAAAACTCGTCCCTTATAAAACCACCCGCAACGCCCTCGCCGCGTTGGATAACGGCGGACGCTTCTACAACCTGCTCACGAAGTCGGCCGACGGTGAGATCGCCCCCGCCGAACTAGCCAAGGTCGCCGGCGTTTATTCCGACCAACAGCAGATGTTTCTGTTTTTGGAGATGGCCTTGGCGGCGCTGCCGGAGGATGGCGCGACCACGGTGGTGAGCGCGTTGTCCCCGGAGCTCAAGAAAGCGCGGCGGCGCCACCGCCCGGCCATGCTGTCTCCCGCCGCCGCCGTCACGACCGGCAAGCCCGGCAAGTCGCTCATCGTGACCGGCGTGCCCCGCTACGTGCAGTCGAACACCGACTTCGTCGGCTTCATCATGATCCCCATCTCCACGGGCAAGGTCACCACGTTCAGCATGGTGCCGATCATGGATGCCTACGATGTTTACGAGGTGAGGGACGACGCGTCGGACGCAAACTTTCTGGTCGCCCACGCCCGCACCAAGACCAAGTTGCCCGCGCACCGCACCACCTTCGGCGGCATCCTCAAAAAACTGGAAAAATCGAAGGCCAAGACGTCCGCCCACCACGGGTATCTCGACGCGCTGTTCTACACACCGCAGAGCGACTGAAATCCGCCGACCGCCCCGAGGGCGGAACGATTTGGTGAACTTGAACCAAGCCATCTGCCCGCGATCGCTTGCGGATCGAACCGGCTGGCATCACGTTGGCGCCATGATGCCCCGGTTAATCCCGTCTCTCCTCACCCTCGTCGCTCTCTCCGCCGGTCTGGCCTCCGCCGCCGACGACTACCCGAAGCCGCCGCCGCTCGGCACGCCGTTGCCGCACTTCGAGCTGCCCGGCATCGAAGGTGGCACCTACGAGGTGAAAACCTACACCCCGGAATCTTTCGCCGACGCGAAGCTCCTGTGCATCGTTTTCACCTGCAACCACTGCCCGACCGCCCAGCGTTACGAGGAGCGGCTCAAGCAGCTCACCACCGACTACGGCCCCAAGGGCGTCGCCGTCATCGCCCTCAACCCCAACAACGCCGCCGCCGTGCGTTTGGACGAGATGGCCTACACCGATCTCACCGATTCTTTTGAAGACATGAAGGTCCGGGCCGAACACAAGAGTTTCAACTTTCCGTATCTCGACGACGGTGAGACTCAGGAGATCTCCCGCGTCTTCGGCCCCGTCGCCACCCCGCATGTCTTCATCTACGATCAAGACCGCAAGCTCGCCTTCCAGGGCCGCATCGACGACGCCGAGTTGCCACAATACATCAAGCACCAGGATACCCGCGCCGCTCTCGACGAGTTGCTCGCCGGCAAGAAGGTGTCCACGCCCACCACCCGCGTCTTCGGTTGCTCGGTGAAATGGGCGGAGAAGGCCGAGGGCTACAATAAGATCTGGGCCGAGCAGGTGAAGAACGAGCCGGTCGAGCTCAAGGAAGCCGTCGCCGCTGACTTTGTCGCGTTGCGCGAGAACAAGGATTCCGGCAAATTGCGCCTCATCAATGTCTGGGCCACCTGGTGCGGACCGTGTGTCACCGAGTTCCCGGATTTGGTGGATACCAACCTGACCTTCCGCGGTCGCGATTTCGAGATGGTCACCATCGCGGCCGAGTATCCCAAGATGAGCGCGAAGGCCCTCAAGTTCCTCAAGGGGCAACACGCCTCGATGCAGAACTACATCTTTGGCGACACCGACAAATACGCCAACATCGAGGCCATCGATCCGGAGTGGAACGGCGCCCTGCCCCACACCCTGCTGGTGAACGAGAAAGGCGAGGTCATCTATCGTCAAACGGGACCGGTCGACTTCCTCGAACTGCGCCGCATCATCGTCCCCGCGCTTGACCAGATCACGCCGTGGGGCGGCCTCGACGGCAACTGAGCCGGCCCGATCGGCAGCGACGGCGAAGTAGTAATCGCTCGTCACTTTTTTAAAAGCCGCGTTTTTGGACGCGGCTTTTTTGGGCTTCGGCATGGCTACCCACTGCCACCGTCCCTGCCGTTCGCTCCATCGCTCGAAACGTCGGAGCGGGCTTGCGCGCGATAGCCCCTGCCCCCCGTTCCGACCATGACACCGATGTATCGCGCGCAAGCCCGCTCCTACCGCGCAGTCCTCGCGAGTGGGTGGCGCCCGACCGCCCGACACGCCACGAAAAACGCCGCGTCGGATGGACGCGGCGTGAGAGCGGGACAAGAGGCTGACTCCGCTGGGCGTAAGCCCTACATGTTGGCGTCGAGGAAATCCGCCATGCGTTCGAACAGCGCCACCCGGTTGCTGAGCTGACCGAGGCTGCCGTCGGTCACGAAGACCTGGTGTTTCGCTCCGGCCGAACGCAGGGCATCGATCAACTTGTCGGCTTCCACGGTTTCGACGGGGCTGGCGTTGCGTTGACGTGCGATGAGAATCGGGTCGCGCAACTTGTCGAGGCGACGGTTGGGCGAGATCCGCGCAAACTTGGCGGCATCGCGCCCCGGGTCGCCCAGAATCTTGAAGAGATCGCCGTAGACCGGATCGGATTCGCGATCGAGCCCCAGCGTGTTGGCGATGCGAGCCCAGTCGTAGATGCCCGCAAAGCTGATACCGCAGCGATACAGGTCGGGCTCGTCGACCAAGCCCGTCAGCGCCAGATAGCCACCGAAGCCGCCGCCCGAGATGGCGACGCGATCGGAGTCGATCATGCCCGTGCGCAGCGCTTTGCGCACCGCGCGAGTCACATCGTCATGCATGCGGCCGAAGGCGGCGCGATCCACGGACGGGAACTGCCAATCGTAACCGACCGAGCCGCGGTAGTTGGGCTGCAGCACGGCATAACCGCGGCTGGCGAGAAACTGCACCTCGGGATCGAAACCCCAGGTATTACGCACCCACGGTCCCCCGTGCGGGAGCACGACGAGCGGGGCGGGATTGTCCTTGGTCGTGCCCACCGGCAGCGTGATGTAGGCGTCGAGTTTCTGCCCCTCGGCGGTATCGAACTGAAACATGCTCGTCGCGGCCATCTTCGACGCATCGATCCACGGGGCTTCGCTTTGGAGGCGGCCCACGGTGCGGGCTGCGAGGTCGATCGTGTAATAGGCGACGGGTTCACGATCGGAGCTCACGCTGACCAGCATCACGTTGCCCGATTCGTTGCCATCGAGCAGACGGACAACTTTTCCCGGGAAATAACCGCTCAGGATCTTCTGCAGATTCTGGTAGCCCTCATCAAACCACTGGGAAACCGGACCGGTGCGATCGTAGTGCACACCGACAATGGCATGGGAAGCCGGGTCACGATAAACCGATCCATAAAAATCGTAAGCCACATCGCGCAGCACGAGATCCCCGGCCTCGGCCGTCAGCGCATCGATGAAAAACAACGCCGATGGCTGGGAAGACATGCTGGCCAGACGGACGAGCAGCTCGCCGGGGTGGTCGCCGACGTCGATCACGTTGATGCGATCGAGGTCCAGGGCGGACGGCACCCAGCCCTTGCCATCCCAGAGATTGAGCACCACGCGATCGTTGTCATTGTCCGAGGTGTAGGCGTAGGCCAGATGTCCCGTGGCGTTTACCAGATAGCCCAATTGATTGTCGCCCGGGGGAGCGGGCACGACGCGGAGAATGTGCTCTTCGTTTCTCTCCGCCACCTGCACCCACGCGGCCTCGCTGTCCTCGCCGCGCACGTCGACATACGGTCCGGAGTTCAAGGCGGCATCGATTTCCACCACGGCGGGGCGTCCCTCCGCTCCCGCCACCGCCACCCAGACGAGAGGCTTCATCGGGGTGTCCACCGGCACGCCGATGATCCGGGCCGCTCCATATTGATAAATCGGATACGACTCGCCGGGTTGGTTGATATTCACGACCAGCAGCCCCAGTTCGTCGCCCGCGTTGGTCACGAGGTTGTAGGCGATGTGGGTGTCATCGAGCCAGGAGAAGTTCGTCACCTGCACCGGCCCACTGCCGCCAATGAAGCTCTCGGTTTCGTCGGCGAGGTTCTTGATGATGAGCTGGTAGGTTTCACCGCCGCCCGAGAAGAGGCCGGCCACATGGGTGCCCGCCCGGTTCAGCGCCGGGGCCTGCAGCAGCGGGGCACGAAAGAAAGCGATGGCCGGCGAAGCCTCGGGCAGAGCGGTTCCCGGCAGCTGGGAAGAGACCGTCTGGGCCGTCAGCGGCACGGCTAACACACACCACAAGGCGCACCAAGCGCCGCGAAACGAACGGAGGGATTTCAAACTATACATGGGAAAGAAGGCGGGGAAAACGGGGGTGAAGGCACCTCCTGACACCGACGCGCGCGCCGGGTTCAAAAGACGTAAGGGACCACCGAAGCAAACCCACCGCCCGAGCGCACGCCGAAATTTCAGGGACAAATGCCAGCAGTCAGAGATTTCGCGCGAGGAAGTTTTCAATACGAGTGTAGAGCTCAACCTGATTATCCAGATGCCCCATACCGTGTCCTTCGAGAGCAAAGTAGAGCGCTTCGTGGGGGACGCCGTGCTTCTTCAGTTGATCTTCCAAACGCTTCGATTCGAGAACCGACGCCACCGGATCGTCCTTGCCATGAGCGAGAAACATCGGAGCCCGCATGTTTTCTACAAAATGGATCGGTGAAATTCGCTTAAACTTCTCCCTATCGTCGTCGGGGTTGCCCAACTTCCTTCTCAATCGTCCATAAAACGGCGAAAAATATTGGTCGTATTCACGGTCCTTGATGACTTCCGCCCAATCGTAGACTCCGGCCATACCCACCACGCATTTGTAGAGATCCGGTTCGTGAACTCCGCCCGAAAGGGCCAGATAGGCACCGAATGAACCTCCCATAATGGCCACCCGCTTGGGATCGACCAACCCCGTCCGCAACACCGTCTTGGTCGCGGCCGTCACATCATCGTGCATCTTGCGGAATGCCCACTGGTCCTCCTCGGGAAACATCCAATCGTAACCGGTCGAACCCCGGTAGTTGGGCTGCAGCACCGCGTAGCCCCGACTCGCCAGAAACTGCGCCTGCCCATCAAACCCCAAACGATCGCGCACCCAGGGTCCGCCGTGAGGCAGCACCACCAAGGCGGCCGGATTCGCCTTCGAAACCCCGGCGGGCATCGTGAGGTAGGCATCGAGTTTTTTACCCTCCGCAGTCTTAAACTTCACTATGCTCACGCCACTCGAGCGCTGCGGGTCAATCCATGGCCGCGAGGCTTTCAACAAGCCCAACGACCGCTTTTCCAAATCGACGACGTAGTAACTCGCCGGTTCGCGGTCGGTATACACCAGCAGGACGAAAACCGTGTTGGTTTCATTGCCGCTGACGATACGCACCGCCTTGCGAGGAAAATAACTTTTAAAAAGTTCGTCCAACGCCTGGTAGCCCTCATCAAACCAAACTGCCGCCGGTGTCGCCCGATCATACTGAAACCCCACGATGCGATGCGTGGCCGCATCCCGGAAGGCTCCGTCGGTAACATCGTATCCTTTATCCCGCAACAACGGCTCCCCCATTTTGCCCGTCGCGGGTTCCAACACCCTTATCGCACTGGGTTGTCCATCATAGACGCGATCCCGAATGAGAAGCGTGCCCGACTCGTCCCCTGCCGCCAGAATGTCGACCCGCTCCATATCCACCGGAGTCGGGTCCCAGTCCTCACCCTTGAACTGATGCAAGGTGTAGAGCCCGGCATGGCCGGTGTAACTATAAGCCAGCTCTCCGAACCGATCCGAAAAATAACCCGCGATAAGTCCGCCTTCCGGGACCGCAAAACGGCGCTTCACCATCTTGCGGTTCTGCTCCTCCGCTAAAAAGAAATCCGAACTCGAGAAGGTCGCGCGGGTAAGATCCACAATCTTCCCCGTTTTGATATCGGTATTCAGGTCGACGATTCCGCCATCCTTGCCTTTACCCTCTCCACTCACCCAGACGTAGGGATACCGCCGGTTCTTGACGGGCACACTGATCACTGTGTGCCGTCCGTTCTGGATCAAAGGGTAAGGCCGCGACATGCTCCCCACCTCGGCCGCGCACAGCGCGATGCCCCAGTATTTCTGAGCAGCCAACGAAAACACCAGCCGACGGTCATCCAACCACCGATGGCCATACGTATCCAAATCACCTATCCCCGAAAGCATTTCGGTTTGATTGGTGGCCAGGTCGACGACCACCAACCGGTATTTGTCCTGCCCTCCCGAAACCAGCGCCGCGACGTGTGTCCCCGCTGGATTTAAAATCGGACTCGAAAAATAACTGGGACGAAAAAAGTCCTGAATCGGCACGGGCTGATCCGCCGCCACGGGCTCAAGTCGGTCCAAATCCAATTCATCGGCTGCCTCTAGCAGGGTGGTTCCCCAAAAGGCGCAGGCAATGGCCTGCACCACGCGACGGAAAAGCGGGAAAGAAATCATAAGAAGGAATGGGGGTAAACAGACCAAACGAAGCTCGCGCCAGCTGGCCGACATTCCACGACACCTCGGACCTCGAACACAACCCTCCAATGAAACAGCTCACCTCCCGGTTGTTAACTTCGAACAACCTCGGGCTTTTCATTCCACTGCTTTCCCCGCCATGATGGAGCGTCCCTTCCCGCCCCCTCCCCCCCATCACTTATGCGTTCAAGCCGTCTCTCCTTCGTTGTCATTTTCTGTCTCGCTTCCCTCGGTGCCACCGCCGCTTCGCCGACGGAGACCTCCCCCACGCCCGCCTACGAGCTCGCATTGCCGATGTATGATGACGGGCTGCCCGGCAAGGGCTCCCTGCGGCGGCACACGTGGTTTCAGAGATTGTGGCATGGTCGCCGCACCGACTGGGCCCGGCAGGTCGAGGCCGATCAGGGCGCGCTCGTCTTCTTCGGCGACTCGATCACCCAGGGCTGGGAAAAAACCATGGCCGCAGACTTCGCCGGCGTGAAGATCGCCAACCGCGGCATCAGCGGCGACACCACCCGCGGGCTTTTGATGCGCTTGGAGCTCGATGTGCTCGCGCTGAATCCGTCCGGCGTCGTCCTGCTCATCGGCACCAACGACATCGAGGAAGTCATGCGCAATGACGCCATCACCAACAACGTCGTCGAACTCGTCGAGCGCATCAAAGCCCACGACGCCGACACCCCGATCATCCTGTGTCAGGTTTTCCCCAGCTCGCCGAAAAAGGCGCGCGGCCCCGAATACATCACCGATCTCAACGCCCGCTACCGCGCCGCGTTCCGGGGCGATCCGCAGGTCATCATCCTCGATACCTGGACCCTCTTCGCCAACGCCGAGGGCAACGCCGTGCTCGAGGAAATGCCCGACCTCCTGCACCCCAACGCCATCGGTTACGCCAAATGGCGTGCCGCCTTGTGGCCCATCCTCGCCACGCTCGGCTTCGTCGACACCGATGTCGATCTCGGCTGGCAGCCCGAGCCCGGCTACACGAGTTTGTTCAACGGTCAGGACCTCACGGGCTGGGGCTACCGTCCGACCTCCGCCGCCGATCGCCAGAGCGCCACGGGTTGGATGGCCTCCGATCCCAACGTGGTGTGGCCCTTTGTCGACGAGCCGGTCGACTTTGACGGTTTGACCCAATCGCCCGACGGTCGCTTTGCCGCCATCAACGGTCGCCTCGTCGTCACGACTCCTGCCGAGGGTCGCAAGATCCAACAACTGTGGACCACGCGCGAGATCGGCACCGACTTTGAGCTCCGCATGGAATTCCGCTCGACCCCCAACGCCGACAGCGGCGTCTACGTGCGCGGTCCGCAACTCCAGTGTCGCGACTACGCGCTGGCCGGCCCGTGGAAGGACTTGCCGCACTACCAGCCGCAAGCCTGGAACGAACTGGTCATCACCGTGCGCGGCTCCGAGCTGCACGCGACCTGCAACGGCGACGAACTCGACGCCGATCTCACCCTGCCCGCCTCCGGCCCGATCGGACTCGAAGGCGACCGCGGCCAGATGGAGTATCGACGTATTCGATACAAGGCACTTTGAACGACCCGCGGCCCCGGCCGCGGCCGTGCGGCCTAGGAATCGGCCGAGTTCAACAAGGTCTCTATCGATCGCGCCAGGACGTCGCGCTCGTAGGGCTTGCGGATGAAATGCCGGTCGCTGTCGAGCACACCGTGGCGACCGATCGCATCGGCGGTGTAGCCGGAGGAGAACAGCACGTGGATCTGCGGATACAGCTCCTTCACGCGCGCGGCCAGCTCCGTGCCCAACATGTCCGGCATGACGACGTCGGTCATGAGCACATCCACCGTTTCGGACTGCGTTGCCAAGAGTTCCAGCGCCTCCTTTCCCGATCTCACCAACAGCGCGACGTAACCGCATGATTCGAGCAACCGACCGGTGATCCGCCGCACATCGGCCTCGTCCTCGACCACCAGCACCGTTGCCCGGCTGGACTCGCTCTTCGTCATCGTCGGCTCTTCCGTCGCCACCGGCGGACCTGCCGGTGCCAGCGGAAAACTCACCCGGAACGTCGTGCCGCGGCCGAGTTCACTCTCCACTGCAATATCGCCACCGCTCTGTTTCACGATGCCATAAACCGTGGCCAAACCCATGCCCGTTCCGTGGCCTCGGTTTTTCGTCGTGAAGAATGGATCAAACATCCGCTCCTGCGTGGCGCCGTTGATGCCGACGCCCGTGTCGTTCATCCGCAACATGACCTGCGGCAGACCGCGCTCGCGTTCGGGTCGCCGATCCGAATCGGAAGCCCGGGAATGCACCGCCGTGGTGATGGTCAATCGACCTCCGTTGGGCATGGCATCGCGCGCGTTTACCGCCAGATTGAGCAACACCTGCTCCATCTGGGAGACATCCACAAACACGAAGCCCGGACGCCGGGAACACTCGATCTTCACCGTGATGTGCTCGCCAATCAGCCGACAGATGATCGGCCGCAAGCGACGCACGATGGTATTGAGATCCACGCACGCGGGTTGCAGCACCTGCTGTCGACTAAACGCCAGCAGTTGCCGGGTAAGATCGGCCGCGCGCCGGCCCGAATCCCGGATCGCCACCATTTCCTCCGCCATCAGATCGTCGGCCTTGAGCCCCATCAGCACGAGCTCCGCTGAGTTCGTGATGACGGTGAGCAAATTGTTGAAATCGTGCGCGATCCCTCCGGCCAGGTGTCCCACTGTTTCCATTTTCTGCGACTGCCGGAGCTTGGCCTCGAGCTCGCGTCGTGCTGTGACATCACGAATCGCCGCCGCCGTCACCCGCCGGGAGCCCGTGTGGATCGGACTCTGCCGGATCTCCACCCAACGGCGCTCCCCTTGCCGTGTGCACACCTGCGCCATGCGCGTGGGCAGACGGCCCTCGCTGGACGGGGTGGTCGCCGCCTCCGTGGTGTCGTCGCCCGGTTTCGGTTCGGAGATCAATTGATCGATCGGTTGGCCCACGAGATCGCTGCGTGCACACCCAAACAGGGTTTCCGCCTGTTGATTCACCAAGGTGACCTCACCCACATCGTCGAGTAACAAAATGGCATCGGGGGCGAACTCGAAGAGATCGTGAAACCGGCGTTCGTTGTGCCGCGACTCCTCCTCGGCCCGCGCGCGCTCGATCGTCGACCAACACCGCTCCACCACCTCCTGCACCAACAGGATTTCCGCTTCGGTCCAGACCCGGGGTTCGACCTGATGCACCGCCATCATCGCCCGCAGCGAGCCCGCCTTCACCAGCGGACAACAAATGATGGCCTGCACGCCGATGGATCGAAACGTTTCGGCTGCGGTCGATTCCCCCAGCTCCTTTTCCACGTGCTCAATGCACAGCGTGTGACCCGACCGCATCGTCGCCACCGCGCGTTCCCCGAACGCGGCCAACTGGTATTGGCCCGTCACACTCTCACAGGCGCTGGTGTAATCCTGGCGGATGCAAAACGTATCCTGATCGTCGTCCACTTCCGCGTAGGCACATCGCGATACCTTCAATTCCTGACCCAACATGAACGCCACCGTCGCCATGACGTGCACCGGGTCTTCCTGTGTGCGAGTCGACTCGCCCAATTTCTTCAGAAACTCGATCGGGGCATGCTGACTCACGAGGCACCTCCCCCGTGACGCAAACACCGGTTCGCGATCCGTTTGACTGGCCGAGGCATTACCAAGCTACTTTTGACCACGGACGTAGCATGGCCGACGAAAACCGAGGTGGTATCGTTTAATTTCATGAAAATATTGGGTCTGCTTCTGGCCAGAGAAGCGGGGTCAGCATCGGCGATTTTACCGGAATGTCAACCATAGGTATTTCACCCTATACAAAGATGTTTCGATCGTGTCGCGATTGGCTTCGGTATAACCATGGCCCCTCGCGCCCCGCGAACGTGTAAATTCCGCCCTGCTGCGACCGGAATCGGTATTCGTTTATACGATACGATCAACCAGCTCGACCACGAATTGAGGTCGTTCCCGGCTCCATCGGCGGGGCATCCGAGCCGGTCCGTTTATCCCGCCGAGACACTAAAATGAAGGGTTCGGAAACGCGTCGGGGTTTTCGTTCGTTTCACCGGTTTCTACCCCAGTCTCGCCATCACCCCGATGAAATTTCAAGTCCCCGCAACCTGTTAGAGCGTCGAGCGGGATCGCTCGATTGACATTCCCCGATGGTGTGAGATTTCTTGACCGCTCTTCAGGTCTTTACCCGCCCCTACCTCCTAATGCCTGCTTCCTTTCCGCGACTCCCCCGCGGCGTATTCGTTCATTGCGCGCTGGTCGCCGCACTCGCGAGTTCGTCATTAGCCGATACCCCCCTCAACGACGTCCAAGCTGCTGCCTCCGAATGGGCGCGCCTGCGCTCCGAAACCTCCCGCCTCGAAACCGAGTGGGTCGCCGAAAGGGAGGTCCTCGCTGCGTCGATCTCCGGTTTGAGCGTGCAGGCCAACCAACTCGAGATCGAGCGCGACACCTTACTCGCCCAGAGCAAGACGGCGCGGGATGAAATCGCGCAGATGACCGCGGACAACGTCGCCCTAGCTGCGCGGATCGATCGTGCCGGCGTCAATGTCGACGCCCTCGCCCGTCGCCTGCTGGCGCTGCGCCCCGCCTTGCCACCGCGCCTGTCGGCCGCACTCGATCTGCCGTTTCGCAGTCTCGCGGGCGAGGGTCTGGCCGCCGCCGAACGCATGCGGCACACGATGACGATTCTCAACCGTTGCAACCAATTCAACCAGACGTTTGTGCTCTCCGAAGAGATCCTGACCGTTACCCCCGGCAGCGAACCGCGCCTGCTCGAAGTCCTTTACTGGGGACTCGCTCAAGCCTGCGCGCTCGACCGTTCCGGCGGCGAAACCTTCATGGGACGGCCGGTCAATGGCGCGTGGACCTGGGAGCCCGCCCCCGATTTCGCCGGCCAGGCCGCCCGACTGATCGACATCCATCAAGATACCATTGAACCCGCCTTCGTCATGCTGCCGGCGCAGATCATGGGGGGTGACCAATGAGCCGCTTCAACCTGGGCCGCGCCGCCGGACTGGCCTTGTTGCTGCTGACCGGTGCGGCCGTCGCGGGGGCCCAGGAGGCCACCGCCAAATACGACGCCGGGCTGCGCAAGATCGCGACGGAATATACGAAGCGCATCGAGACCGCGACGGCAGGCCTCAACGACGCGCGGGTGCGTATCGCCTCCGAAAAAGTGCCGCTGCTCAATGACATGCGGGCCGTCGAGGACAAGATCCTCAACCTGCGCGCCGAACTGGGCAGCATCCGCATCAACACGGCCGACTTCGCCAACGATCGCACTCGCCGCGAACACGAGGCCAACGCCCAAAAGCTCAACATCAGTTACTTCGCCGGCACCGCCAGCGAGGGGCTCTCCACCCTCTCCAGCACGCTCGGCAACATTGAAATGGGCGATTGGTCCGCGCGCGTCGACGACTTGCGCAACCGGCTCGATCCCATCGGCGGCACACCCGACATCGACGCCGCCGTGGAAACCGCCGAGCTCATGGCCACCCGCGTCGAAACCTTGCTCGGTGGCTTTACCACGCCGGGCATGGCCGTGACCTCCGAGGCCCACGAACTCGTGCAGGGCCGCTTTGCCTACTTCGGTCCGGAGACCTTTTTCGTGGCCGACGGCGCCGACGGTCCGGCCGGCACCGTGCGCGCCCGCGACGAGGGCGCCGCGCCACTCGTCTACGCCCTCTCCGGCTGGGACAAGGCCGACGCCGACGCCCTGGTGACCGGTCGGGCCACGACGCTCCCTGCTGATGTTTCCGGCGGCAAAGCCCTGCAATTGCGCCAAAGCCAGGGCGACTGGATCGATCACATCAACAAGGGCGGCATCGTCGGCTACGCGATTCTCGGACTCGGCTTATTCGCGCTGATCACGGCCCTGTTGAAACTGCTCGATCTCAACAACCTCTCCGTCGATGCGCCCAGCGCCACGACCCCGTTGCTCAAGCACGTCGCCGAAACCGGTCAACCTGGGGCCGAGCCTCTGTTGGCCGGGCTGCGCAAGACCAGCGGTGAGCTGTTCGCCACGGGCGTGCGCAACATGAGGAAACCCAAGGAGGTCATCGAAGAACATCTTCATGGGTTCATCCTCCGCGAACGCCTGCACCATGAGCGCTGGTTGCCCATGTTGGCCGTCATCGCCGCCGCCTCCCCGTTGCTGGGATTGCTCGGCACGGTGGTCGGCATGGTCAAAACCTTCACGCTCATCACCGTTTTCGGCACCGGCAACGCCGGGAAGTTGTCGAGTGGTATTTCCGAAGCGCTGGTCACGACCGAGCTCGGTCTCACCGTTGCCATCCCGACGCTGGTCATCCACGGATTCCTCTCCTACCGGACGCAGAAAAATCTGTCCTTGCTCGAACGCTACGCCGTGGAATTCGTCACCGCCACCGAGGACAAGCGGGTCGCCGAATCCGCTCCCGACGCATGAACATCCTGTGGGATCTTTTGCAGCAGGGCGGTCCGGTGATGGTGCCGCTCATGCTATTGTCCGTGCTGCTCTACGAGCGGTGTTTCGGACTCTACTTCATGGTCCGCCGCGCCAACCGCCGCCTCCGGGGCGACGACGTGGCGGGTCTCGAAACCCTCACGGATGTGCGCATGCTGCGCCTCGAGTTGTCGGAAAAATTTCAACAGCACCGCTTCGTCGTCAGCACCCTCATTGCCGCCGCTCCGCTGATGGGCTTGCTCGGCACTGTGACCGGTATGATCAGCACGTTCCAAAGCCTCGTCGATCGCAGCGGGCAAAAATCATTCGAGGGGTTGGCCGACGGTATTTCGGTCGCCCTCATCACCACGGAGACCGGCCTCGCGATCGCGATTCCGGCCGTGATCCTGCTCCACTTTGCCCACCGCCACCAACAACACGGCGAACAGAGTCTGGTGAAACGCGAAAGCATCTTAATGGAGGCCGCCTGATATGATGAAAACCACTCGCTCCGACTCGCGCTACAACGCGGTCACCATCGATCTGGCGCCCATGATCGACTGCGTGTTCATCCTGCTGATCTTCTTCATCGTCACCAGCGTGTTCGTCGAGGACCCCGGCATCGAAGTGGAACGTCCCGACACGCGCGGTGAGGCCATCACCGATCGCAACGCACTGCTCATCGCCATTTCGGCCGAGGACGCTGTCTTCTTCGACGGGCAACAGGTCCGGATCGATCAGGTCGCCTCGGTATTGCGCCAGGCGTCCTTCAGCGATGATGCCACCGTCATCATCCGCGCCGACCGACGCTCCAGTCACGGCATCTTCGCCAGCGTCTACGCTGAGGCCAAACGGGCCGGCCTGGAACACGTCCAATTCGCCACCTCCCGTCTCGGTTCCGGCAACTGATCGTCGACCCATCTGCCCGTTTCCAAACTCTTCCCCATGTCCGCCAACTCCACGCTTACCGCCATCGATCTCGACCCGTCGTCGAGCTTCGGGCGCCGCATGCTCAAATGGGCTGCGGGCGTGACCACGAGTATGGGTATCCTCTTCGTGCTCGCCCACGTGCAACGCACCGAGATCGTCGAACCGGCCCCGCCCATCCAGGACCTGCGCACCGTGGTGCTCGAAGAACCCCCGCCACCACCACCCGAGATCGCGACCAAGGAACCACCGCCGCCCACGGTGCTCGATTTGGAGCCTCTGCCTTCCGATAACATCATCAAAATCAGCGTGGCTCCACTCACCTACGAGATCCCGCTGCCGGAAGCCAATCCCGAGCTGGAAATCTCCCTCGACGCGTTCCGTCCCGACGCCGTCGATCGCGACGACAACCCCAACCACGTTTTCCAATTCCGCGAGGTCGACCAGCGTCCGGTCATCATCCACCGCAAGAAACCCGACGTGCCCTACTCGCTGCTCCGCGAGGTGAAGGACCCGCGCGTCGTCGTCAGCATGGTCGTGACGCGTGGTGGCGGCGCCCGCGACATCAGCCTCGTCCAATCGTCCGGCAACAACTCGTTGGATAAAATCGTCGTCGAAGCCCTCTCCGAATGGCGTTTCCGCCCGGCCATCCGCAACGGCGCGACGGTCAACTGCCTCGTCATCCAATCCATCGTGATCAAGCCCCCGCGCGGCGGCTCGCCGTTCACCATCTAGCTTCCCCTCCGCCATGTCCGCTCGCCCGCTTCTCTTCGCCACCTCCCTCGCCCTGTCCTCGGTCGCCACTCTCGCGCAATCCGACGACCCGACCGCCCCCCAGCTCACGCCGCAGGAGCAACTCGAACAGATCATCGGCTCCACGGCCGGTCAGCCCGACGTCGATCCCTACCAGATCATCAACGAGTCGTATAACTTTCGCAAAGAGCGCGAGCCCGACATGACCGCCGCCGAATTCGCGCTTTACGAACGCATGTCGAGCATGGTCGAGACCAACCCCACCTTTGCCCTGCAACTGCTCGAGACCATGCTCGGTGACGATCAGGATGACAGCGCCGCGTTCGACCTCGCGCTCGGCAACATGTATTTCTCCGAGGACCGCATCGACGATGCCCTCGCCCGCTACACCAGCGCCGTCACCAAGTATCCCGAATTCCTGCGCGGCTGGGTCAACATCGGCATGATCCACTACCAGCGCCAAAGCTGGGCCGATGCCGCCAACGCTTTCGCCAAAGCCGTCAATCTCGGCGACCGCGACGCCCAGACCTTTGGCCTGCTCGCCTTCAGCCTGCGCCAGACCGGCAACACGCTCGGCGCCGAGATGGCGTTCATGCAGGCCATGACCGCCAATCCCTCCGATACCAACTGGATCGGCGGCCTGCTCGAACTCTACTTCATCAACGGCCGTCACGCGCAGTCCGAATCTCTCGTGCGCGAGCTCGTGCGTCTCGAACCCGGCAAAGCCGAAAACTGGATGCTCTACTCCAGTCTGCTCGTCTCGCTCAAACGTCCCCTCGAAGCCGCCACGCAACTCGAGATCGCCCGCGAACTCGGCACCGCCAGCCCGGAAGCCCTGGGCCTGCTCGGCGACCTCTACGTCGGTCTCGGACTCATTCCCGAAGCCGTCGCCGCCTACGGAGCCATTCCCGGTGACAACGAACAACTCGGCGCGGCCCGCCTCCTCGCCTACGCCCGTTCCATGGTCAAGGACGGCAACCTCAAGGAAGCTCGCAGTATCCTCGCCAAAATCCCCGTGCGCGCCGATTGGGAACTCGCCAAACCACGCCTCTTCGCCAACGCCGAACTCGCCGTGGCCGAAGGAAACTGGACCGCCGCACAACAAGCCTACGCCACCATTCTCAATCGCGAGCCCCTCAACCCCTACGCCCTGCTCGGCAACGGCCACGCTTACGCCGAACTCGGTGACGCCGCCCGGGCGGAGTTTGCCTTCGAAAACGCCCTCCAAGTCCCCGCCGCCGAACACCGCGCCTGCCTCGAACTCGCCAACCTCGCCCTGGCCGACCGCCGTTTCCCGCGCGCCGTGCAAATGCTCAATCGCGCCGACGCTCTCGAACCGTCGTCCGCCATCCGCTCCCAGATCGCCCGCATCAACAACCTCGCCGCTCAGTAAAACTGACGGCCCCCCCCGGCGCAACCGACACCTCCGTTTCGCGCCGTTTAAGATTAAACACGGACACGAGGAACAGATTGGCGGGCGCGGGTTCCCTTACCCTTACTTCACCGTGCTCCCCGCTTAGCCCTCCCATGCCCTCCCCGCTCTCTCCCGCCTCCCCCGTGATGACCACGCATTGGGCGCGAATCATGGTCGGAGGAATGATCCTGGCCCCGCTGCTGACCGTGTCGCTGCCAGCCCAGAAAGCCCGCGTCACGGTCGAATCCCGCGCCGAACCCGAGCGACCCTACCGCCTCTTTGTGGGTATCGATGTCAAGGTGCCGCACGGCGGCGACTTCGCCGACATTCAGGACTTCGACACCAACCGGGCGAAAATCGGCCATGAATTCGTTTCGATCGACGACGTGGCCACCTTCCGCTTCGACCACGCCACCAAACTCGCCCGTGTGCCGATTTCGATCGCTGACGTTTCCACCGAGAAGACCGAATCCAACGGCGAGTCCCGCACCGAATGGATGCGCCGCCAGAGCGCTCTGCAAAGCTACGGCCAAGACCGTATCAACAGCAATCTGGCGACCGTGGCCAGTGCCGCGAGTGCCGCCACCGGCGGACCCGTATTTGTCCCGGGCGGTAATCTGGAAATGCCCGACAGCCTGAACACCGCCGTCAACGACTACTACCAGACGGCCAAGCAGGGGGAGAAAATCTCCGACTCATCCTACTTTGCCGAGAGCGCCCAAACGGCCCGGGAAGATGCTCTGCTGATCCATGCCACCCTCTCCGCGCCCACCCCCATCATCGACGCCTACGTCGTCGGCGTCGCCCGCATCAGCACGCCGGACCAGGGTTACAGCGACGTCTTGTTTTTTCAGGACATCCCGCGCCTCGGTCCCGAGCCGCAAAAAGTCACCCTAAAGCGCAAAGGTGTCGCCGGGGACTACGAGGTCATGTCGGTCGATCTGCACATTTACCGCGAGGGGCAGGAGCTGGTGAGCAATCAGTCGGCCAAACAATTCGCTCTCACTCGCGACGAAGCCATGGAGTATCTGCTCCTGGAGCGCGTCTCCAGCCACCGCGGCCAAACCCTGCCGGCCTCCCCCGCCTGGTCGCTCGCTCCGGCCCCTCTGCTCGCCGCCATTGCCCCGTCGAAATTCGACTACCCCATCTCCGTGCAAGTCGATCCCCGCGGCCAAGTCACCAGCATTGATGAAACTTTCATCCTGCCCGATCACATCAAAGCGATCGTCGCCGATATGCTCTTTCTCCCCGCCATCGCCAATGGCGTCGCCGTCGCCGGCACCGCTCAGTTCAACCTGAGCGACTACTTCCGCTAAGCGCCGCTTCCGAAGGAACGGGCTCCACCCGGTCCGCGTTGCCGCTCGGTCCGAGAATCTCGTAGGCAGGACGCCTCCCAAAACACGCCATCAAGATTCCTTTCCAGCGATCTTCGCGCGGCGGCGACGTTGCGGTAAAGCCTGCGTCGGCCGCGCAAATTCCGGTTGCTGCTTCAACCACCGCCGCACTCGCCAGCGTTGGTGTTTCGCCACAATGTAGCCGAGACAGGACGCCGCGCCGCACCGGCAGGGATGCCCCAGCCCGTCACGAAACGTGTAACTGTAATCGAAGGTCAGTTCTTCGCCCGCCGCGATGTCCTGCGCCGCGATGATCCACACCCGATCATCGAGCACATCGGAGCGACAGTTGGCCTCGCAAGAGTGATTGATCAGCCGCGCCACGTTGCCGGAGTCGCGTCCGTCGATGATCATGTCGTCATCCACCAGATACAAATAATCGCAACACTCCTCGCCGCGGGCTTTGCGCTCCTGCCGGGCTTTTTCGCGTTTGATCGCTTCGGGCAAATCAATGATTTCACCCGTGTATTCCGTGATAAAATCACCGTCCGCGATCGCTTGCCGCGCATACACCCCGCTGCCGTGGATGGATGATTCCTCTCGCGCCTCGAGAGCCTGGGACGGCAGCGTTTGCATAGTGGCGCGAACTTCCCGCGCCTCCGCCGTCGGGTCAAGCCAGCCGGTCACCCCCGGTTTCCTCCGCCCGCGCCTTCACGAACAAACCCACCCGATTGCGGTCCACAGTGATAATCCCTCTCCGCGCATGAAACCCATCACCGCTCTCTTCACCGCCACCCTCGCCATCCTGCTCACCACCGGCTGCGCCTCGATCGGCCAAGGCATCACCGAACGCGACTGGCGGGCGGCGTGGGACGCCCTCCAACCCGGCCAAAGTCAGGACGAGGTGCTCACGGTGCTCGGTGAACCGCGCGAAAAAAAGGATGTCGCCAACGCCAAAACGCCGACGATTGACCGCGTTTGGATCTACACGCGGCCCGAAATCGTGGGCTACCGCACCGAGCTCACCGGCGAACACGACATCCAACTCCCCAACAAGCGCGTCATCAGCGTGCCCGACTACGAGGACGAGGAAGTGCGCGAGATCATCATCTATCGCCTCCACTGGGCCGACGGTCAGCTTGTCGCTTGGGAACGCGAGGAATCGTGAAGCCCCGCCCACGTCACGGGAAGCGCATGACGTCCTCGGTTGCCTAACGGTAAACCTTCACGAATACTGTTCGCAGCGAGGGAATGCTTTTCACTGCCATCTCCGCGACAGTTGAGCCCCTTCGTCTCCACCCAACCCCATGAAACTTCGCTTTGCTTTTCTCTCGGCGTGCCTTGCCGCCATCTTCGTCTGGACCGGTTGCAGCAAATCAACGCCCGCTGCTGACGACGCCACCGCCCCGCTCAAAGTCGGGTTTGCCCAAACCGGGGCCGAAAGTGCCTGGCGCACGGCCAACACCAACTCCCTGCGCAACGAGGCCGCCAAGCGCGGCATCGACCTCAAATTCGCCGACGGTCAATCCAAGCAGGAGAACCAGATCCGCGCCGTGCGCTCGTTCATCGCGCAGGATGTCGATGCGATCGTCATCGCCCCGATCGTCGAAACCGGCTGGGACCCCGTGCTGCGCGAAGCCCAACGCGCCAACATTCCCGTGATCATCATGGACCGCTCCGTCCAGACCGAAGACGAGTCCCTCTACGTCGCCTTCATCGGTTCCGATTTCTACGAGGAAGGCCGCATGGCCGCCGACTGGCTCGCCGCCCACGCCGGGGGTCGCACCAAGATCGTCGAGCTCCAGGGCGAACCCGGCTCCGCCGCCGCCAACGAGCGCCGCAAGGCCTTTGCCGACGCCATCGCGAAACATCCGGAGTTCAAAATCATCGACTCCCAAACCGGCAACTTCCGCCGCGCCGAGGGCAAGACCGTCATGGAAGCCATGCTCAAGACCCACGGCAACGATATCGAAATCGTCTACGCTCACAACGACGACATGGCCCTCGGCGCCATCCAGGCCATCGAGGAAGCCGGCAAGACCCCCGGCAAGGACATCCTCATCGTCTCCATCGACGCCATCAAAGAGGCCGTTCAAGCCGTCGCCGACGGCCGCATCAACTGCACCGTTGAATGCAATCCCCTCTTCGGTCCCAAGATTTACGACACCATCGAGCAGGTCCTCGCCGGCCAGCCCGTGGAGAAGAAAATGTATAACCAGGACGAACTGTTCGACGCCACCAACGCCGCCGCCGCGTTGCCCAGTCGCCAGTATTGATCATTTGCCGCCCGGGTGCGCCCACGCCGCCCGCCCTCAAGCCGACAGACCGGCTCTCACCCTTCCCTGCCTTCTCCCCCCATGAAGAAACTGATCCCGCTGCTGGGTGCCTTGTGCGCCCTTACCTCCCCCTTGTTCGCTCAACCCACCGTGAAAATCGACCTCAGCGCCACGGCCAAAGACGACATCAACCCTTACATCTACGGCCAGTTCATCGAACACATGGGTCGCTGTATCTACGGCGGCATCTGGGCCGAAATGCTCGAAGATCGTAAGTTCTATTTCCCGGTCACGGCGGACTACTCGCCTTATCGCGACCTCACCGACACCGCCTTCCCCGTCGTCGGAGCCTCCCCGTGGGAGATCGTGGGCGACCCTGCCGGAGTGACCATGATCACGGAGAATTCCTTCGTTGGCCAACACACGCCTCGCATCGCCGAGGGCCACGGCATCCGCCAACACGATCTCGCTCTGCGCGCCGGCGAAGACTACCCGGGCTACGTTTGGATCAAACCGCTCGGTGACTCCCCCGCTACCGTCACCGTCAGCCTCTCCTGGGAAGGCGGCAGCGCCCAGCACACGCTCGTCGTCCCGGCGAATGGTGGCTTCATCAAGCGCGACTTCCGCTTCAACGCCCCGGTTGCGACCGAGCACGCCACCCTCTCGTTTGTCGCCGATTCCGGTGACATCATGCTCGGCACCGCCTCCATCATGCCGGGCGACAACATCAACGGCATGCGGGCCGATACCATCGCGCTCCTCAAGGATCTGAACGGCACCATCTACCGCTGGCCCGGCGGCAACTTCGCTTCCGGTTACGACTGGCGCGATGGCATCGGCGATCGCGATCGTCGTCCGCCCCGCAAAAACCCCGCCTGGACCGGCGTCGAACACAACGACTTCGGCACCGATGAATTCATCGCCTTCTGCCGCGAGATCGGCACCGAACCTTCCATCGCTGCCAACACCGGTTTCGGTGACGCCTACTCCGCCGCCCAATGGGTCGAGTATTGCAACGGTTCCGCCGATACCACCGCCGGTGCCTGGCGCGCTCAAAACGCCACCCCCGTGCCCTACGACGTCAAATACTGGTGCGTCGGCAACGAGATGTTCGGCACCTGGCAGCTCGGCTTCATGCAAATCTCCCAATATGTGCTGAAGCACAATCAGGTCGCCGCCGCCATGTGGGCCAAGGACCCCACCCTGCAGCTTGTCTCCGTCGGCGAACTCGACGGCATCAATAAAGATAACGACCCCGAACAAGTCCGCGTCGGCAAGACGTGGTCGCACCGCATGCTCGAATCCAGCGGCGACTACATGACGCAAATTTCGGAGCACTTCTATTCCGGCCGCACCCCGTGGACCGAAAGTGGCGAGGTCGACCTCATTTCTCACGTCGGCCAGATCAAAGCCGCCATCAAGGCCAAGGCCGACGGCCATCGCGAGCTCCAGGCCAAGGTGCCCGAACTCAAGGGCAAGATCATCCCGATCTCCATGGACGAGTGGAACTACTGGCACCGCGAATACGAATACGGCGAACTGGGCTGTGTCTACCATATGGACGACGCCCTCGGCATCGCCGCCGGCCTGCACGAATACTACCGCCAGACCGACATCATCCACCTGGCGTTCTACGCCCAGACCGTGAACGTCATCGGCGCGATCAAGACCAGCAAGACCGCCGCCGAGATGGAGACCACCGGACTCGTCCTCCAACTCTACCGCGAACACTTCGGCACTCAACCGATCACCATCGACCCCGCCGAAGTGCCGGAGTCGCTCGACCTCTCCGCCGCGCTCAGCGCCGACGGCCGCACCCTCACCGTGAGCATCGTAAATCCCACGACGAAGGCCGTGTCCGTGCCCTTGAACATCACCCGGGCCACCTCGGGATCCGCCACGCGCTACGTCATCGCCGACCCGGACCGTCACGCCCACAACACGCCCGGCCAGCCGCGCGTGGTCGACATCGTGGCAACGACGGACATCGACGTGAGCCAACCGCTCGAAGTGCCCGCCGTCGGATTGGCGCTCTTCACGATCCCCCTGCGCTAAAGCCTACCCGTCACGCTCGCACGGTTTTGCTCCGCTCCCAAGGCGGTGGTCACCGCTGCACGGCGTCCATCACCTCCGCCACGTGGGATCAACTCATCGCAATCGCCACCACCCACTGGGACGTGTCAATCCACCTCGAAAAAGCCCCCCCCGCTCAACCCCATGACCCTATCCAAAACATTTCGAAACCTCGCCAAGTCAGCCGCCTTGGTCACCGTGCTCGCTTTCACGACCTCAACTCAGGCGCAGGACGGCACCATCCTTCCGCTCGATGCCCCGGCCGAGCCCAACGCCATCCTGCTCGGCACCGGCGGTGTGGAGAATCAACCCGCCACCGAGAGCTGGTTCCGCCAGTGGGGCGAACCCATGGTGCGCAACGTGACGGTGGCGACCCTCACGCCCTACCTGCCCGATCCGGCCAAAGCCAATGGCACGGCCGTGCTCGTGGCCCCCGGCGGCGGCTTCCGCTGGCTGTCGATCAACAACGAAGGATGGAAAATCGCCAAGGCGCTGAACGATCAAGGTGTCGCGGCCTTCGTCCTGAAATACCGCTTGATCCCCACCCCGCCGACCCTTGAGGGACTCAAGGCTTCCATGAATCGCACCATGGCTGCGGCGGCCCCGTCTAACGACGAGTCCACGGAGGAAGCACCGCCGCCGCCCCGCCCCACCCGGAACCTCGACAATCAACAAGCCGACGCCGAGGCCGCCTACGCCATGATCGTCTCACGCGCCGAGGAATGGGGGATTGATACCGATCGCATCGGTATGATGGGTTTCTCCGCCGGTGCCGGGCTGACCATGCATTGCACGCTTCACTCCGAGACCATGAAGCTCGCCTTCATCGCCCCGATCTACGGCGGCATGGGTCCGGTCGAAGTGCCGGAGAACGCACCGCCTCTGTTCACGGCCATCGCCGCCAACGACTTTCTCTTCAACGGCGAGTTCGGGCTGATCAAGTCGTGGTATGACGCCGGCAAGCCGGTCGAGTTTCACCTCTACCAGGACGGTGGCCACGGTTTCGGCATGGGCTACCCGGGCCACCCCACCTACTGGTGGTTCGAGGTCTTCACCCACTGGCTCGACCACAACAAATACCTCGTGCCCTCGACCGCCCCATAGCTCCGTCCCCATGAATACCATGCTTCGCCACCTGCTGTGCGGCTACGTCCTCACCACCGCCGTCCCCGGGTTTGCCCAAGAAAACCCCGCCGAGGTTTCCCCGGATCGCGCTCGCGCCAACTTCGCCCGCCCCATCGTGCTCGAGGACGATGACGTGCGCGCTTTCTCCGACGCCCCCGCCGGCTTCACCACCGCGCGTCCCGACATCCCCCACGGCGTCCTGGAATCATTCAGCTACGAGTCCGAGGTCACCGGCACCGTGCGCCACGCGAACGTGTATCTGCCTCCCGACTACACCGCCGACCGGAAGTATCCCGTGCTTTACCTGTTGCACGGCATTGGCGGCGACGAAACCGAGTGGATCCGCTTCGCCTCTCCCTCCGTCATGCTCGACAACTTGATCGCCGACGAGAAAGCCCCGCCGATGATCATCGTGATGCCCAACGGTCGAGCCTTGGCCGACGACCGTGCCGAGGGCAATCCCTTCACCCCCGAAAAGGTCGAAGGCTTCGCCCGGTTCGAACGCGATCTGCTCGATTACCTCATCCCCGCCATCGAGGCAAAATACTCCACCGCGACCGATCGTGAGCACCGCGCCTTGGCCGGCCTCTCCATGGGCGGCGGCCAGACCTTCAACTTCGGGCTCGGCCACCTCGACACCTTCGCTTGGATCGGCGCATTTTCCTCCGCGCCCAATACCAAGCCACCCGCCGTTCTCGTGCCGGATCCCGCGGCCGCCCGCCAGCAGCTCAAGCTGCTCTACATTTCCTGCGGCAATCAGGATGGGTTGATCAATTTCTCCCAGGATGTGCACCGCTATCTGCGGGATCACGACGTTCCCCACATTTGGAATGTCGACGACCACGGCCATGATCCTGTTACGTGGAGCAGCAACCTCTACCACTTCGCCCAACGTATCTTCCGCTAATCCATGAGTCGCGCCCCCGCCCAGCCTCTCCTCGCCCTCCGCGGTATCGGTAAACGGTTCCCGGGAGTCATCGCCCTCGATGGCGTCGACTTTACGGTTCGGGCAGGGGAAGTCCATGCGCTCATGGGCGAAAACGGCGCGGGCAAGTCGACCCTCATCAAAGTTCTCACCGGCGTGCACCGCGCCGATGGCGGCACCATCTCCCGCGATGGTTCGCCCATCGCTCCCGCGTCCCCGCGCGAGGCCGAAGCCGCCGGCATCAGCACCGTCTATCAGGAAGTAAATCTCATCCCTTCGCTGACGGTCGCCGATAACATCGCGCTCGGTCGTCAACCGGGGCGCTGGGGCTGTATCAACAGCCGCGCCATGCGCGAGCGCGCCCGCACCGCGCTCGCCCGGCTTGAACTGCATTGCGACGTCGACGCGGAACTCGGTTCGCTCTCGGTGGCTCACCAACAGATGGTCGCCATCGCCCGCGCCCTCGACATCGAGGCCCGCGTGCTCGTGCTCGACGAGCCCACCGCCTCACTCGACGAACGCGAAGTCGAAGAACTTTTCCGCATCATGCGCCGCCTGCGCGACGAGGGCATGGGCATCGTTTTCGTCACCCATTTTCTGGATCAGGTTTACGCCGTCACCGATCGCATCACGGTGCTGCGCAACGGCCGTTTCGTCGGCGAATATGCCACGAGCGATTTACCGCGTCTTGAGCTGGTCGGTCACATGCTCGGTCGCAAAGTCTCGGCCCACGAGCACGCGCCGTCCGACCACGTCGCGTCCGACGCGCCGGAGTTACTACAGGCCGAAGCCCTCGCCCGCCCGCCCGTCATGGGTCCCGTTTCATTGGGCGCTCGTCCCGGCGAAGTCACCGGGCTGGCCGGCTTGCTCGGTTCCGGCCGCACCGAAACCGTGCGCATGCTGTTCGGCATCGACCCGATCTCGACCGGCAGCCTCACCTTTGACGGCGAATCCGTCACCCGACTCGATCCGCGCGAAACCATTCGCCGCGGGTTCGCGTTCTGCTCCGAGGATCGCAAGACGGAAGGCATCCTGCCCAATCTCACCGTGCGCGAAAACATCATCGTCGCGCTGCAGGCCCGCCAAGGTGCCGCACGTCCCCTTCCCCGCGCCGAACAGGACGCGTTGTGTGATCGCTACATCAAGGCCCTGCGCATCAAAACTCCCGACGCCGAGGTCCCGGTCGGCACGCTCTCCGGCGGCAATCAACAGAAGGTGCTGATCGCCCGCTGGCTCGCGACCAAACCGCGCGTGCTCATCCTCGACGAACCGACCCGCGGCATCGACGTCGGCGCCAAACAGGAGATCGAAAACCTCATCGACGAACTGCGCGCCGAGGGCCTCGCCGTCATTTTTATCTCGTCCGAAATCGAAGAAATCGTGCGCAACTGCCACCGCGTTTTCGTGCTGCGTGATCGTCGCACCGTCGCCGAGTTCAGCGGCGCCGACATCACCTTGCCCGACTTGCTGGCCACCATGGCCGGATCACCTGCCGCATGAGTGCCTCTGTCGCAAAACCTTCGCGCCAACGTTCACCCGTGTGGTGGCCCGCCATCGGGCTGCTCATCTTGATCGCGGTCAACGCCGTCTTCGATCCCGGCTTTCTCAAGATGACGATCGTCGACGGTCATCTCTACGGCACGCCCATTGATCTGTTTAACCAGGGTTCGCGCGTCATGCTGTTGGCGCTCGGCATGACCTTGGTCATCGCCACGGGTGGCGTGGATCTCTCGGTGGGCTCCGTCGTCGCCGTGAGCGCGGCCGTATGTGCGCAGCTCATCGTGCGGGAAACGGCGCTGCCGCTGGTCGTGCTCGCCGCCCTCGGCACGGGTCTCGCCGCCGGCGGGATCAACGCGGTGCTGGTCGCCCGGATCGGCGTGCAACCCATCGTCGCCACGCTCATCCTCATGGTCGCCGGTCGCGGACTCGCCCAACTCATCACGGGCGGCAACGTCGTCATTTTCAGCGACGCTAGTTTCGAGTTTCTCGCCAAGGGCCACGTGCTCGGCTTGCCCGTCGCCGCATTGCTCGTGCTCGCGTTGTTTGGCATCGCGCAACTCGCCCTGCGCCGCACGGCCGCCGGACTATTCTTGGAAGCCGTGGGCGACAACGCCACCGCCAGTCGCTTCGCCGGCATCGCCGCCGCCCGCACCAAGGCGCTCGCCTACCTCGCCTGCGGGGGTTGCGCCGGTTTGTGCGGCGCGCTCGTCGCCGCGCACATCGCCGCGGCCGATCCCTATCAGGCCGGCATCAACATGGAGTTGGACGCGATCTTCGCCGTGGTCATCGGCGGCACCGCGCTCACTGGCGGGCGGTTTTATCTGCTCGGTTCGTTGATCGGCGCGCTGTTCCTGCAGGCGCTGACGTTGAGCATGTTCTACTTCGGCGTGCCTCCGGCGGTCGCCCCCGTGCCCAAGGCCGTGCTGATCATCGCGGTGGCGCTCATCCAGGTGCCGCGCCTGCGCCAAAAACTCACCGCGCTGTGGCAACGTTCTCCGGCCAACCGAAAGGCGACGTCGTGAACTTGTTTCGCCGTCAATTACCGGTGTGCGTCACTGCCGCCATTCTCCTGATTCTCTACGTTTCCGCCGGCTTCGTCTACGACGGCTTTTTCGGCGGACGCGTGGCGGCGAATCTCATTTCCGATAATGCCGTGCTGGGCATCGCCGCGCTCGGCATGACCCTCGTCATCTTCACCGGCGGCATCGACCTGTCGGTCGGCTCGGTCCTCGGCTTCACCTCCGTGTTGACCGCCACGTTGATCACCTCGGCCGGTTGGCCGCCGTTGGCGGCGTGGAGCGTCGCCCTCATCGCGGGCACCCTGATGGGCGTGCTCTTTGGCGGGCTCATTGAAAAGGGAGAATTGCCGCCGTTTCTGGTAACCCTCGCGGGCATGTTTTTCGCACGCGGTCTGGCCTTTGCCATCAGCACCGAATCCGTGCCGATCAACCACCCGTGGTATCGCTCATTGAGTGAAGTCCATGTGGCGCTGGGAGACTTTCGCCTGCCTCTGCCGGGCATCCTGCTGTTGGTCCTCGCGTTGGCGGTCTACGGTTTGGCCCACCACACGCGACTCGGGCGCAACCTGCTCGCCATGGGCGGTAGTGAGTCCTCGGCCCGCTTGATGGGCTTGCCGGTGAGTTCGGCCAAGGTCGCCGCCTACGCCATCAACGGGGCGCTGGCTGCCGCCGCCGGTATTGTGGCCACGCTCTATACCGGCTCGGGCAATCCCGCGACCGGTATCGGACTCGAACTCGACGCCATTGCGGTGGTGGTCATCGGCGGCACCGTGCTCACCGGCGGACGCGGGCATGTCGGCGGCACCGTGCTCGGCGTGCTCATTCTCGGCGTCATTCAAATGGGCATTCTTTTCGACGGTCGTCTCGACTCCGCTTGGATGCGGATCGTGGTCGGCCTGTTGCTGCTGGTGTTTATTTTGCTCCAGCGCCTGCTGCTCGCGCGGTCGAAGACTTGAGTTCCGGCGCGCTCGTGCCGTCGGTCCAAGTCGCACCAATCAAGGTGGCCCGGGGGAACTCGTTCACGCCGGTTTCGTTGTTGTGGATCTGCGTGACGAGCATGTCGACCGCCGCTTCACCCACGGCGAAGTTGTGCTGATTCATGCCTGCGAGTTCCGCACTGGTCGCGCGCCACTCGAGTTGAATGACACCAATATCCTCCGGGATGCGGCGCCCGGTCGCTTTGATCCAGCGCACCACGCGATTGTAGAGGGTGAACACGACATCCGGACGGTGCTGATCCAACCACGTCTCAAACCCCGCCGGGGCCTCCGCTGCGCTGCCCGGCAGGTCAAAAATCGGCAGACGTCGCGTTCGCGGCAACTCGCGTTGTCCGGTTTGAAACCCGGCCGAAAATCGCCGCTCGACCAGTCGATCGATCACGTCGTCCAGGACCAGTCCGGGACGCCGATAGCCGAGCTCGATTGCCCGCTCGATCGCCTGCAGGGCGAGGTGGTGATGATCGACGCAGCAGAACGAAAGATCCGGGTCGCGGGTGCGCACCCCCGTCACGACCGTGGGGAACGTTTCCCACAGTGACGTGTATTCCGGTGGCAGGCGGTTGGAATCCATCAGCCCGACGAGCAGGATCCCCTTGATGCCGCGCGTGTGCAAAATCCGACGCAACCGTTCCGGTTTGAGCTCCGGATCGTGCATCCAAAAACGATCAAACGCATACCCGGTCTTCTCCGCGCGCGCTTCGCAACCCGCCACGTAAGTCGGGATGGTGGGGTGACTCTGCAACGCGTGCGGATCGCGGTTCGCATTGATCAGCGCCAACTTCGCCTGAAACCGCGTCGTGCGCGAGGCCCGCAACTGCGCCATCAATTGTGAAAGCACCGCATTGGGCTCGTAACCCATGTCCGCCGCCGCCGCCTGCACCCGCTCCCGCGTCTCCAGCGAGATCTGGGGATTGTCCTTCAACGCCAGTGAAACGGTGTATTTCGAACAACCCACCCGGCGGGCAATATCAGCTAGCGTGCAACGCGCCATGACCCGCTTTTCCCCCGAATCCACCTAACGGTCAAGTTCTCCCGGCATTCGCCCGGTGTTAGTCAGACTATAACTTGTTCATCCACCGCCTTTCCCCGGCTCCATTTACCCCTTCACCTCAAGTCCGATCTCCGCCGTGCGAAGCGCCCCCCACGCCCCATGTTCCGTTTTCCGCTCACCGCCTGTTTTCTGAAAACGCTCGTTCCGTGGTTGGCCCTCGCCGTCACCGCGACGGCCACACCGACCCTCCGCGTCGATCTCTCCGCCCCCGGCCGGGCCATCAGCTCCGATCTCGTCGGCATCTTCTACGAGGACCTCAATTACGCCGCCGATGGCGGACTCTACGCCGAGCTCATCCAAAACCGCTCCTTTGAATACAGCGCCACGGAGCAGGTCAGCTGGACTGCGCTTTCGTTTTGGGAACTGATCCAAGCCGGCGATGCCGAGGGTTCCTGGGGATTGGGCAACGCCCGCCCCGTCCACGTGAATAACGAGCACTACCTCACTCTCACCGCCCGCCAACCGGGCGACGGCGTGGGCATCCGAAACTCAGGCTTCGATCAGATCCCGGTCGAGGCCGGCCACGCCTACGAGGCATCGTTTTTCGCTTACCAAACTTACAACGGCATCATGTGGCGCGGCGATGGCGTGGACCAATCCACTCCCATGCCCGTGACGCTGCGCCTCGAAGCCGCCAACGGCGAGGTGTTGGCCGAAGCCAAACTCGAAGTCTCGGGCCGCGACTGGACCCGGTATCACGCCACCCTCACGCCCTCCCGTCCGGACCCGCAGGCCAAGTTCGTGCTGCTCATCCATCAGGTCGGCAGTATCGCCCTCGATATGGTTTCGCTCATGCCGCACGACACGTTCAAGGGTCGGGCCAACGGGCTGCGTCGGGATCTCGCGCACGCCATCGCCGACCTCGAGCCCAAGTTCATGCGCTTCCCCGGCGGTTGCCTCGTGCACGGTCCCGGCGTTCGCCAATTCTACGATTGGAAGAAAACCATCGGCCCCGTCGAAACCCGCGAAGCCGAACGCAACTCCTGGGGCTACCACCAAACCTACGGTCTCGGCTTCTTCGAGTTCTTCCAATTCAGCGAGGATATCGGCGCCAAGCCTGTGCCGGTCGTGTCCGCCGGCGTTTGCTGCCAACACGCCGGCCACAGTCCGGGCCGCGGCCAGGAGGGTCTGCCGATGGAGGAAATGCCCGCTTACATTCAGGACGTGCTCGACCTGATTGAATGGGCCAACGGTCCCGCCGATTCCGAATGGGGCGCCGTGCGCGCCGCCGCCGGTCACCCCGAACCTTTTGGACTCCAACACCTCGGCGTCGGCAACGAGGACGCCATCACGCCCCTCTTCGAGATCCGTTTCAACATGGTCCGCGACGCTATCAAGGCGCGCTACCCGGACATCGTGGTCATTGGCACCTCCGGTCCATTCGCCTCGGGCGAAGACTTCGACAACGGCTGGGCGTTCGCCCGCGACATCGATGTCGAGATGGTCGATGAACATTACTACGTGCCACCACAGTTTTTCTGGGACAACCAGGATCGCTACGATCACTACGATCGCGCCGGCCCATTGGTCTACCTCGGCGAATACGCCGCGCATGAACCCGATCGCCGCAACACCCTGCGTTCCGCCATCGCCGAAGCCGCCGGACTCGTCAGCTACGAGCGCAACGCCGACATCGTGCACTTCGCGTCCTACGCCCCCTTACTGGCCCGGCGCGGCCACACCCAATGGCACCCCGATCTGATCTACTTCGATGCCACGAGCGTATTTCTCACCCCCAACTACTACGTCCAACAGCTCTTCGGTCAGCACGGCGGCGACCGCCATCTCGACACCGCCCTGACCGGCACCGTCGACGGAGCTAAACTCGCGGCGTCCTCCGTCACCGATTCCGCTTCCGGCGACGTAATCCTCAAACTCGTCAATGGCGACGACACGCCCGTCGCGCTCGAAGTGCAATTGTCCGGACTTTCCTCCGACCGGAAATTCACCGCGCAACGCATGGTGCTCACCGGCCCCAGCGCCGACGCGATCAACGAGGACGGTCGGGAACCCGCCGTAAAACCGGTTTCCACCTCGACCACGATCACCGCAACTTTTCACTATCAGGCCCCGGCCAACTCCCTCACCGTTTTACGTTTCAACCCCACCACCCCATGAGTTTCACCATCGGTCTCGACTACGGCACCAACTCCGCTCGCGCCCTCATCGTGCGCACGGCTGACGGCCGGGAGTTCGGCTCCTGTGTCGTCGATTATCCCAGCGGCCACCAAGGCGTTTTGCTCGATCCCAAGGATCACAACGTCGCCCGCCAAAACCCCCTCGACTACCTGCACTGCCTCGAAGCCGCCACCCGGGGCGCGCTCGCGCAGGCCGCCTCAAAGCGCGGCTTTTCCGCCGCCAAGGTCGTCGGCATCGGCGTCGACACCACCGGGTCCAGCCCCATCCCGGTCGACGCCAAAAACCGCGCGCTGACCGCCCAGAAAAAATGGGCGAAGAATCTCAATGCGCACTGCTGGTTGTGGAAGGATCACACCAGTTGGCGCGAAGCCGCCAAGATCACCGAACTCGCCGCCAAGCACCATCCGGAATACATCGCCAAGTGCGGTAACACCTACTCGTCCGAATGGTTTTGGGCCAAGATCTGGCACTGCCTCAAGGTCGACCCCGCCGCCTTTGCCGCCGCCCATTCCTGGGTCGAACTCTGCGACTGGCTGCCCGCCGTGCTCGGCGGCGTGACCGATCCGACCGCCATCAAACGCGGCATCTGTGCCGCCGGTCACAAGGCACTCTTCTGCGACGAATGGGGCGGCCTGCCGGACAAGGCGTTTCTGCGCAAACTGTCACCGAAACTCGCGAGCCTGCGCGACCGTCTGTATTCAGAAGCACACGACGCCAGCGTCGCCGCCGGACACCTCTGCCCGGCATGGGCCGCCAAGCTCGGCCTGCCCGCCGGCATTCCCATCGCCATGGGTGAGTTCGACGTGCACTACGGCGCCATCGGTTCCGGCGTCGCCGAGGGCACACTCGTCAAAGTCATCGGCACCTCCACTTGCGACGTCGGCGTGGTGTCGGCCGACAAACCCGTCGCCGACATTCCCGGCATCTGCGGCATCGTCAAGGGCGCGATCCTACCCGGCTACTACGGCCTCGAAGCCGGTCAGTCCGCCGTCGGTGATATCTTCAAATGGTGGGTCGAGGTGGTCTGCGGCGGCGACGACAAGACTCACGCCCAGTTCACCAAGGAAGCGGCCGCCCTCTCTCCCGCCGAGAGCGGTCTGCTCGCCCTCGATTGGAACAACGGCAACCGCACCATCCTCGTGGATCAACGCCTCACGGGGCTGACGCTCGGCACCACTTTGCACACCAAACCCGCCGAGATTTATCGCGCGCTCATCGAGGCCACGGCCTTCGGTGCCCGCGCCATCATCGAACGTTTCCGCGCATACGGCGTGCCGATCAAACGCGTCGTCTGCGCCGGTGGCATCGCGGAGAAAAACCCCATGCTCATGCAGATCTACGCCGACGTCACCGGCTGCACCATGCTCGTCGCGGGCTCCAGCCAGGCGTGTGCCCTCGGCTCCGCCGTCTCCGCCGCCGTGCTCGCCGGGGCTCATCCGGACTTCAAAACTGCCCAGGCCAAAATGACCGCCCTCAAACCGGTCGCCTACAAACCGCAGCCCGCCGCTCGTCGCACCTACCAAAAGCTTTACGCGCTGTATCGCCAACTTCACGACAGCTTCGGTGGCGTCACCCCCGATGCCGACCTCTCCGGCGTCATGAAACAGCTCCTCACGCTCAAAGAAAAAGCCCGCGCCTGATCCCGCGAGTGTAACCATTATGGTTACACTTCTTCATCTCCTTTTCCATGAAATCACTTCCCTCTCCTGAAATCTGGTTCGTCTGCGGTTCGCAGCATCTCTACGGTCCGGGCCCTCTCCAAGAGGTCGCCGCCAATGCGGCCACGATCGCGGGCAAGCTCGATGCCTCGAAGCATCTGCCGCTCAAGATCGTCTTCAAAGCGCTGCTCACCACGCCGGACGAGATCACCAACCTGTGCATCGAAGCCAACGCCAACCCGCAGTGCGGCGGCCTGATCCTGTGGATGCATACGTTCTCACCATCAAAAATGTGGATACGCGGACTCGGCCTGCTGAAGAAGCCGTTCCTGCACCTGCACACCCAGTTCAATCGCGATCTGCCGTGGGGCACGATCGACATGGATTTCATGAACCTCAACCAGGCCGCCCACGGTGACCGCGAGGCGGGGTTCATCCACACCCGCATGCGCCTCGACCGCAAGGTGGTGGTCGGCCACTGGAGCGATGCCGAGGTGCAGCAACGCATCGGCGCGTGGATGCGCGCCGTGCGCGGCTGGACCGATTGGCAGGGCGCAAAATTCGTGCGTTTCGGCGACAACATGCGCCAGGTCGCCGTGACCGACGGCGACAAGGTATCCGCCGAGATGAAGCTCGGTTTCGCAGTCAACACCCATGGCGTCGGCGACCTCGTCGCTGTGGTCGACGCGATCAAGCCCAATGATATTTCCGCGCTCTGCGCCGACTACGAAAAAGCCTACGCCCTCGCCCCCGCGTTGAAAAAAGGCGGCAAGCGCCACGAGGAGTTGCGCTACAGCGCCCGGCTCGAACTCGGTCTGGGCCAGTTCCTCGAAGAGGGCGACTTTAAGGGATTCACCGACACCTTCGAGGATCTGCACGGCCTGCGCCAACTCCCCGGCATGGCCACCCAACGTCTGATGGCGGCGGGCTACGGTTTCGGCGGCGAGGGTGACTGGAAGACCGCTGCCCTTGTGCGCGTCATGAAAGTCATGGGCCACGGACTCAAGGGCGGCACTTCCTTCATGGAGGACTATACCTACCACATGTCGCCGAAGGGCCATCAGGTGCTCGGCTCGCACATGCTGGAGATCTGCCCGAGCATCGCCGGCGGCAAGCCCAAGGTCGAAGTCCACCCGCTCGGCATTGGCGGCAAGGAAGACCCTGTTCGCATGGTCTTCGACGCTCCGGCGGGTGCTGCGCTCAATGCCTCCCTGATCGATTTGGGCAACCGCTTCCGCCTCATCGTCAACGAAGTCGACGCGGTCAAAACGCCCAAATTGCCCAAGCTGCCCGTCGCTCGCGCGGTCTGGGAATGCCGCCCCGATTTCAAGACAGCCTGCCAAGCGTGGATTCTCGCCGGCGGCGCCCATCACACCGGCTACAGCTACACCGTAACGAGCGAAATGCTCGAAGACTTCGCGACGATTGCCGGCATCGAAACGGTCCATATCGACGCCGACACCCGCATCGGCTCGCTCAAACAAGACCTCCGCAACAACGAGGTCTACTACCACCTCAATCAAGGCTTCCGCGCCTGATGGAATTAACCACGAAATACACGAACCGCACGAAAACCGTCCGACAACGCTGACCTTTCGTGTTATTCGTGTATTTCGTGGTTAAACTTTTCGTCCTCTTCCCATGCTGACTGAACTCAAACGCGAGGCCTACGAGGCCAATATCGCCCTGCCGCGCGAAGGCCTGATCAACCTCACCTTTGGCAACGCTTCCGCGATCGATCGCGCCCAAGGCATTTTCGCCATCAAGCCCTCCGGCGTCGCCTACGCCGACCTCACGGCGGAAGACATGGTGCTGATCGACCTCGATGGGAAGCAGGTCGATGGATCGATGCGCCCGTCGTCCGACACGCCCACGCATCGTCGACTATTCCTCGCCTTTGAATCGATCGGCGGCGTCGTGCATACCCATTCCTCGCACGCCACATCGTTTGCGCAGGCGGGCCGCGAGATTCCGATCTTCGGCACCACACACGCGGACTATTTTTTCGGCCCGATTCCCGTCACCCGCAAAATGACCGCCGCCGAAATCGGTGACGGAGCTTACGAATGGGAAACCGGCAACGTCATCGTCGAGCGTTTCGCTGCGCTCGATCCGGCGGACTTCCCCGCCGTGCTCGTCAACCGCCACGCTCCGTTCACCTGGGGCGCCACCGTCGCCAAAGCCGTCGAGGTCGCCGTCGCCGTGGAGTGTATCGCGCAAATGGCGCTGATGTCGCTGCAACTCGAACCGACGTTGCCCGCCATCGAACCAGAGTTGTTGCACAAACACTTCAAACGCAAACACGGCCCCGGTGCCTATTACGGCCAGACCGATTCCGGTCCGACTTGCTGACGATCGTGCGGTGAGCTCTTATTCTTGGAAGAGCCAACTCACACGGTTCCTGTGCAAATTCCACCCGTAGCAACTGTCTTATTAAGTATGGAATTTTAAGCGGTCACCGCAGGGGCGTCGGCGAGGATGCGGTTGAGGAAAATGACGAGTTTGCGAGCGACGGCGATGTAGGCGACTTTAGCGGGTTTACCGGCTTGGCGAAGGCGTTGATAGTAAGGTTGCAGATACTCGTTGTGTTGGGCGGCGACGACGGCGGCCTGATACAGTGCTCGTCGAACGTGGGCGCGTCCGTGAGCGATATGTCGGTGGCCACGCATGGTGCCGGAGTCGTGGTTGATCGGGGCGAGTCCGCATAGCTTGGCGATTTGGCGGCGGTTGCACTGGCCCAGTTCGGGCAACTCGGCGACCAGCATCCACGAGGTCTTTTCCGCGACCCCGCACACCAAGCAAAGGGCTTGCATGCGTGCGGCGATGGGCGCGGCGGCGGCGGTGTCGAGCAGTGCGCGCAATGCGCGTTCGGCTTTGGTAATATCGACGTCGATACGCTCGATGTGCTGTTGGCACAGGCGTTGGGCCGCAGCGTCGAGCTGCCGAGCTCGGCACTGCCACGCTTTGCGGTCTTCGACCAAGCTTGAGCGCACGACCAGTAAGTCACGCATCTTGCGCAACACCTTGTCGGGCATGATGGTGAGAGCGGGATTGAGGCACTTGCCATAACGCTCCAGGACCTCGGCGTCGACGGCGTCAGTCTTCTCCAAGCGTCCCACCGAACGGGCAAAATCCCGCACATGGCGTGGGTTGATCACCGAGATGGGGATGTGTTGTTTGGTGGCCGCCTGCTGGAGCGCATGGTGGCAACGACCGGTGGCTTCACACACCAGGTGCACGCGGGGATGGGTTTGGCGCAAAGTGCGCAAATGCGCCACGAGGATCGCGTCGCGGTTGGGGACCGGAGTGTTCGGAGCGGAGGAAAAGTTCAGCGTCTGAGCGCTGACATCGACCCCCAGATAGTGGATTGCGGAAGGATTCATACTCTGCCTTGTTTTTGACGGGCTCGGTGCGAACCGGCCCCAGCAACTGTTCGAGTTAATCGACCAAAACTCCGGCGGCTCACGCTACGATCGAACTGCCCGCGTTTAAAAACGTGGGCGTTCAAGGAGCGCGACGAGCTCACCGGAGCCGATCCACCGGGGCGGCCGCCCCGGTGGATCATCCCGCTTTACCCACGGAGCGAACAGACCAACCCCGTGAACAAAACCGAACAGCCCCCACCATAGCATATTTTAAGCAACAAGGAGCGCGCTGGCGCGCGATCCCCACCTGCCTCTCGTCTCCAGCGTTCCGCGTTCAGCCTTCCGCATTCAGCGCGAGCAAGCTCGCAGCCTACCTTGGAATCCGAGTCACGGCCCCTCAAACGGACGGCTGCTCATGGCGGCCGCCGTGGGGAAATCATCCGGCACAGGCAGCGTCACTTTTCCGGTCGCCGCCCATTCCGCGCCGCGCAAAAACGTGGTGATGAAACCCACGCACTCGAACGAATAATCGTCGTGTCCGAGCGTGCTGTGGAACACGCGTCCGTTGCCGTAGTTGATGGTCATCAACATAGGCTCGTGTCGCTCGGTGCCGCGTTGGTCGGCCGCCGAATAGGCCGTAGCCAACACCGTCATGTTCTCGGCCGGTCCGCGCAGACGATCATAACACTCGTCCATCGTGTGCAGCCAACGCTGCGGTAATCCGGCCGTGATCGGATGCGGCTCGCGCAAGGTCAGTTGGAATTCATGTTGCGGACCGTGACTGCCGCCGCGCCCCGGTGACTCATCCCGCACCCGCTCATCGGCGTCATTGTAATACACGTAAGGACCGGACTTTTCATCGCGGTCGCCCCAGCCGCCCAGCCCGATCATGCGATTGTAGGCCGGCCATTCGGGGAAAGCGTTGTCGGCCGCGTGCACCACGACCAGTCCGCCCCCGGCGTTCACGAAGCGCTCAAATGCTTCGCGCGTGGCGACGGGCCACGGCGCGGTCTGCCAGCCAAAATTGTTAATCACCACATCGTAGTCTTCGAAGGCGGGCGCGAAGTCGGGATCGGATTTCGGTTCGCCGAGCTCCTGCGTCGGCGACTCGCCCGTCAGTGGATAATCACCCAACCATTTCGCGCCCCGCCACGTGAAGGCCGTGCGTTCGACATCGACGGTGAAGCGCCCTGACTCCTCCAAATAACGCTTCATCATCACGGTGGATTTCGGCCACACATCGTGGTTGTTCTGACCATCAATAATCAGCGCGCGCAACGACGGCGCGGCGGCAAGAGGAGAAAGCAGCAGGGCCATGCCCAGTCCGAGCGCGAGGGGTTTCATTACTGATCACCATGCAACGCCCGGGAGAAAAAACGAGTCTGCGAACGGCCCGATTAGCGTTAACGTTGCTGCGGGACGCCCGCCAAGATTAACCCTCTCGCGGGCGGCGGCCGGGAGGTTCCCGACGCGGGAATCTCTCCGGAGACAATCAGGACGAGCCAATTCCAATTGGGGTGCCAAAGGGATCGGCTGCCTGCGACCAGTGATTTGCCACCTCAACTGGCGCGCTCGTTCGTCCGCCCGACATGGCTGGCGTCCAACCAATTCCGGCGAGCCTCCACATTCCAGTTTAGCTTTCCCATTGTGATGGTGTCATGGCCTTAATAATTTGCGGTGATCTTCGGCGTCACCGCAGTGAACCCAAAATGGAGATGAGCCACGAAGTCGATTTCGGGGAGTTTTACCAACGTCCCAAAAGTAAACCTACGGGGCTTTGCCAACGCGGTAAGACGTGGGCGTTGGACTCAACGCAAAAGCTACCTCCGGCCCAACCACCTATTTTCAATTTATTCAAGCGGAGCACCGGCGGGATTGAGCACCCGGCGGACGGCTTCCAATCGCTCCATGTCAGGTTCTCCGGACGGAGTCCATGTCGGAGCCAGCCAGCCTCCCTCGTCATACTCATTCCAAGCGTAGACGATCACCGTATTGGCCGGGTTGAGCCCGGGGTAACTGCGCACCAGATCGAGAGCCGATCGAAGGGTTGATTCGATTTCGCAGGGCGTGGCCATGCTGGGAAATACGTCCTGATGGTGGTAGGAACTGGAAAGGTCTTCCCAAAAGACCGGGTTGTCCTTGCGCGGCATTTTGTCCCATCCCGTGGTCACAAAGGGCACCAGCGGAGTCTGGTGGGCGGTCGCAGCCTGCCAATAGTCCTGCTCGACCAGCTCGGCGAGCTCATGGAAGGTGGGAACATCCGATGCGTAGGCGTAGGCGGAAACCGCGTCGAATCCCAGCGACGATTTCTTGGCGAAATCGTCAACCGGCTTCCAGCCCATGTAGACAAAATAGGGATCCATTCCCGCTTTCTTTAAGGCAGCACGCAGGTCGTTGAAGCGAGACACCGGAAATTGTTCGTCGAAGGTGTTGCCAAACGCGTAGACCAAGGGCCGACCTCCGGCCACAGTCACGTAACCGGGCTCCTGGAGCAGTCGAACGAAGCGGGCCTGCTCAAGCGCCCATACGTCCTCTTCCAGTCCGATCGAGTTATGCAGGATCAAACAGAACTTGATCTCCCCGCGGTCGGGGCTGGCCAGATACTGCTCCAACCCTTCCGACATCTCGCTGCCTTTCGGGTAAAGCAAGAACGCCCAGTAATCCAAGCCCGCCGCCGCGGCATAGTTGATCTCCTGCTCCATCACGCCCGGCGCACTACCATCAATGTGAGCTTTATCGTCTGCGTCCAATTCCGCGAACCAAGGCAGTCGGTGATGGTATCGGACCGGACTGAGGGTGCGCTCAACCTCGCGCGTCACTTCGCCTCCCGACCAAGCATCCCACCGAATCGCGCCGACCGTGGGACGGTCGACCGGGTTCGCCCCCGCCGACAGCGCGGTGATGACCATCGTCGCAAGCCTCACCAGCGTTCGAGTTTCCGGGGTGTTAATGAAAGTTAGGTATGACATGATTTTAGTGGCTTTCCGTAGAGCGAGGGAATCGGGACACGGAGACGGAACCGCTTCATTCGGGCTCGCCGTTGCCGCTCTGGGCCGGGCTCAATGTTCGGCGAGAGCCTCCTGGATCTCTTGCATGCGTTTCTCGGTCAGCCGATAGCCACCCAGCACGAGCAGCGAGATTCCCCCCAGAATTGCCGGCAGAAGGGAGAAGCAAAATTGCATCCATCGCAGGGTGCCTCCGCTCTGACGTCCCTCCAATTCCGCGTCAAAACCGATCCAAACCAAGAGGAACCCGGAAACGACGATGGCCAAAGTAAGCCCGGCTTTGTTGATCCATTGCCCGACCGCCATGAAGGAACCCTCCCGTCGACGACCGGTGCGCAATTGATCCTCATCACAGAGGTCGGCGACCATCGACGGCCACAACGTCCAAAACGCGATGTTGGCACCGTTGTAAAAGAATCGAGTGATAAGCGTCAGCAGCGGATTCCCAATCTGCAAAAGGAACCATTCCGCGACGGAGGCGATCACGCATATCGCCAAAACGATGAAGAGAGCTCCTTTCTTGTCGAACCGCCGTGAAATGACCGGAACCAGAGGAATGAACACGATCATACCCAAGGTGCCAACCGTTCCATACCAGCCCATGTAAGGCGCGGCCGCCTTCGGATCACCGACAAAGTAGCAATAGGTGGTGATGTAAAAGAGCAGGGTCTGCACAATGTTCGAGCCAAAGACCTGAAGCAGGGCGACCAACTCCAAAGCGAGAAATGAGCGATTCGAGAGCGTGAGCGAAACGGCCCGCGTGAGGGTTATTTTCTCTTGTTGCTGGGCCGATGTTTGCAGGCGCTCTTTGAGAAACAAAGCCGGAACGACCCCCGAAAAAATGAAAATGATGCCGCCCGCGATTCCGGCGACCTTGATCCCCGTAAGCACTCCGCCGAAGATGTCCAACTGGGCGAAGGGGTAAACCCACGACAGCCCGAACCATCCGATAACCGAAATAAAACTTCGAACCGCCATGAGCCTCGTTCGCTCGTGGTAATGAGGCGTAAGCTCCATGGCGAGAGCCTGATACGGAATCGAGAAGATGGTGTGGGCCGTGAAATAGAAGAGGTTCAGGACCGCGAAATACCACAGAATCCCCGAAGTCGACCAACCCCCAGGCACCCACCAAATCGCAGCGAAAAAGACCCCGGACAGAAGCGCACCGAGGATGATCAGCGGGCGCCGCCGGCCCCAAGGGTGGCGAAAATTATCGGAGAAGTTACCCACCACCGGGTCAGTAAAGGCATCCCAGATGCGGAAGACCGACATCACGATGCCGAGGGCCGCCGGACTCACCCCGAGAGCAACGTTGAAGATCGGATTGGCCAACGAACCCACAGCGTGGAGTCCGATTTGGTCCAAGAAGACCCCACTACCGTAGGCAATTTTGCCGCGAGGCGTAATGACTGACCGGCTCTTCGCCTCGGATGAGGTTGCCGTCATGGCAGCAGTCCTTTGGGGGCTTTTTCCGCAAGCAGGGACATCATGGAACTCAGGGGGAGGTAAGAAGGGGAAATGGCGGGACGTTCGTCACCGCCACTTCGGGGGGTTAAATTGCTTCCTCAAAATAGCCTAACGCGGAAAAATCGTCTTGAATGATTTCACCATATTCAATCGGAAATCGACATGGTCGCGCCCCCACGGGCCATCAAGAAGACGAAAAAACGAACCCCACTGCTACGCCCCGGGCGAAACAATGGGATCCAGACTCACCAAGCGACTTGTCCACCGCAGGCGTGTAACGAAGATATTCGAATCGAATGGCCTGCAATAGCCTTAATCCCCGTCATTGGGGAGCGTTATACAGATCGGCTACCTGCTGACTGTTCAAAGCCTGGTCACAGATGATCACCTCGTCGATCTTGCCGGCGAACCAGTCGATATTATCCGCCGACTTATAGCCGAAGTGCAAAGGAGAACTGGTCGCCGCGATGCTCCCTGAAATTGTGGTCGTGGCAGTATTCACCAGCGAACCGTTCAAGTAAGTGCGCAACTTAGAACCATCATAAGTGCCTACCAAGTGATACCACTGACCGGTGCTTAGGGTGCCGAATCCAAGGGACGTGCCCGTGGAATACCAGGCATTGTTTGAGGTCGCGACGACTAGGCTGGCATAGCCGGTGGGACCGACGGTAAGACGATAGGAACCTCCCTCGGAGGCCTTGCCAACGGGCACGGATACAGCCGCGGTGTTAGTCTCCACCCAAACCCACGCCGCTATCGTAAGTTTGGCCATTCCGTCGAGATCTTTAGAATCATGCACGGTAATGTAGTCGCCCGCACCGTCGAAGACGGCGGCGCTGCCGACCTTTCCACTCGACCAAGAGACATCGCCATTAATGTAGCCCACATGTCCTTTGCTGGCGGAATCGGTCGCCCGGAGGGAACTGCTGGTTCCGTCAAGCAGCCACGCGCCGATCATGGGGTAACCCGTGTAAAATGGCGCGGGTTCGATGGTGTCCATGATCCGAACGTAGTCGATTGAGAACGAACCGGAGGAGGCCCCGTTTTCCGGATCAATCCGCAGGCGGCGAAGGGGACCAATCCAATTGGAATTATCGGCGAAATTCACCGTATATTCCCGATACTCAGCGTCATTTGGATTGATACTAAAGACGTGGGATTTTGCGCCAGTGAATCCATACGTAGAATCGGCGGGATTTAAGAAATATATATGCCCCTTGGTTCCCGCGGTGCCGTTCTTCATGCGCACGGCTACAATATGATGCTCATTGATCGACTCGCCGAGATTGTCGGCTGAATAGACCTGAGGATCAATGCCTGCCGGGGAGCCGTCGATTGTCCCCGGATCAGCGCTGTCGTGGGTAAATCCTGATACTTGATAAGCACCGGTCCAACTTTCCGCGTTGGAGGTAAACGACCACTCCTTGCCCACACCAGTCGTGATGCCCGGGGCACCCAAAACAGTCGCAATCGCGTTCAGTCGGTCGGGACCTTCTTCAAGCGTGGGGCAAATCCAGCCGCCCTCATCAAACTCATCCCACGCGTAAACAAGCACCGTATTGGCCTCGGCGGCACTGGAATAGGTATCCACCCAATTGATGGCATCTTGCAGCTGGTCCGCCACTTGGGAGGGGGTGGCCATCTCGGTGTAATATAGGAACGAGCTCGGTGGCGGATTCGCCCATGACTGGGGGATTTCGAAGCGAGTGCGCCTATCCCACCCGGTCGTTACCCAAGGAATAACCTTTCCGCCCCCCGATGTCCGGTAGCTGTTCCATTTCGACTTCTCATTATTTTGCAGAATCGAATATTCCGCTCCGCTGGTGGAACCAGTCGAAGTGGCATAACTGGAAACCGCATCCAACCCGAGATTACTCTTGGCGGAAGAGGCTGAGCTGGCACTGAATTCCAAAGCAACGAAATAGGGATCTCCGGTCCCTTGGGTAATCGAGTCGCTGGCGAGCAGGTCCAATTCTGCTTTCGCGGCCGCCCAGCTTCCCCATAGAGATTGCATTTGGCTAGCCAGAAAAATATAAACCAACGGCCTTTCCACTCCTCCGATATTGACTGTTTGATAGTCGGAATTTTGGAAGTAGTCCAACATACGCTCAGAAAATCCATTGGTCTCGGTCCAAAAGGCGGGGCTACGGTCCCCCTGAATGATGGCGCAGAAATCTACATTCGATGAGGTAACATTATGGACATCCACCATTTTGCCCAAGGCGTAGCTATGTCGATAAAGCAGGTAAGCAAAGTAATCGATACCACCACCCTCTGCATACGCGAGCTCCCGCTCAAAAACCGCGGCGGTATCACCTTTGATGGTCACGGTATTTTCGCCGTTGATCTCAGCGAAAAACGGCAACCGGTAGTGCCAGTGCTTCGGCCCCAAAGTAGCCTCTACTTGTTGGCCGACGGAACCTGAAGCACCACTGTTCCAGACATCCCAGCGTATCGCGCCCACGAGCGTGTTGTTGGGGTTGGACGCAAAAGATGATAGGGATGCTGCAAAGAAAGCTGATACAACGATAATTGTCCGGCCAAAAAACCATGGAGAGGTGGAAGTCATTGGGGTTGGGGTTGGGGTTGGGGTTGGGGTTGGGGTTGGGGTTGGGGTTGGGGTTGGTAAATCTTCGCAATCCGGTTCAGCGCGAAACCGGTAAGTAATAACCTAGCAGCATCTTAGGCCAAGGTCTTGAACGGTTTCGTGATAAACTTGAACGCACCTTCGATGCTTGTGTTCATTTGTGATTCTTCCGGCGCCTCTCCCTTTCACTATTCAGTTCCACATCACGGTTTTTCCGCAGACAGAAACTCCGCTTTATTAAAAATTCCCTCCGTTCGTATCGACCGAATTGGTAACGGAAAAGTGGCTGATAGGCGTCGCCAGGGACGGTCGTGGAAGATCCGCAAAATTTCGGGCTCCAATGCCTTTGCCCACACCTCGTATCCCGCGTTTGTCGGGTGCACGTTATCCGGGCGAAAAAGCCCTTCTTGAGGGACCTGTCGGGCTCAGCGAAAAGGCGATTCGAATCCAGATTTCGAATACCCAGCTTTGCGGCCCATTGGGGCAGCCTGCGATTGACCGATTCATTAATCTCGCGCCGCCCGACATGGTCTGCCCACGGAAAAAGGGAAACCAAAAGGAGTTCCGCTGGGGGCAGTTTCAATTGGATCTGCAGACAGATCGCCTCGATGCCATCGAGCGATTTTTCTGGAACACCATTCCTGGTGTTGTTCGTGCCAATGGAAACCACCACGAGCTTCGGATTGATGCCATCCAGCTCCCCGTGCGCGGTTCGTCACAGGACTTGCTGGGGCCGGTCGCCCCCCAAACCCAAGTTCAAGGCGTTGCGGTCACCGTAGTATTCCTGCCAGACCGATTTGCCGACGTTTTCCCATCCGCGCGTGATCGAGCCTCCGGTGAAGACCAAATCCACGAGCTCTTTTCGGTGGAGCCGTTGCATAATTTGCCGATGACGCGGCATCTACCATGGCAGGGCGTATTCAGCCGTTTGCACCACAGGGATGACCGCGTCCTGCTGCTTACCACAGAGCGTGTTAAGCGCGGCCAATCTCTCTGCCATCAGGATCGGGATCTGGACTCCCATCGCTTCCAATCGGTTTAATAGATCCTCCTGCAGGCGAGCCGCCACATCCGGTTGAGTCCCGATCAGATTTCGACGCTGCCCCGGATCCTTGGCGAGGTTGTAGAGTTCATGGGTTTCTATCTTCCCCGGACCCTTGCCATTCAGCAGATCAACTTCCCAATGGTGAATGTAGATGTAATCGCCATCACGAAGGGAGCTCCATGGGCGCAGCCACGCGCTGCCGTCTTCGCCACGATAGTGGGGAAAGTGAAAAACAACCGGCGCTCGTTCCTCAGTCGACTGGCCCAGCAGAGCCTTCGTGAAATCTTCACTGTCCGGCGCTGCACCCTCCGGCACGGAGCCACCCGCCAAATCCACCAGCGTTCGAAAATAGTCGGTCGTGACGACGACACCGTTGTTGCTGGAACCCGGTTGAATTCGTTCAGGCCACCGGGCTACGAAGGGAACCCGGATGCCTCCTTCATACCAACTCCCTTTCCCCGCGCGATAGGGGAAGTTCAAGTCTCCCAGACCGCCGTTATCACTGGTGAAAATAACCAGAGTGCTATCGGCGATTCCCAACTCGCCGATCTCCGCCAACAGATCGCCCACGCTGTCATCCAAATCCTTGACCATGCCGGCATAGACCGGGGTCTGCAGCGGTGAGCGATCGGCCCATTCCGGTAGAGACCCTTTTCGTTCGAAATGCTCTCGGCTCCCCGTCGTGGCCGCTTGGGGAACGTGCACGGAGTGATGGGAGACGACGACGAAGAAAGGGGTGTGGGATTGAGCGGCCTCCTTCATAAAGTCATTCGATCGACGCGTGATCTCCGCCAAATGATACTCATCGTGGTTGGCGTCCGCGGCCAGAGCCGTGTCGCAGTGATTGACCAACCATTCGTCGTATCCCGCTTCCTCCGGGCTCACCCCCTCGATGTGCCACTTGCCGAACATGGCCGTGCGATAGCCCGCCGCCCGTAATACGTCCGGCAGAAAAGTCTGGTTCGGAGACAAAAGTCGGTCGGGTTCGCACCAAAGCGGCTCTGCCACGTATACATGGCTCAACCCCCAAGGGTAGACTTCGGTGGAACGGGTGCGGGCGGGAAACTTCCCCGTGATCAGGGCGGTGCGCGTCGGCGAACACACCGAACCCGCCGAATAGTGTTGATCAAAACGCATGCCCTCCCGGCGAAGTCGATCGATGTGAGGCGACTCATAGAAGTTGTTACCGTAGCACCCCAGATCATTGATACCCAAGTCATCGGCCAAAATGAGGACCATGTTCGGGCGTTCGGCTCGAGACGAAACGCCAAAGGCCAGCGCCACCCCCAGCAGGGCCGGGAACAGGTGTAAAAAGCGGGAGATAATCATAGGCTAATTGAGAATTTTCATAATGGGGCGATCAGGTTGGCTGGCTCCGTCCCGCCTCAAGGATCATCGTATTCAGAATGATTATACCAATCGACCGGCGGCGGAGCCGGATAGCGGAGATCAAGCCGGCTCCGCGTGAACGCACTGAACAAGGGGTCGTTGATCTCCTTCATCCAAGTGATCAGACGACGGCGCTGCCGGGTCACCTGCCCTGTTGCGGATGGAAGATTTATTAGGTTTCGCAGCTCCCCCGGATCACTCTTGAGATCGTAGAGCTCGTCATGGTCGGCGGTCGGGTTCCAGACATACTTCCAATCGCGATCACGCACCATACGTGAACTGTAAAGGCCCATTTGGCACCCACTGTATTGGGCAAAGATATCAGAGCGAGCCTCCTCCCGTCCATTGGCCAAATCCAACAGATCCTGGCCAACAAACGAATCTGGAATCCCCAATCCCGCCACGCGAGCTATTGTGCGAGCCAGGTCGATTTCGTTGCAGACAAATGCGTCGCAGGTCTGCCCCTTCTGTAGTCGCCCCGGAAAGCGCATGATCAAGGGAACCCGCACCAAGTCGTCATACATCGCGTAGTGCTTGTCCAGTAAACCATGCCCGCCACAATAATCACCGTGATCCGAGGAATAGATCACCAACGTCTCATCGGCAATGCCCAGTTCCGCCAACTGCGCCAGCAAGCGTCCAACCTGTTGATCGATCAAGGACACCTCGGCAAGATATCGGGCAACCACCGGTTGCCAATCCGACCATGTCCAGCTGCGGGTGCCCCAGACTTCATGCTGTCGTCCCTGCGCGACCGGCTTGCCTTCCAACCTATCGGAAAAACTCGGCCAAGGCAGGATGCTGGTGGAATCATACCGAACCGATTCCTGCTCCGGTGGGCGACAGGGCAAATGAGGCTCGTCAGGGTCGAGGCGAATGAAGAAGGGACGTGCTTCGCCGTGATAACGTCGCATCAAACTCAACGCTTGATCCGTAAGCCAAGCGACTCGGGACTGTGCTGGCGTAATGGCCCGATCCACGTCGCCAAACCATCCGTTGACCACTTCAATCGGAGGAATCCCCTGAGCCTCTCGCCAACGATCGTAGCCATCCCGCAGGATGGCGTCATCCACCCCATGATCTGCGGGGGCCCCGGCGACTTCACCGTGAAACTTCCCCACCAACGCTTGGCGGAAGCCCGCATCTGCCAGCAAATGCCACAAATTCGGCAGGTCCCGCCGGGCGGGCTGGTAGCCCTCCATATGCTCAATATTGATGCACCCATGCGTCGTAGGCCAGGTTCCGGTCAGCAAAGACGCCCGGGCGGGCGAACAAATCGGTGAGGGGGTGAACGCATGGGTGAAGTTCACCCCCTCCCCGGCTAACTGATCAAGGTGGGGCGTATGAACCAAAGAGTGCCCGTTGATCCCAAGACAGTCCTGACGGTGCTGATCGGAATGGATGAGTAGGATGTTGGGCGCACGGTTCATCTCTTTCAGCGAAGGCCCTCGGGAAACGCACCATTGTCAATTTATCCACTTCCCGGATACGATAAGTCTCAACGAGTAATCGAAGAATCTTCAGTCACGCGAAGCGTATCCCGGATGGCCTCCAGGAAAGCGAAGCCATTTACGGTGTCGGGCTCCAAGTAGCTCCCCTCAGTCCATTCGTTCCACGCGTTGATGGTGAAGATCTGTGGGGATGAGTCGTTGGATTCGGCCAAAAACGTCTTCATGGCCGCCACGACCCGCCGAAGCTCGACCGGTGAATTTTCGACCAGAATCGGGGTGTAAGGGTAGCCGATATCGTCATAATGACCGGCTTGATTTGTCCGTGGGCTGGGGTCCCAACCCACCGTCACATTCGGGATGTAGCGCAAGGCTTCCTGCCCCCTCAGACGCGACCAGTCGGCGATACATTGCTGGGCGTAACCGGGGAATTTCGTCGTGGGAAACTGGCGCATCTCCTGATGGTGAATCCAGACATAGGACGTAACACTATCAAAGCCCAATTGCTCGGGGCTCGCCGCACTGCTGCTGGTGGGCGCTTCCCCGGCCAGGATGACCTTGTCGAAGAGCACGGCATTGAGGTGAAGTTCACCGAGACCGGCGTGGCGGACGCGTTCGCGAAACTCTGCGAGCGCAGCGCGAGTGGCCTCTACCCCACCGAAGCCTTCAATCAACTTGGAAATCTGGTAAAACGAGACGTAGAGGCCTCCCTCCACCCGCCAGTAGGATGGGTGGGGGAAATAACGTTCAATCATTCGATCCGTGGCTTGCCGGAAGGCGTCGAGCGACAATGCGCCAGGGGAGAGGACGGGAGCCTCACCCGTCCCGGAATGCGGGTGGATGTGGGTCCAGTCGTGGTTCGCCCACATGATCGAGAACTTGAGCCGATCATTATTCGGTGCCTTAAGGAACCCCTTCTCGAGGGCCGCTTCGAGATAGGGGCCATCTTCATACCAATACCAATCGAAGATAAAGGCGGTCAGACCGTGGTCGGCTGCGGCGTCGATCTTGCGCGCCATGACCTGCGGGTCGGACTCATCCTCATAGCCCCAGAGAGGCTCCCGGGGCTGGTGATGGCCCTCAAACCGGGGTTTCGCTTCCTGCAAGAGATCCCACTCAGACCAGCCATGTCCATACCAGACGTCGTTCCTCTGGTCATGGCGGTGGTAGTTGGGGAAGTAGTAGGCTGCCGCCTGAATGTTAGACATCGATTCTGTATTAGAAGGTGAACGTGTTGGAGATGGACCACCGCTGAGGGGTCGCGATGCGCGCCGACGCCGTCTGACCGTTGGGCTGGGCGGCGACCGCGATGAGTTCATTGCCACCGAACGCATCCCGGACATTCAGTTGGATGCGCCAGGTTGCCCGGTCATTCAGGATCTTGCGCTGGTAGCCCAACCAGAAGTCGAAGTCCAACTGGTCCGTCGCGTAGATCGGCTTGGTGATGTCGTTGATCCAAACGCCGGCTTGATTTTGGGTCGGGGTGTAACCGATCGCCCCCTCATCCTGCCAACGGGCCGCTCCGCCCACGGTGAACCCGTTGAGAATCCCTTCGCGGAAATCATACGTGGTGATAAAGTTAAAGCGCCATTCGCGTAATTCCTGCACCGTCGAGCCATTGCTGGCCAAGGCGTTGAGGTAAGGGATCAAAATCTCGGTTTGATAACGCCCCCCCAAGCTGTTGGGACCGAAGCCATTGAAGTGCAAAATATCCTCCAAACCTTCCTGCTCCCGCACGGAGGTGGCCAAGTGGCCGTCGCCATCTTCAAAGAGCGATCGGTTGGCCTCAACGAAGGCCGTGAGATCAGCCCCCACGTTGGACCTCACCGCCTCGGTTTTGGCGGCATTGAAGATCATGCGCCAATTGCGAGTTGGATTGTAGGTGACCTCAAACTCCCAGCCCTCGGACACGATGTCGGCGACATTGCCCGAGTTGGGCGGCATCGTGGCCGACCAATTGCCATTACCGGGGTTCTGCGTGAACTGCCACCCCTCGGCCAGCAGCGGATCAACCGGGCGCAACCACTCCTCCGGCGTGCGCGCCGCGAACCACTGCTGGGCGAAAGCCTGCTCAGCGGCGGTGCGGCTCGGGTTGGGAACGTTGGCCTGGGCCGGATCCGACAGACCAGAGCGGAGCGGGAGATAGTTGGAGTCCCCGGGTTCGAAACCGAACCAGCGATTGACCACCACTTCACTGTTGAAGGCCCCGTTCTTAAGACCGTTCATGGCCCGAACGACATCGTTGCCCGCCCAAAAAACCGGATAAAACGTGGCTTGGTCGTTGGACTGAGTGGTGCGGTATTTCGTTACTTTCGCGAGGAACTTGCCATCCGCGAGTGACACCGAAAACGAAGTGTCCTCGGTCAAACCCGAGGGCGGGTCGAATTGCTGGCCGTAGACATTGGTCACCACGGCGGACGGGCGAAAATTCTCTGATTCGCTGTAGGCGAGGCTGAAACGCGTTCCGGCCGGGAACAGCCGGTTGATGAAATCCGGAGAGTGGGCGACCACACTCCACGACACGGCCGAATCCTTGGCGTAGATGTTCGGAGTTTCGGGCAGGGTCCAATTCGGATCAAACGGATCCGTTTGTCCGGTCACCGGAATATTCGGCGGACCGCCAGCATCGTAGAGCGAGAATTCGTCCTCACGCCAGCCCAGCAGTCCGACCACGTGGTCACTGAACAAATAGGTCTGCCACACGGCGGCGAAGCTCTCGGTTTCATCCGAGCTCTTGTTGGCGTTGGTGTAGAGCTTATCGAGGTCGCTGTTCGAATCGATGATGGTCAACGGCACCCGGTCCCAGGAACCGATCAGACTGTTGTAAATCAGACCTGTCGCGGTTTTGGCCGGCGTCTGATCAGCCACGATTCCGCCAATGTTGGCCCCCGGCGCTCGGCTCAGACCCGCGATGGACGGCCCGAGGTAATGGATTCCCGCCCAGGTTTGATACCCAGGAAATGAAGCTCCTTGCACCGGATCGCTGCCATACCGGTTCGTATCGAGGGTGTAACCGTAGCCGTTGTAGTAGCGGTCAAAGGTTTCCGCGGTCTGCTTGCCATAGGAACCGGTGAAAACATGCCGCCCCAAGTGACGAAGCAAACCGTCCTTCTCGGAAAAATCCAGATCGGCAAACACCGTGGCGCGGGTAAACTCACGTTCCTTCTCGCGGAAGCTGTTACCGCCGGAGTCGGAGGCAACAAAGGGTCGACCAAAGTTCGGGTTGGGCGAGCCATCGACCAACTTGGTCTGCATATCGACCCGAATCCAATTCTCGGTGTAGCTCAGGGCGTTGTAGAACTGTTCGGCGTTATACGACTGACGGTCATAAGAGACTTCGAACCCGAAAGCGTCCTGCAGGAAGGTCTGACGCGCCGTCGCGTTCAACGCCGAAAAATCGCGCCCTTCCCTCTTGTTCGGACCATCCAGCAGAATGTCGTAGAAATTGAAGATCGAGGGATCCATGATTTCCTGATTCCGCCAGAGCCCACCAAAGGCTTCACCCGCCGGCGCGTAGAGCTGATTGAGGAAGTGGTTCGGAAGTCCGCTCTTGGCGGCATAACCCGCCACCGCCCACCACTGCGTATACGGATCGCCGCCCCGAGTCTGCATGATCTCCGGTGTCCCGGCCCCACCTTGTGCGCCCGAGGCGGGGTCGGTGAAGACCGCCGTGGGCTGGCTGAAGGATCGCCCGGCCGCGTCGAGATGCGCGAAAAGAAAGGGGTTGGTATTGATCTCGCTCGTTCTCGCGGGATCGAGTTCTAGCTTGTTGAGAACATCAAACCAAGCCGTCACCCCATCGATCGGCGGGGTTGGTCGAGGCCGGTTGGCGTCGATCTCTCCGTCCTCATAGTGGAAGCTCAATTGCGTAAAGCCATTCCGCACCAAATGCGGTTCCCAGCTGAGCGACGCAAACAGCCGCTCGTCGTTTTCATAGGCGGGCTTCTGCTGGAAATTCTCGTGATCGAGCAACCCGATAACCCGAATCGCTAGGTTGGCCTCTGGAATCGCCTTGTTCAGATCGACGACGACCCGGTGGGAGTCAAAGCGAGCGTATTCATGCGTGAGCGAATAACCGTCCTTCGCCATGTTGGGCGTGCGCAGCTGGTTGTTGATGATGCCAGCCGGACTGCCCAACCCAAAAAGAATACTGTTGGCACCGCGTGAGATATCAACCCGAGACGTATTGTAGGCATCCATTGGGATGTCGGTCGGGAAAAAATCCCGTGTGAGATCCGCGCCGTTGAGCCCGCGCACCCGCGTCGATCGCTGCGGCTCAAGCAAGTATTCACCGGCATCGGAAAATCCACCACTGCCTAAACTCACGCCGGAGAAGTTACCTCCCACTCCACCGGTCTCAGTCCCGGGCGTGTAGATCAAAATATCCTCAACGGAGGTAGACCCGGTATCCAACATGAACTGTTCGTTCACGACACTTACCGCTGCTCCAACATCGGAGAGCTTCATCCGCAAACGCGAGCCGGCCAAGGTGTCGCCCACCTGATAGCCGCTGTCGCGTTCGCCACTGACTTCGAACGGAGAAAGCACGACAATCTCGTCTTCGTCCTCCCCGGTTTGACCAGTCGATGACGTGGTTTGAGCAAGCAGAGAAGTTTGCAGAGCAAACAAAGTAGTGGCGCAACACGCGCCACGAAACAAAACAGATTTGGATCGGGGTATGTTCATTTAAGAAGGGGTGTTAGGGGCTGATGGGACGCACGTTAATCGAGCGGGGTTGGGGGAAGCGCGAAGGAAAGGCGAGGTGGTGTGCCAGCCTGCCCAAAAGATAACACCCCTCTCTCCGACAGTATTGAACGATATCACCGTAACAGATAACAGAATACTCCGAATTCAACGATTTCACTCGGGGCACTCAAACCGGAGAAGGACTCTGCCGAGAACGGCCACCTCCCTAAGAAAGGATGAAATTTATCAACGGGCCGGCTCAATCCAGTCGAATTCAGTTACTTTTACTACTATCAGTAAACTACTTAGATACTTCCTCAGGCATCATCCCAATCCAGCCTGACATCTCTGGTGATTTATTCAGCGGATTGAAAAAACCTCACGAAGGTCCACCAAACCGGTGAACTTGCACCTTCACGCAATATTCCAACTTCGGCTTTGTTTCTTGAACAGCTGCTCGTAATGCCTCCAACTCCCGGCGTCGCCGATGCAGTCGCCCCACTATAGTCGTCAACATGTGAACCTGAGCGCAGGTGTGCCGTTTAGGGCAGTGAGCATCGACGATCACCCTGACGTGATTCAGCACGATCACTCGTTTCACGAGATCGTCATTGTGACTGCAGGATCCGCCATGCAGTCCACCGCCGAAGGGCATGAACAGTTGCAGGAAGGAACCGCCCTCATCCTTCAACCCGAGTCGTCGCACAGCTACAAACGAAGCAGCGGGTTCAACGTCGTAAACATCTACTATCTAGCGGAGTGGTTCCTCACCGACGTGAATGCACTGCGCGGTGTCGATCACCTGTTTTCCCTCTTCTTTGGCTCCGCCCTTTTCGAAAAAAAATTGGCGGCGCCCATCGTGCGCCTCGATCTCAACGCGGTGGAATTTGCACGACTCAAGTTGGAACTCCAACAAATGATCCAAGGGGAACAGGACAAGCGCTCACTACTGTATCGGGAAGCGTGTTTCCTCAAGATTCTGGATGATCTGGCTAATGCCTACGGTCGCCGCTTCGGGCGAGACCGGACCCGCCCCGTCCGCAATGAGGTCATCCGCGGCCTGGAGGTCATCGAACGCCAAGCCTACAAGGGTGGCTTTCATATTGCCGAAGTTTCGCGCCAAGCCGGTCTTTCAATCAACCAGTTTGAACGTCTTTTTCGAAATCACACGGGGATGAAACCGATCGACTATTTTCAGAAGATGCGGCTCAATCACGCCTGTCGTCGGCTGCTCAATTCAGGAGCCTCCATCGCAGAGGTGGCCTATGAATTCAACTACTCGGACGCGGCGCATCTGAATCGCTATTTCCGCCGATTTCTCAGCATGACCCCCGGCCAGTATCGCCAACAATACGGAGTCAGCTAGCTCCGCCCGATTCCCCCCCTGCGGGCAGACGACTCACCGATCGTAGTCACGGCCCGGAGAACCCCATGACCGATACCGAAAAGCACCCCGCACCAAGCCCGCCCACCCGAGCGCCTTATTGCAAAATGGTGATATCGTTCAAGATACCCCCTGAAGATTCCGCTAAGGTAACGTCCCCTTAGAATCCCATGAATCACCCCGCTCCCCCCCTCTCTTTCTTACGTTACCTGTTGGTGACCGTGATGCTCGGAATTCCGCTGGCCGCTCAAGCCGGGACCTCGCCGAAAACGCTGTCGGCCCAGCCCAACATCGTGCTGATCATGGCCGATGATTTGTCGGCCAAGGAATTTCAGCTCTATGGCGGACCCATTCAAACGCCCAACCTGGAGCGACTCGCCCATGGAGGCATGTTCTATCAGGCGGCGTGGTCTACCCCCTTGTGCGGTCCCTCGCGCGCCATGCTCATGACCGGCCGCTATCCTTTTCGCACCGGCTTCTACCACAATCAGGTGAAGCCACCCGATGCCGACCTTTGGCACCACAACATCCTTCTGCCCCAATTGCTGGGGCGCGCCGGTTATCACACCGCTATGTTCGGCAAAAACCACTTCGGCGGAGACGCCCGCTCGGACTACGGATTCGATGAGTCGCTCACCGTGGAGGACTGGCCCGGCTACGATGGTCCTTCACAGGGCCTTCCGAACGCCTCGGACGCCGGCATGTATAGCGTCCAGTGGTATTGGCACCCCGCCCTCCTGCACAACGGCGAGGGCATCCCGACCGGTCCCAAAGACTTCGGTCCTGACATCGAGGTCGATCACATCGTGGAATTCATCGGGGCCAACAAACATCGCCCGTTCTTTGTCTACTACCCCACAAACTTACCGCATCAGAACTACGTGCCCAGTCGCGGTCGCTGGGCCTATACTGACGTGCCCGAACGCGATGCCGACGGCAAGTTGACCGGCCAACGGATCGAAGGCTCGCTGGAAAGCAATGCCGCCTACGTGGATCACCTCGTGGGACGGATCGTCGCCGCGGTTTCCGAGGCGGGTTTGGCCGAGCAGACCATCATCATGTTCGTCACAGACAACGGCACCGCCGGCTACGGCAAGAACCACCTCGAGACCGACAAGGCCGTTCACGTGCCCTTGATTGTCAACGCACCCGGCATGATCCCTCCGACCGGATACGTGGACACCTTGGTCGACTTCACCGACTTTCTTCCCACCTTAGTGGACCTCGCCCACGGGGAACTCCCCTTCGACTACGCGTTGGATGGCCACAGCTTTGCTCCTCAGATTTGGGGCGATACGAAGTTCGAGGGCCGCAGCTGGATCTTCACGCAAATGCACCTGGCGCGGTGGTTCCGCGATCACGACTGGTTGCTGGATGGTAACGGACGATTCTACCGCATCGGCGATGCCCGGACCGAAGTCGAGGGCTACGAGGATGTGACGCTTTCCACCGACCCCGAGGTCATCGCCGCGCGCCGGCGTTTCGAAACCTATTCGGAGAAAACTCCGAAGCCCGATCTGGACGACCCCGAGGTCTACGCGCGCTGGCGGGACCTCCTCGAGGATCGAGTGGAATACAACAAGCTCGGCGACTTCGCCCCCTACCGACCGCCCTACCTGGACAACGAGATGAGCCCGACCGGCCCGGATCACCTCAGCCCCTAGCCGCCGTCTTGAACCGACCCGACATTCTTTACCTGGTCACCGATCAGCAGCGTTTCGATACCATCCGCGCGCTGGGAAACGCCTCGATCCACACCCCAAATCTCGATCGCCTCGCCGTGCGCGGGCTGACCTTCAACCAGGCCTATTCGCCGTGCCCGGTTTGCGTCCCCGCCCGCTACGTGATGCGCACGGGCTGCCAGCCCGCCACCACCGGTTTCTCAGAGCTTTGGCGGGATCGTCAGTTCACGGAGAGTAGCGTGCGCGAGCGCTGTGGTCCCTACCTGGCCGAACGCATGAGCGATCTCGGGTATCGCACCTTCGGGATCGGGAAATTTCACACCGATCCGTGGGACGAAGACCTCGGCTACGAGGACTACCTGCAAACGTGGGAACACTTCGGGAGTCCGGAGATGCGCGAGGCCGATCCTTACGCGCGATGGCTCGGGGTAAACCATCCCACCTTCGACTACCTCGAGGCGCTCTATGGTGAAAGAAGCGAGATGTATTACGTTCCCCAAACGCGTCCCCTCCCGGCCGAGCTCTGCGCGGAATCGTGGTGCACCGACCGCGCCATCGAGCGGATCAATGTGGGTCCATCCGACGACTCACGACCATTTTTCGGCATGGTTTCCTTCATCGGCCCCCACCCCCCGTTTGCACCTCCGTTGCCATTCAATCGCATGTATGATCCCGACCAGATGCCATCGCCCATCTGCGGTGATCGAACCGAAGACCATCGGGACGAACAAATACCGTGGATGAATCAGATCATCTGGGCCGAGGGAATCAGCGATCCGTTGGCCAGAATCTTGAAGGCACGCTACTACGGCGAGATCTCGTTCATCGATCGCTGCCTCGGCAGGATTCTCGACGAGGTGGAGGCGAGACCGGATCCCGATAATGTGCTCATCTGTTTCTGCTCCGACCACGGTGACCATTTGGGCGATCACCACGGTTGGCAAAAAGAGAGTTTCTTCGACGCGTCCGCTCGCATCCCGTTTCTCGTAAGTTGGCCCGCCCGCCTGCCTCGCAATGAACGCCGGGACGACCTCGTATCGCTCACCGATCTCTTCGGTCTGGCGACCGGCGCGGCGGGGAATCCCGAACCGCGTGAAGGCATCGATTTGCTTTCCACGATTCAGGACGCCCGCCACGGCCGCGATATGCTCTTCGGCACCCACAGCGAACCGGGCGGGGAGCGCTTCAAGATCATGGTCCGCGACCCGCGTTGGAAATACATCTTCATGGCAAACGGCGGCTACGAGCAGTTGTTCAATCTGCGGTACGATCCTCATGAGCTGCACAATCGCATCACGACGGAACCCACCCACGCCTCCCGACTCAAGGAAGCGGCGCAAAACCATTGCCGCCAAGGCAGCGCCCGGGACGCCGTGGACGACCGGGGAGAGCTGCGCCGTTTTCCCTTTAAGGCCCGTCAAACCGCCGCGCCCTACGGCACCGGAAACCGTGTCCTCCAATTCGACCTCTCCCGCGGAATCCGCGGCTTTTCTTCCCCCGCAGAATCTCACCGTGACCCGGGTTAGCATACAGAAGGATCGTGCCTTAGGTTTCCGCGCCGAATGGCCCGTTGCGAAACCCCGACCATCGCGTGCAACCCCATAACCCTCTCCATCGTGACTGCCCGACATTTCCTGCTCTGTCTCGCCTGCCTTTGCGGGGTCCAACTCTGCTTGGCTGACACGCTGCTTCCCGCCGTCTTCAGCGACCACATGGTTTTGCAACGCAACCAACCGTGTCGCGTGTGGGGTTGGGACGATGCCGGCCAACCGGTGACCGTTTCCTTCGCCGGTCAAACCCACCGCACTGTGTCCGGTGACGACGGCCGTTGGCAGGTGAACCTGGAGCCCACGGCCGCGTCATCCGCCCCGCGAGTTCTGCGCATCAGCGGCACCACGGAAGTCAAAATCAACGACGTGTTGGTCGGCGAAGTCTGGCTCTGCGCCGGCCAGTCGAACATGGCGCTGGCATTGCACAAAACGTGGAGTGGCGACCTCTCCGCTCTCGCTGCCGGTAACGCCCAACTTCGTCTGCTACGGGTGCCCCACGTGGGCAGCCCGGAACTCAAACGCGATTTCGAGGGCCAATGGGAACACGCCCTGCCGGCAACCGCAGCCAACTTCAGCGCAGTCGGCTATCACTTCGGGGAACACCTGCAGCGCATCTTGGGGGTGCCGGTCGGCCTGATCGACAACTCCTGGGGTGGATCAGCGATTGAGACTTGGATTAGCCGCGCGGCCGCCGAAGCGCACCCTCCGTTCGCTGATCGGGTCGACGAGCTGGTCAAACTCGAGACCTACCACCAATCCGCGGCCGCTTGGGAGGATTACGAAAACCAAAAATGCCAATGGCCCGCCGAACGCGAGCGAGCCATCGCGGAGGGTCGATACCCTCCGCCAGCACCGCAGACTCCGGATCAATGGCTCACCGGCAATAAGCGCCTCGGCAACGGCTTTGGGGGATCCGTGCACCCGCTCTTGGGTTACGGCATCCGCGGCGTGATTTGGTATCAAGGCGAGTCAAACGCCGGCCGCGCGGCCGACTACTACGACCAGTTCCCCTTCCTGATTGAGCAGTGGCGGAGCGAGTGGGGACAGGGGAACTTCCCCTTCTACTGGGTTCAGCTGCCCGGCTTCATCGGTTTCACGCCCGACACGTCTGCTCCCGGCGATGCCGCCTGGGCCGAGTTACGGGAAGCCCAGACCCGCGCTCAAACGCTGCCGCACACGGGCCAGGCGGTCACCATCGACCTTGGTGAAGGCAACGATATTCACCCCCGCCTCAAACTGCCCGTCGCGCAGCGGCTTCTTCGTCTGGCACTCCATCACGACTACGGTTTCAAGGACCTGTCGTATCGAAGCCCCGAATACCGCGACCATGCCATCAACGGCGATCGCGTCACGATTTCCTTCGACTGCTTTGGCAGCAGCCTGCGCACGATCAATACTGCGGATGTCCAAGGTTTCGCGATCTGCGGGGAAGACCAAATCTGGCACTGGGCGGAGGCCGAAATTGTCGGGGATTCCCAAGTCAAAGTCTGGGCACCGGGCGTGGACGGCCCCGTTGCGGTCCGCTACGCTTGGTCGAACAATCCGCCGGCCAATCTTATTACTACAGACGGCTTGCCGGCCACCCCGTTTCGCACGGACGATTTCCCGCTTTCCACGCGTTCGGTGAGCAAAAACTAGCCTCGATGGTCGTCATCGGCCCGAATCATGCGACAACCCCGCCGATCTGCGCCCAGGACTGCAACTACTGCTTCTTCCTCGAAAAGGAGGGCGCTGCCTTCACCCTGCGAGGCCTGCTAAAGGTGTCGTTGGAGTGGACGCTGGTGACGCTGGCCTACAACCTCAAACGCCTCCACAAGCTCGGCGCCGACTTCAAAACGGCCTGACAAGGGCTCGGCTGAGCCCCTTTCGTCGTCGCGATGGCTGTCTCCCGGGCCACTCCACTCGTGGGCGCGTCAGCCATGCGCCGCCTCCCATGATTTTCCGCTCCGCCGCCAACCTACCCACTCAGGTTGTCCATCTTGGCTAAATCCCAAGTCCGACAGACTGCTAGTTCGAATCGCCTTCCAAATATTGGGAAACCTGATGGGCGAGTTTCGGGGCAGCTCCGGGACCAAATGGGGAAACGCGCGGTTCGTAGCCGCCCAAGGGCAGTTCTTCATCGGTGAGCAGGTAGCCCAACCAACCGTTGGTATAGCCAAAATAGAAGGTGTGCTCCGCGGAGGATCGCGCCCTCACCTCCAACGCGACCTCACTGAAGAGCTCGAGCGGAGCGGACCAGATCGCCACATCCTCGCCGAAACGCAACAGACGCACCGGCAGCCTCACCGATTCCTTTCCAGCCGAATCCCGCCCCCCGAATACTTGCAGTGATTCCGTGAGTTCCAGTCCGGATCGACCTGGCAGGTCCACCACAATCTCCTCCAGGTCCAAATGCACTTCGCTGTGTTTGACCGCGATTTCGGCCGCGGCGGACAGAATACGATCGCCCAGCAAAAAACGAAACTCGCTCAGGTGTCCCGCCCGGGGATTGGGATAGACCGAGTAGAGCGGTGCCACATCGCCCGCCGCTCCGTTGACGAACAACATCGGCGCCCCCGTTTGCGCTTCCACGTAGGCGGACACGACCCCGGGAGCATCCCCGCTGATCACTTTGCTTTGCCCACCAAGCACGGTGCCATGGATCGCGTAATTGGCCACATGGGCGATCAAATCTCCGGACGTCGACTCCACCCGCAACAAGCCGATCCGACGATCGACGGGACCATCCGGATTCATGCCCAGTCGCACGGAGCCGTCGACATCGCGGGCCCGTCGGTTGATGTTGGCTCGGGACTCGCCCCAGCCCCAACCGATCCGAGCCGGTTGCACCTTGGCTCTCGCCTCGGCGATCGCCGCCAGCAGCGCGTCGACGATCTCGGTGGTATACGTCTCGTCCACGGCATGGTCGTATCTATCGGGCAAATACACTTCCGCCATGCCGGGCGGACCGATCTCGGGCGCGGAGTGCGTGTGCGTGAGTGTCCACCAAAATCCCAACCGGTCCACGCCCTGTTCGGTGGCCAGCCGGACGGCCGCCGTTTCATAAAGTTCGGGCGACATGACGCAGAATTCCGACGAGGCCAGCACCCATTCGTGTTCGCCATCATTCAAAACCAACACGCGGTGATGAATCGGGTCGTGCACGCCCGTCGACTCGCGCGGACCGTAGCCACCCAACATTTTGGGCTGGTCGGGCGTGATATCGATCGTCACGGCCGCCGCGCGCAATGGGCCGCCTCGAACCGTGCCGGCCAGCAACGAACACACCGCCGTCGCCACGACCAAACGGCGACGATTCCGGTTAAAACGAATTGAGGGTAGGGTCATGATTCGGGGAGTTGTTCAACCAATTGGTCGGGACCATGGGTGAGGTGATCGAGAAAGGCATCCAACTCCTCGCGGAGGCGGGCCACTGCTTCGGGATGCGATGCCGCCACATCGCGGGATTCGCTCGGGTCATCCAGCAAATCGAACAAGAGCGGCGGCTCGTGTTCCATCCGAGGCGTTTCCAGCCCAAATCCCAATTGGGTCGCAAGGTGCATTTTGAAACGAGTATCCCGAACCGCCCACACCGTCGTGCCTCGAAAAAACGGCATAAATCCCCGTCCGCCGGAAGCAGCCGTGCGCAACACCGGAGTGAGGTCAACGCCGTCGATCTGCCGGTCTTCCGGCACCGGCGCACCCGCAATCCGCGCAATCGTGGTAAACAGGTCTACGCCCGCGCCCAAATCCCGCACCACCGCCGGTGCCACCGTGCCCGGCCACCAGAATAGCGCGGGCACACGGTTACCGCCATCCCACGTTGACCCTTTGTCCCCGCGCAATGAACCCGCACTGCCCCCGTGACTGCCAAATACCGTCCAGGGCCCATTGTCCGAGGTGAAAACCACGAGGGTATTTTGCGCCATGCCCTGTTCCCGCAACGTGGTCATAATTCGACCCACACCGTCATCGAGTTCGGCCAACGCATCGCCATAGATTCCCGCTTCACTGCGGCCGGCGAATTCTTCCGATACGAACAACGGCACGTGCGGCATGTGATACGCGAGGTAGAGAAAGAAGGGCTGCTCGCCTCGTCGTCCGATGAAATCAAGCGCGTCATCCGTCGACCGACTGGTGAGCGTGCGTTGATCCACGGGGCGCTCCACGGTGATTTCGTTTCGCATCCACGGGATGTCCCAGTATTCGCTCCGAGGTTCGTAGAAAAGGGAGGTGTTCCAATAGTCCCGCCGCTGAAACGCCCGCCGCCAGGGTTTCGCCACCAGTTCGTCGTTGGAATACGGCGTGCCGGAAAATTCGTCAAATCCCTGCCGCGTGGGCAGGTAGCGCGGCAAATGCCCGAGGTGCCACTTGCCGATGGCACCGGTCGCGTAACCCGCCTCGCGCAGCACCTCGGCGATAGTGATCTCCTCCGGCGGCAACCCGCCCGCCGCATGCGCCGTGAGCACCCGACGACGGTTGCTGGTCATGCCGTTTCGCACCGGCCAGCGTCCCGTCAACATCGCCGCACGGCTCGGTGTGCAAACATTGGCCCCGGCGTAAAACTGCGTCCATCGCTGCCCTTCGGCCGCCATGCGGTCCAACTGCGGGGTGCGAAACGTGGGATGTCCGTAGGCGCCCAAATCACCAAAGCCCATGTCATCGGCGACAATGAGAATTACGTTGGGTCGATCCGAGGAGGTGACCGCGGCGAAGGCCGCGCACACCGACCCGAAAAACATCAACATCACTCGCCCCACAAACCTGAGATAGTCTCCCGTCATAATCCTAATTGAAATCATCGCAGGGCCTCTCCGCAGTCGAAGGGAAACGCTTGCAACGGGCATCCGCGGACATCCGGAAAACTCAGTTGGGGTGCGGGCAGCGACCACGAGCGTCAAGGTAGCACGTTCGTCCCGCCACGACTGCCCCGCGTGTCTCGATTGATCGCACTATCATATCAATGCAGCGCAACGGCGTGGCGCGCGCGGCGGTGAACACGCCCAAACGAGACGAAAGTCGCAGCGATTGCGTCCCGAAGTGTAGAAAACGGATCAAATCCCCCCCAGTCTCGCGCCATGCTTTCCCCAGTGCATTGTGGTTTTCCCGCTCGATCAACGTCCGTAAGCCGCCTGCGCCGATTCGGCATCCTGGGGGCGATGGCCGTCCTCGCGATCACCCGTGGGGCGATCGCCTCCCCCGCTCCCGGTGAGGTTTGGCAGATCGGCCTGGCCAAGACCAAAATCACCCCCACCGAGCCGGTCGTCATGGGTGGGTTTGCCTCTCGCCGCGATCCGTTCGTCGGCGTGATCCATGACGTCTGGGTGAAGACCATGGCGATCGAAGATCATACCGGCCATCGCGCCGTCTTGATCACGTGCGATTTCATCGGTTTTCGGGCCGTCAACGCCGACCCCATTTGCGCGGCGATAATGGAACGCACCGGGCTGGGCCGAGACCAGATCCTGCTGAACTGCTCGCACACCCACACCGGCCCCTCGCAGGCGGATTCGCCGACGACCGACAGCTACCTTCCCGCCCCGAAGGTGCGTGACCTCTACGACTACACGGAGTGGTTGAAAACCCAGGTTGTTGATACCGCGGTGGCGGCGCTGGAAAACCTTGCACCGGCCACCCTGGGACACGGGATCGGGGTCGCCCCGTTCGTGATGAACCGCCGCGAGCCCTCGCCACGCGGCATCGTGCTCGGCCACAACCCGAGCGGCCCCGCCGACCGCAGCGTGCCCGTGCTCAAAATCACGGACCTCGACGGCGAGGTGCGGGGCGTGCTCTTTGGCGCCGCCTGCCACAACACCACCATTCTCCCCACCGACAACCAGGTCTGCGGCGACTTCGCCGGCTACGCCCAGATCTGGCTGGAGGAAACCTATCCGGGTGCGCAGGCCATGTTCATGCAAGGATGTGGCGGCGATGCCGGCCCCTATCCCACCGGTAAACTCGAATACTCCCGCGCTCATGGCCAAACGTTGGGCGCCGAGGTCCAGCGCCTGATCGAGCAGGACGCCTTTCACTCCGTGCGGGGTGCGTTGCGCACGGGCTTTACCAAGGTCGAGCTGCCGCTGCGGGGAGCCATGACGCCGGCCGAGATCGCGGAGTTGCAACGCGGCCCCGCGCAATGGAAACGTTGGGTCGGGCAGAAAATGGCCGCGCGGCTGGAAAACGGTGACCCTTGGCCGGAAAGTCATCCGGCACCGCTGGCGGTCTGGCAATTTGGCGACGACCTGACGCTCGTCGGCTTGTCGGGCGAAGTCGTGGTCGACTACGTGGCCCGCATCGAAGAGGCCGTCGGTCCGCTGAACCTGTGGATCGCAGGCTATTGCAACGACGTCTTTGGCTACCTGCCCTCCGCGCGCGTATTGCGCGAAGGCGGTTATGAAACGCGCGGACTTTACAGCGGCGAGTTGTTCTCTCCCCGCGTCGAGGACGTGGTGGTGAACGAGGTCCGAGCGTTGGCCGAATCCGTCGGCCGATCCGTCCCCGAGCTCAACTAATCAGCGTCTTTCAGCGGTCCTCGGTCTTGGGCGGCTCGCCATCTCCGCGCAGGCATTGTCGACCGTAGATCAACACACACATGACCGCGCCGACGCCAAACGCCCAGGCCGCGCCTTTGATGGTCAGCATCGCCGCCACGATACCGGCAATACCGAGATCACGCTGACTCCGCGCTTCCCCCACGCCGATGCGCACGCTGACGTAGCCTTGAATCAGCAACGTGAGGGCGAGGGCTATACCGAGAATCGGCTGGAGCAATGAGACGATGGGCAGCAACAGCAGACCGGTATTGGTGCCCCAGCGAAACGAACCGGAACCACCGAAAATCGAATCCATCGCCTTGCGGCCCGCTTTGTAACGCTCCACCACCACGACCTGCATGGCCGCCCAAAGCGGACCGCACATGGTGATGTCCGGTCCCAGGAGGCTCATACAAAAGTTGCGGCCGCCGAAGAGCAGGTGGGAACGATTCGGATTGTAGTCGATCTTCTCATCCGGCCGCGCCTGATCACCTTCCGCCAGGATCGCCTTGCTTTGCAAAATGTCACCAAACAACACGATGTAGGTCGCCAGCACCGTGGGCAACGCGGTGAGGAACATCGACCACGGCGGTAGTCCCAAACCAAATACGGTGTAGTTTTGCCACAACCCCATGAAGTCCGGCCGACTGATCCCCCATTCAATTTTCGGCCACGCCACCTCGCCGACCAAGGGACCGACGAACAGCGCCATAAGAATCACCGGAAACACACCCAGCTTCGCCACCAGCGCACTCCAACGATAACGGGTTTTGAGCTGCTGAAAATGCAGCGAAAAGATCAGGTAAAACGCCGCGCCCACGCAGATCGAGATACTCCAGGGATACTGATCAAAACGTCCTCCCGCTTTGAATACCGCCGTGATCGCGGCGATGCCGGCCCCGATGATAATGCCCGACTTTATCGCCGGAGGAATCAGGCCCACCATGCGTTTGGCCGCGCCGGTCATACCGAGTCCAATCGACAGCACGCCCAACATGAGCTGAAACGCAATCAGGGCAAACACCCGCGCCTCCCCTTCGGGATACTGGGAACAGTAAGCCATGATCAACGGAATCGCCGGCGTGATCCATCCCGGCACGACGGGGTCGCCCAGCAAATGGTGAATCAGGTAGAACATGCCGTTCAACATCACCACCGCGAGCGCCACCTGAAACGGCATGCCCAGCAGTTCCAGCATGAGCGGAATCGCGGCGAGATCGACCGCGCACATCAACAGCCCCTGCACGTAGTCCGGCCACTCAAACCGGTAATGCACAAAGGGCAGGCGGAGCTTAAAAATGCCCAGCGCAAGGGAGGGGGCCTCGTCGCCGGGAATGCGGTGTTTTAACATGGGGGAGAAGCCGTGGGCGAAGCTCGTTCGGGCGATGGATGGGGAATGGAAAAAGCCGGCCTTGCGGCCGGCCGAAAACAGGACGGGTGGCGAGTCGCCCCACCACCCGTCGGAAACCAATCAGAAGGCGAAGGTATTGGTCAGGAACCAGGCCTTCTCGTTGGGAATACGAATGGTCGCGATGGAGCCGTCGGGGTTGGCCCGCACCGGAATGTCCTCGTCGCTGCCCAGCACGTTGCGGAGATTGAGTTGGACCTTCCAGTCGATCTTGTCGGTCAACTTGCGCTGATAGGACAACCACATGTCGCCGGCCCATTGGCTGGGAGCGAAGAACGGGTTGTTCAGGTCCGGCACAATACCCGCCTCGTCGGTGTAGATTTGACCGTAGCCGATGCCCACTTCGTCCTGCCAGCGCACCGCACCGCCCACGGAAAACCCCTTGAGCATGGTGTCCCGGCTGAAGCGGTAGTTCGTGACGAAATTCGCGCGCCATTTGCGTTGCTCCAGGGAGGTGGTGCCGTCCTTGGCCAGGATACCGTTGAGGGGCACCAAGACGAGACGGTTGAATTCGCCGTAAACGGTTTCGTTGGCGCCGAAGGTCGGGGAAACCCGGAGATCGCCCAAGCCGGAACTCTGAATGTTGGCGACAATCAGATCAGAGAGTTCCTTGGCCAGCGGCGCACTGTCGGACTGCACCGTCTCCTGCTTGCTGAGGTTGAACATCAGGCGCCAGTTGGGCGTCGGGTTGGTCACGAAGTCGACTTCGAACCCCTTGGCCTTGACCGAAGCCGTGGCGACCTGACCACCAAACGAATCACTCTGCACCTGGTAGGTTCCGTTGATCTGTTCCACGCGGTAATTGAACTGCTGTTGCAGCTCCGCCGGGATCAGACCGATGATGGCTGCTTCCAGCTCTGCGTAGGAATTGATATTGGGAATCGGGTCGCTGGAGAGACCCTCCGTCGCGGCCGCCTTGGTTTGCTCGAACGTCCACCCGGTGTTGAGGGGCTCGGCGATCATGCGCTCCAGACGATAGGCCTGACGATTGCTCACCAGCGCCGCATTCAAGCCGGAATTAGCCCCGGAGGAAGTGGTTTCAAACCAGTTGAAACGCAGGTGGTGCTTCTTGGCCAATTCGACGGAGAAGCCCATTTCGCTGGTCTCGCCCGTGGGAGGGCCAATGACCTCGAGGTTGACGTTGCGACGGAGGCCCGCGGGGGAGAAGTTCTCCGACTCACCCCAATGGAAGCTCAAGCGGGGAGAAAGCGGCAAGCCCTCGGTCCACGCATCGGGCACGTGGGCGACCACACTGGCGGTGAAGGTGTCACCTTCTTCCACCGAACTGGGTTCGTCCTGCAGGAAGTAGTTTTCCACCTTCAGATTGCCGTCGTCCTGGAAGGTGCCGGCGGAACCCGAGAGATCGACCACTTGGCTGGCGGTGAGCGCCTCGTAGCTGGTGGCCTCGTCCGTGCGCCAACCGAACAGACCGATCAGGTGGTCCGACAGCAGCCGACTTTGCAGGGTGAAGGCTTGGGACTCGATGGTGTTCTGCGACACATTGCCGGCGTAGTTGATCCCCTCGACGTAGAAGTTGTTGTTCTTGATCGAGTCATCGGTGCGGGCGCGACCGGTGGGCCCTTGATACCAGAGGTTGTAGGAGTCACCGATCTGTGGCACAGCGATATTGATCGGACTGATGCGAACATCCTGAGGTCCGGAGGCCGTAAGGGCGCTGGGACCGACATAGGCGATACCCACGACCGTGCGGAAGAAAGCTCCGGCGCGACCGGAGAACGCGCTCCCCACTGGCACTTCGTCGGTGTTCCACGACGCTCTGTGGTAGCGGGTTTCCACGTCGGAAGTCTGCTCACCATAAAAACCGGTGAGGGTGTGGTTGCCCAGGATTTTGCCCCAGCGGCTATCCATGATATCCTCAAAATCAAACTTGTAGAAGGCCGTGGCGCGCACCGCTTCACGGTCGATTTGATTCTGCTTGTAACCACCGAGGTCATTAATGCGGACGAAGGGACGGCCCAGGTTCGGGTTCGGGTCGCCGTTACCGAGATTCTCGGAAATATCGATCTGAATATCGGCGTTAGAATAGATGGAAACCAACGAGTCATCCACCGGAGTCTGCCAATACGGCGTCCACTCCTGCTGGTCATAGGAGATTTCGATACCGGCATTGCGGTTTTTGAAGAAGAGCTGCTCGAACGTCACGTTGACGGTTTCGAAGTCGCGATCCACATACGAGGTATCACCCGAGAAGAGTTCGTTGTGATAGTCGAAGACATTGCGGTCTTGAATCGATGGATACACAAAACCCACCGCGTAACCCTGCCCTTCAAAACCTTGGGTGGCGAACCACTCGTAACGTTTAGCCCCCGGGTAAAATGTCAGGCGCCCCTGCAAGCCGTTGGCATTGGGATAGGAAGCGGAGCCGGCGTTGGGCACTTGATCGTCCGGATTCTGAAACACCAGCGCGCCTTGGTCGAACACCGAAGTCCAGGCGATGGTCGGCGTGGTGGCGGTGTTGATGGTGCCGTTGGGCGCCGTGTTGATATTCACGGTGTGTTGCGACTCAAAGTCGGTGGTAAAAATCTCCGGAATCAACGCTCCGGTGTAGGGCTCATAGTAGTCGCGCGGGAGCGTGCTCCACCAGTTGTTGTAGAGATTGCGCGGCGGCACCACCATCGCAGGGTTGCTCTCCATATTGCCCTGCTCGTAGTTGGCGCGAATGACCGTGTTACCCAAAAAGTCGCTGTTTTCGTTTTTGAACAGCACGGCTTCGATTGCGGCATAGATGCGGGCGTCATTTTGGTAAGCGGGCTTCTGGTCGTAGTTCCGCGCCTCATCCAGTCCGGCGACCCGGATCGCCAACCGATCGGGAATCAGCATCTGGTTCAGGTCAAACGAGAGCCGATGGGTTCCATTGTCCCCCACCGTGGCCTTCACCTCACCGAAGTTTTTGCTGACCTGAGCCTTGTTGAGCGAATTATCGATGATTCCGCCGGGTGAGCCCACGCCGAAGAGAATCGCATTGGGACCACGATTGATCGTCACCTGGGTCGAATTGTAGGTGTCGAACGGAATGCTGGTCAGAAAGAAGTCACGTGTCAGCGTGGCTTCACCCAAACCACGCACCCGTTGATTGGTCTGCGGGTTGATCCGCGCCGCGTTTTGGTCCGAGCGGTTGCCGCCGGAGTCCGATCCGCCGCCTGCAAAATTACCCTGCGTGCCACCGGTCTCCGTGTTCATTGTGTAGCTCAGCAAGGTGCTGGCATCCGTGGCTCCCAAATCATCCATCAGCTCCTTGGTGACCACTTGGATGGCGGAGCCGACGTCGCGCAACGGCATGCGCAGTCGCGATCCTGCCAAGGTGGCGGTCGCACGATAGCCAACATTGGAATCCTCCTCGAGGACGAACGGGCTCATCTGGAGCACTTCGTCGTCGGTTTGAGAATCCTCTTCGTTTGCGGGGTTGGATTGCTGGGCGAGGGATATGCTCGCAAGTGTCACCATGGAGCAGGAGCCCAAGGCCACACGAAATAAGTTCTCTAGTGTCGTTTTCATAGTCGGTAGGGGTGTCAGGTAATTGTGGAATAGGCGTCGGCCGAGCCAGTGAGCTAATACCAACGCGTATGCAGGGGGGCCCGTCAGGGGGTCGATACAATCGGTCGGCACGACGTAGCTCGGAGCGGTCCGTATCGAGAAGCCGTCCGGCTTCCGCATCGGGACAATTCCTTACGCCTCGGCAAATCACTTGGTGCGCGACTCGCAGCCCTGAAACAGAAAATCTCTCGCGCGAGAAAGATATGTATATTGTTCATATCTATGATTTTATATTATGCCTGGGATTTCTTTAATCGGGGAAGTAAGCCAAGTATAGGCCCACGTGCAGCCTACTTATTTATCCTACCAACGACTTCCCCATCCCAGCTATGCCTCTCATCTCTTGTATCGACACTATCGTATCAAGAAGCGGATTTTAACCCGATCGATACCAGAGGCCGCGCGACGCGCCCGCGGTCCCTCGCGCGACTTCAAAGCAAATCGTATTTGTTCAGCCAATACGAATACATCGTCGGCGCGGTGAGTTCGCTCACGCCCATGCGTCGGCGAAGTTTGCCCAGATAGCCGTCGAGCCACTTGCCGTAGGGCGCGATCTCCGCGGGGTCTTCGGGGTGAACACCCAGGTCGCCGGTCTCCGCCACCCAATCATTCAACTGCTGGCGGAAGGTTGCCAGGGTGTCGGTAAAACGTGCGTCACCCGCGAGGTTATTCATTTCATTCGGATCCGCCCGAATGTCGTAGAGCTCTTCCGCGGGACGCCCGTTGCCAACGAAGCGGGAGACGTAGTCGTCGAGGCCGGTGCGCTCGTGATGCGTCATCATCACGGCCACGGCCGGTTCCACCAACAGGGTGTAATCGTTCGTGGGCAGGTAGGGGTTTCCTGACGTGAAGTTGCGGATGTATTTCAGTTCGGTGGTGCGCACGCTGCGAATACGATCGGGCACCACGCCGGTGCGATCCTTCGCCGAGAAAACCCGTTCGCGCCCGGGAGTCGTGTCGTCCGCAAATGATCGTCCTTGCAGGTAGTCCGGCAAGGTCACGCCTGCGATATCCAGACAGGTCGGCCCCAGGTCGATCATGCTGATCAAGCGTTCGTCCACTTGCCCGGCGTTGCGACCATCGGCCCAACGCATGATGAGCGGCACACGCAATCCGCCATCGTAGAGATAACCTTTGTCGCGGGGAAACGAACGTCCGTTGTCTCCAAAAACGAGCACAACGGTATTGTCGGCCAGACCTTCCCGCTCCAGCCGCTTGAGGATGGCACCGACCTGCCGATCAAACAGTTGCACCTCCTCCAGATAACGGGACCAGTCAACCCGCAGGACGGGGTGTTCGGGATAGTAGGGCGGCAGCTCCACCTTGGAGGGATCCACCGGACGCCGCATGTCGCGCGTCCATGTGCGATGAGGTTCGTCAATATTGACTTGAGCAAAAAAGGGCTGTCCCGGAGCCCGCTGTGACCAGTCCACGCCGTCGAACGGTTCGCCGGGAACTTCAAAATTCCAGTCCAGTTTTCCTACCTTTTCCAGCGGTTGCCCCGCCGCCTCATCCGGCGACGACGGTCGGCCGTTGCTGACGAAATACCCCGCCTGCCGAAACAGTTCCGGAATCGTCACGACGCCATCCGGCAACGGCCGCTTCACCAACGTGCGGTGATTTTGGGCACCAATGCTGGTCTGATACATGCCGGTGTTAAATCCGGAGCGATTGGGCGAGCACACACTGGCGGTGCCAAATACATTGGTGAAGCGCACGCCTTCTTTGGCCAGCGCATCGAGATGCGGTGTCGCCGAAGCCGCTGCGGTTGGCTCGCCGTAGCAAGCCAGATCGGGCGACAAGTCATCCGCGATAATCCACAACACGTTGGGACGTGACGTGGGTTCAGCACACAACGCGGAAGCGACCACAAAAGTCGCGAGCAAACGGATGAAGGAAGTGGTCATGAAGGAAAATGTGTTGGGATTGAAAATCAGTAAGTGGCGCGACCGCCCGAGGCATCAAACACCGCGCCGGTGGAAAAGGAACACTCGCCCGAACACAGCCAGGCCACCAGCGCGGCCACTTCGTCGATCTCACCGAGTCGACCAACCGGAATGCGACTCACCATGTAGTTGATGTGTTCCGGTGTCATTTGGTCGAGGAGCCCGGTTCGAATCACCGCCGGAGTCACCGCGTTGACCCTAATCTCCGTTTGGGCGAGTTCTTTGCCGAGCGATTTGGTCAACGCGATCACCCCTGCCTTCGATACGCTGTAATGCGAGGCGTTCGGGTTGCCTTCCTTGCCGGCGATCGAGGCGACGTTGACAATGCGCCCATACCCGCCGACCCGCAGGTAAGGCACCACACTGCGGCAGGTGTAAAAGACCGCGTTCAAATTCACATCCATCACGCGTTGCCAATCCGACAGCGACAGCTCCCAAAGCGCGGCGTTGCCTCCCGTGATCCCGGCGTTGTTGACCAAAATATCGAGACCGTCCCACGCCGACGCGGTTTCATCCGCCGCTGCTTGCACGGCCACCGGATCGGCCAAATCCAGACCGCACGTCCTCACTTCCCCCAGAGTGCCCAGTTCGGCTTTCGCTTCAGTCAGGGCCGTTTCGTCCACATCCCACAAGGCGACGCGGGCACCCGACTCCAACAGTCGTTTCGCGACGCCAAAGCCAATGCCCCGAGCCGAGCCCGTCACCACGGCACGTTTATTTTTAAGATCTATTTGGTTCATACGTTCGTCTTCGCATTCAACTCCGCCCGCATCTCAGCCGAGACATCGTGGGCCAGACAAAAAAGAATATCGCCCTGACGGGTCAGCGGCGGGCCGCGATGAGCCACAATCACCCCGTCGGACTTGGCTCGCTGGAGCACCGGCTCCCGGATTGGGTTCTCCGGGAAGTGCAGCGCCCCGAGCACGTCACCGGCGGTAACATCCGCCCCCAACGCGACCCGAGGCTCAAACAGTCCCGACTCGGGACTGAAAACGTAATCCTCCCGGTCCAACGCCTGCACCCAGCGGGGTGGGCGTCCGTCGCGCGGCAGGTCTTCGCCGGCGCCGTCGCGCAGGAGCCCGAGATGTCGCAACACCCGTCGCACGCCCCCTTGGCAGAGTTGGTGAATTTCGGCGTTGAGCGATTCTCCGCCGCCCAGCTCCGTCGAGACCATGGTCTTGCCTTGTTGCTCAACTTCCGTCGGCAGAAGGCCTCGTCCCGCGACGTCGGCATAGAGAAACGCGATGTCGGTGCCGAAGGCGGCCGTCGCCGCCGCCATCCGGGCGCGTTGCGCGGGATCCTGCACCCAATGCATATGCGCGCAGGGATGAAACACCACGCCCCGACCGCCCGTGTGCAGATCGATCACCACGTCCGCCATGGGAAACAGGGTGTGACTGAGAAAATCCGCGGTGATCTCGCTGACACTTCCGCTGGGATCGCCCGGAAAGCAGCGATTGAAATTCTTACCATCCAGAGGCGACAGACGAGTCGCCGCGCCCGCCGCCGGCGGATTGAGCACCGGAATCATGATGAGCCGACCGTTGATATCCTCGAGCTTCAGCTCCCGCATCAACCGCATGATGCCCACCTGCCCCGGATACTCGTCGCCATGATTTCCGGCCGTCAGCAGAACCGTCGGCCCTTCCCCGCGCGCCATCACCTGCACCGGCAGCAACACCTGCGCCCACCCGCTCAAATTGTAGGAATTCGGCACCTCCAGCACCCCGCGCTGCAGTCCGGGAGCATGAAAGTCGATTGAGGTGTGTATCGGGTTTTTCATGACGCCTTCGCTTTACTCCGATTGATCGACCAAAACCGAGCTGATAAATGCTTCGTTGAGCGTCACACCGAGGCCCGGTCCATCCGGCACGGTGATGAAGCCGTCGGTCGCCTGAACGCGCTCATGAGTGAGCTTTTGCCGCAGCGGTTCTTCTTCGACGCAGTCCTCGAAAAGGAAGGCATCGCGGCAGGTGCTCAACCAATGCAGACTCGCGGCTAATGTCACCGGGCTGGTGTAACAATGGTTGCACGGCCGCGCGCCGATTTCCGCGATGCGTTGCCGCAGGTAGACCGCGTCCGTGAAGCCGTTGCGCGCGAGATCGATTTGATAAATGTCGAGCGCTCGATTTTCGAGCAGAGGTCGAAAGGAATCGCGGCCGCACTCTTCCTCGCCCGCCGCGATCGGCACCGGCGAACGATCACGCAGCCAGCGATAACCTTCCACATTGTCGGGCCGCAGCGGCTCCTCCAACCAACCGATGTTGTAGTCGGAAAACATGTGTGCGCGCTGCAAGGCGGTGCGTTCGTCCCATACACAACCCGCGTCGATTAGCAGAATGGCATCGTCGCCCAAACCGGCGCGAGCGCCCGCCACCAACTCGCGATCCTTCGCTTCCGACTCGCCCATCGGTTCCCAACCAAATTTCACCGCCGTGTAACCGGCGTCGATTTGTTTGCGGCCGATGTCACCCGTGGCGGCTCCGTCCGCTCCGAACAGAATCGAGGCGTAGGCCCGAAAGCGATCGTGACGTTTACCGCCGAGCAGGCGGTGAATCGGCTGCTGCAGCAACTTGCCCAGCAGATCCCACAACGCCATGTCGATCGCCGCCATCGCGGTAATGGTGACGCCACTACGACCGTAGTAGAGCGTCGACTGATACATCTTCTCCCACAGGCGATCGATTTCCATTGGATTCTCCCCGATCAGCACTTGGCGCAGGCCACAGGCGATGTTGTGCGAGAACGGCGCGTCGATCACCGCCTTCACCACTTCGGGCGAGGAATCGGCTTCACCGAAGCCCTCCGTGCCGTCCTCGGTGCGAATACGGACCAGCAGCGAATCCTGGCAGCTGGCGGTCTTCCCGATGACGGAAGGGTTACGTAATATCTGGCAGATAACTTGGGCGATTTTCATGGTGGGAGAATAAAAACGCGGGCGTCAGCGGACACGTTGCAACTCGGCGTAGGCGACGCTCTCCGCGTAACGGCCGGTTTTGAGAAAGATGCGCAATGAGTCGGTCGCCGCCGGCAGATCGACGGCCTCAAACTCCAGGCTCTTGACTCCCGCGCGGAATGGCTTGGTCCACGCTTGTCCGGCAAATTTGATGGTGGCGACGCCATCGGCATCCTTGGCCTCAAAATCCAGTTTTACGCGGTAGGTGCCCGGCTCGGGCGTGCGCACGTCCCAATGCCCGCCGTTGACCGTATGCATGTCGCCCCAGTCGGATCCTTCCGTGGCGAGGCGCCAGCTGCGGTTGTCAAAACGCGACAAGACCGTGGTCGGCTGCGCGGGCGTGCCGAGCAAGGTGAGCGCCTGATGCGAGTAGTCGCGCTGACCGGTGACATCGTCGAACCAGGCTTCGTAATCTTCCAGCAACCGGTCGACGATCTCGGGGTGTTGCGCGGCGATGTTGTTGATTTCACTCGGGTCCTCCTGCAGGTCGTAGAGCTCAAGTGAGTTCAACATCGCCTTGATGCGACGCTCGGACGGCGGGTCGTAAACGACGTGAGGATTGTCATCCGGCGAGATCAACTTGTAGCGATCGGTGCGCACCGCGAAATGCACGTAGCGAAACGGCTCTGGTCCGGCGTGCAGTTGATAAAACAAACGGCGATCCGGCCACGCATCGGTCTCTCCACGCAGCAGTGGCAGCATGGAAATACCGTCAATCGCCCGGTCCGTCGGCAGCGGGAATCCGCACGCTTCGGCCAACGTCGGCATGACGTCGATATGGCCGGTCAGCGTTTCGAGCTTGCGGCCCGCGGCAAACTTGCCCGGCCACCGAATCAGAAACGGCACGCGGATGCCGTTTTCATAAACACTGGTCTTCGTGCCGCGCAGGCCGCCGACGTAGCGGTCGGGATATTTGTCATTCTTGGTCCGGCGCGTGCGGGGTCCGTTGTCGGAAAGGAAAATCACGATCGTATCCTCCTCCAAATCAAGTTCCTCCAACGTGTCCATGATACGCCCGACATTGCGATCCACGGATGCGATCATGCCGTAGGTCAGCGCATTGTGTTCGTGTAGTCCCATTTTCCGATACGGATCGGCGAGTTCATCCGGCACGACCAAAGGGAAGTGCGGCAAGGGTGTGGAGTAGTAGGCCAAAAACGGCTGGTCCGCATTCTCGCGAATAAAGTCGATGGTCGCCTCCGCGAACACGTCGTCGCAGTAACCTTCCGTGCGTTCAGACACGCCATTGTGCTCCAGCACGGGATCGTAATAGGTGTTACCCGCCGGGCCGGCGGGTTGGCCGATGCCGCCGCCTTTGTGCACCAGCACCTCCTGAAAGCCCTGGTCATTGGGACGCAGCGGGTAATTGGGGCCCAAGTGCCATTTGCCAAAAATGCCGGTGGCGTAACCCGCGTCGCGCATCAGCTCGGCCAACGTGATTTCGTCGGCGTGCATCATGAAGTTGCCGCCCAACACTTCGGTCACGCCCGTGCGATAACAATGCCGTCCCGTCAGCAACCCCGCCCGCGTCGGCGCGCAACTCGGGTAGGTGGTGAACTGGTCCAAACTCGTGCTTTGCCTGGCCAATCGATCGAGGTTGGGCGTGCGCAACGAAGGATTGCCGTTGTAGCCGACGTCGCCCCAGCCCTGATCGTCGGTGAGGATCAACACCACATTGGGGGATCTGCCTTCGGTCGCCGCGCTCGCCGCGACGAGCAAAGCAAAATAAGCGAGGACGATCAGGAAGGGGAACCGTCGCGAAGCAGGGGAAAACATCATGACAAAAAGTGGATAACACGGACGACGACATTCGTCCTCGTCGCCATATTACCCAGCGTCGGTCCCGCCCGCTAGGCCTCCCATCTCGGGAGGTGGCACTTTCGTATCAGTCGCCCAAAGAAGCGCATCTCGCCCCTCAGTAACTCCAGGCTTCGTCGAAATGCCCCACCGCCACCGGAGCGGACTGGCCCAAATGTCGCACGGCCCAATCCCCCAGCCGCGCATAGTTCAAGTAGGCCACCGACGATGACGCGGCTTCGCCAAACGTGTGACCGCTGTTCAATACCACGTAGCGATCAGCTCCTCCGGCCAACGGGTTGGGATGAATCAATACCGGCAGATGTTCGTCGGCGGCGTAGCGTTGATCATTCATCGCAACCGTTTCCCGCGTCCACCCCAAAGGGAGAGCCGCCACCATGCTCGCCAGCACCGCGTTGCTGCCGGGGTCGCCGAAAAGAATCAAATTTTTGGTGCGAATATCCTCCGCCGTCACATCCCGGTCATCTTTCACCGGAACCTCCCCCACCCAGTAACGACTCCATTGATACGCGAAACGTTGCAATTCGGCTTCAGCCGCCGCCGCCACGGCCGGATGCCACGGCGTGCCGGTGCCGCGCACGGCCAGAAATGGAGTGGTGAACGCATCATCGATCGGGCCCTGTAGCCCGGGTCGTTTACGCCAGGCGCCCGCCTCCGCCGGAGGTAACTCCGCCACTTGCGCCCACCCTTTTGATGTGCGCTGCAAAACCCAGCCGTGGTCCGGATGCAGAAGGTTGCGATCCAGCTCGATGGTTCGCCCCGGCAGCACCACCCGCGGCTGCCGCGAGTCCAGGCGGTCGGCCGCCAAAGCGAATGCAGTGATATTTTGCAGGCGCGAGATGGTAACTTCGTTCGGCGCGGTCGCGCGGGCCACGATCTCAGACCGCGCATCGTGTTGATTCAGCCCGAGCAACTTCACCCAATAGGCGCGATTGTAACGCAGGGAGTAGGTCACAAAACGCACTTCCGGCCGCATCCGATCCGTTCCCTCGCCCGCGAGTTCGTTCATCAATTTCACCTGTTCGCGATGCGTGGTCAACGCCACCCGATGACCCGCGCCGGGCGCCACCAAATTGATCATCTGCAGTTCCTCCTTCGCCATGGCCAATCCCATGAACGCATGGTTGCGCACGCCCGGATCTCTCTCGCCCATGGCCGCGACCACCGGTATCAACCCGGCGTTGGCGGCGTAACTCACCGCATCCATGGTGGGCAGCACCCGTTCCTCGTGGTCCGGCAACGCGCCCACCCGGATCAGGCGGGCATTGCCCTCCCCTTCCGCAAAGAAGCGTGTATCCACATAACCCATATACGGCCCCAGCGCCGCGAATCGATCCGGGTTTTTAAGTCCCACGTGCCACGTGCCCGAGGCACCCATGGAAAAGCCGCGCAACATGACCCGGTCACGGTCGATGTTATATTCCCGACTTACCGCTTCGATTGCCTCAAAAATGTCGGCTTCCCCCGCAAAGCGGTAGCCGTTGGTCACGCGCCCCAACGGGTAGACTTCAATGTAATCCGCGTCGGGCGCCCGCCACCCCATGCCAAATCGGCGAAACCAATTACTGAATCCCAGCTGCGCCGCGCCTCCGGTCGAGGGAATGCTGCCGTGCAGCACCACGTCCAAACGGACCGGACGCTTGCCGTCGTAATTCTCCGGCACCACCACCCCGTAAATCTGCGCGGACCCGTCGATGGCCGAACGGTGCCCGCGCAAAATACGACCGGTGTCCTGCCGCCATGGAGCCTTGCCCTCCCCCAACGCCGTCGCTCGCTCACGACCGGTCGCCAACGCCTCCGTCACCAATGCAACTTGGGACGCGGACAGACTGGATTCAAAACGCAACGCCCACAGCGCCTGGTTGAGGTAGATCTCCGCATCCGCTGTGTCGACGGCCGGGAGGCGCTCGCGCAGTTGTGTCAGTTCCTCGCGCAAGGCCCGCGATTCCTGTTCGATTGTTTGGCGATCCGGCGCGCCGATCCCGGCCGGCCACTGCTCCGGCAACGCGCCGTCATCTCGCGTGTAGTCAAAACCCAGCGGCATGCCCGACCCATTCCAGTGGGCGTTGAAGAAATTGATGGAGCGTTGCACCAGCTCGCGCGGATCCTTCGCAAAGTCGGCACTGTCCGTCTCGATCGCCATCGTCCCCGACCATCCCGTTTCCCGAATCGCTTTGAACACCCCGGCAAAATTGACGTCGCCCTCCCCGGGCAGCTGGTCGACCCACGTATTTTTCCCCTCGGCCCCGACTTGCACGGTTTTGTCCTTGAAATGCAGGTCGACCACGCGGTCCCCGTAGGAGCGGAAAATCTCAGCCGCGTCGAACCCGGCCGCCGTGACCCAGCCGATGTCGAGGCACACGTAAAGATCCGGGTATTGATCCAACAGCGCGTGCACCGTCGCAGGATCGCCGTAGGGCGTTTCGAGCCAGTGGTTGTGCACCGCCAACTTCAGGTCCTGGCGTTTGGCCGTCGCCAGGAGCTCGGACCACTTCGATTGATCGCGCGGCTCGACCACCAGAAATTTCATCCCGCCCAACTTGGCCAACGCGAACATCTGCCGATCCTCATCCTCGTTGCGGCCCATGGCCGAATACATCGTGTAAGGTTCAATGCCCGCCGCCCGCATCACTTTGAACTTGGACGCGTTGACGTTGCTTGGGGCCGCCGGGTCAATATGAGCGCGATAAAGCGCGACCCGCGTAATCCCCTGCTCCGCCGCAAAGGCCACCATGTCGTCAAAAGGCATCTCGCGACAGGTCCAACTTTGCAGGCCCAGTTCCGGCCGAGCCAACGCAGGCGCGACCAATAGCAAGCTCATCGACAGCCAACGCGATAGCCGACGTCCCCGCGAGCAACGTGAAGCGGAGGCGCTCATGATTGGGGCACCTTGATCCAACGTGAACCCCGCGACGCACTTTTAACGACCGCGTCGATGAAAACCATGCCCGCCACTCCGTCCGTGATCGTCGGGAAATCCGGGTTGCGGGGCACGCGACGACCGGACACCTCCGCGCGCACCGCCCGGAAGACTTCCTGGTAAATATTGGCAAAGGCCTCGAGGTAACCTTCGGGATGCCCAAATGGCACCCGCGTGAATTGCCCCGGCACCGTCACGTAGTCGTTGCCCCGTCGCCACACCTCGCGCGGTTTGTCGGGGTATTTGACGATCAACTCGTTCGGGTGTTCCTGGTGCCACTCCAAGGATGCCTTGGACCCATACACCCGCAGGCTCAGCGCATTCTCATCGCCCGCGCTGATCTGGGAGGCATGCAGCACCCCCTTCGCTCCATTGTCGAAACGCAGCAGCACATTGCCGTCATCGTCCAGCGTGCGTCCCGGCACGAACGCCGTGAGGTCGGCGCACAATTCGGTGATTTCCAAACCCGTGACATAACGCGCGAGATTCTCCGCGTGGGAACCGAGGTCACCCATGCAGCCTGCCGCGCCGGAACGTTTAGGATCGGTTCGCCAATCCGCCTGCTTCTGGCCGGAGGCCTCGATCGCGGAGGACAGCCAGCCCTGGGGATACTCGACCAATACCTTGCGAATGTCGCCGAGCTTGCGGCGCTTCACGAGGTCGCGCGCCTGTTTGACCATGACGTTGCCGGTATAGTTGTGCGTCAGCGCGAACACCTTGCCCGTCCGCTCCACCACTTTCTGCAGCGTGCGCGCCTGCTTGAGGTCAAAGGTCACGGGCTTGTCACACACGACGTTAAAACCGCTCTCCAGGAACAGCTTGGCCGGACCAAAATGCTGGTGATTGGGCGTGACGATGACCACAAAATCCAGGCGTTCATCCTTGGGTCGATTCGCCTCGGCCGCCGCCATGTCCTTGTAACTCGGATACACCCGCAACGGGTCGAGATAAAAGTCGGATCCGGAATCGGCCGAACGCTGCGGGTCCGACGAAAAGGCGCCGGCCACCAGCTCGGCTTGGCCATCCATGATGGCGGCGATACGATGAACCGACCCAATGAAGGCGCCGCGGCCTCCACCGATCATTCCAAAACGAAGTTTACGTTTCATAAGCAAATACAGGTCGAGACACCGACACCAGCGAACGCCGAATATCTGTCGTGTTGACCAAAGAGGAGGACATAGAGGGGTGAAACGGAGCGCGCGTAGCCGACAGCCAAGCCGCCGTCACGGACCGTGGCGCACACCCTACTCCAAGTCGCCCTCACGGCTCTACGCTTGGCGTCTCGGACACCGGCACTTTCGTATCAAGTGGGTGTCCGGTTCGCATATATCGTGAGGAGAAAGTCCGTCCTCAGCCCGCCCCGCCGGAAGTCGGGTGTGAAGCCCGACCCACACAGTTTGGATGCACCGCTTGGCCGTGGGTCGGGCTTTACGCCCGACAAGCTACCACGTCTGCCCAGCGGCGCTACGGCGCGTCGACTGGCACGAGTTTAAGCCCGCGCACATCCGCCAACTCACGACGCAGCTTCCCATGCGGTTGCATCACGATCCGGCTTTCACCCGCGGTGAGTTTCAGGACGCCCGCATCGTGCTCGGCGAAGGTCGTGTAGCTCCCCGTGTCGGGCACGGTGCCGATGAGGGTGTCGTGACTCGCGACCACGGCAAATTGGTTGCCGGCGGAAACCTGGTCGGCCGCCAGGGTGACCAGCACCCGATAGCTACCGGCGTTGGCGACACTCACTTTCCACTCGGCCACATCCTCGACGAAACGCCACGGCGCGAGCACGTCGAGCGCCTCACGATAGGCGAGCTTGCGACCGAAAACGGTGGACTTGCTGGCGGGCAACAGGAGCGATCCGTCGGTCGCGGGCTCGATCAAAACACCGGCCGTTTCGGCCTCGTCATTTTCCAGTAATTCCCCCGCCCGCCAAGGCATGACACGATCGACGCTGGCGGCACGGACGGACGCAATCGTCGCGGGATCGACCGGCGGCGCGCGGTTGCCCCAAGCCTGACGAATGTAACTGAGAATTCCGGCAAAATCTTCATCGGAGAAGCCACCATTGGCGAAGCCGGGCATGGCCAGATTCCACGTCGTGCCGGCCACTTCGATCTCACCGTAGAGACCGTTGAGCACAATCCGCGCAGCTCGTTCCTCCGATCCCGTGACCCATTCCGAACCGGCGAGCGGCGGCGCCACACCTTCCAGTCCGCGGCCATGGCCTTGGTGACAGGCAGCGCAAATCTGGTTAAATTTTTCTTCGCCGTGACGGATGAGTTCGCGCTGCTCGTCGGTAATGGCGGCGAGTTGGTCTTCGTCGAGGAAACGGCGCTCCGCCCCGGGCCATTCGAGTTTTTGTAACGCTTCGAGCGCGCGGTTGCGTTGCCCCTCCGGCAGGGTCTCATCCCGGCTGAGACTCAACAACGCGGTCGGCCGCACCGGCAGACGGAACGGAGCCTCCCACTGCACCCACGTCAGCGCATTCAGGATAGCCTCGCGGCGGGCATCGGAGTCATCCAAATGACCCAAAAGCTGATCGACTCGCGTCTCGTCGCCTTCGTAAAGCACGCAGAGCGCGAGCATCGCGGACAGTCCCGGTTTTTGGTCCTGCCATTCCAGGAAGGTCTCCAGTTCCTGCCCGCCGAGTCCCGTGAGGGCGGCTGTGCCCAGCAGCGGTTCAGCATCGATCTCAAGCAAGCGCTGCATGGCCGCACGGGCCGCCGGCGTGCCGTAGGAGCCGAGCGACAGCATGAGCTGAAGTCGCACCGCCGGACTGGTATCAGCGACCAAGTCGGCCACCTCGGCGAAGAGCGCAGCGACGCCTTCGCTCAGGCGCACGCCCATCTCCCGCACCACTGGATCGGCGTCGCGCAGGGCCGAACGACGGGAGGCGTTGTCGAGCGCCCCCATGCCATCGAGGCTCCAGAGAGCGTGAACTTTGCCGAGGCCGTGGGCGCGTTGCACATAGGCGCGCAGTTCGGCGGTCGCATCGGCGCGTTCCACCAACAAGCGTTGCGCCGTCAACCGCTGCCAGCCGTTGGCGTGACCGAGCATGGCAACAAGCTCCGGCGAGGTCATGGCGTTTAAATTCGGCGGCACCCGCGACAACGGTCGATCCTCGGCGACGATGCGCCACATGCGACCGAAGTCGTCGCCTTCCGCCAGCTTGCGTTCATTGATCTGCTTCTCGAGCCACGGCACCATGAAGATGACGTGCTCGATAATGCCGTGATACATGTCGGCAATGTAGAGTGCACCGTCGGGGCCCACGCGGGCATTGACCGGACGAAAACGTTCATCGGTCGACTGCAGGAATTCCTGTTCGGCCGGGTAGTAACGCGACACGGTGGGCTTGATGCCGTTCTCCATGACCAAGCGACCCAGCAGATGGCCGCCCGACTCCGGCACGAAGAAGTTACCGTAGGCGTCGTCGGGAAACTGCGTGCCGTCGTAGTAGCAGGTGCCCGCGACGATGGTGTAGGTTTCGAGACGACCGTCGTCGCGCAGCTCCAGCGCACCGAGCGTGATGGCCGGAGTGACGCGATTGGGATAAACGAGATTGGCGTCACCGGGCGCGAGATCGGCATTCACGCCAAACCGACTTTTGTCCTTCGCCGCGTTATCGTAGAGGGTCTGAAAATGCGGATTGCGCAGGAGATATTCCGCCGGGAGATAGTCGCCGTAAAGGGGTTGATCCTGGTAACAGGTGAAGAAGCGCCCCTTGTCATCGAAGGTCACCCCAAACTGACCGCGCTTCACCGTCGGAGCTTCCTCCAACACACCGTCGCGCCAGCGGTAACGTGAGGGCGAATCGGCGCAATGCAGCCAGTTGTCGAGCCCGTAACGCAGCCCGTTGGCCGTGTGCTGCGGGTTGCCGGGGAAACCCATTTCACCGACCTTGGTTTTGCGGTCAGCCTTCAGATCGCCGTCCAAGTCTTCGCAGAACCAAATGTGCGGAGGCTCCTGAATGAGCACGCCGCCTTTCACAAACGTAAGGGAACGCGGCATGACGAGCCCGTCCTGAAAGACGGTGCTGGTCTCGGCGTAACCATCGTGGTCCTTGTCCTCCAATACCACCACGCGGCAAATCGGCGCGCCTTCGTCAGTGCCCGCCAAGTCACGCATGTAACCTTGGTATTCCACCACCCACATGCGGCCCTCCGGATCGAACTCGAAGAAGATCGGTTTTTGCACCGCCGGCTCATGGGCCACCAGCTCGATGCGGTAACCGGGCGCGAGCGTGAAGGATGCCTTCGCCTGCTCCGGCGACAGGATCGGCGCCTCCGGAATATCGATACGCTCGAGCAGCTTTTCCCCTTCTTCCCAATCCGCCCAACCACTGAGGGCAGAGGGTGGGCGCACCCGGGGCCGCCCGTCCGGCACGATGCCCTGCGCCGCCACCGGCACGACGCTGCCGACCAACGCCAACAGGCCGGCCAAAAGATACGTGGCGCGCGAGCCTCGCAGAGAGGAGTTGGAACAGAAATGTGTCAGAGCGTTCATGGCAAAAAGGGTCGATCGGGGGTCAGTGCAGGGTCACTTCCCGGGGCGCAGGCAAGGTGGCGATAAAGTGGGCGTCGGTGGCTTCGAGTTCCTCCAACAGCGCCGCCCGCATGCGGAGCAGGTCGGCGCGATGAGCGGACTCCAGCGCGAGATTGCGTTGTTCGTCGGGATCAGCCCTCACATCGTAGAGCTCCTCGATCTCGTCCGGCACCAGCGAGCGGATGTATTTGAGATCGCCTTCCGAGACAGCCAGCCACCACGGGATGGTGCGGGTGAAGTTGTTCTCATCGGTCACCGCCGTTTGAATCTGATCGCCGAAACTCGACAGGAAATGCTCGGTCAGCACGCGCCCCGGAACACCGGCCGCGGGATCGCGCAAAGCGGGACGCAGGTTGCGACCGTGCAACGGCCAATCGACCTCCACGCCAGTATAGCTGAGAATTGTCGGCACGACATCCATGATGCCCACGGGACTGCGCACCACGCCACCCGCGCGAGCTTCCCCCGGATAACGCACAATCAGCGGCATGCGCAGGCAGGCATCGTAGGGACCCACCTTCCACGCGTAACCGCGCTCGCCCCAGGCGAAACCTTGGTCGGACGTGAAAACGATGACCGTGTTGTCGAGTTGGCCCGTCTCCTCGAGCGTCTTATACAAACGACCGATCGCTTCATCGAGACTGACCACGAGTCGGTTGTAGCCGACAATCAGGTCTTCCAAGCGCACGGAGCGGTGCCCGTAACGCGGACGTCCTTCAATATCGGGTTCGAACATGGTCAGCGTGCGCATGTAGGTCGGCTTGCCGACCCGCGGTCCATACCAGTCCTCCGGAATCGCGACCTCCACATCCCGATAGTGATCCTTCGCGTCGGCGTGCACCGTGTTGGGGAGATGCGGGGCGTTGTAGCACAGCCACATCAGCCAGGGCTTGTCGTGATCCCGCCGCATGTAGTCCTCCGCAAAGTCGGTGTAGACAAAAGTTGAATACCCCGGAACCACCTCCGCCGGAGCTCCGTCGACGCTGAGGGACTGGTTATTATACCAATCTCCCTGGGGCGTGTTTTGGTCCCACACCACCGAATGGTCCCAGAGGTCACCATGCCCGGCGTTTTGGCCCACGTGCCACTTGCCGATCATCGCCGTTTCGTAGCCGGCTTCACGGAGCTCGCGCGGCCACATGCGAGCGACCGCCGGATCCCATCCGTCGCTCATGGTCGCCCATGCTCGCGGCGAATGCGGATCACGATTGAGATCGACGCCCTGGATGGCGTGCGGCTGCTGACCAGTGAGCACGATCGCCCGACTTGGCGCACACCAGGACGCTCCGTAAGCCATTGAAAAACGCACGCCTTCGATCGCCAGCCGGTCGATGTTTGGCGTCTTTACCCACGGCCGCGCGCCCTCCTCCAGGTAGGACGACAGCGTGCGGTGGCTCTGGTCATCGGTGTAAATAAACAGGACGTTGGGCCGGTTATCAGCACCGGTCTGCGCGACGGCGCGAGTGGTCACCGCGCAGACCAATGCCGAGGCCAGCAAAAGTCGGTAAATAGAGAAAGAGGATCGAATCGAAAACATGTTGAGAAAGAGAAACGAAGGTGTTGGCCGACCGCGGAACGGAATGGAGTTTCAGCGGAGCACCATTTCTTGTGGAGCCGGCAGGGAGGACCGGAACTGGGCATTGGTGGACTCCAATTCCTCCGCCAACGCTTCGCGCATGCGAAGCAGATCAGTCCGATGAGCGGCTTCCAAGGCCAGGTTGCGCTGCTCGCCGGGATCGGCGGCCAAGTCGTAGAGTTCCTCCACTTCGTTGGGCACGAGCGTGCGGATGTATTTGAGCCGACCTTCCGTCACCGAAAGCCACCACGGAATGGTGCGCCAAAAGTTGTTATCATCCGTCACCGCCGTTTGGATCTGATCACCGAAGTTGGATAGGAAATGTTCGGTCAGCACCCGACCGGGCACCCCCGCGGCGGGATCATTCAACGCTGGACGGAGGTTGCGACCGTGCAGATCCCAATCCACCTCCAGGCCGGTCAAACTGAGAATCGTGGGCACCACATCAATGATGCTGACGGGACTGCGAACCACCCCGCCCGCTTTCGCTTCCGGCGGATAACGCACCAGCATCGGCATGCGCAGACAGGCGTCGTAGGGACCCACTTTCCAAGCATAACCATGCTGCCCCCAGGCGAATCCCTGGTCAGACGTGAACACGATCACCGTATCGTCGAGCTGACCGGTCTCCTCCAGCGTCGCATACAAGCGGCCAATCGCTTCATCGAGGCTGACGACCAGTTCGTGGTAGTTGGTGATCATCTCCTTCAAACTGTAGCTGCGGTTCGGATAGTGGTAACGTGGGCTGCCTTCAATATCCGGCCGATACATCGTGAGCGTGCGCATGTAGGCGGGTTTCCCCACGCGCGGGCCATACCAATCCTCCGGAATCTCCACCTCCGCGTCCCGATACGTGCCCTGCGCGTCAGGGTGAACCGTGTTCGGCAGATGAGGCGCATTGTAACACAGCCAGAGCAACCACGGTTTATCATGATCGCGGCGGATGTAGTCCTCGGCAAAATCGGTGTAGACAAATGTTGAATACCCCGGAACCACCTCGGCGGGTGCGCCGTCGACGCTCAGCGACTGACCGTTATACCAATCTCCGGTGGGGGTGTTCTGATCCCACACCACCGAATGATCCCACAGGTCGCCGTGTCCGGAGTTTTGGCCGGTGTGCCATTTGCCGATCATAGCGGTTTCGTAGCCGGCCTCGCGCAGTTCCCGCGGCCACATGTTGGTGCTCTCTGCGTTCCAACCCGCTTCCAGCGTCGCCCACGGGCGACGCGAACTCATGTCCCGATTCAAATCGAGGCCCTGAATGGCGTGCGGTTGCTGACCCGTCAGCACCACCGCCCGACTGGGCACGCACCAGGAGGCGCCGTAGGCGTTGGAAAAACGCACGCCCTCCTTGGCGAGGCGGTCGATGTGGGGAGTTTGGGCCCAAGGTTGAGCCCCCTCCTCCAGGTAACAACCCAGGGTGCGCATGCTCTGATCGTCCGTGTAGATGAACAGAACATTGGGCCGGTCATCGACCCCGGTTTGTGCCACCACACGAGCGCCCGCAGCCCAGGCCACCAATGCGGTCACGAGGAGTCGAAGTAGCGTCAGGCGCGGTAAGATGAGGTGCATGGGATTCGGACGAGAGTTGATATCACCGGAGGGCATTCACTGGTTCTCTTTATCGAAGGCGGCGTCAAAGGCCACTCCACTGGGTGAAAAGTCGATCTGACGGGTGAACGCGGCGGACTCCGTCGCGCCGTGCTCGCGGTCCATGCGGATATCCTCCCATTCGATCGAAAGCGGACCGGCGTAACCGATGTCGTTGAGCGCGACGATGATCTCCTCGAAGTTGATGTCGCCCCGTCCCACCGAGCGGAAATCCCAGAAACGACGCGGATCGCCAAAGCTGGTGTGCCCGCCAAAGACGCCGGCATCGCCGTTGCCGTGATCCCACCACACATCCTTCATGTGCACGTGGAAAATGCGGTCCGCAAAGTCGCGGATGAACTTCACGTAGTCGACCCCCTGATACCCGAGATGCGACGGGTCGTAATTGAAGCCGAAGCGCGGGTGGTGCTTGATCGCGGCCAAAGCCTGTTGGGCGCTGGCAATGTCGAAGGCGATCTCGGTCGGGTGCACCTCCAGACCAAAGTTGGCGTTCAGCTTGTCAAAGGCGTCCATGATCGGCCCAAAACGTTTCGCGAAGTCATCGAACCCGGCCTGCCAGTAAGCGGCGGAGGTCGGCGGAAACGCGTAGAGCGAATGCCAGATCGAGGAGCCAGTGAAGCCGTTGACGGCGAAGGTGCGCCCTTTCACCGCTCCCGGTTGCGCATCAAAAAACCGTCGGGCGACCCGCGCGGTTTTGATGAGCTGCTTGGCGGCCCGTCGGCGCACGCCTTCGGGATCGCCATCGCCCCAGACCTGCGGCGATAAGATGGCTTGGTGACGGTCGTCGATCAGGTCGCACACCGCCTGCCCAACCAAGTGATTGGAGACCGCGAAACATTGCAGCCCATGATCGGCGAGCAGCTCCCACTTGGATTTGATCGCTTTGGCGTCGAGCGTATCGACATCGAAATGGTCGCCCCAGCAGGCGAGTTCGAGTCCGTCGTAGCCCATTTTTTGGGCGAGCGGGGCGAGTTGTTCGAGGGAAAGGTCGGCCCATTGGCCGGTGAACAGGGTGACAGGGCGCATGGGAAAAGGGACTCACTAAGATTCAGGTGAAGGGTTCGAACGGAAATTAAACCCCCGCCGCCGGATTACCTGATAAAACCCGACGACAGGGGGTGCGGAGACCGCGAGCCGCGCGTTACGTGCAGCCCAAAAGATGACGGAGCGTGTAGCGTTCGAGTCCTTCGTAATCCCGGTCATCACGAAAGGCTTCGACCTTGGTGAGGTCGTAGGAACGCACCTTGTCCAAAAGGAGTTCAAAATACTCGCGCGTGTTCTTGAGATGATCCAACACCGGCAGACCCGGCTGCGTGCGCATGGCTTTCACGTCCAGGCCGATGAATTCACCGTTCCCGCCGTAACCCGCTTCCTCCAGGACGAGGACTTGATCAAAGGCCGAGCGGAGATTCGCGCTGCCAAAATTTTTGTCCTGATCGTATTTGAGGCCGTTCTGATCGTTCAGGTGCACGCTGCCGAGTTTGTCGTGCGCCAAGGCGAACGCCATCTCATCGCTGGCATCCAACCCGGCAAGCATGGCGTGCGCACTTTCGATGATCACTTTCACGCGCTGGTGATCGCGCGAAGCCCGGGACAGGGCGATCGCGTGGCCCGTCGTCGGCACATAAGCGACGTCGGTCGGCTCATTCGGCTTGGGCTCGATCCAAACTTCGATTTCGGGATCATAATCGAGCACCTTGTCGATCAATTCGAGGATGCGTTCATAAGCCACGCGGGCATTTTTGGCTTCACGAATGTAGGTGCCCTCACGGGCCAACCACAGCACAACGGCCTTGGAACCGAGAATGCGGGCGATATCCACTGAACGTTTGGTCCGCTCCCACGCCATCTCGCGGTCCGCGGCGCAGTTGGAGGTATAACCGCCGTCGACCGTTTCCGCCGCAAACCACATCCGCGGCGCGACGAATTCCGCCTCCAAGCCTTGGTTGCGCAACATGGTGGCCACTTCGTCGGCCTTGTTTTCAATCTGGCCGGCCGAAAGCGACTCCAAGCCAGGCACAACGTCGTCGTCATGAAACTGCACGCCGTCGAAACCCATCGGTTTGTAGAGCGCAAATTTTTCTTCGTGGGGAAACGCATCGCGCACCGGCGGACCAAACGGGTCGGCACCTTCGCTGATGTTCCACGGACCGAACGAGAATCGATATTGGGTGGGTGAACTCATGGTATTACAGGATAAAAAGGGGGCTTAAGGGGTGACCGGCGCAAAGCGGGGCCAGCTGACCGAGCGACTCTACCACCACCTCGCCCGACGTTCTCCGCGTGGAAACTCAAAGAATGACACTTTTATCTCACGCTATTGCACTGGACACGGATTCGGACTCACTTTCGATCTTCGGCTCGCCATCCATATCGCCCCTCCCGTCAGCCGAGTATCCAGATATTCCATGCAAGCCCATCGCGAACTCATTCGACTGCAGGAGAACGAAACGTTCCGCGTTCTCCGTTGGAACCGCTCGGTCGTCTCGGTCGACGTGATCTTTGGCCGCGACCGCTTCACCCAATTGCACGGCCAGGGCGACCACTGGCACTACCACCCCGCCCTCGAACTGACTCTCATCCAATCCGGCAAGGGCACGCGCCTGGTCGGGGACGACATCGATCTGTTCGAGTCGGGCGACCTCGTGCTCATCGGCCCCAACGTGCCGCACTATTGGCATATGCGCGGCAACTCCTCGGGCCTGGCGCTGCAGTGGGATTTCCCTAGCGAGCACGGGATTTGGAATTTCCCGGAAGTCGCGCGGCTCCGCGACCTGACTGATGCCGCTCGCCGTGGCGTGCAGCTCGTCGGAAACACCGCTCTGCGGGTCCGTCAGGCCATGGAAGAAATTGTGCGGGCGGAGGGGCTTACCCGCCTGGGCATTTTTCTCAAGATTCTGGGCATGCTGGTGGAGTGCTCCAACAAAGATCGGCAACTGCTCTCCGACCAACCGTTCTCTATTTCGAGCAACGCCCAGACCCAGGAAATCATTCAACGCGCAGTCAGTTACATTCTGGCTCACCATCGCGAGCCCATGGCCCTCAATGATCTGCTCGAACTCACAGGGATGAGTCGCGCCACCTTTGCCCGCCAGTTTCTACTGCACGCCGGCAAACCGTTTTCCACGTTTCGCAATCAGGTTCGCCTGCAAGCGGTCTGCCACGCGTTGAAAGAAACCAACGAACCGGTCAGCAACATCGCACTCGACCATGGGTTCAATCAGCTGTCGTTTTTCAACCGCCTTTTCAACCGTGAGTTCGGCATGAACCCCAGCACCTACCGCCGTCGCCATCGCAGCGGCCTGCCGCTCTCCTAGGCCTCCAGCGCAGCCAGATTCCTCCGGATGTGGTGGAATGATACAAAAGTGCCATGCTCTGAGATGTAGGACGGAGCCAACGGGCCGACACGTCGCTAGCATGCGACACGTAATCCCCCCGGTATGAAACCACTCCGCCTCCAACGCCTTTTCAACTGCCGCTCCAACCGCTGCTTCGACGTCGCCGTCGACCACGGTTTCTTTAATCAGCCCGGTTTTCTGACCGGCATCGAGAACATGCCGAAGACCATCGCCACGTTGGTGGAAGCCGGCCCGGATGCGATCCAGCTCACCGTCGGCCAGGCCCGACATCTCACGCGCTCGTTCGGCCGCCCCCCTCCCAGCCTCGTGCTGCGCACCGACGCGGCCAACATCTACGGCAAGGAACTGCCCGAAGCCCGCTTCAGCATCATGATCGAGGAGGCCATCCTCCAAGCCGTGCGCCTGGACGCCGCCTGCGTTTGCGTGAACCTGTTCCAAATTCCCGGCGCCCCCGATATGCACCGCGACTGCGTGCGCAACATCACCAAGCTCAAGGTCGAGGCCGACCACTACGGCATGCCCATGATGGTGGAGCCGCTCGTTTTTGCCCCCAACGCCGAGGCCGGTGGTTACATGGTCGACGGCGATGTGGTGAAAATCAAACACCTCGTCCGCCAGGCCGTGGAACTCGGGGCCGATGTCATCAAGGCCGATCCCACTGCCGACGTCGAAAACTACCATGAGGTCATCGAAGTCGCCGGCGACATTCCCGTATTGGTGCGGGGCGGCGGCCGCGTGAGCGATCGGGAGATCCTCGACCGCACCCGGAAAATTCTGGCGCAGGGCGCGTCCGGCATCGTTTACGGCCGCAACGTGATTCAGCACGAATCGCCTCACGGCATCACCCGCGCCCTCATGGCCGTGGTGCACGAAAACGCGACGGTCGAGGACGCCCTCGCTCTCATCAAATCCGCCGTTTAACCCCTCGCTCAGCCTCCCGGCTCGGGCGTCCATACCTTGGCTCCCCGACGCTACCCTACATCTATGAAAACCGTGAACATTGGCATCATCGGCGGTGGCCTCATGGGGCGTGAAATGGCCAGCGCGTTCGCCCGCTGGTGCGCCTTTACCGATTTAAACGTGCGCCCCCAATTGGTCGCTGTCGCCGACCTCAATCCCGATACGGTCGCGTGGTTCGAACAGATCCCCAGCTGTCGGCAACGGGTGACCGACTACGCCGAGCTCCTCGCCAACCCCGAGGTCGATGTCGTCTACGTCGCCGTGCCCCACATGCTGCACGAGAAGATTTACCTCGATGTGCTCGCCGCCGGCAAAGACCTGTTGGCCGAGAAACCCTTCGGTATCGACCTCGCCGCCGCACGTCGTATCGCCGCCGCCGCGGAATCCAGCGGACGCTTCGTGCGCTGCAGTTCCGAAATGCCGTTCTTCCCCGGCGCCCAACGCGCCCTGCAAGCCGCCCGCAGCGGCAAACTCGGACGCGTGCTGGAGGTCGTGTCCGGCTTCCATCACAGCAGCGATCTCGATCCCGACAAAGCGGCCAACTGGAAACGCCGGAGTGAAACGTGTGGTGAGGTTGGCGTGCTCGGCGACCTCGGCATGCACGCCTGCCACCTCCCCTTGCGTCTGGGCTGGAAACCGACCCGCCTCTTTGCCCAACTGCAAAAAGGGTATCCCGAACGACCCGATGGTCGCGGTGGTCGCGCGGCCTGCGACACGTGGGACAACGCTTTGCTGAACTCCTGGGTGAACATCGACGGCCACGAAACCCCGTTGCGCTTCGAAATGAAACGGCTCGCGCCCGGTGCGACCAATTCGTGGTTCATTGAAATTCTCGGCACCGACGGCGGGGTGCGCTTCACTACGGCGGAACCGAAAACCCTGTGGTCCTTCTCCCGCGACAAAGAGCAATGGTGGTCGCGCACCGAACTCGGCTTCAGCACGCCCTTCAAGACCGTGACCGGCGGCATCTTCGAGCCGGGTTTCCCTGATGTTATTCAACAGATGTGGGCGGCTTACCTCGCCGAACGCGACGGCAGTTTGGGCGCCCGCTTCGGTTGCGCCACTCCCGCCGAGGCCATCGCCTCGCACGAGATTTTCGCCGCTGCCCTCACCTCCCACGCCAACCAGTCGGTGCAATGCCTGTAGCACCGGAGCCCACCGCCGGCGGCCTCGAACGTCGCGGCGTAATCGCCGGGGGCAATTTCATTGTCGATACTATCATCAGTATCGATGACTACCCTCGCGAGGAGATGCTCGCCAACATCATCGACGAGTCCCCTTCCAACGGCGGGGGACCCTACAATGTTCTCCGCGACCTCGCCGCACTTAAAAGTCCATTCCCCCTCGAAGCAGTGGGCTTGGTCGGCGATGATGATAACGGCCGCTGGATCATCGACGACTGCGCGCAGCACGGCATCTCCACCGACCGGCTGCGGGTCGTGACCACCGCCCCGACCTCTCACACCCACGTCATGACCGCGCAAACGACGGGCCGTCGCACGTTCTTTCATCACCGCGGGGCCAACCGACTGCTCTCGCCGCGGCACTTCGACTTCGCCCACTCGTCCGCCCGCATCTTTTATCTGGGTTACCTGATGCTCCTGGACCAGCTCGACCAACGCGACGACACCGGTCGCACCGGCGCGTCCCATGTTCTCGAAGCCGCACAGGCCGCCGGACTCACCACCGTAGTCGATCTCGTGAGCGTGGAAGCTCCCGACTTTCGCGCCACCGTCGCCGCCGCCCTGCCTTGGATTGATCACCTCATTATCAATGAACTGGAGGCCTCCCGCTTCCTCGGGCGGGCCCTCGAAAACGACGATGCCTCTGCCCTGGAAAACGCCGCCCAACAGATCCTCGCCGACGGCGTGCGGGTCGCGGTGGTGATCCACACGCCGAGCGGGGCCATCGTCGCCAGCCGCCGCGAAGGTTCGCACAGCCTCGGTTCGCTGGACCTCGATCCGACCTTGTTTCGAGGAGCCAACGGAGCCGGTGACGGCTTCGCCGCCGGATACATCCACGGTTTGCACGAGGATCTTCCCATTTCCGAGCGTCTGCTGCTCGCCAATTGCACCGCCGCAGCCTCGCTGAGCGACCCGTCCCCGTCTGCCGGCGTTCGGCCCTCCGCCGCATGCCTGCAACTGGCCGAACGCTACGGCCTGCGCGAATGGGGGGAGGGCGCCCGACCCGTTTCCGCCCGCCAGGGCTAACTTCCCCGCCGCATGAGCAAACCGACCGCCCAGCGCATCACGCTCATCACCGGGGCCGCCTCCGGTATTGGTGAATCCACTACGCGACGTTTCGCCACCGAAGGTGACCACATCTGGGCGATCGACCACGACGCCGACAAGCTCCGCGATCTGACGAGCTACGTAAACGACCACGGGGGGCGACTCACTCCTGTCTGCCTTGACCTTGACGACCCGTTGGCCATCGCGCGTTTCAGTGAAGACTTCCATCGCCAGCACCCCGCAGGGGCGGATGTGCTGATCAACAACGCGGGCATCGGGGCCGTTGGCACCATCCTGCAAACCGAGGCGGCCGACCTCGACCGGCTCTACCGGGTCAACGTGCGCGCGCCCTACCAACTCAGTCAACTATTCCTGCCTGCCATGGTGAAACGACGGCGCGGTGCCGTGATCAATGTCGCCTCCCTGGGCGGATTAATGGGCCTGCGTGATCGGGCGGCTTATTGCACCACCAAGTTCGCCGTCGTCGGACTGACCAAGTCCATGGCTCTCGACCACGCCGTCGACCAAGTCCGGATCAACTGCGTCTGCCCCGCCCGGGTGGAAACGCCCTTCGTCACGGCCCGGATTCAGGAATACCCCGATCCCGCCGAAGCCTATCGGCAAATGAGTGCCACCCAGCCCATCGGACGCATGGCCCGCCCCGAAGAAATCGCGGCCGCCATGCTCTATCTGGCCAGTGACGATGCCGCTTTCATCACCGGCTCCGCCCTCGTCATCGACGGCGGCATGAGCGCCGGAATCTAACCGTTTTTCTTTCCATGAAAATCATCCGTTATCGCGACTTCCAGGACACCATCAAATTCGGTTGCATCGGCGCCGACGGTTCCGAGCAGCGCCTCGACGGCGATCTGTTCAAGGGCCTGAGCGCCACCGGTGAAACCGCTCACGTAAAAACGCTGCTGGCCCCGATCGATCCGGTCGCGGTCTTCGGCATCGGACTCAACTACCGTCAACACGCCACCGAATCCGGCATGTCCGCTCCGGCCGAACCGGTGGTATTCATGAAACCACCCAGCGCGCTCCAGCGTCCCGGAGGTCCCATCGAAATCCCCCGCCAAGCGGCCAGCCACGAGGTGGACTACGAAGTCGAACTCGCCGTGGTGATTGGCAGGCCCGCCAAAAACGTCACGGTTGAAAAAGCCCTCAATTACGTGCTGGGCTATACCTGCGCCAACGACGTCAGCGCCCGCGATTGGCAAATCAAACGCGGTGGCGGTCAGTGGTGCCGCGGCAAGATGTTCGACACGTTTCTGCCGCTCGGTCCTTCGCTCGTGACCACCGACGAGTTGCCCGACCCGCAGGACCTCAAGTTGCGCAGCCGGGTGAACGGCCAGATCCGTCAGGATTGGACCACCGCCGACATGATCTTCGATGTCGCCACGCTCATCAGCTTCCTCAGCGCCAGCAGCACGCTGCACCCGGGCACGGTGATCCTCACCGGCACTCCGCATGGCGTGGGCATGGGCTTTCAACCACCCCGTTGGTTAAAGCCCCACGACCGCGTCGAGGTCGAAATCGACGGCATCGGCACCCTCACCAATCCTGTCGTGCTCGAGCCCCGGACTGAACCGGCCTCCACGCGTTAACTGATAGGGTCGAGCGCATACGCGGGCAACACGAACGGGCCCTTCTCATGACTTCGATGTGAGCCCGGGGACGTGGCGCTGGCCGGGTGACGAAGCGATCCTTGTCGGTCCGCCTCGTCCGGCGTAGAGCTGTAGCGCTCTACTCAGTCCCCCATGGCCGTTGAAATCCCAAACATCCCCTTTGCCCACTCCCAAGGGAAAAAAACCCCGGTTGAAGTGGTCCGGCTTTCGGAACTTCGGGCCCGTGAGACGGACCTCCCGATCTTCGCACCCAAGCGACCGGACTTTTACGTGCTCATGTTCGTCACGGAAGGTGCCGGCTCCCACTGGATCGATTTCATGCGTCACGCTTTGCGGCCCGGCGATGTCCTGCAGGTTCGACCCGACCAGGTCCACGCGTTTGATGCCGATTCGAATCACGAGGCACTCCTGCTGCTGTTTCGTCCCGAAATGGTCCCCGCCAGTCACGTCGAACGATTGGCGATTCACCTGAGCCAACCCGTCCATCTCGCATCGCGCGACTTCAAGTTGTTGATTCAGGTGCTCGATTTTCTGCAGCAGATCGAGCGGATGCCGGCCCACATTCGCCTGACCTCCATGGCCGCAGGATTACTCCAGGCCATCATTGCCGGACTCGACGAATGGTATGCCCGGGAACATTCATTGTCGGCTAACCCGGGCCATCAGCGTGCCTTGGAATTGGTGCACCGTTTCGAACAGCTGCTTCATCACCAAGTCGGCCGTCAATCGCTCGTCGCGTGTGCCGGGCAGTTGCACGTGACCACGCGGACCCTGTCGCGGGCCTGCCAACAAATCCGAGGGACCAGCCCCAAAAAACTGATCGATCGCAATCTCGCCCTCGAAGCGAAACGGCAACTGATCCTGGGCAACGCCACCGGGGAGGAAATCGGTTACGATCTCGGCTTCAGCGAAGCCTCCAATTTCGTGAAGTTCTTCAAACGGATCGTCGGGCAAACGCCCGAGGCCTTTCGTCTCCAGCAACGTCGCGACGAATAAGGCGTGTCCGGGCTCTGTCCGTTTTCTACCATCGACTGTCGGCTCGCCACCTTGTGACCGGGCACGGCGTTTGATAGAGTGATGGCATGAAAACCACCTTCACCAGCGGCTTGGCCATCGCCACCGCATTCACGTTATTAACCGCATCCGGTTCGGCTGCCGATTCGCCCGCCGCCCTTCTCCCTTCGTCCCATGCGGCGCACGTCCATGCCCCCGTCTCGATCAGCGGAGGCACGCAGGTTGCGCCGAGCGTTGCATTGGATCTGCTGCATGCTCAGGACCAACAATTCGAACGGCAGATCGTGCAAGTCGCCCCCAACGTGTTCACCGCCGTCGGCTACCACGGAGCCAATACGTCAATGATCGTGGGCACCGACGGGGTGATCATCGTCGACACCCTCATGGTGCCGACCGCCGCCGCGACTGCTCTGCAGGCCCTGCGCGCTTACAGCGACAAACCGGTGAAAGCGATCATCTACACCCACAGCCACGGCGATCACATTGGCGGGGCCAGCGCGTTTGTCGGCGACGAGATGCCGGCAATCTACGCCATGGAAGGGTTCGGTTCAGCCGAAGGGGTGACGGAAATGGTGGGCCCCATCAAAGCGAAGCGCAACGTCCGCCAATTCGGACGCAATCTGCCGTTGGCCGAGCAGACCAATCGCGGAGTGGCCCCGGCCGGCACGGTCGACCGCGACGGGGGTAAAGGGATCCTGCCGCCCACCGTTTTAGTGCCGCACCGCGGCGATCGCACCGTGATTGCGGGGGTCGAACTCGAGTTTCATTACGCTCCGGGTGAGACGGACGACGCCATGTTCATCTGGTTGCCGCGCGAGAAGGTGCTGTTTGCAGGGGACAACTTCTACAGCTCCTTTCCGAATCTGTATGCCATTCGCGGCACGGCCTACCGCAACGTGCTCAACTGGTCGGAAAGCGTCGCTCGCATGGCCACATTTAAACCCCACCACGTGGTGCCGGGGCATACCCTGCCCATCCATGGACAGGAAGCGGCCACCACCGCGTTGGAGAATTACAGCGCGGCCATCCGCAGCGTCTATGACCAAACGGTCGAAGGTCTGAACGCCGGTAAGAGCCCGGATCAGTTGGCGCACGACGTCACCCTGCCGGCCCACCTCAAGGACAAACCGTATCTGATCGAGTATTACGGAACCGTGTCGAATGCGGTGCGGGCCATCTCGGTTGGTCTGCTGGGCTGGTTCGATGGCAACCCCACGACCCTGAACCCGCTGGAGCCCGCCATCGCAGCGCAAAAAATCGCCCGTCTGGCGGGAGGCACCCGCAACCTCACCACCCAGATGGAAGCCGCTTTGCAGCAGGGCGACTATCAATGGGCCCTGGAGCTGTCCGATCATGTCAAGTGGCTGACCGACGGCGACCCGACCCGCGCCCGTGAAATCAAAATCGAAGCACTACGGGGTCTCGGAGCTCTGGAATACAACGCCCCCAATCGAAACTACTACCTGAGTTACGCCAACGAACTCGAATCCGGCCAATTGCGTGACCCATGGTTCTGATCAGAACCCGAAACGCGGGAGATTTCGGAAATCTCGCTCCGCCCACGTTGGGTTAGGAGCTGCCTATTTCCTCCTCGTTGCTCTCCTCGCAAACGGCCGTTCGCTCACTCAATCACCCTGCTCCCGTCACCGTCGCGCATTACGCGCTTAGCCGGGTTATCCATCGGGCGCGGGTAAAAGGGCGTCACCTATCGGGGTGATGTTCGCCTCCGCGGATATCCCGCAAAGTGCGCGACCGGTCGTCACTTCGGCGGAAACCCGTGCCCCCAAGGCACAAATCAAAGCGCTGCTCGATCAGGTCGACGCCGATCAAAAAGCCGGCGCGATTCATTGGTTGCCCATCACCGACGATCATCTTCAACGCGTGTCGGCCGTTTTCCTGAAGGCTCCGGCTGATCTCTTTTTGCGCGCCGCAGACGCCTTGCATCTCGCCTGCGCGGCGGCGGAGCGTTTCCCCGCAATCTATTCCAACGATCGCCACCTCCTGGCCGCCGCATCTCGATTCGGACTCGATGGAATCAACGTCATCGCGGCATAGGAGGTGTTTTTTGAAGGACAGAAAAACAGGGGCAATCCGCAGATCTTGGTTCCAGCCTCAAACCTATAGCCGTTCTTTGCTGGCGCATCCATTATTTCGATACATCGCCGCCGATGACCGAGCTCACCAGGTCACCTACCTTTGGCGTTCAGAGGGGCCATATTGTCACGTTGTCACCACTCAAAAAATCGCCGAATCGGTGATTTCCGGTCGAGCCATCGGATTTAATCTGAGTTCCGCAGCTCAAAAAAACACGATTGTTGCATTTAAGAGCTTGGGGAATGAATGCCCCTTTGCGGTTCTCGGCGCGGCGCGCGGACGGACTATTCCTGCCCGAAGAGGATCGTTTGCATCTGGCGGGCGATGTCGGGGTTTTCGTAGAGGGCGTTGACCATCCGCGTGTAGGTGGTGGTAAAGGTCTGGTGGCGGACCAGGTCGCCGAAGACCGGCTTCAACTTGAGAAACGACAGCGGGTCGCGTGGCGTGTCAGCGGCGGCTTTGTTCAGCTCCGCTTTCAGGTCGTCAACGATGTCGAGCGGCGCACCGTGCCGACTGGTGCCTTTGTCGCTGTAGAAGCACCAGGCGGCGATCACCAACGTGGCGTATTCGATGCTGCCACCGCGGGTCAGATTTTCGGTGATGGTGGGGATGAGGAATTTCGGCAGCTTGGAGGAGCTTTCCAGGCATATGCGGGCGAGGTTGTCTTTGATGTTCGGGTTCCCAAACCGCTCGATCAGGCAATCCTTGTAATCGTCCAGATCGATGCCTTCCACGGCGTCGAGCACAGGCGTGGCTTCGAAGTCCATGAAGCGGCGCAGGTAGGTCGCGAAGAGCGGATCGGCCATACAACCGTCGATGGTGGCATGTCCGTGAATGGAGCCCAGCAATCCGAGCACGGAGTGACCGGCGTTGAGCAGCCGGATCTTCATTTTTTCGTAAGGAGTGACATCGGGCACGAATTGCGCGCCGACGGTTTCCCACGCGGGTCGTGCACCACAAAAATGGTCCTCGATGACCCACTGGATGAACGGCTCACAGGTGACCGGCCACTCGTCCTTCACCCCGCACTCGGTATCCAGATACTCGATATCGGACGGCGTGGTGACGGGCGTGATGCGATCGACCATCGCATTGGGGAAGCAGACCTCGCGCTCAATCCAGCGGGCGAGTTCGGGGTCCTGTTTGGCGGCAAAGGCCAGCAGCATCCGGCGCGTCATGTCACCGTTGTGCTGGATGTTGTCGCAGGATTGCACGGTGAAGGGAGGTCGGCCCACCGACCGGCACTGTTGGAGCGATGCGGTGAGGTAGCCGAAGATGGTTCTGGGCAGCATCGGATTCGCAAGATCGTGCCGCACGTCGGGGTTCTTCAGATCGAACTCACCGGTAGCGGGGCTGAAGTTGTAGCCGCCTTCGGTGATGGTGAGGGAGACGATCTTGGTCTCCGGGTGCGCCATGCGGGCGATGACCGCTGCAGGGTCGTCGCAACTCAGCATGAAGTCGATGAGCGAGCCGATCACCCGGGTCTCCATCTGCCCTCCGGGGTGCTTCACAATCAGCGAGTAGAGGTGATCTTGCTTCTTGAGAATATCGCCGATCTTGCGGTCGGCGTCGCGCAACCCCACCCCGCAGATACCCCACTCGGTCGTGCCGGTGGTTTCCATGAGCTCGTCGGTGTAAAAGGCCTGATGCGAACGGTGAAAACCGCCGACACCGATGTGCACGATACCGACCTTCACGCGACTGCGGTCGTAGGTGGGGCGGGCCACGCGCGCAGGCAGCCGATAGAGGTTCTGCTGATTCAGGCGAAGGGATTCTTTCATGATGAACTCCGGTTTAACGGATTATGCTTGAGCGGACTTTCTGCGCCGCAGGGCCCAATAGGCGAAGCTGAAGTAGGCGATCGTGCAGATGAATCCATATCGGAAGAAGGTGTCGCGGTTGGCCTCGTAGGCAGCCATATCCGGGCTGCGGAACAAGGTGATGGCCGCCAGCATCAGCGTGAGCGCGAGACTGGCTCGGGCCAACAGGTGCAACGTCTTCGAGAACGCCGACCGATCGTTCACGCGCGGTTTCGCCTCCGCGGCCTGCCGGGCCTGATAGGCGGCGATCTCCTGGTCGCGCGCCTGCATCCTGGCCTCGGCTTCGGGATACTGCTCCGCAGCCCCCGCCTGCTTGGCGAGCAGGGTGTAAACAGTGACGGTGAAGAACCAAGTCGGGATGAAAAGGTAGTAAAACGACATCACGTTGAGCGCGTTCAGGCCGAATCCGAAGACGAGGCCCGCACCCCAGGACGCCACGGCGGGCGTGCTGTGCTTGAGCTGGCGATAGCTCACCCAATACCGGGTGAGCCCGATGCGCGGAAAGAGCACGTGCTCGGCAAACACGATAGCACCAACCGGCACGACCAGCAGACCGGCGTAGGTGAGCATCGGCAGCATCTTGGTGAAGACAAAGGGGAAGCAAGCAACGATCACGGTGACGATGCCCACGACCAAGGTGGTCTGCTGGCGCGACCGATCCTTGAAGACAGCCTGCGCTGCCAAGCCCGCCCGATACAGGTTCGCGTTGGCGGTGGTCCAACCCGCGACGAGCACAATCACAAACCCCGACAGACCCAGCGCATGAAACGCCACGTCGCCCGGGTCGAGGGACACGATGGAGGTTTTCAGCAAGACGGCCGTGCCCGCACCCATGATTCCGGCGGCGATCCATGCAATGTAGTGGCCGAACAACATGCCCGAGCTGGTGCACAATCCGTAAATGGATTTTTTGGCGTAACGCAGCAGCGCCATGTCAATGAGACCGACGTGCGTGATGGTATTGGCGGCCCAGGCAAAACCGATCACCTCAAGCAGGCCGATCCCGGGCTCACCCTTGCTGTTCAAGCCGGTCCAGATCGACTGGTTCCCAATTTCCAGAAAGTCGCTCCAGCCGGACAGGGTAGTCCGGCCCAACACCGATTCCGCCAGCGCCGGCATCAGGACCAGCGCACCACTGGCGAACATGACAAACAACCACGGTCCGCACAGTCCTGAAAATTCGGATACCGCGTTGAAGCCATACATGGCGACAAACACCACGATGACACCGACACCCAGAACCACCGCGACAAACATCGGGTCGGTGGGATACCAATTGAGCTGAGCGGGAATGTTGAAAACGAACCGAACCGCCGTTGACGAGACCGTGATCATGGCGGCCGAGATCACGGTAAAAATGACGACATTGGCCCAGTTGTAGAGCTTGGTCATCGAGTCACCGGCGATCTTGTGCAGGTAGGTGTAGAGGCTCAGCCGGGTTTGCACCGCGATGGGCGACGTGATCAGCGTCCAACTCAGAATGGCGAGAATGTTGCCGATCAACAGGCCGACCAGAATGTCCATCGTCCTGGCCCCCAGCGCCACAAACGTGGCCCCAATGACGAACTCCGTGGCGGCCACGTGTTCACCGGCATACAGCCCCATGAAATGGGTCCAGCCGTGCAGTTTGTGCTTCGCAATGGGCAACTGCTCTTCGCTCACGTTGCCCCACGCGGGAGCCTCAGTTTTGGTATTCATAATCGTGGGTTATCTCTTCGGTGGGGATGGGAGTAATTGGCTTTTCAACAGGTGGGCGGGCAGGACGGGAGTGGCCCCTCTTTGTGAGCAGACATAAGCGGCCACCTCGTTGGCGAATCGATTGACCCGCTCCAACGAGCCGCCTCGCAATATGCCCATGCAAATGGCGGCGGTAAACGAATCGCCTGCGCCGACGGAATCCACCGCAAGCCCTCCCAGTCCGGGGAAATCACTTGTGCCGTCGGCGCCCACCAACCGGCTGCCTTCCGCACCGCGCGTGTAGACCACCAAGCGCAAATCGAACCGTTCCCGGAGCGACACCAACTGCGCGGCCTCTGCGCCCGGCAGCGCGAAATGGGCGGCCAACACCGGTAGCTCCTCGTCGCTGAGCTTCAGCACCGAGGCCAGTTCGAGCGACTCCTCAATCAGCGCGCGGGAATGAAACGACTGCCGTAAATTCACATCAAAAACCTTCAACGCGTCCGCGGGCATCTCTCGCAACACCGCACGAATGGTCTCCCGAGTCGGAACCGAGCGCTGGGCGAGTGATCCGAAGCAAATGGCATCCAGCCTGCGCGCCAACGTCTTCAACTCGTCCGCCAACGGCAGCTGATCCCAAGCCACATCGGCCTTGATCTCATACGACGGTTTCCCGGCCGCACTTAGTGAAACCTCCACGCTCCCCGTCGGAAGAACGTCGGTCGTGAAGACATACCGATCATCAACTCCCATCTCCGCCAGCCGACTGCGTGCACGCCGTCCCAGCGAATCCGTTCCGACACAACTGACCGGGTAGGCTTCGGCACCAAGCTGCCAACAATGCCAGGCAAAGTTTGCGGGCGCACCGCCGAGCTGTTGATGGTGCGGAAAAATGTCCCAAAGGAGCTCTCCGATGCCGGCAACAGTCGCCGGTCGTAGCATGGGTCTATTCAATGGTATTCGGGGTTGTGAGTCAGAGTGAACGGAAGGCAGCAGCCTTTCCACGGGTAAATGAAATCCTTCATAGGCACCTTAAATGTAAACTTTTTAAATTACATTTGCATCCCTTAATAATTACATTTTGTTCTCATTTTAAGCGTGAACTCTTCAAAATTAAGACACTTACAGATTTACGAAAAAATTCGCAGTCTGATCCAAAACGGGAGCTATCGGGCGGGCGATATGTTGCCCACGGAGGCCCAATTAGGGGTCACCTTCGGGGCGTCACGCCCCACCATCGCCAAAGCGCTCAACCGGCTCGGCCACGAAAAGCTGGTGCGCCGCCGGGCGGGTTTCGGAACCCAGGTCCTCGCCCCTGGACGATCTGCGGTAACGGCGGGCTTGCTCATTCCGGAACTACACCAGACCGAAATCTTTGAGCCCATTTGTGCAAGCATCACCGAGACGGCCAGCATTGCCGGTATGCGCATCATCCGTCCACCGGAGTTGAACCTGCGACAAGAACGCCGCATGTTGACCGAGTCACTGGCCGATCAGTTCATCGCCGCCAAGGTTCAGGGCGTGTTCTTCACGCCGGTCGAGTTTATACCCGACCAAGAGGCCTTTAATGTGGAGACCATCAACCGGCTCACGTCGGCGGGCATCCGCGTGGTGCTGATCGACCGCGACGTGTTCCCCTGGCCTCGGCAAACGCCTCACGACCTGATCGGCATCGACAACATCGAAGCCGGCTACGTCATGGGCCGCCACCTGCTCGACAATGGTTGCGGCAAACTCGCCTTCGTCTCCGCCCCCGATCCGGCGATGACTGTGCAGCTACGGCGACTCGGCTGCCGCGAAGCCCTGATCCAAAACGGCTATCGAGCCAACAGCCTGACCAGCGTGGACTTCATCCCCGACCAACCCGAGAAGACGGCGCAGCAGCTGTTGACCAAAAAAGTCGACGGCGTGATCTGCGCCAACGACGCCACCGCCGCCCCCCTACTTCGTGCCCTGCTGGATCTCGGCGTTGATATCCCGGGTGCTCTGCAAGTGGTCGGATTTGACGATGTGAAATACGCGTCCCTATTGAGCGTGCCGCTGACCAGCTATCGTCAGCCCTGCGACGACATCGGCAAAGTCGCCACCGAAACGATGATCAACCGCATCAAACACCCGGAGGCACCCACACGTCGCGTCACACTGGCCGGTCAACTCATTCCCCGAAACTCCTCCGCTGGTCGGCTTCCCTCATAAATATGCCAATGCCAGGTCCGGAAATCGTCGCAAGTGACGTAGCCATTCCGGACATGACAAGCGATTCGCCATTGCCTCAGACTAGGGTGTGTCTGGGTTTAAATGGCAGCCATCGTGGGCCGAAAAGGCGGTTCCGCACGATTGCTGCGCGTCAATTCAAACCTCACTGACCCAAAGCAAATCCTTCATCCCGTAGGAAGTTCACCGCCTGTTGCGCGCAGTCCTCAATGTAAGGGTCACGATTGTGAAACCCGTGGCCGACTTTCTGGAATGTCACCAATTCGCAACGCAGCTCCAGCGCGTGAGCCCGCTCGGTAAAATTGCGGGCATCGACGAGAGGCGTTTTTTCGTCCTCCTCACCTTGAAAGATGATAATCGGCGGGAGTCCGGCCCGCAGGTTGGGCGTGGAGGAGAATTGCTCCACGGTTCCGCCAATCGAATCTTCCAGTCGTCCTCGCCCTCGATCCCCGACGAATCGCTCAAAATCAATCGCCGGATTGTAGAGCACGACGGCATCGGGAACCTCGATTGAGTCGGAGTGCGGCAGCACCGCGCTCGCCAACGCCAGGTAACCTCCGGCCGAACCGCCGGCCGCGATGACTTGCCGCGGATCGATCTGGAGCGCAGCGGCATTCTCGCGAACCCACCGCAACGCGGAACGCGCGTCGATCACCTGCTGGGCAATCGTCACCTCGACGCGGTCTTTCAGGCGATACTCCACACAAAACGCCACCGCCCCGCGGGCCGCGAAATACTTCGCCTGCAAAAAAAACTGCTCCGGACTTCCGGATTGAAAACCTCCTCCGTGAAAAAACAACACCGCCGGTCGCGCGATAGCGCCCCCGGCTTCGGTTTCCGCTGGCGGAGGCCGCACGATGGAGAGCCGAAGATCCAGGTAGTCGACCTTGCGATCCCGCTCCAACCGCCCGCGTTCGTTGCGGCGTTTCGTAATGACGTCGGGGATACGTTTAAACGCCACGATCTCCATGTCGGCGGCGACCCGGGCGCGCCCTTCGAGCAGTTGCTCGCGCGTGCGATTGGCCGCGGTGAGGTCGCTGACAAAACAACTGCCACCCCAGATCAGCGTGCAACAGACAAAGCGGAAAATCGCGAGACGAACGGAACGCGGGCAAACGGACATAAGCAGGAGGAATTTCATTTCAATGCCACATCATGGGCCGAGTGAGCGCACCGATGGCAGGGCGTCGACAAACGGAGCTTCGGTGCGGCGGAGTTGCGCGACGGCGTCACCACGCAGACGCAGAACACGCTGCCGTTGATCCGGCTCACCGGCTAAATTCGTCAACTCATCCGGATCGGCGTTCAGATCGTAGAGTTCCTCCCCTTCACCTTCCACCAAGGTGCGAATGTATTTAAAATTCCCCTTCCGCAGCATGACATACCACGGCACCTGGGCGACGTGGGAGTGTCCGTCCATCCCGGCTTCGGGCAACGGCATCGTCGCGCGGCCATACGTCCAGCCGGTGTAACTGAGCATGACGGGATGCGGCCAAGTCGCAGTTTCGTTCTGCAGCAGCGGGCTGAGGTCATGCCCGTGCATTCGCCACGGCAGTGCAATGCCGGCCTGCTCAAAAAAAGTCGGGATCAAATCAAGCCCGGTCACCGGACGGTCCACCGTGTGTCCGGCCAGCACCGTGCCGGGTTGGCTCACGATCAACGGCGCCCGAATATTTGCATCGTAGGGCGCCACTTTTTTGATGAAGCCGTGTTCCCCCCACGCGTAACCTTGATCCGAGGTGAACACGACGAGGGTGTTCTCCAATTGCCCCGTTTCGGCCAACGTATCCAACAAGCGCCCCACGCCTTCATCGATCGCGCGAATCGAGCGGTTGTAATCGTGCACGCCTTCACGCAGGGGAAAGCCTGCGGGGTAAACCGCCCGCAACATGCCGTTGTCATCGTATTCAAATTCCCTGACCTTTTGCATGTAAGCCGGTTTGCCCGGCCGCGGCGGAAAGATGTCGGACGGCACCGGGACTTCCTCGCGCAGGTAATCGAAGCGGTGACGCTCGGCCGGCACGAACGGATGATGCGGCGCGGTGTAACACAACCAAAGATACCACGGCTGGTCGGCGTCGCGGTTCGCTCCGCGCACAAAGGCATCCGCCCACTCCGTGTAGTTATCGGTCGAATACCCCCGGACCGGTTGCGCGGGCGCGCCGTTGAACGAAATCTTCTGATCGTAAAAATAACTGGTTCCGTCCGGGTTTTCCGCGCGTTTGGGTCTCAACCACGCGGCCTGATAGTCCCAATCACGGCCGGCCCCCGTGTCCGCCCCAACGTGCCATTTGCCGATGTGCGCCGTGGTGTAGCCATGATCACGCAACACGCTCGGCCAAAACGGGGCCTGCTGGGGATCGTATGCAACGCCCGGATAAGGTCCTTCCATCCGCACGGTCTCCACCGCGTGCGGCAGACGTCCGGTCAGCAACGACACGCGGGCCGGCATGCACCAGGTGCCGACATACGCCGTCGCAAATTTCACCCCGCTCTCGGCCAGCCGATCAATATTCGGCGTATTCACCCACGGCCGGGAGCCTTCGTAGCAGCCCACCGACCGGTAGGACTGATCGTCGGTCATGATGAACAGAATATTGGGTCGCGCCCTGGCGGTCGCGGCTACCGCCGACAGCGCGAAGAATCCCAGGAACAAACCAAAGCGTATCTGATTTCTCATGACTTATCGATGAACCGGTTCTTCGCGAGGATGCGCTGCATGTTGGCTCCGAGCATGGGAATCAGGCGTTCATCACTCAGGCCGATGGACAGGAAGCGCCCCATCTCCCACGCCGGACTGTGGCCCCAGCGGTGCTCCCATCCCACGCCGTCCGCCCCCCAGAGAATACGTTGATTGCCCTGTCGATCCATCACCGGACGCCAGTCGTCCGGGTTCACAAAGCTACCGGCCCACTCCAGGTAAACGTTGAGGTTGTCCTGCATCAGTTCCTCGACCACGTCCCGATCACGATTGCCGGAATGCGCGAGCAGGAAAAACGCGTCGGGATAACGCGGCGCGATCTCGCGCAGCAACTTGGGCGACGCATTGGGCGTCGTCCAGGTGTGCGACAGGATCGGCAGCCGGTGGCGGTTGGCATACTCCCACATGGGAATGAAACGCTCATCAGTGAGCGGCACCTGCCAGTGATCGGTGTGGGTTTTGAAGCCCACGTAAAACCCACGGCGAAATATCTCGTCCAGTTGGGCGGTCGTCGGTGGCTGGTCCCATTGCAGGAAAACTTGGGCGCTGAGGTAGGCGTTGAAGCGATCCCGGTGATCCGCCAAGCCCGCCTCCAACCGGGTCAAACCACCCAGTTCCCCGTCCCGGTAGGTTTGGTGCTCCGCAATGATCATGCGCTGCACGCCCATCTCGTCCAAATACCGCAACGCACTGCTCATGTGGTCGGCGAATTCGGGCCGATGGTGGTCTTCCCACTCCCCGCCATAACCCATGTGCGCATGCGCATCGATGATCAACGGGCCGAGGACTTCCCGGCGCAACAGACGGTGCCAGAGCGTGTCGCCCTGCAGCGTTTGTCCACCCCGTAACGGCCGACGCACCTGCAACAGTTGTTCGACGTTGCCGTGCGCCACTTGCTCGCGCTGCGCGGCGGTCATCGGCGAATGCACGAGATTGGCGATGGCCGCACCGTAGTTGGAGCGATAGCCGGTGCCAAAAAGCATACGCTCCGCTCCGAACTTTTCCACCACGTGCTCCACGGTGCGATAGGTGTGCACGAGTGATGTTTCCATGCGGATATTGGGGCGCGCCGCCATCAGTTCGTAGAGCCGGTCGTGATGCACCCACATCGCATTGGTGAAGATCAGCGTGAGGTTCGGATGCCGTTCCGCGAAACCAATGATCCGCCCCAGGTTCGCCCCGCGTCCCATCGATTCGAAACAGTCGAGCAACAGCACCGGACGGCGTGAGGCCAGCCGCTCAATCAGCGGGTTAAGATCCTCCAGCCCCCCTTCCCCGCTGCGCGGAAAATAACGAAAGGCGCGCACGTCGTGTCGGTGCACCAGTTCGACGAAAGCATCATGCTCGGGGCCGGCCACGCTTACACTCGGTGCGACCACAAAGGCCGGGACCAGCCGGTCGCCCCCCTCGGCGTCCGCCAATGCTTTGATCAAACGCTCATTGCCGTTCAACGGGTGCGCCGTGCGCGCGTCCGTGTGCCAGACCAACGATCGGTCGATGTGCAGGCGATCCATCTCCTCCACCAGCGACGCCGGCGTGGGGAAATCCGGCACCGTCGAAAAACCCGGGCCGAGGTAACGATTGCAGTCAAAGAATCGGGGCAATTCGAAGGGGGTTCCGCCCGCCCCGCTCGATGAAACACCACCGCCATGCGGACCCGCCGCCGCGGCACTACGTCCCATCACCGGAGCAAGCGTCAGCGCTAGGGAACCGGTGCCCAAACGTTTCATAAAATTGCGACGGGAGAATCCAGGAGAGTCGGACATGGCGGAGATCGAAGGGTGTGGTTTGCGGTTAGTTTTGAGCATCAGTCGGAGTCGGCCATTGCCGGGCCAGCACGCCCGCCATCATACGGCGAGACTCCGCATAGTCATGATAGCTGGCGTGATTTACGGTTTCATCGGGATCGATCGAATGATCGTAGAGTTCTACCCCCACCACCGCGCCGTGTCCCGCCTCTTCCCGCCACTCAGTGTAACGAAAACGGTCGGTCTTGGCGGAATAGCCCATCAGATCACGTCGCGGATATTGGCTGTAGGCCGCTGCTTTGCCGGGACGATTCGGATCACGCAGCAACGGCGCAAAACTCTCGCCTTCCAAATGTGCCGGCAACGGCAGTCCGGCCAGTTCGCACAAGCCCGGATAAATATCGATGAACTCGACCAACGCATCCGTCGCATGCTCGGACGACTTTACTCGTGGATCATAGACCACCAGCGGCGAACGCGTGCCGATTTCGAAATTCGTAAACTTACTCCACATGGAAAGCTCCCCAAGGTGGTATCCGTGATCCCCCCACACCACCACGATGGTATTGTCGGCCAATCCGGACGCTTCGAGTTCCGCCATGATCTTACCGATCTGCGCATCAACAAAACTCACGCACGCGTAATACCCGTGCAGCAACCGGCGCTCTTGCTCCGGCAACAACTCACCGCCGGCCGACGGCATCTCATAAACGGCGTCGCCCGACACCGGCTGACCGGTCTCCGCGTCGACCCGCACGTCCCACGGATACGAATCACGTAGCTCGTCCAACACCACATTGGTCGCCGGAACCGGCACGCCCACGGGCGGGTTGCGCAGCTTCGTAATTTCGAGCGTGGTCGGATCATAGAGATCCCAATAGCGCTTCGGCGCGATGAACGGCAGGTGCGGTTTCAAAAACCCCACCACCAGAAAAAACGGCGGCGCATTCTCGTCCGCCGCCAACGCGCGCAGGGCCGCGACACTGCGATCCGCCACCTGTCCGTCGTAGAGCGTGTTGTCCGGCACGTTCGGGGCCTCGGTGGCCAGCGAACGCAGAAAATCCGTCTTCCAATCCGCCAACGCCGCGCCGGTCTTTCCGGTCTTTTCGGCGTAGACGCCACGCGTCAGTTTCTCCCCCAGCGGCGAATAATAATAACGCGGGCCGCCCATCCAAATCGGCTCACTCCACGAAGGCGGATCACCCAGGTCGCTACCGATGGCTTTGCCCGGAAACGCCGGGTGATAGATTTTCCCGAACGCCTGGGTATGGTAACCGTGCTGCTTGAAATGCTGCGGCAGTGTCACCACGTCGGGCACCTTCTCCCGGAAATGCGTGACCAGATCATAAACCCCCGTGGAGTCCGGACGCAGTCCGGTCATTACGCTGGCTCGCGAAGGATTGCATACCGCTTGCTGACAATAAGCGCGCTTGAACACCATGCCCTGCGCGCCCAGGCGATCGATGTTCGGACTTTTCACGTGATCACGACCGTAGCAACCCAGCTCCGGTCGCATGTCGTCCATGACGATGAAGACCACATTGGGCCGCGGGGCGGCGGCGAGCGAGCCGACCGACAGCAGGCCGCCGGCAACCGACAACAGGGTGATCAATCCGCGCGGAGTCATAACAGTGCTTTACCTCCGGTCAGGCGATCCACCGCGTCGAGATTGAGTTTCACGCCCAAACCCGGAGCCGTCGGAATGTCGAGCCAACCGTCCGCATCGAGTTTCCAAGCCTCCGCCACGATGTCATCAATGAACGGCGAACCCGTGATGTATTCCACCATGTCCGTGCCCGGCACCGCCGAAGCCAGATGCAGATCAGCGGCCAAGCCCAGCGCCGTGTTCCAACCGTGCGGAATGAATTGAATACCGTGCTCCTCCGCCCACCAGGCGATGCGACGTTCTTCACTGATGCCGCCCACCTTCGTGACATCCGGCTGGATGATATCAAAGGCCCCTTGCTCGATCCAGGGCAGGAACGTTTGCCGCCGGGTGAGCACTTCTCCTCCGGAAATGGATACCGGGGAATGCTCCCGCAACCGCACAAACTCTGCCAGGTGATCGGGATTGAGCGCTTCCTCGAACCAATGCACGTCATACTCGGCCAACATGTGCGAAGTGCGCAGCGCCCACTTGTAACCATTGGTCCAATACGCGTCGCTGCCGCCGGCATCGACCATCAGGCGGCACTCCGGTCCGATCGCATCACGGGCCGCGCACACGATGGCCCGGTCGGTCGCGGCGTTGCGACGCCCGAAGGGTCCCCACCCGATTTTGAAAGCCCGAAAGCCCTGCGCCTTGATCGCCTGCAACGTGTCGCGCAGTTTTTCCGGCTCATCCATCAGGAGCGACGCGTAGGGCTGCACCCGCTCGCGGTAACGGCCGCCGAGCAGACGACCCACCGGCTGGCCCGTGGCCTGTCCCAAGATATCCCAAAGCGCGATGTCGATGCCGCTGATGGCGTGCGTAATCGCGCCCCCCCGGCCCAACCAAAAGGTGTGTTGGTGCAACTTCTCGCTCACCCGCTCGGGCTCCAACGCGTTTTCGCCGCGCAACAGCGGTTCCAACACGCTCATCGCCGCCCCCACCAGCGCTTCGCTGGTAAACACACTGCCTACGCCCGTGAGCCCTTCATCGGTATGCACGGCCACCAGCGTGTGCACGCAGTCATCCGGCTGAAGTTCCGTGCTCCAGCCGCCTTCCGGGGTCTCGCCGCGCAAGCCGGCCCAACGTATTTCCGTAATTTTCATGAGTCTGATTTCACCGATCGATTTCGCACGTAGATCGTCGCTTCCGGCGTAAAGGGAACGTCCGCATCGAGCGGGAAAATGGGTCGCGGACAACGCGTGTGTCCGAGGCTCGGCAAGTTGGCCGAGGTCGCTCCCGGCGCGTCCACATGAATCATTTCCCTACACCACGCCGCATACATGTGGTGCTGGCAGTGCGGTGATTTAACCACCACCGCATCGAACTGTCGGGGATCCAGTCCGTGACCCAAAAAGAGCGAACGATCGAACAGGTGCACGGCCTGGCTCGTGACCACGATGGTGATTTGGCCCGCTTGCAAAACGGCCGTCGGGCCGGAGTTCCATTCCTCCCCCCACGATTCGCTGGGGAAGCGACCATTCGACAACATTCGCACAGTGACTTCCACCGGCAATGGTTCAAATCGAGCCGGATCCAACGCTCCGCCCAAATGCAAATTCAGCGTCGCCCCGATGCCCGCCGCCATCGCCGCCCCCACCGCCGACGGGTCGACCAGTGGCACCAGCACTCGACCGGTATAACCCGAAGCCAAAACCGCCCGCAGAAGCGTATTGCTGTCGCCGGATGCACCCGAGCTCGTGGCATCCGCCGCGTCAACCAACGCCACCGTGCCTTCGGCCTGACGTGCCAGTGCCGCCATGGCGTCGCTGACGCTGACCAACGGCACCTGCATTTTTTCATGATCGGCCCACAGCAATCGTGCGAGTTCCGTCGCAGTGTTTCGCGCCGCCGCTTCGTCGCCATCGGTCACCGCGAACGCATAACTTTGCAACTCCGGCACGTCCGTAAACGGATTGCCGACAAACAGTCCCGCCGACAATCCGCCACCCGATACCTCAAACGCCTTGGCCCGCTCGATCGGCCGTCGAATCGCCCCCGTTTCGGTGATCAATTCATCTCCCCGCACGAGCACCGGCACCGGCACCCGGGCGGTGACCGGGCAGACGCCGTCCTGCAAGATTCGCCCCATCAGAAAAGCCGCCCGCTGACCAGTCGAACGCAGATCGACGTGGGGATAAGTATGAAACGCCACCACCGCATCGCTCAGCGCAAACATTCGGTCGGTGGCGATGCCATGCAGATCAAGCGAAGTGACCACCGGCAGTGCATCCCCCCTTTGCCGCCGCAACTCAGCGAGCAACCAACCTTCCGGATCCTCTTCCCCTTGGGCCGCCATCGCCCCGTGCAAACACATGATCACCGCATCCGCCGCGGGGGCCGCCGCCAATGCCGTGGAGAACTCGCGCGACAACCGTCCCCACGCATCCGCCGCCAAAACCCCGCCACACGTTTTGCAGCTCGCCCCCCATACCGGGATCAATTCGATCTCGGGGTCGTCTTCCAGCACCGCCATCACGCCGCCCACCTCCGATTCCACGCCGCGATGGTGATCGAACAACGTGGCCCCCACGCGCACGTTGAAGTCACCGTAACCGCTAGGGTTCGGATTAAAAGTCGACACCTCCTGCTTGCACTCCGCGACCAGGACGCGGAACCGTCGACGTGATGGATTAGTGGATACGCTCATAATCTCGCATGAAGAGAAATTTGATGCCGAGCATGAGCAGACCCGCGCCGACGACATACGCCACCGCCGTGCCGCCCAGCAGGAACTCGATGCCCAGCGTCTGCCGCCAGGCCCCGCCCAACAAGGGGGCAAATCCCGAGACCACCGCTCCGCAGAAATTCAAAATGCCGACCGCCGAGGCCCGGGTGTTCGACGGCACCACTTCAAACGCCGCCGGGAAAATATTGCCAATACACAGGCCACTGCAGAGCCCGAAACCCACCGCCGCGATCCGCGTCGCCATCAACGACTCCGTGTAACCAAGGGCCCACAAACACGGCGCGCACAGCAACAGACTGACCGCAAACATCCACAACCGCGACGCCTTGGTGACGCGGTAGAGTTTATCCGCCAGCGTGCCACCGCACATCATGCCCACCAGCGTGGCGACCTGCATGTAGGCGGTCGCGACAAAGGCCGCATCACCCAGGTCCAGACCGAACTTGTCGTGAATGAAACTCGGCAACCAGCCATACAGTAACCAAAGTCCGAATACAAAGATCGGAAAGGCCACGCAAAGCAGCAGGTAGGTCGGCACTTTAACCAGATCACCGACGGCGAAACGACTGCCCGACTTCTTGGTCTCCACCTGCGCCTCCTCGTTGATGCCCCGCAGGTAGTGATAATAAGGATAGGCATAGAGCAGCCCCGTGCCCCCGAGCACAAAAAACGCCTCCCGCCACATGCCGCGTTGCGCCATCCAACCCCCAAACCACGCCCCGCCCACCGTGCCGCAGATTTGCGCCGTGGTGAGAAACGAAATCGCCCGGGAGCGTTTTTCCGGCGCATAAGCGTTGGCGGTCAGCGCAATCGCCGCCGGCATGTAAAGCGCCTCCGAAATCCCCATCGCCGCCCGCAGCGCCAACAAGACAAAGGCCGATTGGGCAAACCCGGTGCCGATCGACACGAGGCTCCAAAGCGCCAGACTCCACACCACCATGGCGCGCTTCGAGCAGCGGTCGGCAATCTGTCCCGCAATAGGGCAAAACAAGCCGTAAACCCACAGAAAGATCGAACCAGTCAGCCCGAGCTGCGTATCGGACATGCCCAGCTCCTCCCGTAAGATCGGGAAGATGGCGAACACGGCCTGGCGGTCAGTGTAGTTTTGAAAATACGCCCCCCACATCAGCAGCACCAATACAAAGGCACTGCGGTTATCCAGCGTGGGGGTCGGCGAGGGAGAGGTTGGGGAGTTCGTCACGGGGTAAAAAATGAAACTGGCAACGCCGCGCTCTACGGGGTGGCCGAATCGCGCAGGTCCGCCACCCCTTCCGGCAGGGCATGTAGCGTCGCGATTTCGGTGGCGGTCAGAGCGCGATCAAAAATCGCCAGATCGTCCAGAAAACCGACGTAGTTCCACGCCAGCGCGATGATCACCGAGGCTGGGTCCCATGCGAGTGTGAGATCCCAACCTGCGATGGAGCCCACCGCTACACCGTCGATATACAGTGATCCGCGCGCGGCCTCGCCCGCATTCAGGCGGTCGTAAGTAAAGACCACGTGCACCCAACGATCGCGCCCAAATGGCCGCTCGCTCAATTGCACCATCGGACGCTCGCCATCCGGAATCGACTCCCACTCGCGGTCGTCCGCATTCCACCGCGCATACTCCGGCAGGATCGCATAGCGAAACCGTCGCGGCGCGTGATCCTTGGACCATTCCACGAATAAAAATCCGTCGCGGTGATTGTCGCCTATCAACATGACCGGATCACAAAACGCTCGAGGCATATCCTCATCCGGATCGGTGCGAAGCCAAACCGACACCGTCCCGCTCAGCTCGGGTTTATCAAGCCGAAGATTGTCCCCCGATCGATAAAAGAGGCGCCCCTGGTGCTCCACACCCCGATGCAACGCGCCGCCATGGCGACCCGCCTGCGGCGCGATGCTCAACTGATCGCCCACGGTTGCAGCGATCCCGCCGGTTTTCCGTTCCGCGCCGGTCCGGAACAAGCGCAACCCGGGATCGCCGCGCGCATAATCCGCCGTCAACCCCTCATCAAAAGACGCGTGTAAGCGCAGCGACCTCGACAACGATTCCAGCGCCACCGTCGGTGCACCGACGGCCAGCGACGCCAATAGCGCGCTCACCAAGCTCAACTGCATCCACGGCGTTCGCATCTCAGCGGGTTCCTTTCGCGGTTTCAAATTCCGGCAACGCCTGCAACTCCGCCGCCGACCACGGCTTGATGCGGCCTTCGCCCAACTTGCGCATCCGCGCGGCGTCCTCGACAGTGATCGGCGACGCTTGATTTCCCCAGGCGCGCCTTAAATAAGTGGTGATCGCCGCGATGCCTTCATCGTCGAACATGCCCGGCACCGAGCCGAGCGCCGGCATGACCATGTCCCACGTGCGACCCTGAACCTCAACGGGGCCGGACAGACCGCGCAGCACGATTTCCACCGGCAGCCGGGGATTTTCCACCACCCAGGGGGAGCCCGCCAGCGGCGGAGCGACGCCAGCCATGCCCATGCCGTCCACCTGATGACAGGCGGCACAAATGGTGGCGTAAGTCTGTTTACCACGCTCGAACAATACTTGTTCAGCTTCCGTCAAAGGACGCACCTCCGCGTCCGCAAACCGCGCGTCGCCGGGCCACGTAAGCTGTTCAAACACCTTCACCGCCGCCGTCGCCAACTCGCCTTCCGGCCACGCCTGCGACTCGGCATAAATCGTCGGCGGACCGGCCAGACTGAGCGGCGCGCCATTGCGTTGATGAGCGGACGCTCCCGCCCACAGCGCGGTTCCGACCGGCGAACCTACCGGCCACATCTGAAGTTGATTCAACAGGGCGGCCACCTCCGCCGCATCACTGCGCACCATCACATCGTAACCGAGTTGCTCCCATAAATGGACTTCCGCCGGACGAAGTGCCCGGCCTGTCAGCGACGATTTCGCCGCCGCTAAAAATGCCAGTTCCTGTCCGCGCAATCCCGCCGCGGCCGCCACTCCGAATTCCGGCGCGGCATCGTCCGCCGCCACCAGCTCACGCATGACCGGCCATGCCTCCGGTGAACCGGACGCCCCCAAGGTCAGCAGCAATTGAAGGCGCACTTGGAGCGAGGAGTCGTTCGCCAGTGACATCAACGTCGAGGCGATCTCCGACCGCGCGGCCGCAGGGAGTCTTTCGGTGAGCCGCACCGCCGCTTCCCGCAAGCGAGCATCGGTATCCTGCAAAGCCCGTCGCACCACTTTGGGCTTGAGCGCGTCAAGCCCTTCCAACGTCCACAGCGCGTGCAACCGACCCAACGGCGTAGCATTCGCGTTCGTCGCGAGTCGAATCAGATCCGAGGCGACTTCGCGATGGTCACCTTGCACCAAAACCCGTTGCGCCGTATCGCGCATCCAGCCGCTGCGATCATCGAGTTGTGCCACCCAGCCGGCGGCGGATTCGGGCAGCTCCGATTCTTGTAACACCGTCGAGGACTGCTTGGGCACGATCCGATAAATACGTCCGGTCGCGGTGAATTGCCCAAGATCACGACCGAGCACCTGCTTGCGCAGATACTCCGTCACGTAGCGTTTGTGCTCTACGATGCCGGTATACATATCGGCCACGTAGAGCGCACCATCGGGTCCCGATTCCAAAAATACGGGTCGGAATCGTTCGTCGGTTGAAGCGAGAAACTCGCGGTCCGGTTGCGTCCGCTCCGCGCGCAGATTCAGCCCGTCGGAGTGCATGCTCAAATGGCTCACGAGGTTCCCCACGGGGTCGCAGATGAAGACATCTCCGTTCACGGCCGACGGGAAAAGATCGCCGCGATAAATGAACGGTGAAGACGCAGCGGTGAACTGTTTCAGCGTGCCATCGGGACGCAGATCCGACGCCCCCAATGTCACGAGTGGGGTCACGCGCGGCGGATGGAGCGCCTTGTCCGCGACCAGATCGACATTAAGTAACGCCGGCCCGCGAACATGACGCCGTTGAGACAAGTTCGGACCCGTGGCGTCCAGAAAATACTGCCCCGGGGCCAGATCAGCATGAAGGGGTGACGCGTTGTAGTTGTAGAACAAGCGTCCTGTATCATCCTGACTGATACCCCACTGACCGCGAAAGGCCGTCGGCTCGGCCGTCAAAGCCCCATCCCGATATTGGTAACGCACCGCGCTCTTCGCGGAATACAACCAATTGTCCAACCCGCGCACCAAACCGTTGGCCGAATGCTCGGGATTCCCTTCCACCCCGTAGTCCTCCGCCAGCAAAGTTCTTTCGTCGGCGATCAGGTCGCCATCGAGATCCCGCGCCAACCAGATGCGCGGTGGCTCCACCACCAAGGCGCCCTCCGGCACCAAGGCAAGCGAGCGCGGCATGACCAGTCCGTCCAGGAAGGTGGTGGAACGATCCATCCGGCCATCCCCGTCATCATCCTCCAACACCACGATTCGTCCGCTCGGGTCATCCTGGCCAGTGCCGTCAATGTCACGCATGTAGCCGGGCATCTCCACCACCCACAACCGACCTCGCTCGTCGAATCGCATGAAAACCGGCCGCACCACCAGCGGTTCGGCGGCCACCAGTTCGATGCGGAAGCGATCGTCCAATTGCATCGATTCCAAAGCCTCTTCCGGTGAAAGTAACGGCGAAGGCGGGATGTCCACATTCTCCCAAATCTTGTCCGCCGCGTCCCCTTCGTAGCCCTCGTAGGTAAGCCACCACTTGCCTTTGGGGTGACCCGTTTTTTTCCACCACTCTTCCGCCTGCTTCTCGTCCACCTTCGGAGCATCCCCCGAGACAGCGGCCGGGGATGATGTGTCGGCGGCTCCCGAGGTTTGGGCTGAAACGATGGAAGGGTGACCGACCCACAAAGCGGCCAACAGAGAGATGCGTAGGGAATAAATGAACACGGAAGTTGATTTCAAAATTAAGGTATTGCGGGGCTGGTCGCGGACGCGCGCGGGACGGGTCCGACGTCAGGAGACAGGAGCGCCTTGACCTGCTCAAAAATGAGATCTTCGACCGACGGATCGAAGCGGGCGGGCACCCCGTAGTTGATTCGCGAACCATCCACTTCCCAACCGCCCTCGGGGATCTCGTCCGCGGCCGGAATGTAGGCCGGCGAATCGTGCGCATAGGCATTGACCCAAAGACGTCCTCCCGGGAATTCCTTCTTGAGGCGCAAACCATATTGCACATGCACTTCTCCCGCGAGAAACACGATGTTCAGTTCATCGGCAAACGTCCATGTCTGCACCATATACGGGATTGATGTCGCCACCGGCTCACCCCGCTGGAGGCGCGCCGTCATCGTGCGACTGAACCAGTCCTTTCGTTTTTCCCAATGCGCTAGATCCGGCACGGGCTGCAACGGCAGGTCAAACCGCGCCACCCGAACCTGCGGTGTTCCTGCCAGCGGTTCCATCGGCTGCCCCAGAACGCGTTCGACTTCAGCCGCCGCCTCTTCGCCGGGCGTCACGGGATCTTCGCCCCGGAAATGGATATCGAGCGGATTGATGTTCCCGCCACATCCCACGGTCACCATTGCCACGCTACCGGGATGCGCCGCCTCGAGGCGGGACTGCGCCACCCCCATCCAGTCGCCGTGCACGCTGGGAGCCTGCCAACACACTCCATGGCACGCGTAACTGAACCAGGTCGCGCGCAACGTGCCATCCGGCGCCCGCACGCTCATGACCGTCAAATCCTGGTCCATCGGGCCGTGCGGATTATCGCCGAACGTCACCCATTCGCCGTTCTCCACCAGGCGGCGATTCATCCCGAAGCCGGCCTGACCCGTGGCATGCGCGAGACGAGCGGGTTGCCGCTGCGTCAGCGCTTCCACTGCGACCTGCTCCAGCCGATCCATCAACCAAGCCTCGTAGGCCGCTATTTCCGCCGCGTCTTCCGGCGACGGCTCCACCCGAAAAACATACGGAGCCACCGATTTTAACGCCGGCGCGCTGTGGTTGTGCGCGGAGGTCAGCGTCAATCGTGCGCGATTCGTAAATCCCACCGCCTGGCCCAAACGCGCCATCAACGCCGCGGCCATCTCATCGCTCACGCCGAGCAGGTCGGTGGTGAGCAACAATACCGGGTCCTCGCCCGCGTCGCCTCCGATGGCCATCGCCTTGGCAAAAATCCGCTGCGTCACCGCGTTCGAGCTGGTCTTGCGCACACCGCGAGGGAACCCGTGTAGCCGCACCGCCATCGGAGGAGTGATGTCCACTTTCGCAACACCAACTAAAGTCAATGGACCGGTCGCCGTGCGAGCTGGCGCAGCGTGCGCGTCCAGCTCCGCCAAGGCACGTTGCAAGACCCATTGCACCATCAGAAAAAGGTTGGCCCCGCTGAACGGACCGGGATCGAGTGCCGCCACCCGCTGCATTGCCGCCCTGACCGGGAGCGCTTGCTCATCGATCCGGTCCATCACATTTGCAGCGGCCAATTGCACGAGGGGCCGCTCGTCCTCCAACCACCGGGTCAGGAAGGGCAACGCGGCCGACGGCTCACCTCGGTTGCATAGGGCTTCCGCCGCCGCGATCGAAACTTCCGCGTGCTCGTCCTGCAGGGCTTTGCGTAACGCCGCGCCCATTCCCGGCGTTTTCACCTCGCGCCCCAGTGCGGCCAATCCACTCGCCGCCCAGTAACGAACCGGCGGATACGAGTCCGCCAGCGCCGCCATCAGCACGGATCCCGCCGCCGCTCCCTGCTCCAGCAAACGGACCGCCGCAATACAGCGATCGATGTCATACGCTCCGCTGCGGGCATATTCAAATTCACTGCTGCCAACCGCAAAATCGCGCAACATCTGTTCCGGGATAAATCCGGTGTCCACCGTGCGGCGCGCCCAATCGAAGTGCTCCGCACGCATGCGGGCCAAGGTATCCGCATAGGCCGGATCATGGGCCACATTGTGCAGTTCATCGGGATCAGTGCGCAAATCATAGAGTTCCTCCAACGCCTTGTGATCGGCCATGAAATAGGTCAGCCCGGGAGACAAATCTCCCGCGACAGCGAGACGACGAAACGCCTGCGAGGATTGCAGGAGGTCCATGTAATCCAACCAAGGAAAGTGCGGCAGGTCTGGGTGGTAGTTGCGGTGATACTTGAACCGGTCGCTGCGCACGGTGCGGCTCATATCAATGCGTTCGTCCATCCGGTCCCGAATCGAATAAATGTAATCATTGGGATCCGGCACCGTGGTGCTGAGCACGTCGCGTCCCTGCATCATCTCCGGCACGGGAAGTTTCAAAAACGACAAAATCGACGGAGCCAAATCGATCAAACTCACCAGTTGGGAATCCACCGATCCGGGCTCCGCCGCCATCCGCGTCCGCCACTTCTCCGGCACGCAAACAATCAAGGGAACCTGCAGCCCCGCCTCGAAATTGAACTGTTTCGCGCGCGGTAAACCCGCCCCGTGGTCCGTATAAAACATGACCACGGTGTCATCCGCCAACCCGTCCGCTTCCAGTTGGGCGAGAATCGTTTTCACCTGGCCGTCCATCGCCGTGATCATGTCGTGATTGCGAGCCCACTCCCGCCGCACTTCCGGCGTATCGGGCAACCACGCGGGCAATGTCACTTTGGCCGGATCGTGGCGTTGTTCCGGCGTGAGCCCGGCGGTGAGTTTCGCAAACGCTTCATCGTCGAAACGCAGGCGACTCTCGTGCGTCGTCATGAAATTAAAGATGCTGAAAAAGGGCTGACCCGGTGCACGGTTTCTCCAATGCGCCTTCCGGCTCGACTCATCCCACATCCCGGCCGGAGCGGGAAAATTGTAATCCTCCTTGAAGTTGTTGGTGCAGTAATAACCGGCATCCCGCAGCAGTTGAGGTAACGTCGGCGTCTGGTCCGACAACGTCGCGCTTCCTCGCATGTGCTGCGACCCCAGCGACGACGCAAACATGCCTGTGGCCAAACTCGATCGCGACGGCGCACATACTCCCGCCGCACTGAACGCCCGCGTAAATCGCACTCCCTGCGTCGCCAGCTGATCCAGACTCGGCGTGTTCGCATCCGGGTCACCGTAACTGCCGAGATTCGAACTCATATCCTCGGCCACCAACCACAGAATATTGGGACGCTCCTCCGCCATCGCCCCCGTCCAGAGCCCAATCGTCCCTCCTAAAATCAAAAGAAGACGAGACCGGGAAAAACGATTCATGATAACAAAGAAGGGCCGCCAATCGCGGTCAGGAGCGAGGTTGGGCGGCCTCCCAGCCGGCACGTAATTTTTGGGTCAATTGCGCCACCAGTTCCGCCTGCTCCGGATGGCCCGCGATATTCACATTCTCCGCCGGATCGAGTTGATGATCGTAGAGTTCGATGCCCCGAATCACGTCCGGATTGCCATCCTCCTGCCACAACGTGAACCGGTATCGATCCGTCCGCATCGAGTAGCCCATCGTCGCGGTCTTGGGATAGTCCCGATAGCCAAGCGGAGTATCGATCGCCAACGGATTGACGCGATAATTAGGAATTGCCCTTCGAAGATACTGACTGAAAGCCGCTGACTTCCAGGGCCGTTGAGGATCCGTCAACAAAGGCACGAAGCTGGTGCCTTCAAGGTGCTCCGGTAGCGACAAACCGGCCAATTCCGCCAGCGAAGGATATATGTCCACAAACTCGACCAATGCATCGGTATGTCGCCCCGCGCCGCGACCGTCCGGCAACGCGATCATCAACGGAGACCGGGTGGACATCTCCAAGTTCGTCAACTTGGCCCACATGCTGTTTTCGCCCAGGGAAAAACCATGATCCCCCCACAGCACGATGATGGTATTCTCGCGTAGACCGAGACGATCAAGCTCGTCCAGCAGACGACCCACCAACGCATCCACATAGCTGATACACGCGTAATAACCATGAATCATTTCCCGCGATTGCTCCGGCAGGATGGCTCCGCTGTCCGGGACATCTGACTGGGCCCGCGCCTCCGGCCAATGCACCTGCAGAGAGATCGGCGGCGCATCGCGAGGCGGAAAATTGTTCTCCGCGATCTTGATCTCGTTGCGATCATACAAATCCCAATACTTCTTGGGCGCGATGAACGGATAATGCGGTTTGAGAAACCCTACCCCGAGGAAGAAAGGTTCCTCGAGTGCGGCAACCTCACGCATGACTTGCAGCGCCCGATTGGTGACCTGGCCGTCGTATAACACATCCTCGGAAACATCCGGTGCTTCCGTAGCGAACCCCCGGATCACGTAATTCTCCCAATCGTCCGGCGTTTCGTCCGCGCGCATCCGGGTGCGCGCAAACACTTTTTTGGCGTCCGCTATCCCCGCCTCCGTGTGATAATATCGCGGGGGACTGGGCAACCACAAAGGAGCCGACCAGGACTGCGGATCATCCAAATTCGGCTGACCGTCCACGTCGGCGTGAAAAGAGAATGCGGGATGGAAGTTCTTTCCCACCGCCTGGGTGTGGTAACCCTGCTGTTTAAAATGTTCGGGCAACGTCACCACGTCGGGAACCTTCTCCCGGAAATGGGTGGCCAGGTTGAAAACCCCGGTCGAATCGGGGCGCAGGCCCGTCATCAAACTGCTGCGCGATGGACTGCAGATCGCCATCTGGCAATACGCGCGATCGAACGTCATGGACCGCTCCATCAATCGATCCAAATTTGGCGCAATGACCTGCTCCTTACCATATCCCTTCAGATAGGGCCCAAAGTCGTCCATCGAGATAAACAGCACATTGGGTCGTTCAGACGTGGCCGCCTGGACCGATCCTGCGAAGGCGACCCAACCGATGAGTAGGAAATGCCCCCACGTCATCGCCTTCCCCGGCCTTTTCGATTTTCGCATCATGATCAGCCTCATTTTTTAAGCGGAGTTCGGATGACGAGATTCCTGATCTCCGTCATGTCTTCCATGGCGAATCGCACGCCCTCTCGTCCTATGCCGCTGTCTTTGACTCCCCCATAGGGCATGTGGTCAACCCGCCAGGAGGGCACATCACCAATGATCACGCCGCCCACCTCAAGTTCGTCCCACGCTTGCTGCATCTTGTAGAGATCGCGGGTGAAGATACCGGCCTGCAGACCAAAGACACTGTCATTCGTCATCCGCAGCGCGTCGTCAAAATCATCATACGGCATAAGAATGGCGACCGGGCCAAACGCTTCATCGGCCACCACACGACTGTTCGCGGGAGCGCTTTCCAACAGGGTTGCCTGCATCATCGCGCCCTCGCGCGTTCCGCCACAGAGCAAGGTTGCTCCTCCCTGGACCGCTTCACCAATCCACGACTCCAGGCGCTCGGCTTCCGACTCCGAAATCATCGGACCGATAAAAGTGTCCTTTTCCTTCGGATCGCCCGCGATGAGTTTTTGGGTCGCCGCCACCAACTTGGTGCGAACGTCCTCATAGATTGATCGATGCACCAGCACGCGCTGCACACTGATACAGCTCTGCCCCGACTGATAGAACGCGCCAAAGACAATGCGTTCGATCGCTTCATCCAGATCCTCCCAATCCGGCTCAACCACACAGGCCGCATTCCCTCCCAATTCGAGCACCACTTTCTTTTTGCCCGACTGGGCTTTGAGCGCCCACCCCACATCGGGTGACCCCGTGAAACTAAGCAGCTTCAGTCGATCATCCGTGGTGAACAAATCCGCCCCGTCGCGGTGACAGGGTAAAATCGAGAACGCCCCCTTCGGCAGATTCGTCTCCGCCAAAACTTCGCCAATCACCAACGCGCCCAATGGCGTGCGACTCGCCGGCTTCAACACGAACGGACAACCCGCCGCAATGGCGGGGGCGATCTTGTGCGCCGCGAGGTTGAGGGGAAAATTGAACGGTGAAATAAACGAACACGCCCCGATCGGCACCCGTTGAAACACTCCGCGGTAACCTTGCGACCGCGGCGAGATTTCGAGATTCATTAACTCACCGCCCTGCCGCGTCGCCTCCTCGGCGGCGATCTCGAACGTATCGATCAAACGCAACACCTCACCTTTACTGGCGGCGATCGGTTTGCCGGCCTCGATGCACAACAACTCGGCCAACTCGTCCTGCCGTTCCGTGAACCGTTTCACGCAATGGGCGAGCACGGCTCTGCGCTCATACGGCTTGAACTCCCGCATGGCCTTTTCCGCCGCCTGCGCAGCTCCTATCGCGCGATCAATCGTCGCACGATCCGCCATCGCCACCTTGGCCGCGATCTCGCCGGAATACTTGTCGACCACCTCAAGGTCGGCATTGGGCAACTCAGCGGCATTGGCCAAGTAGAAAGGGTAGGTCTTCATCGGTCGAATGGCCTCCTAGATGCAGCGCCCGCCGTCGACTTCCATGCAAACGCCGGTGACGAAATTGGAAGCCGGGTCGGCGAAAAAGACCGCCGCATTGGCCACATCGGCCGGGGTGCAGAGACGGCCCAACGGAATCGTGGCGAGGAACGGTTTGCGGTTATCCTCCGTGTCCTCGTTGCCCATGAACGTCGTCAGCAAAGGCGTGTCCGCGATGGCGGGATTGATGGAGTTGGCCCGAATGCCGTCGGGCGCCAGTTCGACGGCCAGTGACTTGGTCAGCAGGGTGACGGCACCCTTGGAGCCGTTATACCAGGAAAGACCCGGACGCGGACGCACCGCCGCCGTCGAGCCGATGTTGATGAAGCAGCCCGAGCCTTGGCGGCGAAACACCGGCACGCAGTGCTGCGCGGACAGATAGACACTCTTCACATTAACCGCGTAGAGCCGATCGAAGAAAGCTTCGTCGACCTCCAACATGGGCCGATTGGGGTGACTCATGCCGGCATTGTTCACCATCACGTCGATGCGGCCGAAACGTTCGACCGTGGCCGCGACCATGGCTCTCATGTCATCGGACTTCGCTACGTCGACCCGACAAAATGCGGCGTCCCCACCGGCCACGATGACGGCTTCCGCCACCTTCGCCGCTTTGGCCTCATCGAGATCGGCGACCATGACTTTGGCACCGTGGGAGGCATATTGATGACAAATGGCTTCACCAAAGCCGGATCCACCGCCGGTTACTATCGCAATCAGATTCTTTAATCGTTCCATGATTTTAAAAGGGGTAAAAGACGCTTTCCGTCCGGCAAACAGGCGACCGGAAGAGACAACGTATAGGGGTGCAAAAGCAGAGTTTTCCGAACATCCCGAGCATGCCACGACGCCGGAAAAGTCGCTACATCTTAGCACTCATCCACTCGCACTATAATCTCACAAAAACAGACTTGGAGCGAAACGGCACCCGAGGCTCAGGGGTAATTTCAGGATGAATAAACCTAATTAACGCAGTTCACAGAAGGTAACAAAGTTAACAAAGTGTTGTAATAGCGTGAGTTAAATCAAGTAGACTGCATGGCATCCAACTCACCTTACGGGTGAATGAATTGATGCCCATAATCGCCTGCAACTCGTTCCAGCTTCGTGCTCTTCGTTGCCTTCTGTAAAATCCAACTGCGGAATCTCGGATAAAGGCCTTCACTGAAAGTTTTTGAAAATTATCCCCAAAACCTCCGGAGGATAATTTCGGTATGCTCTGCATTCCGAAAACGACAAAGCAGCCACCACATTCTTCAGCCTTCATTTCCGAAATAGCTGCTACTTGCGTAGAGTTCTAAAACGGCGTCCCGCCGGGGATTGGCTGCCGCACGGAGGTGCTTTGCACTCGCACCTTCTCCGGTCCGCAGCCGGGCCTCCGTCAAACCCCTCCGGGGTCCGAACTTGGACCTCCGGTCCAAGCGCCAAAAAAACCGCCTCGAAAGGCGGGTTTTAAAAATGGCGTCCCCACGGGGATTGGTCCCGCTGAAGCGGAATCGCTGCGCGACCGATGCCTCGCATCGTCCCTTCTCCGGCCCGCAGGCGGGCCTCCGTCAAACCCCTCCGGGGTTCGAACTTGGACCTCTGGTCCAGGCGCCAAAAAACCCGCCTCGAAAGGCGGGTTTCAAAATTGGCGTCCCCACGGGGATTGGTCCCGCTGAAGCGGAATCGCTGCGCGACCGATGCCTCGCATCGTCCCTTCTCCGGCCCGCAGGCGGGCCTCCGTCAAACCCCTCCGGGGTTCGAACTTGGACCTCTGGTCCAAGCCTGAAGTTTGGCACCGACTAGTTTTTTGGGAGGAAAGGGCTTGTCATTAATCTAGTAATTAAACTAGTTATCTTCATGGGCTATCCAACTAAAGTTCAATGCATTCAGCGGAAGGAAACTTCCCAGTTCTATATCAACTTCCCCACTCCCATCGCTCAAGCGATGGACTTCGCCAAAGGCGAGACCGTCGAGTGGACGATCCACGACAAGGGCCACCTCATTGTCTCCCGGCGTGAAGTCCCGCCCGACAGGGTCCCTGTAAAAAAAACGCCTCGTTGAGCGAAGCGTTCGATTCCCTGCTCGATGGTCTCGCGCCGGTCTTCGACTTGCCCGAGGACTTTGCGCGCGCCCGCACGCAATGGCTGGCTGGGTTGCTCAACCTGGGCCGCCACACGGTGACCGGTGCATTGAGCACCGCTGGCTCCCAGCACCGGGACTGGTCGGCGGATTATCGGTTGCTGCAACGCCTGCCGGTCGAGCCGATCTTCGCACACGTGCGCACCGAGGCACTGGCTGCCACCGATGCCACCCGGCCCTGGGTGGTCGCATTGGACGACTCCATCACACGCAAGACCGGCCGGTGCATCCCCGGCTGCGGCTGGCGCAAGGACCCCCTCGGTCCGCCCTTCAACGTCAACTTCATCTGGGGCCAGCGCGTGCTCCAGTTCAGCGCCGCGATGCCCGCCGACGACGGCTCCGCCCGGCTGGTGCCGGTGGACTGGCAAGAGGCTCCATTGCCCAAAAAGCCCTCGCGTCACGCCGACGCCCAGGCGCAGGCGGCGTATGTGGAGGCGCGCAAACAGGCCAACATCAACAAAGTCGCCGCCGAACGCATGGCGCACCTGCGCACCGCGACCCAACGGCCCATCCACTGGGTGAGCGACGGGCGCTTCACCAACCGCACCCTCCTGCGCCAACTGCCGGAAAACACCGTGCTGATCGGCCGGGTGCGCAAGGACACCAAACTCTACGCGCCCTACGCAGCGCAGCCCGGCAAGAACGGCCGCCCCCGCAAGTATGGCGACACCTTGCCCACGCCCGAACAGCTGCGCGTGGACGACACCGTCGGGTGGACCCGGGTGTCGGCCTTTGCGGCCGCAAAGCGTCACGACTTTAAGATCAAAACCCAGGGGCCGGTGCTCGCCCGTATCACCGGAGTCGATACGCTGGTGCAGGTGGTCGTGATCGCGCCCCTGGGCTACCGATTGAAAACAGGCGGCAAATTGCTCTACCGGCAGCCCGCCTACCTGATCTGCACCGATGCGGACGTGCCGCTCGCAGAGATCTTGCAGGAATACCTCTGGCGCTGGGACATCGAGGTCAACTTCAAGGACGAAAAGGACCTGCTCGGTGTCAGCGAAGCGCAGTTGCGCGAACCCGAGGCGGTGCGCCGCCAGCCCGCCTGCGCGGTGGCCGCGTATGCGCTCCTGTTGCTCGCCGGGCACAAAACCTACGGCTCGAATCGACTGCCGCCCTCGGTGCCCCTCGCCAAATGGCGACGTCGTGAACCCCCGCGCCGCGCCACGACTGGCCTGCTCATCAACCAGCTGCGCGTCGAACTGTGGTCGCGCCACCTACGGCCGGACAGTTTATCGCACTTCTGCTCTCGCACCCGGCCAATCCACAAATCGGATAAACCCGCCACCGACCTCGCCTCCGCCCTGTTCTACTCCCATAATTAAGCCTCACTCGCGCCAAACTTCAGACTTGGACCTCTGGTCCAAGCGCCAAAAAACCCGCCTCGAAAGGCGGGTTTTAAAATTGGCGTCCCCACGGGGATTCGAACCCCGGTTGCATGGATGAAAACCATGTGTCCTGACCGGGCTAGACGATAGGGACGTGAAGAACCGGAGCGCGGACCGTAGAAAGCGGGCCGGGTCGCGCAAGGCAAAATTTCAATTCTTACTCAATTACTCCCTCTCCGTGGTCGATAAACCAGCTCATGTTGCCGTATTTACCCATTTGCCACCCGGCCGACTTTCAGCACACTTTGTGACCATGTATGGCATGGTAAACCAAGCAATTGAGGACATGGTGTGCGAAGTTCACGGCGAGGAGGCCTGGGAACTCATCAAGTCCAAAGCCGGGGTCAATGTGGACGTTTTCATCAGCAATGAGGGTTATCCCGACGACTACACCTACCAATTGGTCGCCGCCGCCAGCGAGGTCAGCGGCACTCCGGCCCATGAGATCCTCGAAGCCTTTGGCGAACACTGGGTGCTGCGCACCGCCACAGAGGGTTATGGACACCTCATGCAGGCCGGCGGCAACAGTTTGCCGGAATTTCTCCAAAACCTGCCCAATTTTCACACCCGCGTCGTGATGATCTATCCCAAGCTGCAGCCGCCGCGGTTTGAGGTCACCGATGTCACCGAGCACAAACTGCTCCTCCACTACTACACCCACCGGGAGGGTCTGGCCCACTTCGTCGTCGGGCTCATGCACGGTCTGGGCAAGATGTTCAAAACTCCCGCCACCGTCACTCAGATCCAGGCGCGCGCGGACGGGGCCGACCACGATATCTTCACCGTAGAATGGTAGACCCTTCCCAGTCGCCCGGCGTGGCCTTGTCTCCGGCCGACTTCGGTCGATTGTTTCCGTTCTACATCGAGATCGGGGCGGATTCGCGGGTGATGACCGTCGGCCGGTCCCTCGCGCGCACTTGCCCCGCCGTGACCGCAGGAAAACGCCTCGCAGCGGTGCTTGAACCCATCCGCCCCGCCGAAGCGCTGACTTTGGCCCCGCTGCGCAACGCCTCCAATACCCTCTTTCTGGTGCGGGAAACGGCCACGGGTCTCAATCTGCGCGGTCAATGGCTCGCCCTCGCACACGGCGGCGTGGTGTTTCTGGGTTCACCATGGCTGGAGGATACGAACGAACTGGCCTCGCGCCAACTCCGGGTCGACGACTTTGCCATCCACGATCCTGCGGTCGACTTGCTGCAGATCCTGCGCACTCAGCAGATGGCGACCGCCGATCTACGCCGACTCACCGACAAACTCACCGCCCAGCGCGCCCGCCTCAAGGAAGCCAACGCTCGGCTCACGACCCAGGAGGCGGAATCGCGTAAACTCGCCTTGATCGCCGAGCGCACCGACAACGCCGTCATTCTCACCGATGCCGAGGGTAAGGCCGAATGGATCAACACCGGCTTCACTCGCCTCACCGGATACACATTGGACGACGTCCTGGGCCAGCGCCCGGGGTCACTGCTCCAGGGACCGCAGACCGAGCCCGATCAAATCAAGGTGATGCGCACGAACATCGCGAAAAAGCAGGGCTTCAACGTCGAGCTCATCAACTACGACAAATCCGGGCGCCGCTACCGGGTCGCCATCGAAGCCCAGCCCATTACGAACGCGGACGGCGCAGTCACCCACTTCATGGCGATCGAGAGCGATGTGACCGTGCAGCGCGCCGCCGAAGCCGATCTGCGCGTGCAGTTTTCGGTCTCGCAGGTGCTCGCCGAGGGCGCGTCCCTCGCCGCCGTCTCCCACCGTATCCTGCAGATCATTACCACGGAGTTCGGATGGAGCCTCGCCCAACTCTGGATGCATGAGGCGAAATCCGGGCATATGGTGCTCACCGAATCCTGGGCCGAGGACGCCCGGCTGCTGCAGCGCTTTCTCGACACGGCCCGGCAACCGAAACTCGCCTGCGACGTCGGCCTGCCCGGCCTCACCTGGCAGTCGCAGAAAAACCAGTGGATCGAGCGTATCAGCGACTACCCCGAATGCCCGCGAAGCAGCGCCGCGCATGCCTGCGGCCTGCATTCCGCGGTGGCCTTCCCGTTGCACATCGGCGAGACGCGGCTCGGCATCATCGAGCTGATGAGTGTGCACCTCGAACCGGAAGACGGACCGCGGCAACTGGCCCTGGAAGCCATCGGCGTTCAAATCGCCCAGTTCGTGGCCCGGGCCCATTCCCGCGAGGAGCTCAAGACCCGCAGCGAAGAGCTCGTTCAGGTCAACGAACGGCTCGCCACCGCCAGCCGTGCCAAGAACGCATTTTTGGCCAGCATCAGTCACGAGATCCGCACCCCGCTCAACGGTGTGATCGGCGCGGTCGACGTCCTCGCCCAATCCTCCCTCGATCTCCGCCAACGCGAGGCGCTCGCCACCCTCAACTCTTCCAGCACGCACCTGCACTCCCTGCTCAACGACGTGCTCGACTTTTCGCGCATCGAGGCCGGGCACCTCGAACTCACCCCCGAGCCGATTCTGGTGAGTCGCCTGGTGGAAGATACCGTGCAGATCTTCAACCCGATCGCCCTCGGCAAGAAACTCGAATTCAAGCGGGAGATCGAGATCGCCGCCGACATGGCCATCTCGATCGACGTCACCCGCCTCCGCCAGATTCTGGTCAACCTGCTGGGCAACGCTTTCAAATTCACCGACGTCGGCAGCGTGACACTGCGCCTGCGCAGCCAGGTCGAGGGCGAGCGCATTCGCCTGCGCTTCGAGGTGCAGGACAGCGGCATTGGCATCCCACCGGACAAGGCCTCGCAGCTGTTCAAACCCTTCAACCAACTGCAGGACAATCATACCCGCAACTACGGCGGCACCGGCCTGGGCCTCGCGATCTCCCACCAATTGGTCAAGCTCATGCACGGTGCCATCGAACTGGATACATCGGTCACCCCGGGCAGTTTGTTCTGGTTCGAGATCGTCGCCCCGTTGACGACTCCTCCGGCGGCCAAGCGGGAATTCGCCGGCCGCTTTGCCGTTTCCGAAAGCATCCTCATCGTCGACGATCATCCCGCCAACGCCGCCGTGCTGCAGATGCTGCTCAAGCAACTCGGCCTCACCGGACACCACTGCGACAACGCCAACGCGGCCCTCACCTACTGCCACCGGAACAATCCGCCCGCGATCATGATGGACGTGCACATGCCCCGGATCGACGGGATTGAAACCACGCGGCTCATTCGCGAAAGCACTCCGCCCGATCGTCCGCGCGTGCCCATCATCGCGCTCACCGCCGACGTGCGCGCCGAGATCAAGAACGCGTGTTTCGAGGCCGGCATGGATCACTTCCTGTCCAAGCCCATCCGCCTCGCCGACCTGCGCGCGATCTTGTGCGAAGTCATCCCCACCGCCAACGAGAGCGAAGACGCGCCCCCCGACGCCCCGCCGACCGGGGCCGAACCGGCCGCGCACGGACTGGATTTTGCCGTCGCCGACAACATATTCAAACTGGGCGAACGACCCGAGCTTTCCGAGGAATTCGCCGGCATGTTCGCCAGCATGTGGACCGAACTGGCACCCGATCTGGACCTGATCGAAAAACTGCGCAAATCCGCCGACTTCAAACGTGGTCGGGCGTGCTGCCACCGGATGCGCGGCGTGCTCTCCACCTATGGTTTCCGCCGGGCGGCCGACCTGCTCGGTCGCATGGAAAACGACTCCGCGGAATTTCGCCGATCGGCCAACTTGTCGGCGGTGCGCGCCTTGCTCGAAGTCGGCCGGATCGAACTCTTCGAACGGTTCCCCTACCTCGCCGTTGCGCCCCCTAAAAAATAGTCGGGCCGCCGCGGGGATGAGCTCACGCCAGCAGGCGTTCCAATGCCGCGAGCAATTCCGGCTCCTTGAAGGGCTTGTGCAATAACTCGGTGACCCCCAGCTCGCCGAAGGCCTTGACCTCCGCTTCTTCGAGGCGACCACTGGCCACGATCACCCTGGCATCGGACGCCATCCGTTTGAGCGCCCGGGTAAAGGCCAGACCATTCATCTCGGGCATGTCCACGTCGGTAATCACCGCCGCCAGTTCCGCGCCGCGCTCGCCCGCGACGATCATGGCCTCGGCTCCGTCCATGGCGGTGAGCACCCGGTAGTTTTGCGACTCCAACGTCACGCGGGTGAGCATGCGCTGGGTGGGATCATCCTCCACCACAAGAATGAGTCGATCGCGTCCGTCATGCGAAAACGGCGCGGCCGTTGCCTGTTTTTGCGCTTCGACGATGTCTCCAGCCGGCAAATACACTTCAAATGTCGTGCCCGTGCCGACCGTGGAAGTGACGCGCATGAAACCCTCGTGGCTCTTGACGATCCCGACCACGGTGGAAAGTCCCAGCCCCGTGCCTTTGTCGATGTCTTTGGTGGTGAAGAACGGCTCGAAAATACGGTCCACCACCTCCGGGGGCATGCCCGTGCCCGTGTCGCTCACCAACAGACACACAAATTTTCCGGGCTGGATCCCTTCTTCGTTTTCGGGCGGCTCACTGATATCGACGACCCGCGCACTCAGACCCAACACGCCGCCATCGGCCATCGCGTCGCGCGCGTTCACACAGAGGTTGAGCAGGATTTGGTGCAACTGCGTGGGGTCGCCCACGATGGGAGGGAGTTCCGCCTCCACCGTGGCCCTGACCTTGATCGCACGCGGGAAGGTGCTGCGGACGATCTTGGTCAAATCGTCCACCATCGAGGGAACTGCAATGGGGAGACGCTCCCCCGCCACCCCGCGGGCGAACATGAGCAACTGGCGAATCATCGCCGCACCGTGCCGGGCGCTGGACTCCATCGCATCGATGATCGTGCTCACCTGCTCGCTCGGCGGGGCCGAGCGCCGCAATAAGTTCACGCCCATGAGCACGGGCGCGAGCGCGTTGTTGAGGTCGTGGGAGATGCCGCCGGCGAGGTTGCCAATGTTTTCCAGCCGCTGCTTGCGCAGGTTCGCACTCTCGATTTTTTTGCGCAGGGTGATGTCGCGCACAATGTGCGTAAAATAACGTCCTTGCGGCCCCGTCCAGGTCGCGACCGACAGCTCGATCGGAAACTCCGAACCATCGGCCCGTTCACCATGCAGCTCCACGGTGGGATTGGCCGACGCGGACGTGTCCGTGGCCACCCCGATCGCTTTCGTCTCACGATGTCGCGGTGCCAGGATGAGGGTCAGATTCTGACCGATCGCGTCCGACGCCGATCGTCCGAACATCTCCTCCGCCCCGTGATTCCACGAGATGATGACGTCCTGATCGTTCGCGGAGATAATGGCGTCGTGGGCACTGTCGAGGACCGCCCGGAAATGGGTTTCGCTTTCGCGCAGCGCCGCCGTGCGCTCGGCCACCAAACGCTCGAGGTCGCGGTTGAGCTGGCGGGTCTCTTCCTCCGCCTCGCGGCGCTTGGCGTTCTCGAGGGCGAGCAGAATGGTGGCAGCGATCGCGACCCCGAAGTCCTCCTCCTCGCCGGTCCATTCCCGTTCCATCGCATCCATTTCAAAGACCAGCACCCCGAACAAGGCCGCGCCCAAACGCAGCGGCACCATCAATCGCGCCCGACTCTCCGAAAAATTCCGCAACTCCCGCGTGAGCTCCTCGCTATCGCGCCCCGCCAATGTCAGCACTTTTTCGTTCACGATGGCAGTGAAGAGAAGGGGGAAATCGCGGCGGGAGAGGGTCCGGCGTTGACCGGCTTTCTCCCCGGCGGGACCGCACTCGTCCTCACATTCCAAATACTGCCGGGAGGCGTCGAACCGCCAGACCGACGCCCGGTCAACCTGCAGGGCATCGACCACGACCCGATTGGCCAAGGCATACACCGCACGCTCGCTCGCATCGGCGTCGTCGCGCAGTTCGAGCACGGCCGACTTGAAGCGCAAAGACTTCTCACGGGCTTCCCGCCCCAGGGCTTCGATCTGTTTGCGATCGGTGAGATCGCGCACGCAGCCGAAACGGATGGTTTTGCCCCGAAAGCGAATCGGACCGCTGCTCACCTCCACCTCGAATATTTCGCCCGACTGCTTGATTCCGCGCACCTCGTAGTTGGCCACTGTCTCGCTGAGCGCATGCTGTTTCACCACCGCCAGCGACTCCGGGGCAACCAGCATCGCCAACGGTTGCCCAATCATGGCCGCGCGAGTGTAGCCGAACATTTCGATGCAGGCGGGATTCACATCGAGGATGCGTCCGTGGTCGTGCATGATCACGGCTTCGCGCGTCGCGTTGGTGAAAAACTGCAGACGTTCCGCATCCTCTGCGCCGGTGGTTCGGGCCGCATTGTGCTCGGCGATTTCCCCTTCCTCCGGCGCCTGGTTTTCATCCGCCCGCGCTTCCCGGGTCGCGCGGCGATTCTCCAAATGCCGCATCACCATGCGGCTCAACCGTTCAAGATGGTCCTGAACCGCAGCGTCCGGTTTCCGGGGTTGGTGGTCTAAAATACAGATCGTGCCGATGGCATGTCCCTCGGCGGTGACGAGGGGGGCACCGGCATAAAAACGGACCGCCGGTTGGGCCGTCGCCCAGGGGTGATCGGAAAATCGCGGGTCAAGGCGGGTGTCCGGCACCATCAGGAAGCGACGCGCGGCGATCGTGTGATCACAAAACGTGTTTTCCCGCGGCCACTCCGCCTGGTCCCAGCCGACCCTACTTTTGAACCATTGCCGATGTGCGTCGACGAACGACACCAGCGCGATGGGCGCGTCACCCAGGCGGCACGCCAAGGAGGCGAAATCATCAAACGCTTCTTCCGCCGGAGAATCGAGCACCTCATAGCGCCGTAACGCCGCGAGGCGGGCCGACTCGGATTGTGAAGGGGTCAAAGACATGGGAAACGCACGGGGGCGGGGCTTGCGGCCATCCGGGGGAAATCGATTCCGAACCGATCTCGGCTCGACCTCAACAGCCTGACGACGCCGTCACCGATCCACGACATTAAAAGTGAGCATGGCCCCGCGGGTTCCGCCGGGTCAGGGCGCGCTGGATCGCCGCCACCAAGGCCTGCGCATCATAGGGTTTGGGCACGGCTTCATCGAAGCCGAATTGCTCGTGATCAGACATGACAGGGTCGTCCGCGTATCCACTGGCGACCACACTGCGAACGTCGGGATCGATGAGCTTCAATTGTTCCAGGGTGCGCAGCCCGCCCCAACCACCGGGCACGGTGAGATCGAGGATCACTAGGTCAAAGGGACGCCCCGCGGCGGCCGCCGCTTCATAGCCCTGCACCGCAGTCTCTCCTTCGGCGACCATCTCCACTTCGTAGTTCCAATGCCGCAGGACGCGACCGGCGATGGACCGAACCGCCGGTTCGTCATCCATCAACAGCACCCGCGCCATGGGTCCGTCGGAGCCCTCGGAGGTCGGCTCGGGTGGCGAAGCCGGCGCGGCCTGGGTTGATTTATCGGACGCCTGGTTGAGCGCCGTGTCATCGCGTTCCGAGACCGGCAACCACATGGTGCAATACGTGCCGGAAGTGACCCCCGACTCAATCTCCAAGGTGCCGCCATGACGGCGGACGATCGAGTGCGCCATCGCCATCGCCATGCGATCATCGCCATGCAAGGCACCCGCGTAGGGATCGAAGACCGATCGGATTTGTTCCGCCGACCACGGCGCGCCGCGGTCGTGCAGTCGCGTGACCAGATAATCACCGGACGGCAGCTCCGACGCATGGTCCGCCGCAAGCTTACGCTGCTCCAAGGTCACGTTGATGGTGCCGCCGTCGGGCATCGCTTCGCGGGCCCGCATGACGAGATTTTGCAGCGCCCGACTGATTTGCTCGCGGTCCATCATAATGGAACGCAGGCCGATCAACGGTTCAAACCGGGCGATGCAATTGGAACCGTGCAGGGCCACATCGAGCGCTTCGCCGATGACTTCGCTCAAATCATGGGGCGCACTGTGCGGGGCGCCTCCTTCGGCGAAGGTCGCCAACTGTTTGGTGAGCTGCCGCACTCGACGCGCGCCCGCTTCGGCGTCGCGCAGACAGGCTCCCGTTTCATCATCGAGTTCCGGATCGAGCAGAGCCAGCGAGAGGTTACCGGTGACGCCAGTCATCGCATTGTTGAAATCATGGGCGATACCGCCCGTGAGCTTGCTCAACGCCTCCAGGCGTTGGCCGCGCTCCAAGTCGGCCTCGAGTATACGCTGCCGCTCCATCTGCTCCATCAGTTGTTTCGTCTGGGTTTTCACCCGGGAACGCAGCGAAGCCACCCAAGCCAGCACGAGCAGCGCACACGCGCCCAGGATGGTCGCCAGGCCCAGGGCGCGGCCCGCCGTCCACCACCGCGGCGACTCCAACACCACGAGGTCGTCAAGACTGCGCAGCTGAATCATCACGGCGCGTGGACGCCCGAAGTCGTCGAACTGCACCAGATACAGACCGGTGACACTCAGCTTGGCGTCGATCAAGCTGTCGAAAAACGCCGGATCATCCACCGATCGCAGGGTGGCTCCAAAAATCGTGTCCCCGGTTTGCATGATCAGGCGGGATTGCCCGTCTTCATGCCAGACGTCGTGCAACCGTCCCTCTACTCGCACCAGACGCAGGTCGAGGGCCGGATCCGTCGGCTTGGCAATGTCGATGACACAGGCGTGGACCGGATCGCCGGTGCCCACCTGGCGAAACGCCGCTTCGCGCAGCACCACGTGGGCACCTTCCAATCCGAGGATACCCACCGCCTCGATCTCCGCGCCCGGCGACGGCACCGACGTATTGCGGCTCAACACCCGCAACCCGATGCCACCCTGCTCCAGCGCGAGGTAATCCCCCGGTAGCTGGTGCGTGAGGCGCGCACGGATGCGCACTCGCACCATATCGCTGACCGCCTGCAACCGCGCCAGCTCACTCACGTCACGCAAAGGCAGATCATACACATTGGCCGGCGCGTCTTCCTCGATGGTGATGTCATGCAGAAACGGCACGCGCAACAGCACGCCGACCCGACCGTGGGCGAGTTCCACATTGGTCTCACACACGCCTTGCACGCGGATCAATGAACCCGGCGTCGCCACGAAATTAACCGGCGATTGCAAATGGGCGGTGAATTCACCCTCCGGCGAGGTGACGCGAATCCAACGCCAATCGCCGTCGGAAATGACTTCCCGCACGAAACCGCGCAGCGCCACCCACTGGCCGTTCTCGTCGCCGGAAGCCGCGCGATCATAGCTAATGACCCGGGACTGCGGATGCGCCTGAGACCCGCGGTCCTCGACTCCCGTGAGTCGCACCGCCGGCCCTTGGGCGGTCGCGATCGTCACCCCTCGCACCAGCAGCGCCTTTTGCAAGGGAGGAGCCGGGTAGGCGTCGGCATCAAACTCGACGCGCACCCCGCCGCCCAGATCCTGCAGAAAAAAGAAATCCGCCTCGGGCAACGACCACGTCACCAACCCTGCGAGCTCCACGGGCTGTCCGGCGGCTACTTCCGCCGGAGACAGTTCCCGCAATCCGTCGACGCGTTTGATGACCTTGTCCCCCGTCGAACCCGCCGATGCGACGGGCCCGAGCGCGCGCCGATACAAAGCCTGCCCGACAATGCGCTGCGCCCCGTCGGCCGCCACCACTCCGTGCACATCGACGGCGGTGCCGATCGGGAGACGCTCACGTTGCAGGGAGCGCACTAATACTTCCCCCGTCTCGTCCCGCACCACGATCGATTCGCCACTGATACTGGCGCGCACGTTCCCGGATATCACAACGGATTCGCCGCGCGACAAATCCCGGAGACGACCAATGGCCGTGGGTTCCCCGGCAAACCGGGCGTCGGTCTCGATGTCGTTGAGCACGACCACGAGATCCTCGCGACCCGTCCACAGTTCGAACGTGAACGCGTTGCCGGTCGGGTCGACCCGAGCCGAATAAAGCCCCGTCAGACGAACGAAACGACCGCGCCAGTCCGGCAAATGCGCCGGGTCCGTGGGCGGCACCCAACAGATCACGGGATGGCCTTCCACAATGAGGTTCAACCGCAGATGCTCGTCGTCGATCAACTGCAGGTCATCGACGTAGGCTTCCGTCTCAACCACCCGTTGATCGAAGCGCTGCAGATCGTCGAAACGTCCTTGCGTCGACCATGCCGCCACCGGCTCGGCGCGATCGAGCCGTTCCACCGTCACCTGATCACCCCGCAATCCTTGCCCCGGCACGAACGTGCCGGTCAGGCGAACGGATTCACCACCTTTAAGATCGAGATAAGGCGCGACCACCCGCACATAGCGAACACGGTCATGTCCCTGATCGATCCACAGGTTTCCCCATTGCGGATCGTGGTAGACCACCCGCCCCTCGACATCAAGCGGGTGCGGGAGCTCGCGCTCGCCGACCGGCATCGTCCACACCGCGTTTAAATCCTCGACCACGAGCAACGGCTCCGCCGCGAGTGGCGCGAACGACGCAAGTGGAGCCAATACCATGCAGGCGTGCAGGAAAACCTGCCGCGACATTGCGCACCACCGTCGCAACCCGCGACGTCGCAGGGCTTGCCCCCCGGGGGCAGCTCGGTAGGTTGCACCGCAATCGCCCCCGCCCGTATGGCTAAAACCGACCGCAAAACTACCCTTTATATCGCCGAGGACCACGTCGCCATTCGCGATCTGCTCGCGCGTCACCTTGAGCTCACCGGCAGCTTCGATGTCGTCGGCATGGCCGCCGATGGCGAGCCCATCGTCGACGATTGCACCCGACTCAAGCCGGACGTGCTGCTCCTCGACTTGTCCCTGCCCAAGCGCACGGGACTCGAGGTTTTGCGCGACCTGCGCACTAGCAATTTGCCCACCAAGGTCATGGTCTTCAGCAGCCACAACGACTCCGCCATCGTGCGCGAGGTGGTGGAGGCGGGCGCGCTCGGCATGGTCGAGAAAACGGCTCCGTTTGATGAGTTGGAAACCGGACTGATCGCCGTAGCGGCGGGTCGGGCCCACTTTGGCGCCGCCGTGATCCAAGCCCTGCAGCAGGGGTTGCAAAAACACGCCGAGGTCAAGGGCGCCTCCGCCCTCACCCAACGTGAGCGCGAGGTCCTGGGCCATGTCGCGGCGGGACGGTTTAACAAGGAGATCGCCGACCTGCTGGGCGTGAGCGTCAAGACGGTGGAAAACCACCGGCACAATCTCATGTCCAAGCTCGACGCCGGCAACGCGGCCGACCTCACCCGGATCGCTTTTAAATTGGGTCTGGTAGTGCATGATTAGTCCTCGGCTGCGGGGGAAAGGTTACTGGCGGGCAACCACACCCGCACTTCGAGTCCGCCCGCGGCGGGGCTGACGACGTCCAGTCGCCCTCCGCAAATTTCCGCGAGACGACGGGCGTTGATCAGTCCGAGACCGAGCCCTTGCTGCTCTTGGGATGGACGATTGAATTGACGAAACGGGGCGATGGACGCGATTTGCTCGGCCGTCATGCCGATGCCTCGATCCGACACCCGCAGCTCAAATCCCTGGTCCTGACCCCGCCGGAAATCGACGTGCACCGCCGTGCCCGGCGAGGAAAAACGACAGGCGTTGTCCACGATTTCCTCGAGCATGGGTTTCCATACGTGAGGCGGCATCGCGACCATGCCATCGCAACTGCCGACCTGCAGGTCCTGCTCCCGGGAATGGGGCGCGGCGACCGCCACGGCCATCGCGGTCAGCGTGCCCTGCGGCATCAACATCTCGCCGGTGCAAAACTCATCGCGCACGCTGGAAGCAGTGCTTTCGAGAAGATCCAATTGCACGTGCTGCACCAGCTTGGTGGCAAATTTTTCCAATCGATCGCCACCGCCCACAATCATGTTCAGCAGTTCGGGGACATCCGCCGGCACCGGCTCGCCGGGGATCAGTTCGTCGCGCAGCATTTGCGCCACGCCCACGATGGCGTTCAGGGGCGTGCGCATTTCATGCGGCAGGGTGCGCAGCATGCGCTGCTGTTCAGCGATCGCCACGGCACTGCGTTCGCGTGATCGCACGAGGCGGGCCTGCACCGCATTGATGAGATCATTGAGATCGAAGGGTTTCGGCAGATAGTCGTCGGCGCCCGAATCCATGCCTCCGCGGATATCCTCCTTCGCCACCCGGGCGGTGAGAAAAATGAATGGAACGCCGCGGCCATGTTCGGTCTGCCGCAATCGGGCGAGCATTTCGCGCCCGTCCATTTCGGGCATCATGAGATCACTGATGATCACGTCGGGCTGGTGGCGCTGCGCCATCTCCAGACCTTCGTTGCCGTTGCACCCGTGGATGACGTCGAAGCCTTCCATTTCCAGCGCCATGATGATCTGGCCCCGCAGGATTTCGTTATCCTCCACGATGAGGATTTGTTCGTTGTTTTTCATGGTTTATGCCTCCGATTGATTGAGGGGCAGGGTCACGGTGAACTGGGTCCCCCGCCCGACTTGGGATTGAAATTCGATGGATCCGCCGTGGGCCTGCAGACAGTATTTGACGACCAACAGGCCGAGTCCGGTGCCGGCGATCTCGGCAACGTTGCCGGCTCGCACGAAGAACCCGAACAGCTGGGGCTGATCCGCCTCGGGAATGCCGATGCCTTCGTCTTTTACCACCAGCGTCAGGTGGTCCGGCTCGCGGGTCACGGCGATGGTGACCGGGTGGCCCGCCTCCGAGTATTTGCACGCGTTGGACAACAGATTGGACAGCACGTGGGATGTAAGTAACGGATCTATGGATACACGTTCCCCGGCCACGATCCCCGTGGTCACGAACGGATGACGGTGTTTGTCGCGCTCGCCCGCCGCCCCACACAGTTTTTGCAACAGCGGTTCCAACTCGGTGGGCGTGGGATGACACTTGATCTGGCCATCATCGGCTTTGCCCAACAACAGCAGATCATCGAGGATGGCTCGCAGTTCGCCCACGCCGTTGAACGCGCACTGCACGTTTTGACGAATCTGAGTGGTCGAGAGTTTTTCGAGATTCTTGAGGACGAGTTCCAACCCGAGCGACACCGTGGCCAGCGGGGTTCGTAGTTCGTGACTGGCCATGTGCACGAAGTGTTGCCGCATTTCGCTGAGCTCTTTTTCGCGGGCCAGATTTTCCATGAGGCGTTGCTCCGCCTCCTTGCGCACCGTGATGTCGGTGATGGTGCCGATGAGGCGTTGCGGCGCGCCGTTCTCGTCAAACGTCGCCTGGGCCCGCACCATGATCCAACGGTAGACGTTGCCGATCACAAGAATCCGATGTTCGCATTGAAAGACGTCGGTCTCGCGCCGGAAGTGGGCGTCGAGCACCTTGTTCATATCGGCCCAATCGTCCGGATGCACCACCCGCTTCCACGTCGCAGCCGCTCGCGTCAAATCTTCTTCCGACACAGGCAACTGGGAACGCCACCGCGGCGACATGTAGACCACATCACGTGGAATATCGTAGTCCCACACCCCGTCACGGATGCCGTCCACCGCGAGCTGCCACCGCATTTCACTCTCATGCAACGCGGCAGCAGCCACCTCGCGTTCGGATACGTCACGGCAGATGCAAACTGATTCCCCGTCCGGCAATAAGGTGAGCGTCAGCTCGATCGGAAAGTAAGCCCCATCAAGACGGCGGGCTTTTGCCATCCCGCTCCAGTTTCCCGCCTGCCGCAGTTTCGGACCAATTTCCGCTTCGAGACGGGCCGCTTCGTCAGCATCATGGATGATCTTCCAATCCTTCCCCAGGAGATCCGATTCCGTTTCGAATCCAAACATGCGGTAATGCGCACGATTGAAGTAAAGGTATCGACCGTCCGCATCAATGCGAGCGATGCCATCGACCGCTTCGTCCATGGCCACGACCTGAGCCCTGATCTCGGCTTCGGCGAGGTGGCGTTCGGTAAAATCCACCAGAGTGCCACATAGGGCCAGGACCTTGCCCCGATCGTCCAACCGGGTCCGGATGTTCACCTGCAACCAACGAATGGATCGGTCGGCACAAACCACTCTGAACTCCCGATTGTGAGTGCACTCGGATTCCGCTGCGATCTGCCCCAACCAGTCGGTCATACTGGTGCAGTCGTCTTCGTGCACAAATTCAGCCAACGGATAGGCCAGCGATTCCGCCACGGGATGCCCGGTGACCGTGGTCCAGGCCGGATTGAGAAAAACCAGACGGCCTTGAGCATCCGTCTGGAAAACCACTTCATGTAACCCATCCACCAGCTCTCGATAGCGGTGCTCACTCTCGCGCAGCCGCGACTGATACTGGTTGCGATTGGTGACGTCGTGAAAAATGCATCGCAACGCCTGTAACGCGCCATCGCCTAAGACGATCCGCACGGTGCCCTCGACCTGAATCGTCACTCCCTCGCCACTCCGCAACGCCGTGCTGATATACATCTCGGTCGAACGGCCCTTCGCGATGGTTTCCGTCAGAATGCGGTGAAACCGATCCCGGTGCGGCGGCGCGATCACGTCCAAGTAGGTAAGTTCCCGCGCATCGAAGGCGCTGTGATCCATCGCGTCGCACCACGTGCGATTCACGAAGACGAGCCGGCCCGAGGCATCGGCGCATTGAATCAAATCACTGGTTCCGTCCAAAAGGTCCAACAATTGGCCGGCCGATTCCTGCCGGTCAGCAGCGCCATGCTTAGGGACGGGTTTTGAATTTTGGATCGGGTTGCTTTTCACATCCCCAATCTACCGTTTTATAGGGGTTTTTTCCTATAAGACCCGACCACCAATTCAATCTGGGTAGTAGCACCCAGAAAGTGTAAAAATCAGTCGTCGAGCCGGACGCTAAACGTGACCTCTCCCGTGGCTCCCGGGCGCAATTCGCCCTCGAACGTCCAGGTCAACGCCCCCGTCCCACCCGCACCAGGGTTCGTAAGCGACACGGCGGTAAGCCCTTCCGCCAAAGCGGGGGTAGGTGCCGCCACGAGTTTCGTGAAGGTGGGCGTCATGTCCCGAACCACCAGGTCCGAAATCGGGGCACTGCTCTGATTTTGATACCGAATCGTGTAAGTGAGGGTCTCGCCCGGCAGCGCCAGGTCTTTGTCGACCTCTTTGAAGAGCGTCAGGCCATTCGCGCCGGTATCACCCACTTCGGTGAGATCGGTCCGGCTGGCCGGGGAAAACGTCAACGCGGGCGCGTTGGCCGCCGTGAGTTCGGCGGCGAGCACAGACTGAAATTGAGCGCCCACGGGAGCGGCCACGGGCACGAAAACCTTGGCCACGAGGCCCACGCTTTCGCCCGCCGCCACGTCCAGTGGTCCCGTCACTTGCGGCTCCCCGGGATCGACCTGACCGTTGTTGTTCAAATCCTGGTAGAGAACGGTGGACCACCCGTCGATTGCCGGGGTCGCCCGGGTGGTCACCGTGAACTCCACGCGACCGGTGGTGCCGGCCTCGAAGGTGTGCGGATAAAAAGCCACCGCCCCGGCCTCCACCGTTTGGCGACCCTCGGTGGTGAGTCGGCTCAGCGGCACGTCACCAAAATCAAGACCCACGCGATCAAGTGCCGGATCGTGCGAAAACGTGATGGCATCGGTCGCCGCATCGTAGGTGCCGGCGCTGTCGCCCACGTCGCCACCGGTGGAAACGTGGCCCGTCGCATCCACCGCCCGCACCCGCAAGTCGGTCCCGGCAGGAATACCGCCGTCGACAAAAAATGAATACGTGCCGTCGCCACCGGTTTGGGTGGTCCCGAGGACCGCGCCGGTCGCGACATTTTCCAATCGCAGCGTCACGCCGGTTTGGCCGGGCTCGGCGCCGTTGCGGCGGCCGTCGTTGGCGGTGCCGCCACCGGTGCCGGTATCGACAAAAACGATACCGCTCACGGTCACGCCCGAGGCGAGACCGAAGTTTTGGTTCGTCACATTGGCATCGAGCATGACGACCTGTTCCCGGCGCAGGGTGTTTTGTTCGATCGCCGTCCAGCCCGACGGCACGGCGGCGGGAGTGACGTCGGACAGCGTGGAGTTGTCGTCGATGACGATGTGATACTCGCCCATCATCACATTCGGAAACGTGTAGACGCCGGTGGCCGGATCGACCGTCACCGCTTGGGTGGCCGGGCCACCGGGGGAGTCGGCCGGGATGAGTTTGGCGTAAAGGGTCAGCCCGGTGCCGGCCTCGCCGTTGTCGATAAAGCCATTGCGGTTGTCGTCCCGGTAAACCGTGCCGCCGAGTGCGTAGCCGCACATCTGATCAACGCCATAGACCGTCACATCGATTTCGCCGAGATTAACGCCGAGGCCGTCCAGCACGGGGTCGACCACGTCGGTCAGCGTCGTGCGCAGCGTCGGGCTGAGCGCGTCGCCATAGGTGGAATTCAGGTCGCTCGTAAGCGTCGGGACCAGTTGATCGAACGCGGCTTGGGAAACCGGATCCAGCACGGCTGGTTCCTTCGTCTCAACGTTGATTTCGAGACTGTTGGTGAGTTCGTCGACGATGTTGTCGATCGCGACGGAGCCCACTCCGGCCGTCTGAGTTTCGGAGAAAGGACCGAAGTATTGGAGAATGTAGTAGCCGGCATCCTGACCGCTGGCCGTAGCCCGAGCATTGATTGAGGCCGTGACCGGCTCGCCGGAGAGAGAAAGATCGAGTTCACCAATCTCGGTGTAACCGAAGTCGGACGAGTCGATGGTGGTATTGCGGTCGAAGAAGAAGGCGTCGTCGATGGCACCGAGGTAAACGTCGGCGAGACCGGGCCGAGCGCGCACTTTGACGAAGCTGTTGTCGGCATCGATAACCTCAATCACGCCGTCGCCGCGCCCGACCACTACGTAAAGATCAATCTTGGACAGGGTGGCCTGGTCCACACTGGTGCCCGGCGGCAAGGTGCCGATCGCCGGGCCGAGCGCATCGAGCAACGTCGGCGTGAGATCTTGATTAACCAGATCGACGCTAATCTTGAGGCGCAGACCGGCACTGCGAAAAGTGGTGCCTTCGGGCCCGCAAGTGATGATGGGCGGCTCCTCGACAATGGTGGTGATGGTCACGTTGTTGAGCACATCCCCCACCCCGAGCGCCGCACCGTCAATGACCTGCGGCACCGGCACGACCGTGTTGTCGTAGCTGTATTGTTGGGACGACGCCGTGATGAGATCGAGACCGCCGATCGAGAGCATCGACGGATCCTCGGCATCGATGAAGGAGCCCAACGTGATCGTGCCCGCCGCGTCGTCGACGGGAATGGCGGCCACGGCCGCAGCGGCTTCGGTATCACCCTGGGCGAGGAGCGTGCCGGCGATGGCGTCGAGTAATCCGGCCGGGGTGACGCTGGTGGCAAGGGCCGCCTGGGTGTCGTCCGACCCGGTAAGATTGAGCAGAAGGTTACCCACGTTAACCTCGGCATCGCTGATGCTCTGCAGCTCCGTCGGCGTGAGGTCACCGGTGGTGCCAAACAGCGCACCCGTCGCGGTGTTGAGAATCGTCGCGGTGGGACCATCGACGGTAACGATGTTCGAGCTGATGCCGACACAGGCCGATTTCGGGCAGGCCGCAGCGCTCAGTCTTCCGGCGGAACTGAACCACAGAATCGTCAACGCACTGAACCAAACCAAACTTTTCATGGCAGAAGCATATCGAGTCTGGGGTGAAACGCCTATGAGGACATATCACCGGAGCAAATTGGGTAGTAGCGCCTAGTTTTTGTAAAAATCAGTTATCGAGAACGACGCTGAAAGAGACTTCCCCCGCCGCTCCAGGCAATAGTTCGCCGGCAAACGTCCATGTGAGCGCACCCGTTCCCCCGGCCCCAGGATTGGTGAGCGTTACTGCCGTCAAACCTTCCGCCAGCGGCGGAGGCGGCGCCGCCACGAGTTTGGTGAAGGTGGGGGTGGCATCGCGCACCACCAGTTGTGAAATCGGGGTGCTGCCTTGGTTGGTATAGCGAATCGTGTAGGTGAGGGTTTCACCCGGCAGGGCGAGATCCTTGTCCACTTCCTTGAAGAGAATCAGCCCGTTCGCCCCCGTGTCTCCAACTTCCGTCAAATCGGTGCGCGAGGCTGGCGTAAACGTCAGTGCCGGCGCGTTGGCCGCGGTGAGTTCGGCTGCGAGGACGGAAACGTATTGGGCGCCGATCGGTGCCGCGTCAGGCACCAGCACCTTGACCACCAGATCGACGCGCTCACCGGCCACCACGGCCAGCGGTCCGTCAATCCGGGGCTCGCCGGGTGTGAGTTGGCCGTCGGCGTTGAGATCGTGATAGAGCACGGCGGACCACCCGTCGACCGCTGGGGACGCCCGGGTGGTCACAGTGAACTCCACGTTGCCGGCAGTGCCGGCCTCGAAGGTGTGGGAATAGAATGCAACCGAGCCCGCCTCCGCCGTTTGCCGACCTTCCGTGGTCAAACGGCTGAAGGGCACATCGCCAAAATTGAGTCCCCCACGGCTGCTCACCCCGTCATGCGTGAAGGTGACTGCATCCGTGGCGAGGTCATAGGAACCGGCGCTGTCACCAACCTCGCCACCGGTGGAAACATAGCCGGTCGCATCGACGGACCGCACCCGGAGGGTGGTGCCGGCACTGACCGCGCCGTCGATGGAAAATTCATACGTGCCGTCACCGGCCGTCTGAGTCGTAGCCAGCGTCGCACCGGAGTCGGCGTTTTCGAGGATGACCTTTACTCCGGTCTGACCGACCTCGGCTCCGTCGCGAACACCGTTGTTGGCCACGCCTCCCCCCGCACCGGTATCGATGAACACGCGGCCGGCGACGGTGACACCGTTGGCGAGGCCGAAGTTTTGCTCGATAACATCGGCATCGAACACGATCACGCCGGTGCGCTGGAGCGACGGCTGCTCGGTGGGCGTCCAGCCGGCGGGCGGAACCAGCGGCGTCACGTCGCTGAGCGTGTTGTTGTCGTCGATGATGATATTAAACTCCGCCATGGCCACGCCGCCGAACGTATAGACTCCGGTGGTGAGATCGACCGGCACCGCCTGCACGGCGGGACCGCCAGGAGCATCGGCCCGCACCAACTTGGCGTAGAGGGTAAGCCCCGTTCCGGCCTCTCCCGTATCCAATGTGCTGTTACTATTTATGTCGTGATAGACCGTGCCCGAGATGGAGTAGTCGCACATCAGGTCCAAACCGTAGACCGTGACATCCGCCTCGCCCAGGGTTGCCCCGGAGGCGGAGAGAATGGGATCGACCGCATCGGCCAGCGCCGGGCGCAGCACCGGGCTGAGGGCATCGGCGTAGACCCCGCTGAGCGCCGGAGTTGCGGTGCTCACAATCGTGTTGAAGAGCGTCTGCGAAACGGGATCGAGAGCGGAGGGTTCCTTGAGCGAGATCTGGATCTCCAGATTATCGATCAACGAACTCACCATGTTATCGATCGCCACCGCCCCGTCGCCAACGGTCTGCGTTTCTGCATAGGGACCGAAGTATTGGAGAATGTAATACCCAGTATCCTGTCCGCTCGAAAAGGATCGCGCGCCCACCGAGGCCACCACGGGTTGGCCATTGATGGTCATTTTCAATTCACCAATCTCGCTGAATTCAAAATCGCTGGGTTCGATCACCGACGTGCGGTCAAAGAAGACGCTGTCATCGATTGACCCGAGATAAACGTCGGCGACTCCGGGACGGGCGCGCAGTTTCGCAAAATCGTTGATGGGATCGAGAACTTCCAGCGCTCCATCCGCCCGACCGCTGACAATGGCGAGGTCGATGGACGTGAGCGATACCCCATCGACACTCGTGCCGAGAGGCAGCGCACCCAGCAACGGACCTGCTTCGGCCAGGAGATCCTGCTCCACCAGTTCAAAGTTCATTTTCGTGCGTAGGCCGGCACCACGAAACTGCGTGCCTTCGGGTCCGCAGATGATCTGCGGCGGCTCCGAGACGGACGACTTGACCGTCACGTTGTCGAACAGTGACGGCGGTAGTCCCAAGGAGGAGGCACTCACCACAGTCGGCACAGGCGCGGTGGGGTTGTTATAGTTGTAGGTGGCATTGACGGTCGCCAGGAAATCGCTGCCCGGAAGGATCAGCATCCCGGGATGATCGGAGGTGAGAAAATCATCCACGGCCAGAAATCCGTCGGTGGAGCCGGAGATGGAGCGAAAAGCATCGGCGCCATCCGCATCACCCGCGTCCTCCAACACCGTGGCCGCCGCGGCAAAGAACTGCGCGGGAGTCGCCAGGTTGGACTGCGAATCCACGGGATTCTCGCCCGGGAAAAGGGTGACCAGCAAATCGCCAAAATCGATCCGGGCGGCATCGATCGCCTGATACTGGGCGGCGGTGAGATTGTAGCTTTGACCGGTCAACGCTTCGTTGGCGGCATTGGCGGCTTCGGCATCAGAGTCGGAGGCACCCGCCATGCGGGCGGAGATTCCCGCGCAGGCCGACTTGATGCAGGTGGCTCCGTGCACGGCCAAAGGAATGGCGAGAACGAGGCAGGCGATTAGTTGGCGGAGATTCATCGGGCCCATCCTTTGGCTTGGTCGCGAAGTCCCTGGAGGGAGTCTTCGTCGAATTTGATTTTCATGGTGAGGTAGAAGCCGTGCGAAGCACTGCCGTCGGCGATGAAGTCCTCATCGCGGAAACCGGAAACGTTGTAGCCGACACCGAGACGCATGTTGTTGCGCACGACCAACCCGACTTCGGGGCCGATCGCCCAGCTACCCCCGACGTCGTCACCGAAGCGACCGTGCGCCGCGATGGAGGCGTCCCAGCGGGTGCCAAAGGTGCGGGTGACTTTCACAGCGGCGAGGCCGGCCATGCCCCGGTAGGACAGATCACCGTCGCGCTCGTCGTAGGCTTTGCCGGCGAGGCGGGCGGAGACTTCCCAGCGCGGGGCGGGCATCCAATTGATATCGGTCGAGAGCACGTGGACGTTGCGGCGGCGTTCGCCGTAGCTGCCGGTCGCGTCGTCGAACCGGAACTCGTATTTGCCGAGGATCTGCCATTTCGCGTCGCCGACCGGGCGGTAGGCGGCACCAGCTTGCAGGCGGCCCTGAATGCGATCGCCGGGACGGTCACCGTCGCGCTGGTTGATGACGAGCACGCTGCGACCGAGCGCGGTCCAGGACTCGTCGAGGCGACGGGCGTAACCGAGGGTGCTCAGGATCGTGTCCTGGTCACCGCTCTGGCGCCATTCGAGGCGACCGTTGGCGCGCCAGTCGGGGTTGACCGCGTAGTCGATGGCGGCCGTGGCCGACATGGTCGACGGACGGGCTTCGCCTTCAAAGACGTGGACTTTTTCAAAAGAAGTATCGAGGCGCACGCCCTCGCGCAGATCCCAACGGTTGCGCAGGCCGGAGGCGGCTTCGATCTCGCGATCGCCGAACTCATCACGGATGCGGTATTCGCTGAAGGTGCGACCGTTGCCGCCCACGCCGCGCTCGAGACCGATGACGGTCGAAGCGTCGCGCTGCAGCTTGTCGGGATCGAACGGCAGGCTCAGCTCGGACTGGAACTCATGGCGACCGTAGAGGCGGCCACGCTTGCCCAGGTCCCAGTCGAAGCCCGTGGCGACCGTCTCGCGACCATCACCAAGATCGCGCTCGTATTCACCGTAGGCGGACGCGCCTTTGAGGAAGGGCAGCTCGCGGCCGACGGCGAGTTTCACGGAGTTGATATCGTCGGATTGAGCCGTCTCCGGGCGACCCTCGCGGGCCCCGATCTCGGTGTGGCTGTGGCGCAGGCCGGCGGTGAAGTTCCACGCCCCGCGTTGGTGACGCAGCTCGCTGCGCACGCCGTAGTATTCCAGGTCGCGAGCTTCGGCGGCCTTGTAGACACCCTCGGTGTAGAGCGTCCAGCCGGGCTTGAGTTTGGAGGTGACGCGCACGGCGCCTTCGGTGCGGCCCGGCATCAGCGTGGCGGTTTGGTTTTCAAACGTCTCCTCGGTGCGACCCAGGTGAGCGCGGATGTCGTGCTTGCCCTGTTTGTGGCGCAGTTCGACGCGACCGGCCAACCCGGCGCCGCTTTCGTCGCTTTCGCTGCGGGCCACCTCGGCGAGGATGCTGGTGCCGTCGCGCGGCTTCCACTCCACCGTGGCGCCGGTGAGCAGGTAGTGGTTTTCTGGATTCTCATCGCGAGCAACGGTGGCACCAACGGTGAGCGACTCGGTGAGATCAGCGCTCGCGCCACCACCGTAGGTCCAGAAGGACTCGCCGCCCTGATCCACCTCGTAGGTGACGCGCAGCGACACGGGGTTGAGATCGGCGTCGAGGCTGGGCACCGGAGCGCGCAGCAGCAGGCGGCCGCTGAAGGGTTCGAATTCGTAGTCGACGAAACGGGAAAGGGTCTGGGTGCGGATGATTTCCGAAGCGGAGTTGCGGTCGCGGGTGATGATCTCGACGCGCTCGCTTTGCAGGATGCCGTCGCGGTTGCTGAAGGTGAACGGACCCGAGGTGCCGTCGGCGGGCAGCTCCTCCACGACCTGGGCCGAGGTGCCTTCGCTGGCCCACGCGTCGAGTTTCACGCCCCCGATTTCGCCCTGAGTGCGCACGCCGTTGAGGCTGCGTTGGTAGGTGCCGAGCGAGGCGCCACCGCGCAGGTTGCGGCGATCGGTAGTGGTGAAGTCACCGAGCAACAGGTAGTTTTGACCCTGTTCGAGACGCACGTAGAGGCGACCGGTGGACTGGGCGTCGAAGCCGTGCACGGCGCCGTCACCGTAGACGGGATAGTAGGCGTCGGGCTCGATGTCGCGGAAGAGGCGATCACGATCGGCCTTGTCGGAATCGTAGGCGGCGGTGAGCAGCGTGTCGCCGCGGACCTTGCCCTTGAGGTAGAAGGCGGCGCGAGCGCCGGCGGTTAATTTTCCGTCGGAGGAGGAGGTCGTGAAGGCTTGCAGCGCCTCCTCGAACGAATCCCCCGCTCCGACGGGTTCAAGTGATGAGGTGCCGCGCAGGTCGATGCGGCCCTCGATCACGCCGGTGGCGATGAGCGGACGCAGGGCGGGCACAAAGGCGATTTCCTCTTCGGTGCGCAGGATGCCGCTGGAAGCAGCGACGCGACCGGTGCCGGCGCGCAGGGGCGGCAGCAGTTCAAAGGTATCTTCGCCGCCGGTGATGAAAACTTGGATACCTGGATCCAGGGGATCGAGGTCACGCACCTGCCAGCGACCGGCGGTGGTTTCGAGCGTGACGGGCATGCGAGCGGTGACCGGCACGCCGTCCTCGTCCTCGAGGCGGACGATGATCGACGCCGGGGTCAGTCCGTCGGCGGCGGCGCCATCGACGGGAGGCAGCAGCACGATGCGGCCGAGTTGGGCGGGAGCCAGCACGGTCACACCGTCGCGGCCACGCTCGTTGCCGAACATGTCCATCATGACGGCCTCGATGCGGTTCTCACCGGTGACGAGTTTCACGCCAACGTATTCCCAGGCTTCGCGGCCATTGGCAGGATCGCGCACGACTTGGCCGAGGCGATCAGCCCCGACGGACTCCCCGTTGATCTCGACCGAGAAGCTGGCTCCCAGGGGACCTTTGATCCAGAGGGTGGTTTGCGGCGCGGCGAGGATGGTGCCGTCGAGGGGAGCCATGATGGCGAGATCGGCCCCCGTGGCATCGGCCGTGATGGCGGCTTCCAAAGTGCGGGGGCGGGTCGAGGCGGCGGGAGCAGCTTCGCCTTCAACCGAATCGATTTCGGCGTCACGGCCGGTTTGCAGCACCTCGGCACCGCCGACCAGACCATTGGCGGGCAGAGCGCGCACGTCGCTGAGATCCTGGGAACGATCGTCGGCGGAGAGGTCGCGGCGCAGGGTGCGGGCGAGTGAGCGGGTGACGTCCTCGGCATCGCGGCGGGCCTCGATGGCGGCGGCGATGAGGTCGAAGTCGCCGCTCACAGGGAAGTCGGCGCGATGGATCTCGTAGAATTTGAGGTTCACGAAACGCGAACCGGGGCGACCAGCGAAGCGGGGGTCGTCACCGCTGGGAGCGGCGGTGGCCGGGAGCGTGATCTCGTCGAGCTTGAGCGCATGAGTGCGGGCGAGCAGGCCGTAGAAGCTGTAGCGGCCGTCGGCATCGGTGATGGCGTAGGTGCCGTCTTCGAGGAAGAGGCGAATGCCGGGCACGCCGGGTTCGATTTCACCGGGGAAACCGTCGCCGTCGAGGTCGAGGAAGACGCGACCGAGGATGGCACCGCGATCGGTGAAGACGCCGGGCTCAATCTCCACGGCCACCTCGGCGAGGTTGCTCATGATGGCGGGGCCGACGGCGTAGGCGCGGTTGATGCCGTCGCCCTGGAGCGCATTGGGACCAACGCGAACCTGGTAGGTGATCTCGACGGATTCACCGGCTTCGACCTCGCCCACGAAGAAATCAATTTCACCGTTGGGCAGGAAACGATCGGCCAGCACCACGTCGTCGAGCCGAGCGGAATCGGGGACGTAGGTGAAGCCGAGTGGCAGGCGATCGCGGACACAGACCTGGAGGAGACGCTCGGAGCTGATGTTGCGGGTGCGCAAGCGGTATTGAATGCGATCACCCACGGAAGCGCGGGCGCGGTCGGCAGTTTTTTGGACGAACAGACCGATGAGATCTTCGCCTTCGACCACCGTCACCCGGCTGACGTTTCTGAGGGTGCGACCCGAACTGCGGGAGGAGACGTTGAGTCCGATGCTGGCGACAAAATTGAGCGGGGCCGAATCGGGGACGATGCCGACGATGATGATGTTGTGCGACGCGCTGCCCGCGACTTCGAACCATTGATCGAGCTCGATGCGTTCTTCGCCGGGATCGACCACGCCGTTGCCATTGGCGTCGTAGATGGCGTGCAGGTCTTCAAGGGCGAACTCGGAGTCGTCGAGATTGAAGAGCGAGACCATGTAACCTTCGTCCTCATCATCGAGATGGAAGAGCGCGTGGGGGAAAGTGACGATGCTGCCGGCGGATGAGACGGTCTCGGCGTCGGTGGTGATCGTGAAGTGCAGGTCGCCGGCCACGACGGTGACGACGGTATTGGAAACGAGCACGGAATCGATCGGGCCGTCGAAGCTCGCGGTGGCCTGATTGATGATCTCCTCACGCGGTCCGCCGTCGTTGCCACGGAGGGTGGCGACGCAAAGCAGGAGAGTTAGGATCAGGCGGATGTTCATCGGAAGACGGGGGTCGAAAAGTAAAGCGGCGAAAGGGAGGAAAAGTGGCCGGTCCGGGGAGTTGCCCCGGACCGGGAAGGGGGTGGTGAGCGGGAGGCGACCTCAGCCGCGTCCCCTGTGCTCACCGGTTGAGGGTTACTGGTTGATGCGGACGCCGAAGCTCACGGTGGCGGTGCCGGAGGGAGCGATGGTGCCGAGGTTGAACTCGAGGGCGCCGGCTGATCCGTCGGCGGGCGTGGAACCCACGCTGCCTTGGCTGGCGGCGGCCGGAGTGGTGGCATCATAGACCGTGAAGGTCGGGGTCGAATCGGAGACGACGACGTTGTCGGCGTTGGTCGATCCGATGTTTTTGATCGTGATCTTGTAGAGGATCGAAGAACCGGGGACGGCGCCCGTGGTGATCTGATTGATGCTGTAGGCGGTGTCGGCGGTGCCGTTGTTGTCGGCATCGAGGGCTTGCTCTTTCAGGATCGTGAGATCGCTGGAGATCACCGTGGAGACGTCGGTCGCGCTGACGGCGGCGGGGACGGTCTCGGTGCGGGTGCCATTGGCGGTCGTGGCGGACAAGGTCGTCGTGTCAGCCGAGCCAGCGGGCGCTCCCTCAGGGGAGAAGACCTTGACCAGGAGTTCGACGCTCTCGCCCGGCTCGAGACCGGCACCGCTGTTGCTCACGAAGCTGAGGTCGGTGACGACGGGCTCTCCCGGATCGATCACGCCGTTGCCGTTGACATCGTGGTAGATGATGGAGGTCCAGCCGTTGAGGCTGTCCGCGCTGGCGAGGCTGACGGTCGAGGCGATGTTGTCACCTTCGAGCACGTTGCCGTTGTTGGTGAGGGTGTGGCGGTAGACCACGGAACCACCAGCGTAGATCTGTTGCACGTTGTTCGGAGTCAGCGTGAGGCTGCGCTCGGCCGCGACGGACACGGCGTCGTGCTTGATGTCACCCGAGCCGGAGTTCGGCGAGAGGACACGGAAGTAGATCGACTCGGTGACGGGCTCGGAGCCGGCCGGCACGATGACATCGGCGTAGACCAGGAGGTCGGCACCGGCGTTGATGACGGGCGTGCGGGCGATGACCGCTTCATTCACGTCGCGGAACACGACGGTCCAACCAGCCGGGAGGGCGATCGAGGAGTGATCGGCCACGGTGCTGGCGGTGAGGTCGAACGTATCCGCGCGACCACCGGTGTTGTTGACGTAGAGGGAGAAGCGGGCGGTTTCGCCGGCGTTGACCGTGAGGGTCGTGACGGGATCGGCCTCGGCGCCAGCGCCAGCGCCCGGAGCGGACGGACCAGCGGAGTCGTTGGTGAGGTCGACCGTGTTGAGCACGATGGCCGTGAGGGTGTCGGCCGCGGTGGCGGCGACGCCGGAATCGAGGACCGAACGAGCGGTCTTGTTCGCGGTGTAAGGTCCGCCGGAAGCTTCGACCGGGAGGGTCGCGAGCAGGATCACGGTGTAGGACGCGTTGGCCGCGAGAGGACCGGTGTCAGGGATGCCGTCGCCGTTGCTGTCGAGCAGCGCGGTGGCGCCGTCGGCCTGCGCAAGGCGGAAGGCCGTGCCAGCGGGGAAGTCGTTGCTGTCGACGGTGACGTTGAAGGTGTCTTCGCCGAGACCGTTGTTGGTGATCACGTTGGTGAACGCGACCGTGCTGCCCTGAGGGGCGGAGGCGACCGTCTCACCGACGATGCTGACCGCAGCGCTTTGGCTGACGGTAAATCCGACGGTGTTGGAGGTGCGGGGACCGACGGTGGCAACGCCGTCGCTGTAGGTGTAGGACACCTGGTTGTTGATGTCACCGGGAGCGGCATTGGCATCGATCGAGACCTGGAAGGTCACGGTGCCGGTCTGGCCGGGCGCGACGGAATCGATGACGGCTTTGACCTGGCGGGAGATCGGATCGTTGTAGCTGTAGTTGATGCCGGCCGGGTCACCCGCGTTGGCATCGGTGAGGGCCGAGGCGGAACCGCTCCAGCGGGCGCTGCCATCGACGTAGACCAAACCGGTCGGCAAGTCGTCGATCAAGGTGACGGCCGTGGCGGCGGTGTTGCCCGTGTTGCTGAAGGTCAGCGTATAGGTATAAGGACCGCTGCCCGGCGCACCGGAAGAGGAGCTCATGGACTTGGTGACATTGATCACTCCGTTTTCGCTCACGATCGCGGTGTCGTTGTTGGCCGCGGTGGCGGAACCATCAAAGCCACTGACAGCCGAAACGGAAACCGCGGCGGTGTCATCGGAAGCCACCGAAGTCGGGACGGTGCCGGAGACGACAAACGAGAACGACGCCCCGGAAGGCAGATCGCCGGTCGAGGTGATCGGCGTGCTGCTGTCGGCGCGACCGTCGCCATTGGCGTCGGCGTAGATGGCGAGACCGCTGAGGTCGAAGTTGTCACCGGCCCCTTGCGTGAAGCTCAACGCGTAGGCGTCGGTGCCGTTGCCGGTATTGGTGAGGGTGTGCGGGAAGGAGACCTGACCGCCCGGGGCCACACTCTTGGTATTGTCGGAGGTAAGCGTGAGACTCGCCACCTGTTGCACGATGGTGACGGCGACGTTGGACGTGGCCGTGCGTTCCGTATTGGAAGCGTCCGTATACGTGGCGGAAGCTTGATTACCGATGCTGCTACCAGCGGCAGGCGCAGCGGCACGAAGCACGCTGATACCTGTCACACCGGCCAGCATCAAGGCGGCGACAGTCACACGAAAACGTGTGGACCCCCGCGCCGATTTCTTAGCGAATGAATTAATCATCGGGATGTTGGATTTGTGGTTTTGGTTTAAAGCGCGGGAGCGCTCTGAAAGAGAAGGGAGGTCAAGGCTCAGCGGGATTTATTGAGCGAAGCGCGGGCGACGACCGTGGCACTCGAACCGGCGTCGAGCTGGGCGACATGCCAGCGCAGGGCCCGCACGACGCGGGAGTTGTCGGCCTTGAGGGCGGCCACCGCCTCGGCCATGGGCACAAAGGTTTTGCCATCGAGGCTGGCTTCCGCCGGAGCCGGTGAGGCGGCGGTGAGGTCGCAACGCATGCCCTCGGGAATGGGGAGCACCGGGGCGAGATTGGAGATGTGACCGTCACCGGTGTTGCGGTAGACGGCGGTGTATTGAATCACATCGCCGGGTTGAGCGGGGCTCTGGGTGTCGAACACCTCGGTGCCATCGACGGTGGAAATGACCTTCTCGGCCACGAGGCCGATGCGAAGGTCGCCGGCGGCGACGGCGCTGGCGGGCAACAAAGCCACCGTGAGCAGAACGAGCAGAGCGGAAAGGCGGGAGAGAGAAAGCGGCGCCGCAACGCGGGAGCCACTGAGATGGGAAAGGAAGGCGGAGTTCATGCCGCAAATCCTACCGAAATCGGGATTTACAACCCATCGGCTCAATTGGCCAATTGCCCGTGAAAGCCCCTACCCAACGCGAACTAGGTGCTACTACCCAGACGCGGATTTAAGAACCTGGGGGGCCAACGGTAAGCGCAACGTTGCGCCCCACTTACGGGTCACGCGTGTCTCCCTGGCGCGTTCATCCCACACTCACACCGGCCTCCGTCCGTCCCACCCCGATCCCGCGGATCGAACAAGTCAGGCGCGCGGCAGGCGAATCCTGACCTCGAGACCGCCCGTCGCCGGTGAACTGATATCGATCGAGCCACCGCTCAACTCCGTGAGTTGAGTCGCATTGCTCAATCCGAGTCCCATGCCCTGTTGCTCATCAGCCGGGCGGTGAAACTGACGAAACGGCGCGATTTCGGCGATCTGTTCGGCCGTCATCCCGATGCCGGCGTCGGCGATCAACAGCTCGATTTCGGAATCATTCCGCGACGAGAGTTCGACCCGAATCGGCGTGCCTGGGGCGGAAAACCGGCTGGCGTTGTCCACCACCTCACCGACGATCGGCTCCCACACTTGACCCGGCGCTTGGATGCGCCCGTCGCAGGTGATGATTTGTAAATCTTGAGCGCGGTCGTGTAACGCGGCCCTCCGCTTCACGAGTTTCTCCAACGACACCTGAGGATCAATCGGGTCGCCCCGCAGAAAACGCGCCCGGCCTTCGGGTCCCGCCGTTTTGAGCATATCGAGTTGGATGTGGAGCATGAGCTTCACCGTGAGTCGCTCCAGGCGCTCCCCGCCCTTGATGATCATGTCGATCATGGAGGGCGTGTCGTCCGGCACCGGAGTCCCCGGTTCGAGTTCTTCGCGCAACAATTGCGCCACCCCCATCACCGCATTGAGGGGAGTGCGCATTTCGTGCGGCAACGTGACCAGCATGCGTTCCTGCTCCTTGACCAAGGCCGTGCGCTGGGCTTTGACCCGGTCCATCCGCGCGCGCACCGCCCGTAACAATTCGGCTACATCAAAGGGCTTCGGCAGGTAGTCATCCGCCCCGGATTCCATCCCCTCCCGCACTTCCGGCAGCGCTGACCGCGACGTCAAAAATATAAACGGCACCTCGCGACCAAACTCCGTCTGCCGCAGCTCCCGCAGCATTTCGAGACCGTCCATCACCGGCATCAACAAATCGCTCAACACGAGCTGGGGCCGGTGACGCAACGCTTTCTCCAACCCCTCGCGACCATCCGTCGCCGTCACCACCCGGTAGTCATGCATCTCCAGCGCGATCGTGACCTGCTCCCGGAGCAAATCATTGTCATCAACATAAAGAATACACTCCGGTGCGGCCATAAGGGACTTACTGGGCTACGATGGTGAAAAGTAGTCAACTCGACGCGCGCAAGACGTTCTTACCGCTTGGCGAAATTTGCGGCGTGATTTTCCGGTCCACCACCTCCAAAAACTCTCATCGATGACCACCGCCGAGATTGCCGCCGCCCTGCCCGCTTCCGCCCGCCTCACGGTCGAGGGCCTCCCTTTCCCGCTGCTCGCTTCCGGCAAAGTGCGGGAGATCTTCGACCTCGGTGACGCCCTGCTCCTGGTCGCGACGGACCGCCTGTCCGCGTTCGACGTGATTCTGCCCGACGGCATTCCCGGCAAAGGCATCCTGCTCAACCAAATCAGCCTGTGGTGGTTCGAGCGCACCGCCGACCTGATTCCCAATCACCTGTTCCCCGACCAAGCGGCCGAGTTTGCCCGCCGCGGCATCACCGATCGCGACCTGCAACTGCGCTCCATGATCGTGCGCAAACTCACCCCCCTCACCATCGAATGCGTCGTGCGCGGCTATCTCGTCGGCAGCGGCTGGAAATCCTACCAAGAGAGCGGCCAAGTCTGCGGCCACGTGCTCGCACCCGGTCTGGCCCAGGCGGCCCGCCTACCCGCGCCATTGTTCACGCCGACGACCAAAGCGGCCGTCGGCGACCACGACGAGCCCATCAACGATGCCGAGGGTGCCGCCGAAATCGGGCCCGCGCTCTATGAGCAGGTCAAGGCCGTCAGCCTCGCGCTGTATCAGCGCGGCCACGACACCGCCGCCGCCGCCGGCATGATCCTGGCCGACACCAAATTCGAGTTCGGCACCGACCGCACCGGCCAACTCGTGCTCATCGACGAAGTCCTCACGCCCGACTCCTCCCGTTACTGGCCCGCCGACGAATACCGCATCGATTGCTCGCCCCCCAGTTACGACAAGCAGTTCGTGCGCGACCACCTCGAAGCGGTGGCCTGGGACAAGTCGCCGCCCGCGCCCCGGCTGCCCGCCGCGACCATCGCCCGCACGCAGGAAAAATACCTCGCCGCCCTGCGCAACCTCATGGGCTAAGCGCGGCGCGCGCGGCATTCGTTCGCCTAGGCGTCGAGATCGATCGCGCGCGGCAAAGCCGCTTCGCTGTCTCGCGCGCGCACCAGTTCGCGCCGCAGCCAATCAAGCGCGGCGTTGACCGCCCGCCGATTGACGGCGTCACGACGACCTGGATACCGCAGTCGCTTCGACCACACCCCGACCGGCGTGTAGAGCGCCACAAACATCGTGCCGATCGGGTTCTCGTTGGTGCCCCCGCAGGGACCGGCAAATCCGGTGATGGCGAGCCCGTAGTCGGCGCCGAGTTTTTCCGCCGCGCCTGCCGCCATCGCGACGGCGTTTTCCGCACTCACCGCGCCGTGCTGCATGAGAATGTCCTCCGGCACATCCAGGAGCTGCATTTTGGACTGGTTGGAGTAGCACACCGAACCACCCGCAAAAAACTTGGTCGCCCCGCAGATGTCGGTGAACGCGCTCGCCAACATGCCTCCGGTGGCCGTCTCCGCCACCGCGAGGGTTGCCTCGGCGGCGCGCAACATGTCCGCGCAATGCTTGGCCAGTGAATCATGCCCGAAACCCATGAAGTTTTCTCCGAGCAATTTCGCACACTTCTCCGCGATCGCCTGCACGTCGTCGGCGGACAGGTCGGCGCTGGCCGAACTCAGGCGACAATCGACCTGCCCTTGGTGGGCGCAAAAGGCGACATTGAGCCGACCGGCATGCGCTTGAAAAATGGGCTGCAAACGCGTCTCCAGCGCCGACTCGCCGATACCCGCCGTGCGCAACTGCACGTAGACTTCCCCTTCCGTGAGCAACCCGAGCGCGGCGAGCTTGGGCAACACCTGCTCGGTCAGCATGGGCTGCAATTCGTTGGGCGGACCCGGCAGCATGACCAACACCTTGCCATCCGCCGCATACCACAACCCCGGAGCCGTGCCGTGGGCGTTGGGGATGACTTCCCCGTCGGCGAAACGGTAGGCCTGCTTGAGATTGTTATCCGTCATGCGCCGACCAAACGATTTGAACCGCTCCAACATCGCCGCCTCGATCGCGGGATCGAAAACCAGTTTCTGTCCCAATGCCTCCGCAATCACTTCGCGCGTGCGATCGTCACACGTCGGCCCCAGCCCGCCGGTCGTGATCACGACATCGGCCCGCGCCCAACTCTCGCGAAATTGGGCCGTGATGGATTCGATGTCGTCGGAGATCGTAACATTGCGCGAGAGTTGCGTTCCGCGTTTCCGCAGTTCTTGTCCCACGAACGTCAAATGACCGTTGGCCGTGAGCCCCAGCAACAGCTCGTCGCCGAGCGTGATGAGCTCGAAATTAACCCGCTTTGAGGAAGCGCTGAGTTGGGAGGGAGACGGAGAAACCATTGGCAGACCACTAAACTAAGTTAAACTCCCCATTTTTCCAGCGACCGGTTCAATTCATTTTGAATGATCCCTTTAGACTAACTCGATGAGCGCCTCCCCCGAATTGAAAGAAAAGGTCCGCCGCCTGCCCGAAAAGCCCGGCGTCTACCTGATGAAAGACCGCCTGGGGCGCATCATCTATGTCGGCAAAGCCAAGGCGCTTAAAAAGCGGGTCGGCACCTATTTCACCCCGTCTCGCTCCCACGCCCACTCGCCCAAAATCCGTGCGCTCATCGATATGATCGCCGATTTCGACACCATTGAGGTCAAGTCCGAGCCCGAAGCCCTGCTGCTCGAAGGCCGCCTCATCAAGCAGTGGAAACCGAAATACAACACCGACTTCATCGACGACAAACGCTTCCTGCTCGTGCGAGTCGACCTCGGTGAACCTCTGCCCCGCTTCCGCCTCACCCGCTTCCGCAAGGACAACCGTTCGCGCTACTTCGGCCCCTTCGCCCACAGTGGCCTGTTGCGCAAAACCCTCGTCCAAATGCGCCGTCAGTTCGGCATCCTGCTCGGCGACTCCACCCCGCAACGCCTGCCCGACGGCCGCTGGCGGCTCTACGACGACGTGCGCCAGGAAATTTACGGCCACATCAACGAAGTCACCGTCGACGACTACCGCGCCCGCGTCGACGAAGCCTGTGCCTTCCTCGACGGCAAGTCCCGCGAATGGCTCGAATCCCTGCGCGAGGAAATGCAGGCCGCCGCCGCCAAACAGGCCTTTGAAAAAGCGGCCGAGCTGCGCGACATCGTGTTCGCGCTCGAAGGCACGTTGCAAAAAACCCGCCGCTTCGAACGCGACCATCCCGTCGTGCGCACCGACGACGAAGCGCTCGGCCGCCTGCGCGACGCCCTCGCCCTGCCCGCCGTGCCCGAACACATGGAGTGCTTCGACATCTCGCACATCAGCGGCACCTACGTCGTCGCCTCCATGGTGCACTTCACGCACGGCAAACCCGACAAAGCCCAGTATCGCCGGTTCAAGATTAAGAGCTTCATCGGCAACGACGACTTCCGCGCCATGGAAGAAGTCGTTGGCCGCCGCTACCGCCGCCTCCGTGACGAAGGCCGCGCCCTGCCCGACCTCGTCGTGATCGACGGCGGCCGCGGCCAGATCGGGGCCGCGTTAAAGAGCTTCGTCGCCCTCGACCTCGAACCGCCCGCCCTGATCGGCCTGGCGAAGAAACACGAGACCATCATCTTCCACGACGAACGCGAACCGCTGAACCTCGGCCTCACCGACCCCGGCCTGCAACTCCTCCAACGCCTCCGCGACGAAGCCCACCGCTTTGCCAACACCTTCAACGCCGACCTGCGGAGTAAGAAGATCAAGGAGTCCATTCTGGACGATTTTCCCGGCCTCGGTCCCGCCCGCCGCACGGCGTTGCTCGATCACTTTGGCAGCATCGACAAACTCAAAGCCGCCAGCGCCACCGCCCTCGCCGAAGTCCCCGGCATCGGCGACAAATTCGCCAGAGACCTCCAAGCCTTCCTGCGGCAGGATGCGCCCTGACCGAAACCCAACGGCATGAAGAAAATCCTGATTATCGCCGGACCCAATGGGGCGGGAAAGACCACTTTCGCCGAAGAGTTTCTCCCTCACGAAGCGGGTTGCCCCGAGTTCGTAAATGCAGACCTGATCGCCGCCGGACTGAGCCCGTTTCGCCCCGATCACGTCGCTTTCACCGCCGGACGCCTCATGCTCAATCGCCTTCGCGCCCTGTCATCCACCGGACAGAATTTCGCCTTTGAGACCACCCTGGCGACCAGAAGCTACCTCCGCATGATTCCCGCATGGCAGGCGCTCGGCTATCGCGTGAAGCTCTACTTCCTCAAACTCCCCGACCCAGAAATTGCGATAGCGCGGGTGGCACGCCGGGTTCGTTTGGGCGGACATGACATTCCGGCGGATACGATTCGACGCCGCCATGAACGAGGTTGGAAAAACCTCCAGAACGACTACCGGCATATCGTAGACGAATGGGCGATCTACGACGCCGCCAGTGCACCTGCACATTTGCTGGCCACCGGAATCCGTGTCCCACCTCATACCACCATGGAAGAAGCGGCTCCCTATCAACCGACCTCCACCTCGCCAACCACTGTGCAGCTTTCTGATGACCCGGATTTTCAGGGGGCGGAGGCCGCTTTCAAGCGGGCCGCCATCAATGCCATCAACCGCTCCCGGGCCGCCGGCCTGGAACCCATCATCGCCGCCCCCGGTCACGCGTCACGACCCCAGACAGGCACGTCCACCACTCCCAAGCGTCATTGCTGACCGTAGTCGCTTCCTGCGACAATCGCTCATCCCGAGGGCTACAATCAGACGAGACTCCATCATCCTATCCGACACGACCCAATCCGGCAATTGGACGCCCGCCTATCCGGCAATTTAACGCAACTCTGCCCTGATTCTCGTGGGCAGTAGTAGTCGATTTGACGGAGCGGTCCGGAAGCTCCGATCGTTTGCGAATAAAGCGAAGCAAACGGAGCCTGCAGCGGTTCAACAAGTCAGCCAAGTGCTGACGGAACGTCTCGCCGTGAACTTACACCGACCAAAGGTGCGGAACTACTCCCATGCCCCATCCATAACACGACCGCCCCCCCCCCTCAGTGCATACGAGGCAAGGCAACAGCCTCGAATTCGGAAGGAGCAAATATGAGTCGAAATCATTTGCCCGCCATCCGTGGAGTCGGCCCGGCAAAATGAACCATCTGATTCAATCAAATACCGTATCCCAGTCCGCCGACCTTTACACCTTCAATCCCTTGGTGTTTAAGCAATAAGACTCCTGCCTCCTTCGGGCGGAATCCCGGCGCTGGCCTCGCTGTGATTGCTTGCGAATTATTCTCTCACTAGCAGAACCTTTTGCACTCCCCGCATGCCCCCGCCTGAAAAATACTGGAAGACGATTTCGCCGTCTCTGTTTCCTTGGGAACAGGAGGCGCTCGACTTTGTGTTCGAACGGTTTCCTGCGCAGGACAATTACCGGGCTTGGGCCAATTTTGAATTCATCGCCGATGATGGTTCGATCAACGAGGTTGATTTGTTGGTGGTCTGTCCGCAGGGCGTCTTCCTCGTCGAGATAAAGAGCAACCCTGGGACGCTTTCCGGCGACACCATGAATTGGACGTGGGAACATGAGGGGAAGCGCAAGACGCGGGAAAACCCCCGTCTGCTCGCTAACCGGAAATGCAAACGCCTTAAGTCGCTGCTCGCCCGACAAAATGCGTTCAAGAACCAGTCGGTTCCCTATTTTGAACCGCTGATTTTCGTTTCCCATTCGGATGCGAAGAACCAGCTCTCCGCCGTCGCCGCCAGCAATGTCGCGTTGCGGGACATCGCGGCCAAAGGTGGATCGCCTGAACGACCCGGTGTCATGGCTGCGTTGCAACGGCGGGTCTGCCCGGGTCTCAAACAATTTACGTCCTCTCCCGTCAATCGTCCGATGATCCGCGCGCTCTCCCGGGCCATGGATCAGGCCGGGATTAGGCCTTCGCAGAGCGCCCGACGCGTGGGCGATTTCATGTTGGATCAGCTGGTCTTCGACAGCCCCACCGGTGCTTATCAGGATTGGACGGCCAAGCATGTCTCGATCGAATCGACGAAACGCTTTGCCCGCATCTACATGGTGGCCCGGCAGAGCACCGCAGCGGAGAAGAAAATCATCACCGAGGCCGCCCATCGGGAGTTCCGGCTGCTCGAACTCCTCGACCACCCGGGTATTCTTAAAGCCGATCCGCCGACTGAATCCGATCACGGTCCGGTGCTGTTCTTCCGGCGTTCGCCGGACTTTCTGCCGCTTGACCAGTTTCTTAAGAACGAGGGGACGGCACTCACCGTCCATGACCGGCTCGATATCCTGCGGCAAATCACGGAGATCATTCAATACGCCCACGGGAAGAAGGTCCTTCATCGGAGCCTCAGCCCGCGCAGCATTTTGATTCGGCGCGACGGCCCCACCAAACTGGTCGTGCAGATTTTCAACTGGCAGACCGGCGGCAGACTGCCGAGTTCGACCGGGTCGGGCACGATGCAGTTGTCCAACACGCTGCATGCGGGCCAATTGGTGGAGGATACTTCGCTGGTTTACCTGGCCCCGGAGGCTTTTGTGGGTGGCGCAGATGGCGGCGGAGAAATGGACGTCTTCTCTCTCGGCGCCCTCACTTATCTTCTCTTCACGGGTAGGCCCCCGGCCGAGTCGATTGCCGAACTCCAGCAGAAGCTGCGATCCAGCTTGAGCAATGGGTTGAATGTTCGCGAGGCCATGGATGGCGCGGTGGACACCTTGGACGACTTGGTGAAGAGCAGCGCCAACGGGGTCGCGAGTGATCGTTGGCCGGTGGCAGATTTCCTGGCGGGGCTGGATTGCATCGAGGAGGAACTGACCCGTCCCGACGAAGAAGAGAAAGCCAACCCCCTCGAGGCGAAGAAGGGTGACCGTTTGGCGGGCGGTTTTGTGGTTGAGAAATCGCTGGGCAGCGGCGCGGTATCGAAGACCTACGTGGTCAATCTAGGCGACTCGCAATGGGTCCTTAAGGTCGCGCGGGATTCAAAATACAACCAGCGCATCCAGCGTGAGTTTGAGATCCTGGAGAAGCTCAAGGACCTGCAGTTCCGCGAGGTCGTGAAGCCCCACGCGGTGCACCATTTTGATGAACTGGTTGGCTTCACCATGGAGAGTGCGGGCGAGGAGACGCTGGCTCGTCGCATCACCCGCGAAGGTCCGCTCGACCTGACTCTGCTCCAGCGTTTTGGCGACGACCTGCTTCGCACCGTGCGGGATCTCGACGAGCACGGCATCACCCACCGCGACATCAAACCCGACAACATCGGCGTGCGCGTGCCCGGCAAAAAAGAGCAGAAGCTTTGCCTGTTCGATTTCTCCCTCTCCAATACTTCTCCCGAGGATATCAAGGTCGGCACCGCCGCCTATCTCGATCCGTTTATTTCCGAGCGAAAAGTGAAACGCTGGGATGTGAGTTCCGAGCTGTTTTCCGCCGCGATGACGTTGCACGAGATGGCGACGGGCCTGCTCCCCTCCTGGGGCGACGGCAAGAGCGATCCCGCGGCGATCGCGGACGAAGTTTCCATCCGGCCCGAGTTGTTTGACCCGGATCTGCGGGAGCGCTTCAGCGCGTTTTTCAACCAGGCTCTGCGACGAGACTTCAGCCAGCGGTTCGACAATCCGTCCGCCATGCTGGACGCGTGGAATCATGTCTTCGTGGCGGTCGACAAGCCCAAGACCGATCACGACGAAGACGCCACCACCCAGATTCCGGACAATGTCACGGCGGGCACCCAGCTCGTGTTGTTGGGTCTGAGCACGCGCCTGCTCAACACGCTCGACCGGCTCAACCTCGTGACCGTCGCCGACCTGATCGCGGTGAATATCCGGCGCATCCAACGGTTGCCGGGGGTCGGCAACAAAACCCGCCGCGAACTCGGCCGGCTCGTCTGGGAGCTGCGCCGGCGGTTACCCGAACTCGAGATCGATCCGGCCAAAGCCATTGCGGATCTCGAGAACGATTCGACGACCGCCACCCCCGACGCCGTGGCCAGTGTCGACGTCATTGCCAAGCAGGTCGCCATCATCGGACGAGGCACGGATCGCGTGGCCGAGCAGGAGATGCTGCAGCGCTTTCTCGGCTGGCAACTCCCGGAAGGCGTCTCCCCGCTCGACTGGACCAGCCAGAGCGACATCGCTCCCGCGCTCGGGGTTACGCGTCAACGCATCGGGCAGGTCGTCACGCAGGCCCGTCTGCGCTGGACCAAATTCCCTGCGGTCACCGGCCTGCGGGACTCCATCTATGAGCTGCTGTGTTCCGTGGGCGGCGTGGCCGTGCATCGGGAGATGATCGACTCGATTCTCGCCGCGCGCGGCTCCTCGTTTGACGACGCGCAGCGCACGCAGATGGCCTCGGTCGTGGTGCGGGCGGCCATCGAGACCGAGCGCCACCAGAAGGAGCCCCGTTTTCAAGAATTCCGCAGCGACGGCCATATCTACATTGCGGTCGCGCCCGAGCTGAAAGCGTTCGCACAAAAGCTAGGCAGCGCGGCCGACGAACTCGCTGCCCAGGATCCCCTGCCGAGCCCGCCGAGCGTCATCACAGCGCTGCGGGCGATCCCTGTTCCCGACTTGCCGGAGCAGGTCGCTCCCATGTCGGACAATCGTCTCTGCCAGCTCGGTGCCGCCGCGTCGAAGCGCGCCGCCCTTTCCAGTCGCCGTGAGATCTACCCCGTCGACCTCGCGCCCGAGCGCTCCCTCACGCTGGCGCAAAATGCCTTCTTTGGTGGATTGCTTACGGTGGCCGAGCTTCGCAGCCGAATTGCTGCCCGCTACTCGCAGGCCGCCCCGCTGCCCGACCGACCCGAGCTCGACAAACTCATCACCTCGCTCGGCATCGAACTGACGTGGAACCCCGCCGCGGCCGACGGGCAGGGAGCCTACGAAATCCCCGGCGTGGAGAAGGGCACCGGTGATTACACCTCCGAGACCCTGACCGAGCGCTACCAGACCCGCCTGTCGGCGGCCCGGCCGGGTGATGTCTCTCCCCAGATCGCCGAGGCGCGAAACCTTGAGGGCAAGCTCACTCATGCCGCCAAGCACGGGGCCTTTCTCACGCTCGCGGTGCCTCCGGGCCTGCTCAAGCGGGCCGAGGAGGAATTGTCGGATCGTTTCCCCGTCGAAATCTGTGACCTCGATGCGGTGTTTCTTTCGCAAATGAAGCAGGAGGCGCAGCGCGGCGGGGCGGATTGGCAGATTGTCTTGCAGGCCGATGCGGCTGCGCCCGACTCCCTCGCGTGGAAAAACCTCAATGTGCTGATCGATCGCTGCATTCCCGCGCTCAAGACCGCCATGCGCTCGCCGCAGAAGACGAAGCTCCTGATCAATCCCGGTCTGCTGGCCCGCTACGACCGCATGAACGTGCTCGCCGAACTGGCCGGCGAAGTCGGGCGGACCGACGGCGTTCAGGGTATCTGGGTGCTGCTGCCGGCCAGCGATCAGAACCCGCTGCCGACGCTCAACCAACGGGCGATTCCCATGGTCACGGGCAATGCGGCCCAGCATGTGCGACTCAACGACGCGTGGCTGTCCAACAAGCATCGCGGCTGATTCCGAATTTAGACTCCCATGATCACCTCCAAACCCCTCTTATCGGCCCTCAAAGCCCAGGTCTCCGCGCTGGAGGATGACCTGCGGACCCGTTGCGCGGACGACAAGGCGATTGATGCGCCGTTGCGGGCGCAGTATGACGCGGCCAAGGCGCGGAAACGCACGGCGATCACCTATGCCGCGTGGCGGGATGAACAGCTCACGCAAGTGGCGGTGGCGTGGGTGCTCGCCTGCGTGTTTGTGCGCTTTCTGGAGGACAACGAACTGGTCGAGGTGCCGCGCCTCGCGGGGCCAGGGGCGCGTTTAAAGCGGGCTGAGGACGAGCATGAACTCTTCTTTCGCCAGCACCCCACGTCGACCGAGCGGGAGTATCTGGAAACGGTGTTCAACGACGTCGGCCGCCTGCCCGGCATGGTGGAGTTTTTTGACCGGCGGCACAACCCGCTGTGGTTGGTGGCGCCCTCGGGTGACGCCGCGGAGGCCTTGGTCACGTTCTGGCGGCGCACCGACGAGACAACCGGGGCGCTGGCCTTTGACTTCACCGACCCCGTGTGGAACACCCGATTTCTGGGCGACCTTTACCAGGACCTGTCGGAGGCGGCGCGGAAGAAATACGCGCTGTTGCAGACGCCCGATTTTATTGAGGAATTCATCCTCGATCGCACGCTCACGCCGGCGATCGAGACCTTTGGTTATAAGGAGGTGCGGCTCATCGACCCGACCTGCGGTTCGGGTCACTTCCTGCTCGGGGCCTTTGATCGCCTCTTCCGCCTGTGGCAAAAACACCAGCCGCAGGAGAACCCGCGGGTGCTCGCGCAAAAGGCGCTCGATGGCGTTTACGGCGTGGATCTGAATCCCTTCGCCGTGGCCATCGCCCGGTTCCGTTTGCTGCTCGTGGCGCTCAAGGCCTGCGGCATCACGCGACTCAAAAACGCGCCGGCGTTTTCCATCCACCTCGCGGCGGGCGATTCGCTGCTGCACGGCCGCCGCTTCGATCAGTTTGAACTGCAAGGCGCTCAGCAACGGACCTTCGATACCGAAGAGATGTTTAAGGATGAACTGAAGCACCACTACGAAGTCGAGGATGGCGAAGCGCTGCATCGAATTCTCGGCCAGCAATACCACGCCGTGGTCGGCAATCCACCCTACATCACGGTGAAGGACCGGGCGGTGAGCGCGCTGTATCGAGACCGCTACCCCTCGTGCCACGGCAAGTATTCGCTCTCCGTGCCCTTCATGGAGCGCTTCTTCGACCTCACGGTCAAAGGCGATGGTTCTCCGCATCAGAAGACGGCCGGATTTGTGGGTCAGATCACAGGGAACGCCTTCATGAAGCGTGAATTTGGTAAGAAACTTATCGAGGACTACCTCCCGCGTTGGGACCTCACGCACGTCATCGATACTGCCGGGGCCTATATCCCCGGTCACGGCACGCCGACGGTTATTCTTGTTGGGAAAAATCAGTCACCCGTAAGTAGCACCGTCCGCACTGTGCTCGGCATTGCGGGAGAACCAGTGACTCCCGCCAATCCTGCGCAGGGCCTTGTTTGGCAGGCCATTGTTAGCCAAATAGACCAGCCAGGAAGCGTGAGTGAGTGGATGAGCGCCGGCGACTCACCACGTGCGAATTTTCATCGCCATCCGTGGAGTATAGGTGGCGGCGGTGCCGCAGAATTGAAAGAACTGCTCGAACGAGCAAAAGACCATGAACTCGGGGAGCTTACCGTAAGTTCCGGTTTTGGCTCGATTGTGGGCGAGGATGACGCGTTCATTTTTCCGCAGAGATCACAACAAGCTCAACGGCTGTCGCGGAAAATTCGCAGAATGTTCGTGGAAGGAGATACAATTCGAGATTGGTCCATCAACTCAGACTTAGAGTGCCTTTTCCCATACGACGATCATATCAACATTGTCACCGATTCTGAGATTCTAAATTTTCTCTGGTCCCTGCGTGCAGTCCTTGAGCAGCGCCGAGATTTCAGCAAACGAACATACCGTGAATGCGGTCGCCCTTTTTGGGAGTATCATCAAATCCCGGTGGAGCGAAATCGCGCGACTAGGCGAATCGCATACGCGTTTGTAGCTACACATAACGAGTTCGTCTTTGATGTAGGCAGTAAGGTGTTCAAGCAGTCAGCGCCGATCATCAACCTCACAACCGACGCGTCGGATGCTCTCCATCGAGAACTAGTCGGATTGCTGAATAGTTCGACCGCGTGCTTTTGGCTCAAACAAGTGGCTCACAATAAGGGGAGCACGGTTGATCAAAGGGGAGCACGGCAGCGCACGGCTGCCTTTGAAGATTTCTACGAATTCACTTCCACGCAAATGGCGAGTTTTCCCATCCCCGCGCACCAGCCTACACAGCTCCCCACCGCGCTCGTCCAAACCAGCACGGCCATGCAGGAGCAGGCACCGGCGGCGACGCTGGCGGTGTGGAGCGGCCCGGAAAGCGGAGATCTGCACGCGAGACTGGCAAGCGCCCGCGAGACTTGGACCGGCCAGCGTCGCCAGCTCATCGCCTACCAAGAGGAACTGGATTGGCAGATCTACCACGCTTACGGACTCATCAGCGATGCAGACAACTTGCTGTGGCCGGAGGATCGGCTGGACGAACTGCCGCCCTTGGAGTTGGGCGAGCGCACGTTTGAGATCTTTATGGCGCGGCAGATGGCGCGGGGCACGCTCAATACCACGTGGTTCGATCGTCATGCTGGGGCTGGCTCCCGAGCCATCACCGAACCGCCGTCGCATTGGCCGGACGACTACACGGCGCTCTATCATCGGCGCCACGTCGCGATCCAAGAGAACCCGAATCTCAAGCTCATCGAACAACCGGAATACAAGCGGCGGTGGAATACCAAACCATGGGACGAGCAATGGACCGAGGCCGCGCGTGAGTGGATGCTCGCCCGGCTGGAAGGTTACTTCCACGAGGGCCAGCGCGTCTGCGATCTCGCGGGTTCGTTTGTGCCGGCGAACCACGGTTTCGCGGCGGCGTCGGGTCCGCATCTGGTGACCCTCAATCAACTGGCGGATGTCGTGCAGTCCGATGCGACCTTCCTGATGGTCGCGGAATGCTACCTTGATCGCAGCGGGTTCTCCGTGCCCAAGCTTTTGCGTGAACTCGTCGACACGGCGGTTGTGCCCAATTTACCGATACACCGTTACAAGCCGTCGGGTCTGCGCAAGCGCGAGGACTGGGAATCGACGTGGGCGGCGCAGCGTCGCGAGGACGTCGTCGAGGCCACGGTGCGCGAGGACAACGCCGGGATGCTCGAGCCCGAGTTGAAGACGCTCGTTCGCCAGACGCAGCTCAAGCAGGTGGGCGACATCCCGGTGCCGCCCAAATACGCCAGCAAGGATTTCAAGAAACCGGCGTTCTGGAAACTGCGCGGCAAACTCGATGTGCCCAAGGAGCGTTGGATCGTCTACGCGGGCGCCGAGCGCGACGGTGATCCGTCACCGGTGATCGCGTGGGCCGGCTGGAATCACCTCCAGCAGGCGCAGGCCCTGGCGGAGTATTACCTCGACGCCAAAACCAACCAAGGGTGGGAGGTCTCCAAGCTGCAACTCCTGCTCGCGGGCTTGATCGACCTACTGCCGTGGCTCCAGCAATGGCACAACGCCGTCGACCCCGATCTGGGCTCCGGCCTGGGTGACTATTTCCGCAACTTCGTCGAAGAAGAATGCCGCACCCACAACCTCACCTTCGATCAAGTGAACACCGCCCGTTTTGAGGTGATGGCTGAAGACTGATCGTCCCCTATTTTTACCGACCCCGTTTTCCCATGACCTTCATCAAAGACCTCATCCAGATCCCGGACCACGTGGGCAAGGGCGACTTTGTCCTGCGCCTCTCCGAGGGCGTCACCGATCCCGCGGGCACGGTGCGGCACTACCAAGTCACGCCGCAGTTGGTGAAGTGTTTCGACGAAGCGCTCAAGCTGGTGAAGGGCGCGCTGACCGGGTCGACGAGTCGGGCGGCCTACCTGCACGGCAGCTTCGGTAGTGGTAAGAGTCACTTCATGGCGATCCTTCACCTGCTGCTGCAGGAGGATCCCCACGCCCGATCGATTCCCGAACTGGCCGACGTCATCGCCAGCCACAATGCGTGGACGCAGGGGAAGAAGTTGATGCTCGTGCCCTATCACCTCATCGGGGCCAAGAATCTCGAATCCGCCATCCTCGGTGGTTACGCCGCTCACATCCACCGGAACTTCCCGGACGCCCCCACGCCAGCGGTGTTTAAGTCCGAAGGGTTGTTGGCCAATGGAGAGCAGATTCGCGAAGGGTTGGGCGACGAGAAGTTTTTCGCCAAGCTCAACGCCACGACGTCCTCGGGAGGAACCGAAGGCGGTGGCGGTTGGGGGAACATCTCGGCCACGTGGACCGCGACCACCTACGATGCAGCACGACACAGCTCGCCGACCGCTGAGGCGCACCGCCGACTGGTGCGAGATCTGGTGGAGACGCACCTGCCCGCGATGCGCAATACCGACGAGTTTGTGGATCTCGACGACGGCCTCGCCATCATGAGTGCCCACGCCAAGGAGATTGGCTACGACGGGCTCATCCTCTTCCTCGATGAGTTGATTCTATGGCTGGCCAGCTACGCCGCCGATCCTGTCTTTGTGAGCCGGGAGGGCCAGAAGGTCGTGAAATTGGTGGAGTCGGAGCGAGCGGATCGGCCGGTGCCGGTCATCAGCTTTGTGGCGCGTCAGCGAGACTTGCGCGATCTCGTAGGCCAACACGTGACCGGAGCGGAGCGCCTGGCCTTTGCCGATGTGCTCAACCACCACGACGGCCGCTTCGGCGTGATCAAGCTGGAGGATCGCAACCTGCCGGCCATCGCTGCCAAGCGCATCCTGGCTCCGATCGACGACACCGCGCGATTGACGCTCGATGATGAGTTCAACCGCACCGCGCAGGTGCGGGAAGAGGTCATGAACACGTTGCTCACCCGCACGGGCAACAAAGACGATTTTCGCAAGCTGTATCCCTTCAGCCCCGCGCTGGTGGAAACGCTGGTGGCGGTGTCCTCGGTGCTGCAACGCGAGCGCACCGCGCTCAAGGTGATGGCCCTGCTCATGGTCGAGCAACGGGAGACACTGCAGCTCGGGCAAATCGTGCCGGTGGGCGATCTCTTCGACCAAGTGTCGCAGGGCGACGAAGCGTTCAGCGCCGACATGAAGATCCACTTCGAGAACGCGCACCGTCTCTACGAACTGCACCTCAAGCCGCTGCTGGAAAAGGAACACGACCTATCGTTTGAGCAGGCGGCCGAACTGCCGTTTGACGATTCCAAGCGGCGGGCGCTGCGCAACGATGACCGGCTCATGAAGACGCTGCTGCTCGCGGCGCTGGTGCCGGAAGTCGAAGCGCTCAAGGCCATGACCCCGGGCCGACTGGCGGCGCTCAATCACGGCACCATCAAGTCGCCGATCCCCGGGCAGGAAGGCGCGACCGTGCTCAACAAATTCAAGAAATGGGCGGCGGCGGCGGGACAGATCAAGATCCGTGAAAGCGCGGGCGGCGCCCCTACAATCTCGCTGCAACTCTCGGGCGTCGATGCGGAGCAAATTCTGGCGCAGGCCGAATCGGTCGACAATCCCGGCAACCGGATTCGCAAGCTCAAGGAATTGCTCTTCGAGCAGATGGGCGTGGCGGGGCAGGACGAGTTGTTCTTCCGCCACAAGTTTCGCTGGAAAGGCACGGAACGGGAATGCGATCTGCACTTCGGCAATCTGCGGGAGTTTGCGGATGAAACGATCCAGTCGGACGGGGAGACCTGGAAGCTGCTGATCGACTATCCCTTCGACCAATCCGGGCACAGCGTGCGGGACGACCTGGCCCGCATGGAGAAGTTTCAGGAAGAGAACGGAGCCTCGCGCACGATGTGCTGGTTACCGTCGTTCTTCGGGCACGAAGTGCAGAAGTCACTCGGCGTGTTTGTGCGGCTGGAGCAGATCCTGAAGGACAACCAGTTCCCCAACTTCGTGCAGCACCTGAATCAGGTCGATCGCGACAATGCCCGGGGGCAGCTGGAGAATCAGCGCAGCCAGTTGAAAACCCAGCTCATGGCGCAGCTCGAAATGGCCTATGGTCTGCGAACGGGCGGCGAGGACTATCTGGATCCCAGCAACTCGCTGGAGCCGGCGGAGCAATTTCTCTCGCTCGATCCTGCGGTCCAATTGCAACCGCCGGTGGCGGCCAACATGGCCGATGGCGTGGTCCGCTTGCTGGAACAAGCTCTGGGCGCGCAATACCCCGGTCACCCGAATTTTGAAGACGATGCCGGGCTTACGAAGGGCGGTCTCGCCAAGGTGTTGGAGGTCGTGCGCACGGCGGTGCAAAACCCGGAGCCCAGTATCGTGGTCGAGCAGTCCCTACGGAAGCCCATCCTGCGCGTGGCGGTGCCGCTGAAGTTTGGCGAGATGGGCGAGATGCGCTTTCAAATCGGTGACCACTGGAAGAAGCACTTCATCAAACAACAGGCCCAGTCGACCACACCGCTGAGCGTGGGCAAGCTGCGCAAGTGGATCGACCTCCCGCTGGCGATGGGCCTGCCCGCCATGGTGCAGGATCTGGTGATTCTGGCCTATGCCGAGCAGACCAATCGGGTATTCAAACTCCATGGCGCTTCCGTGGGAGGAGGAATCGGCGACCTGCCCGACGAAATGGTGCTCGAGGAAGTCGCGCTGCCGGCGGAAGGCATTTGGACGGCGGCCTGTGAGCGGGCCAAATCACCATTTGGCCTTTCTTCCTCGCCTCTGCTCAACGCGACCAACCTCGACACGCTGGCCAAGAATTTGGTTGAAATGGTGACCAAGCTATCGCCCGAGACGGCGGCCCTCGTTAGGCAGCTGACCAAAGCGAAGGAGGAGCACTTTCCTAGAATGGAAAGCTGCACGCGGCTTGATACGATCAAGGAGGCGGACGCTTTGTTGAAGGGACTGGGGCAGGCCTCAGGCAATGAAATCATAAAGCGGCTCGCCGGGGTCACCCTGCAGTCGAGCAGCGTCGCGCTCGCAAAGAGTATGTTCAGCGCGGACGAGGTAATCCAGGCGCTTGCAGGAGCAGACTGGAAAATATTCCAAGGCATCCGTGCGCTCACGGATGAGCGTAAGGCCTCCGCCGCGGCGGTGTGGCGGGACTTGGAAACGGCCATCGCGAGCGATGAATACGCCATCGCCCTCGGCCCTAAACTGGCGCTGCTGAAGGCGCGAGCTATCGACCTGCTGACGAAGCCGACGGCGACCCCGCCGCCACCGCCACCGCCCCCGACGGCGCAGACCAAACCCGTGGGCAAACTCAAGGCGCTGTATGGACGCAGCCAGGCCGAAGGGGATGGGTTGCCGGAATGGGTCGAGGATCCCACGGAGATCCTAACCGTGCATATGTTCGGCGCGGCGCCAGGGGAGTGGAACTCCTTGTTGGTGGTTACACCCACCTTGAAAGCCCTGATCGAGCTCGACCCGCAGGCGGAGGTGGATCTGGCAAAGAAAACTCTAAAACTCCCGCGCTTTGGGCAGACGCTCAGCCTGAGCGTGAAACCCGAACATCTGGCGTAGCGTAATATGACGACTGTCACAGCAGGCCAGATACGTGCACAAGTTGCGGGGTTGCGGAAGAAGGTCCGCAACGGGGCGACTGCGTTTGCGCTGCGCGTGAATGGAACGTGGACCGGCCCGGATCACATGGAGATCGACGGCACCGCGCACCTCATTCGTTCGTGTGCCTCGGATCTGCAGGCCCGTGAAGCGTTGCACGATGCCACCGAGAAACAGTCGCCAATTATCCTGCTCTGTTCGATCGCGTCGGATCGACTGGGGGAGGACGTAATCGCCCGCTTTGCGCGCAACCGCGTGCTGGCGCCCGACGCGGGTGAAATCCTGACCGAGCTCTTCGCAGCCAGCATTATCGACCCGCGTGTTCTGGCCACGAAACCGTTGGTGGAAGCGCTGCTCAACCGGGTGCCGCTGAGTGGTTACCGACCCGTGGGCGGAGGCACGTTGGATTTGCAGCACGCGTGGTCGGTGCTGATCGAGCAGGCCACCGGCAGTTCGTTTGCGGATCCGAGTATCACTCAAGTGCTCGAGTGGTCTGCGGATCCCAAAAAAATGAAGGCGCTGGAGGCGTTTGATCCGCAGCTGAGACAAGCATTTGTCGATTGGTTTGCCCGGACCCGAGGCGAGTCGATCCGGTTCATGGTGGCAGCGATTGAAGCCGGTTCCGGGGCCGAGTTGGTGCCGCTGGGGCTCACGTTGGGATTGGTGTTTTCGCCGGAGCTCAAAGGAACGCCGGAGTATCACGCTGCCAAAGCTCGGCTGGAAAAAACGTTCGGTGGAGAGGTGATCGATGCTGAAAGCGCACGCACCTGGTTCCGCGCCGCCGAAGCCGTGGCCAAATCGTGGCTCGAAGGGATTAACGCAACAACCCCGGGAGCTCTGCTCAAGCGCGTCGATGCCCTATTGGCTGACCTGAAGCTGCCGGCATTCGCCTATCTTTCGGACTATTCGGCGGCGGGGATTGAGGGCCGTTTCGACCGGCTGGGCGAGGCGCTGCAACGGGCGATCAAAAAACCTCAAGGTGAACACGTGGCGGAGGCGCGCGGGAGTCTTGATCACATCAATCGGCACGTCCTGGCCTCGTCGGAGGTTGATCGGTTGGAACGAGCGGAGATGGCATTGCGGTTGACCGGTTGGCTAATGAGTCGGGTGGAACCCAAATCCACCACCAGTCTGCCCGAGCTGACCGAAGCCTATCACCGGGAAGGTGGGTTTCTCGATTGGGCACGCAACCGACTGCGGGAGGCGGATATCTCAACGTCGCTGCAGGGCGCCTACGAGACCGTGCTGCAACACGTGAATGCCGTCATGACGGAGCAGGAGATTCACTTTGCGACCAAATTGGCGGATTGGACGCGCAGTGAGCAGCAGTCCGAACGCACGATCTGTATCGAGGATGTGCTTACGAAGGTGGTGGTGCCGGTCGCCAAGGCTCAACCCGTGCTGCTGCTCGTGCTCGATGGGCTCAGTGTTGCGGTCTTTCGGCAACTGTTGCGCGACATCACCCGGCAGGATTGGGCGGAGATTGCCAACGAAGATCTCGGCTTACCAAGACCGGTATTGGCGACCTTGCCGTCAGTGACGCAGATATCGCGGCGGGCATTGTTTCTCGGGAAACTATCTCCATCGAAATCCGGGACCGAACAGGGGGAATTCAAGAACAACGAGTTTTTGTTCAAAGCCTCGGGCAGCGCGAACCGACCCAAGCTTTTCCTCAAAGGCGATCTGCAGGAAGAGGGTCACGGCGGCATCGCGTCCGAAGTGAGGAAAGCCATCGGCGACAAAAAGTCGCGCGTGGTCGGCGTGGTGGTGAACGCGATCGACGATCAATTGGACGGTGGTGACCAATACGCTCCCACGTGGTCGATTGATCGCATCACGCCGCTCCGGGAACTGCTCAAGCTGGCAGCAGATGCCGAACGGCTGGTGGTGCTCACGAGCGATCACGGGCATGTGCTGGATTTGGGATCCACCAAACTTCCGTCGGCCAAAGGTAGCTTTGGTGACCGCTATCGATTGAACACAGATGCACTGGCCGAAGGTGAGATTCATATTGAAGGACGCCGGGTGGAGCAGGCGCTTGGTCAAAAGCAAATCGTGCTGCCGTGGAGCGCAGACATTCGCTATGGCCAGAAGAAGCGAGGCTACCACGGTGGGGCGAACCCGCAGGAAGTGGTGGTGCCTTTGGCCATTCTGAGTGGACCGACCGAAACGTTGGCGACCGGGTGGAGAGAGATGCCGTTCTATGAACCCACGTGGTGGCGATTGGCGGGAGCAGACGAATCGGTTGCTCCGGCCGAAGTGGCACCGAAGAAACCCAAGGTCGAAGTGGTGGCAGCCGTCAAAGGGCTTGAGTTGTTCGACCAACCCGACGCAACCGAATCGGCCGGCGAAGCGAGCTGGGTCGATGCGTTGTTTGAAACGACAATCTATCAAGCCCAGGCGAAACTCGCGGTGCGAGGTGGGCCACAAAAGCAGGTCGTCGCATCGTTGCTGGAAACGATCGAACGCCGCGGGGGCTCGATCATGAAGGCGCCGCTAGCCGAGGCGTTGGGCATGCCACTGTTCCGCATCGATGGACTGGTGCAAAACGTAAGTCGGATTCTAAATGTCGACGGCTATGAAGTGCTTTCCTTCGACCGTGCGGCCGAAACCATCACCCTGAACACCAGCCTCTTGAAGGCGCAGTTTGAGCTCGAATGACTTCCCTAAGCCCCAAGAAGCGCACTGAAATTCTCGATGCGGTGCGGCGTGGAACCGTGCCTAAAGACGGTCTCGATGTCCTGGCGGTGGGACTCGACAAATTTCTTGATCCCATGGATCAGGATCTGGCGAAACTAGCCGGGGGCGGAAGTGCCTTCAAAGCCGTGCGAGGAGACTACGGATGCGGAAAGACGTTCTTCTCCCGTTGGCTGCAGGAGCGGGCCCGATCGCAGAATCTCGCCACCGCGGAGGTGCAGATCTCCGAGACGGAAACACCGCTGCACCGGCTGGAGACCGTATATCGGCGCATGATCGAACGACTCGCCACCCAGAGCTCACGCTCGGCAGCGTTTCGCGGGGTGTTGGACAGTTGGTTCTATGTGCTGGAGGAGGACGTGCTCAGTAATGGCAAAGTGGACGCCAATGATGCGGACACGCTCCTGGCCGCCACCAACGAACTCATGGAGCAGCGCCTGAATGCGATATCGCGGCAGTCCCCCAGTTTTTCGGCTGCATTGCGTGGCTATCGTGCAGCGCTGGCCGAAGGAGATGCCGGAGTCGCCGAAGGGCTGGTCGCGTGGCTGTCCGGCCAACCCAATGTCGCGGCGGCAGTGAAGCGGACCGCTAACATCAAAGGTGAGGTGGATCACTTTGCCGCGTTGAGTTTCCTGCAAGGTCTGCTCGTGGTGCTTAAGGATTCGGGACACCCGGGAATGGTGTTGGTGCTCGATGAGGTGGAGACCTTGCAGCGAGTCCGGGGGGATGTGCGCGAGAAGGCGCTCAATGCGCTGCGTCAGTTGATCGACGAAATCGATGCCGGACGCTTCCCGGGTCTCATGCTTATCATCACGGGCACGCCGGCGTTCTTCGAAGGACCGCAAGGGATTAAAAAACTCCCGCCACTGGCCCAGCGGTTGCACACCGATTTTGATACCGAAATGCGGTTCGATAATCCGCGCGCGCCGCAAATTCGGCTGAGGGCGTTTGACTTCGATATGCTGCTCGAAGTCGGACGTAAGTTTCGAGACATCTTCGCGGATGGTTCGAAGGTGAGGGATCGGATACTCGCGACCGTAGACGATGCATTGATCGAGTCTTTGGCGAAAGGCGTCAGCGGCACGCTGGGCGGAAAGACCGGCATAGCCCCGCGTATCTTTCTCAAGAAACTGGTGGTGGATATTCTCGATCGAGTTGAGCTCCATCCCGGCTTTGATCCCCGGAAGGATTACCGTCTCACCATCAAGCAGGATGAACTTAACCTGGAGGAGCGGAATCAAATGCCCGCGTCATCGGTTGAGGACATTAAACTCGAACTGTGAGCGGATTCGAGAAACTGGATCCGCTGGTCCAGCACCACATCGTCAATACCTTGGGGTGGCGTGGACTGCGTCCCTTGCAGGAGCGCAGTATCGAACCCATTCTCGCGGGCGAACACTGCTTGCTTTTGGCGCCGACGGCGGGAGGAAAGACGGAGGCGGCGATCTTCCCGGTGTTGTCAAAGCTGTGTTCGGAGAATTGGACGGGATTGAGTGTAATCTACGTCTGCCCCTTACGGGCGCTGCTGAATAATCTGCATATCCGACTGCAGGTATACTGTGCGATGGTCGGGCGAACCTGCGGGATCTGGCATGGCGATGTCAGAGCTTCGGAACGGAAAAAGGTCCATGCAGATCACCCGGACATTCTGCTGACGACGCCGGAGTCGTTGGAGGTCATGTTGATCAGTGCGCATCCCGATGGGCGGGAAATGCTGAAGTCCGTTAGGATCGTTGTGATTGATGAAATTCACGCGTTTGCGGCGGATGACCGGGGCTGGCACATGTTGGCTGTTTTGGAGCGGGTTGGGCGATTGGCGGGCCGTGAGCTGCAGCGACTCGGACTGTCGGCAACGGTGGGTAATCCAGACGAGTTACTCCAGTGGTTGGCCGGTCACTGCGAAGGTAACCGCAGGGTGGTGAGTCCGCCGGCCGAGACCTCGACTATTCGGACGGATGTGCAGCTGGATTATGTCGGCAGCATTGAGAATGCGGCGCTTGTAATTTCGCGTATTTTTCGCGGAGAGAAGCGATTGGTTTTCTGTGACAGCCGGGCGCGAGTGGAACTGTTGGGAAACGAGCTCAGAGAGCTAGGAGTATCCTGCTTTCTTTCCCACAGCTCCTTGAGCGCGGAGGAACGCAGATCGGCGGAGGCGGCGTTCGCCGAGGCTCAGGACTGCGTCATCGTCGCCACGAGCACTTTGGAGCTGGGTATTGATGTCGGTGATTTGGACCGCGTCATTCAGATCGATGCGCCGTTTTCGGTCGCCTCGTTTCTGCAGCGACTGGGGAGGACGGGACGAAGGGAAGGAGCGGTTCGGAACTGCCTCTTTCTGGCCACCAGCGAAACCGCGTTGCTCCGAGCGGGGGCGCTGTTGCAGCTCTGGGAAGGTGGATTCGTGGAGCCCGTGCAGCCGCCGAAGCATCCGTTGCATTTGTTCGCCCAGCAGTTGATGGCGCTCTCGCTGCAAGAAAAAGGAATCGGAGTCCAGGACTGGAAGGACTGGGTGTCGCGTCTTCCTCCGTTTTTTGGAGTAACCGATGCCGAGTTCAACGAAGTGATGGATCATCTGCTGGCCCAGGAGATTTTGTTTTCTGACGGAGTGAGGCTCAGCTTCGGGGACGAGGGAATCAGTCGTTACGGAAGGAGACATTTCATTGAGCTGGTTTCAGTGTTCACGTCACCACCCCTGTTTCGGGTGCTACACGGCAGGAAGGAACTCGGCACGGTTCACCAGATCGCGTTTGTCCGGCATCGCGAAAATGAGCCGGCGGTGTTGTCGCTGGGTGGGCGAAGTTGGGTGGTGGAATCCATCGAATGGCCAAAGCGAATCGCCTACGTGATTCCGTCGAAAGAGAAGGGCAAGCGCCAGTGGATCAGTTCTCAGTTCGGAATGCCGTTCGCTCTCTGCCAAGGCGTTCAGGCGTTGCTGAAGGGGAGCGAAGAACCAGAGCGTTGGAGTTCACGAGCCAAGGAGAAAATGGCGTCACTCCGGCAAGATTACGAGGTGCTCAATCGCGAAGGTGATACGGTCCTCGTCGCGCAGGAGGACAACAAGATCAGCTGGTTCACCTTTGCTGGAAGCGTGCTCAATGCGGGAATCGCGGATCTACTTATTCAGCTTGGAATCAGCGATGTCAGGGCTACGGATTTCGCCGTCACGCTTAAGGGAACCACGGACGTTCAACGCCTGTTAAACGAGATAGAACGACTGATTCCCGCGGATATCCGAGCCGCATTTCAAGTCTCCGAAGAATATTTGAACAACCTGAAGTTCAGCGAGTGCTTACCTCTAAACACCGCGGAGGGAATCGTCCGTAAGCGGAGCATCGCTCTCGCCCATCTGAAAGAAATTCTAGCACGTCGCCGCAACGTAGTTCTAACGAACAAGGGGGAACCGGAATGAGCGCAGGACTGGGTCCGGCTTTGTGCCTCGTGGCGAGACTGACTGGAGGGATTTCCAGCGACCGGGAAAACGCTCAAACCAGACGAATCAGCGCTTCCTTCGGGGAATCCATGCCGAGGAGACTCATCGGGGCTTCGTTCAGGCGCTGGTTGGTGTGGGTGAGCGAGTCTCCCGCGAGGAGATGGTTCTCCGCGATCCATGCCAGGTCGTTGATCGAGCCGAGCACGGCTCGGTCATGGCCGCGCGCGAAGTGGCAATCGGTCAGCGCTACCAGCAGCGCACTCACGTGATGTTGCGCGGCAGCCGGCAAATCGAGGTGCTGGTGGATACCCGTCGCAAAGGCTCTGCGCAGGCCCTTCGCGTTCGTCACCCCGCGCTGCGGCACCACGATCGAATAAAGCGACTCGGTGTGACTGAAGATGAGATGAGATTTACGGCCCGCCATAAAACTGCGCACACACCAGTCGCACCATGATCCCGCCGTCGGCGGATGTTCTTCCAATGGAGTCAGCTTCAATTTGGCGGCCAGCTTGAGCGTGGGGCGAATGATGATCACAGCAAAAACGGTAAGCTATTGCTGCCAGGGCCGGAACCGAATTCGACGGGCCATCGGGTCAACCCGTCATGGTCTCCGGTATCGGGTAAAGATCTGCGGCCGCGATGATTCAACGATGACCAACCGCTCGCACGCGTTCGAACTGTCCCTGGCAAAACCACTGGCAAAACAGTTCATCTGGATTATTGATGTTGGGCTTACCCGCGACCTCGGCGTCGCTTAACTTCCCCCACCGTCATGCCCCGCTCCTCTCTTACCCCATCTCGTCGCAACTTTTTCAAAACCGCCGGCCTCGCCGCCGCTTCCGTCGCGCTCGCTCGGACCGCATCCGCCACCACTCCCGTGGCCGACGCCACCAAGACGACGGGGATCCCGTTTCGGCTCGGCGTGGCTAGCTACTCGCTGCGCCAACTCCCCGTCGATGGCGTCATCGATGCCATGCACGCGCTACAGACGCCTTGGCTCTGCCTCAAATCGTTTCACTTGCCTTACGAGCTGAGTGCCGCGGATCTCGCCGCCGCCCGCGCCAAATACGAGGCCGCCGGTCTCACCATCATCGGCGGGGGCAACATCGCCCTGCGCAAGGACGACGATGACGATATCCGCCAATACTTCGAATACGCCAAGGCCGCCGGCATGCCGGTCATGGTGTGTTCGCCGTTGATCGCGGCCCTCCCGCGCATCGAAAAATTCGTCAAGAAATACGATATCAAGATCGCCATCCACAACCACGGTCCGGAGGACAAGGAATACCCGGCCGCCAGCGATGCGTTGAAGCACCTCAAGGGCATGGACCCGCGCATGGGCGTGTGCCTCGACATCGGCCACGCCACGCGCGCCGGGGCCGACATCGTGGCCGAGGCCGCCGCCGCCGGCCCCCGCTTGTTCGATATTCATATCAAGGACCTCAAGGTCGCCACCGAACGCGACAGCCAGTGCGTCGTCGGTGAAGGTCTGCTGCCGATCGCCGCCTTCCTGCGCCAACTTCAACGCCAGGGCTTTTCGGGCTGCGCCAATCTCGAATACGAAATCGACGCCAGCAACCCCGTGCCCGGCATGCAACGCTCCATCGCCTACCTGCGCGGCGTGCTCGCCGGTTTCGCCGCCTGATTCTTCTCCGCCAGCTCACCTGCCCCATGCGCTCCCGTCTTTGGCTCGGCCTGACGCTTCTCCTCCCGTGTCTCGTCAACATCGCGGCCGCCGCGCCCTTGCCCGGTGCGAACGGGCTCGAACTGACGGAGTTTGCGCACGAACCCATGGTGCGCAACGTCGTCGCCGTCACGGTCGACGAACAGGGGCGGGTCTACGCCACCTCGGTCGTCCGGCGTCAGGCGGCCGATCTCGACATCCGCCGGTTCAAGGAGTGGATCGAGAGCGATCTTAGTCTCACTTCGGTCGAGGCAAAGCGGGCGTTCTTTCATCGCATGCTCACGCCGGAAAACTCGGCCACCTACGCCGACCGTTTTGAAGACACCAACGGCGACGGCAGTTTCGACTGGCACGATCTGAACCTGTTGGCCGACCAGATCTCACGCCTCGAAGACACCGACGGCGACGGCACGGCCGACGTGACGGTGAAATTCAACGCCACCGAGAACAGCGAAATCACCGGCATCGCCGCGGGTCTCGCCGCGTGGGACGGTGCGCTCTACGCTACGGTCGAGCCCGACATCCTGCGCCTGGTCGACACCGACGGCGACGGCATCCCCGACGACCGCACCGTGCTCGCCACCGGCTTCTCGCTGCACCTCGGATACGGCGGCCACAATTTCAGCGGCGCCATCATCGGGCCCGACGGCCGGCTCTACGTTTCGGTCGCCGATCGCGGCATGAACGTCACGACCGCCGACGGTCGCACCCTCGCCAATCCCCACAGCGGCGCCATCGCCCGCAGCGAGCTCGATGGGTCCGGATTTGAGATCTTCGCCACCGGTCTGCGCAATCTGCAGGAGCCGGCCTTCGACGACCTCGGCAACATTCTCGGCGTGGACAACGACGGCGACATGCAGGGCGAAAAGGAACGTTTCGTCTACGTGCCGGAGGGCTCCGATACCGGCTGGCGCACCTACTGGCAGTATCGCGGCGACGACTACCAACCGTGGATGGACGAAGGGCTCTCGATTCCCGCCCACCCGGGCCAGCCCGCGTATCTGTTGCCCCCGCTGCAGTCCTACAAGGACGGTCCCGCCGGCTTCGCGCACAACCCCGGCACGGCGCTCAATCCGCGCTACCGCGATTACTTTTTCATGTCCGCGTTTCCGTCCCGCAATCTCTTCGCCTTCAAGGCCGAGCCGGATGGAGCCGCCTTTAAAATGGTCGACGAACACACCGTCGCCAGCGGCGTGCTCATGACGGGAATCAGTTTTGCCCCCGACGGCGCGCTCTACCTCGCCGACTGGTCTTCCGACGGCTACGCCATGAACGAAAAGGGCGCGGTCTGGAAACTCGACGACCCGCGCGAGGCTGGCTCCGACCTGCGCCGCACCACGGCGGAACTGATCGCCGCCAACTGGCGGAAAACGCCCTCCCGCGATTTGCCGACCTCGCTCGGTCACGCCGACCAACGCGTGCGCATGAAAGCCCAGTTCGAACTCGTGCGCCGCAAGCGCTCACGCACGTTGCTTCAGGTCGCCAAGGATCAGAGCTCGCCCCCGCTCGCCCGCGTTCACGCCATCTGGGGACTCGGCCAACTCCTGCGCCAAGGCCGCATCGCGCCGAGTGGTTCGCGCGTGGCTTTGCTGCGCGACGCTGATCCGGAAATCCGCGCCCAGACCGCCAAGGTTTTGGGGGAAGCCAAGAAAACGCGCCGCGCGGTCGCGCCCGCTTTACAAGCGTTGCTGCAGGACGACGCCGATCGCCCGCGCTTTTTCGCCGCCATCGCGCTCGGCCGACTCTGTGCCAAGACCGCCGCGCCCGCGCTCATCGATTACCTCGCTCGTGACGGCGATGACCCGTTCCATCGCCACGCCGCCGTCATGGGGCTCGCGGGCTGCGCCTCACCCGCCCAGCTCGCAGCGTTGGCCACGGACGACCGGCCGACCGTGCGGATGGGCGCGGTGGTGGCGCTGCGACGTCAACACGCCGGCGAGGTGGCCGTATTTTTGGCCGATGCCGACCCTCTGGTCGTCGCGGAAGCTGCGAGCGCAATCTACGATGACACCCCCATCGTGGCCGCCCTGCCGGCGTTGGCCGACCTGCTCGCGCAGCCGGACGGGTTGCATGAACGCACTCTGCGCCGTGCCCTGGGCGCCGCCGTGCATTTGCGCTCGGTCGATCGAGCGTCGGCCGTCGCGGCGATCGCCGGTCGCGAAGACCAACCCAAACCACTCCGCCTGCTCGCATTGGATCTGCTCAAAACCTGGCCGGAGCCTCCGCGCCTCGATAGCGTGCAAGGTCGTTATCGGGTCCTCCCTGTCGTCGATGCCGCGCCCATCGCTCCGGCGATCGAGGCTACGCTCACGGCATTGAGCCAGTCCGCCGACTTTGCGTTGGCCGAAGCCACGTGGCAAACCGCCGCGACCTACCGGTTGCTGCAGGATCCCGCCAATTTGACGGCAATCATTCAACAGGACGGCGCGCTGGCGGCGCTCGCGCTGCAAACCCTTACCGACCTCGCGCCGCCCGATTTGCTCTCCATCACGCGCACCGCGCTGCAATCGGACCACGCCGACGTGCGAGCGGCGGCACTGCGGGTTTTGGCCCGGCACGCGCCCGCTGAATTCGCCGCCGCCGCCACCGCGGCGCTGGAGCGCAACAACGTGACGGAGGTGCGAACGGCTTTGAGCGCACTGGCAGACCAACCCGATGCCATCGGCACCCCGTTGCGCCTCGCCGCGCTCGAACAATTGCAGCGCGGCGCACTGGCCCCGGCGCTCGCGCTCGACGTGCTGGAATCAGCCGGGGATTCCGCCGATCCCGCCGTCACCGCCGCAGTGGCCGCGTATCAGAAAACCAAGGACGCGAGCAATCCGTTGGCTCCGTTCAGCGAGACACTGCACGGCGGGGACCCGGTTCGCGGTCGCTCCATTTTTCAAACTTCGGTATCCGCGCAATGCACCTTGTGCCACCGCGTTCGGGGTGAAGGCAGCGCGGTGGGTCCGGCCCTCGCGGGCATCGGGGCCAAGCCCGCCCACTATTTGCTGGAATCGCTGATCGAACCCAACGCCGTCGTCGCACCGGGATATGGTTTCACCACGGTGACCCTCGCCGACGGTGAAACGGTCGGCGGCACCCTGATCGAAGAATCGGCGACACAGGTTCGCCTGCAATTGGCCGACGACTCCACTCGCGTGATCGCGGCCTCCGATATCGTCGAGCGCACGCCAGCCATGTCGGCGATGCCGCCGATGGGGTTGCTCATGTCCAAGCCCGAGCTGAGAGACTTGCTGGCCTACCTGCAAAGCCTCTAATATCAGTCGGTTGCACCCACTGCGCCCCTCGAAAAATCGGGGCGTCGCAGGCGTCTGACCCGAACCGGGCGCGGTTGGATTAAAAATTTCCCTCCGTTTATTACCCGAAAGTAGGCAATATCCCCTAAACTCGATCGAACTTAGTGCCGTTAGAAAGCATTAAACCTCAGGAACTCCCCATGCATTTTCGCTTCCCTCCCCTTTGCCTGATCCTTGCAGCCCTCGCCTCAGGGGCATCGGCTGAAGTCACTCTCGCGCCACTGTTTACCGATCATGCCATTTTGCAGCGTGACCAACCCGTGCCGATTTGGGGCACCGCTGATCCCGATGAAATCGTCACGGTTTCCTTCGCCGGCCAAGCGGTCGCGACCACCGCCGATGCCGAGGGCAAATGGCTCGTTTCTTTGCTCCCGATGCCGGCCAACGCGTCCGGGCAGTCCCTCACCGTGAGCTCCGACACCATGATCGTGCTCGACGACATTCTGGTGGGCGACCTTTGGCTCTGCGGAGGCCAATCCAACATGGAGTGGCCGTTGCGCAACGCGAACGACGCGGAAGCTGAAATCGCCGCCGCACAATACCCCCTGATCCGCCACATCAAGATCGAGCGTCGCATCGCCCGCGATCCCATCACGGAGGCGCGCGGCAGCTGGACGATGTGCACGCCCGACACCGCGCCGCATTTCACGGCCGTCGGCTACTTTTTCGCCCGCAAACTCCAGGCGGAACTCAACGTCCCCATCGGCCTCGTCAACAGCAACTGGGGCGGCACCCCCGTCGAGGCCTGGCTACCGCCCTCCGCCTTGCAGAGCCTGGAAACCCGGGTGCTGGCAGCGTCACACCAAGCCGTCTCCTACCATCGGTTCGCCCAGCAACTCGCCTCCTACCAGGAGCGCCTCATCGAGTGGGAAACCCGGCGCACGGCGGCAGTCAAAGTGGGCGAGAACTCCGAGGAACCCGCCCCCTCCGCTCCCTGGACGCCCGGCGCGGAAAACCACACGGCGGTGCTCAACAACGGCATGATCGCACCGCTCGCTCCGGCCGCGTTGCGCGGTGTGATTTGGTATCAGGGCGAAGCCAATGCCGATCAACCCGAGACCTACCGCGCCTTGTTCAGCGCCATGATCACGTCATGGCGCGAGCAGTTCCAGCAGCCCGATCTGCCCTTTTATTGGGTGCAACTCGCGAATTTCGGCAGCGCTGAAAACGACGGCTGGGCGTTTCTGCGTGAAGCCCAGACCCAGACCCTCGAACTCCCGCACACCGGCCAGGCCGTCATCATCGATATTGGCGACGCCAAGGACATCCACCCGCGCAACAAACAGGATGTCGGCGACCGGCTCGCTCGTTTGGCCCTCGCCCGCGACTACGGCCGCCCGGTCGAAGACTCCGGCCCGACGTTTGCCGCGGCGGTCTTCGAGGACACCCAGGTCGCCGTATCCTTCACGCATGCCAAAGGGCTCCACACCCGCGACGACGAGGCTCCGCTCGGCTTTGAAATCGCGGGCAAAAACGGCGAGTTCCACGCCGCGACCGCGCGACTCGACCACAAACGCGTGCTGCTCAGCGCGCCCGGCGTGATGAATCCACTCTACGTGCGCTACGCCTGGCGCGATCACCTCGACGTCAACCTCGTCAACGGCGAGGGCCTGCCCGCCGCGCCCTTCCGCACCGACACGTTGTAAGCCCGTCACCGACGACGCGGCTCAATCCGCGCGCTGGCAAAGTTGATCCATCACCCACGCCGTGCGCGCGCCGGAAACGCCCGTGCTGGGGCAGGCGTCGGCCTGGCCGCGGAGTTCATCGACAATGGTCTGAAGCAGGGGCTGTTGAATGTGGGCGGGAATATCGAACGTCATACGTTTCTGGATACCGTCGGCGGTGCGCAGCTCCACGTGGTGGCCGCTGAAACAATCGAACTGAATCTCCCCCGCCGTGCCGACAATGGTGATGAGTTCCTCATCGGTTTGGTCCGAGGCGCAAAAACACCACGCCCCGTGGCCGAGCACCCCGCTGGCAAAGCGGAAATGGCCGACGGTCGTGTCCTCGGCCGACGTGTCGTAGGCGCCGCCCCGATTGGCGGCCAGACCACTCGCCGCCGCGATGGGACCGAGCAGGTAGTCCAGCACATCGAGCTGATGGGAACCGAGGTCGTAAAAGTAACCGCCGCCCGAGAGCTCGGGCGTGAGACGCCAGTTGGCCGGGTCGTGCGCCGCGCCCACGATGTCGGGCTTGACCGGCTTGTTGACCTTCACCTCCACGTGGGCGATCTCGCCGATCGCCCCGTCGCGCAACAGTTGTTCGATTTTGAGAATATTGGGCAGACGGCGGCGGTAAAAGGCGACGAAGAGCGGCACTCGGGCATCGGCGCAAACCTGCACCATGCGGGCGCATTCGGCGTGGCTGCGCGCCATGGGCTTCTCGACGTAGACGGGCTTGCCGACGGCGGCGGCCCGGCGCGTGTAATCCTCGTGGGAACCGGGCGGCGTGGCGATGTAGATGGCGTTGATGTCGGGGTCGGCGATCAACGCGTCGGCGTCATCATACCACTTCGGGACTCCGTGGCGTTTCGCGTAATCGGCCGCTTGATCGCCGCTGCGTCGCATGACCGCAACGAGTTCGGAGCCGGCGATTTTTTGCAGCGCCGGACCACTCTTCACTTCGCAGACATCACCGACACCGATGATGCCCCAACGCACGGTTTCCAAAGGGGTAGCTAAAGCCATGCGGCCCAGCAAACCCGGGACCGGTCCGCTGAGCAAGCAGCGGGCCGCCTAAACGTAAACCGGTCGGAATCGCCGCCCATCGGAGGCGCGAAGGCATGAATCGTAAACGCCTAACCCCGGATCGGTTTGCCGCGTAGCAGCACGCGCAGTTTTTCCACCGTGGATCGTCCTGAGAGATACAACATCAGGCTCACGATTTTCAGTCGCATCCCAAGGGAAACTTCCCCACCGGCTCGCCAAGCCCGCACATACGATCGCGGATCGAGCGCTGAGTTTCGCCAGAGTTGCACCAGGTGCATGCGCCACGTCGCGCCATGGCAGCGCATGAAATTGATGCGGTCGCCTTCGGTTCTCAGCGTCTTGGTCAACAACTCCGCCACCCGCGATCGGCGCGGGTGGAGGGTCAGGGCGGTATCAGCATAGCCCAACCGGGCCCCACTGGCCTTCGCGCGTCGCGTCCAGTCGCCATCGCCGAAGGACATCAGTCGGGGATTGAACCCTCCGACCCGCTCGAAGAGTGACCGGCGGGCGAACAAATTGGCCGTGGCCACCACCCCGAGATTTTCGACCAGCCAGCGCTGTTTGTGCAACAAAGTGAATTCCTCCTCCAACCACTCCGCCGCATTTTTGGATCGTCCTTTCGGGTCGATATAATCCACGCGCCCCCCAAAAAGGTCGCAGTCGGAATCGCGGATCATACGAACCCCTTCAGCCAGCCACGCCGGGGTCGGCACACAATCGGAATCGGTGAAGGCCAGCCATTCGCCACGAGCTGCCGCCACCCCGCGATTACGGGCGCAGTAAGAGCCGACCTCCTCTTCCTGCAGCCATCGCACATCCGGGAACTCGGCCTGCAACGGAGGCAACGTCACCTCGTCGGGATCATTGTTGATGGCGATGATTTCAAACGCACTCCGCGGGTAGGTCTGCCCGCGCAAGGCCCGCAGGGTTTGCTTGAGTTGTCCAAACCCACGGTGAAACGGAACGATGACCGACAACGTGACCGGAGCGCCGTCACCCGGGACCGGTGCCGCAATTGGGCGGGGCGGTTTCATCGCGGCGGAACCACCTTCTCGACCGCACTCGTCTCACCCGGTCGGCGAAGGTCCTGCACTAGGGATTGAAACTTGCGCGCCAACTGCGAGTCGCGGCACGACACCGACATGTTACCATACGGGACGTCGGTTCCGGGCACGCCGTAACGCCACGGGAAATGACGGTAAACTTCGGCCTGCACCGCATTGCCCACGCGAAAGTAGTCCAGCCGGCGTTCCTCCGCCTCCGCCCCGCCACTGCCGTTGGAGCCGAGCCAATAGTTCATCGTATAGTGACCGCTGGTGTAACCGCGTGGGTAATGGTGCATCAACCAGCCGCAAAAGGCTTGGTCCGGACTGCGCACCTCGGGCTTAAACGGTCGGTCCCAAACGGCGATGCCACGCTTCCACACCTCCCGCCGCACGAAATAACAACTGGTGTCGATGTGATGATAGGCTCCCGCATAAGCCGGCCAAAAACCGAGACTCTGGCAATCGTCCCGCAGCCGCTCGCCGGAATCGGCAAACACCTGACGCAGGGAATACGCCCAGTCCAGGCGATGCTCGTCGCACAAACTCAACAGTCGCGAAAAATGGTCGGGCTCGAACGTGTTGTCCTCATCCAACAACGCGACGAATTCGGTCTTCACCAAAAACGGCACCGTCAGGTAGATGAGATGGCCGTTGAACCCCTCGCCACCGGTGATCTCGGGCACCACCATGATCTGTCCGGTGAAATTGACCTCCGCCAAAATGGCCTCGGCAGCCGCCCGACGCGCTTCACCGTCGATCACCACGAGGTGGCGGATATCGGGCTGAGTTTGGCGTTGGACACTGCGCACCGCTTCGCGCAGTCGCGGGTGTCCGGTCGTGGGGGTGATGAGCGTGATCATACGGCTGATCTGGAATGGGGCAATCGCGTCAGCTACGCCGACGATGGGGAGCGGCGGAAAGGGGTAAGGGGGACACTGGTTTTGCGGGGCAATCAGTTCGCGGCAAGCGCCATGTGCGCAACTCGATTGCAGCACGCCCCCCTTCGTCGGCTCCGCCCGCTCGATTTCTCCCGCCCGGGTCGCCGGTCAATAGTTTTACCATCTAATTGGCTATTCCCCAATTGCTTGTATGCGGACCTCCTTACAGAAGGCCAACACGTGATCCATTTATTTGGTTCATACTCGCGAATTTACCCCCGTGCTTCGCCCCGCTCTACAACGTCTGGTTGCCGCCCCCGGGTTCACCGTCACCACTTTGCTGATACTGCTCCTCGGCATCGGGGTAAACGTGTGCATGTTCAGCGTGGTCGACGCCCTGATCTATCGACAGGCCCCCTACCCCCGGGCCGAGGAACTCGTGCTCCTTTCGCGCCACACCCGGACGGATCGCACGAAGGAATTCACCGCGGCGGAATTTCGTGATTTGCAGGATCAGCTGGGCGAAACCGCGTCGACTTTCGCCTTTTCGCGGCACCGCGCCACGTTGTCGGTGGATGCGCAATCGGACGAACACGTCGACACCGTGCTCGGCACGCCGGAGCTCCTGGCCACCCTCGAGACCGCGCCGCAGATCGGTCGGACCTTCACGGTCGCGGATGTGGCAAATGGACGCAGCGATGTCGCGCTGATCAGTCACGCTTTTTGGCAACAACGCTTTGGCATGGATCCCCATATCATCGGGCGCGTGGTGCGGCTTGACGACGAACCCGTCACCCTCATCGGCGTCTTGCCCGCCGCGTTCGCGTGGCCCAAATTGTGGGGAACCGTGCAAATCTGGCGGCCCGTGGATCTCACCGTCGCGGCGTGGGCCGAACACCCCTCGCGCGAATTCTCCCTGATTGCCCGGCTGCGCGCGGACACCCCTCGCACGCAAATCGAGGCGGCGCTCGACACCCTCGCCACCACCCAACGTGCGAATTATCCGCAGCGCTACCCCCACCCGTTTCGTTTTCAAGCCGAGCCACTGCAAATCGCGCTGACCCACCGCCTCACCGGCCAGGTTTCCTGGTTGCTGACCGGACTCGCGGGCTTCGTGCTCCTCATCGCCTGCGCCAACCTCGCGAACCTCCAGCTCGCCCGATCGAGCGAACGCACCAAGGAATTTGCCATTCGTCTGGCCCTGGGTTCGAGCCGACGACAACTACTGCGTGACCAGCTCATGGAACCGCTGCTGCTGGCGGTCGGCGGCGGATTACTCGGCCTCGGGCTGGCCGCCTGGCTCAACCAGGAAATCGCCCGGCGACTGCTCGTGCGCGGGTCGGCTCAGCCCTTGGCGCTGGAACTGAATGCGCCGATCATCTCCGCCGCCTTGCTCCTCGCGCTGCTCACCGGCCTGGCCTTTGGCCTCGGGCCGGCGTGGATGAGCACCCGGATCGACCCGAACTCCGCGCTCAAAAGCCAGGGACGCTCGTCCTCCGGCAATCGTCAGGCCCGCCGGACGCGTCACGCGCTCATCGTGGTCGAAATCGCGCTCGCGCTCATTCTGTTGGGCGGAGCCGCCACCATGCAGCGCGGCTTCGCCAATTTCACCACCCAAGATCCCGGATGGGATGCGAACCACGTGCTGAGCGTGCCGCTGCCCCTGGCCGCAACCACCTACGCGACCCGAGCTCAACGTCTCCAGCTGTTCGAGCTGCTCGAATACGAACTGCCGCGGCTGCCGGGCGTCGCCGAAGCGGCCGTATCCACGTCGCTGCCCACCTTCGGCTACTCCAGTGAGCGACGGGTGCTGGTGCCGGGACAGGATCCGACCAACGCTGAGAACCTCCCGGTGGCGTTTCACGTGGTCGTATCGTCCCGCTACTTCGCCACGCTCGGGTTGGCGCCGGTCCAGGGCCAAACATTTCGATCCCATATCGGGCCCACCGATCCGCGCGTCGTGGTCATCAACGTTGCTCTGGCCCGCCGACTTTGGCCGCACGAAAATCCCATCGGCCAAAAACTCGCGAGTATGGAGAACAATGTGCCGGTCTGGGCCGAGGTCATTGGCGTGGTCGGCGACGTGCAGACCGTCGCGTCACTCGACGAGCGGGCGACGCCGTTCACCGTCTACAAGCCCATAGCCCACGAAAATTGGGATTGGGTGCTGCTCGCGCTCCGGAGCGATCGACCCGCCGCTCAAATCGAACCGGTGCGCCAGGCCCTCCACCGCCTCGCCCCCGGACTCTTGGCGGAAAATCTGGCCACCACCGATCAACTGCTGGAGCGGAGCCTGCACAACCTGAAAATTGCCGCCCATATTCTGAATCTGTTCGGCCTGCTCGGGGTGGGACTGGCCACGGTGGGGATCTACGGCGTGGTGGCCCACCTCGTCGCGCAGCGCACGCACGAGTTCGGCATCCGCATGGCGTTGGGGGCCCGCCCCCGCGATATTGTCATCCTCGTCATGCGCCAAGGTGCTCGTCTCATCGCCGTGGGGGTGGTGCTGGGTCTGGCCGGGGCCGTCGCACTCAATGTGGTTTTGCATCGCCTCATGCCGCGGTTTACTGAAATCGATCCCCTTGCCCTGCTCGGCGTGGCGGTCTTTTTATCGGCGGTGGCCTTGGTCGCCTGCCTCGTGCCCGCCCGTCGTGTTACCCGCGTCCACCCCTCGGTCGCGTTGCACGAAGATTAGCCCCCGCCCCCCCCTTTCACCGTTGCCTCCTTCGCCCCCTTCACCGTCCCGCCCGGCCGGGATGAGATTCAAACTCACCGGCCTGCTGCTGCGATCCCGCCTCGTGCCGATGCCCATCAAGGCCCGCCTCGCCGCTCGGGCGCCGTTGAATCCGGGGGGAGTCAGCGCCTTCATGTTGCAGGCCCCGAGCCGGATCGGTCGGCACGTGGCCAAAGGCGTGTTGGTGCTCAACCAAGTCGACCAGGTCCTCCAACTCCACCCCGAGCTGAAAGCGCTGTTCCTGCTGGTCGAACGCAAGGGGTGGCACGGACCCAACACCTCCGTCGCGGCGGATATCAAACTGGTCGAGGACAGCAGCACCCTGCCCCTGATCCGGAGTTGTTTCCCTCGAGCGGTTTTGATCGAAGCCTCCGGCGGCGACTTCGTGGACGAGCAGGCGTTTCGGCCACTCGACGTCTCCCCCGATTTCGATGTGATTCAAATCGCCTGTTGGAGCCCGCGCAAACGCATCGAGCTCATGATCGACGCCGCCGCCCGCCTGCCGAACGTGCGGTTCGTGCACTTCGGTCACTTCGAACACGGGGGCAGCGCCGACGAGCAGGCCTACCGTCAGGACTGTCTGGATCGCGCCCGGCGCCAAGCGCCCAATATTCATTTCCCCTATCCCGACCCTCAGGGAGACTCTCCCCCGCCTCATGACAAAACCTCGATCAACGCCTGGATCAATCGGGCCCGTATCGGGTTACTCACTACTCATCTCGAGGGACACCCGCGTTTCAAAATGGAATGTTTGGCGGCCGATCGCCCGATGTTGATTCCGACCGACACCTCGGTGCCCACCCGCAAACACGTCACCGCAGAAACCGGCCGACTTTTCGATCCCACCGCCACTGCCCTGGCCGAGGCCATTCCCGCGATGTTGGACACCCTCGGCACCTTCGCGCCCCGCGACTACGTGCTCGCGCACTCCGGTCGCACGAACACCCTGCGCGAACTGCGCGCCGCGCTCGCATCACTCGCGGGCCGCGGCGTCCCCGCTAAACATTACGACACCGTCGACTGGGATGGCCGCAACCAGAACCTCCGGTGGGGCGACTCTGCCATGACGCTCCTGGCCGAACTCCTCTCCACCTATCGCCCCCTGCTCCCGGCCCGCCATCGCCGCGGCTAAAAAGAGTGGAGTCGCCACTGTCCGTTCCCGCCTCGTGAAGACTTCCTTCGCAACTTTCTGGTCCGAGCTGCGCAAAAGCCGCACCGAGCTGGCATCCTGCTGGGACCTGCTGCACCCCTTTCGCGCCAAGATCGCGTTCGTGCTCGCGCTCTCCGCATTGGTTACGGCCGCCGACTTGGCCCGGCCCATCATCTATCGCTGGGTCATTGATCATATCGCGCTCGCACCGGAGCTTTCCGTCGACCACCGCGTGACCATGCTCATCCAGGTCGGGCTGGCCCTGGGTCTGGTGCTGGTCTTCGGGTGGGGCTGCGACTACGTCCGCGCCTTCCAGGGGGCCGCGCTAAACTACCGCGTGACCGAACGACTGCGTCTGCGCGTCTTGAAACGATTGCTGCGACTGCGCCTCGACGCCCTCGGCAAACTCACCACCGGCGGCATGGTCGCCCGGCTCAATCACGACACCTCGGTCCTCAGCCAGATCGTGCATCGCGCCCTGCTCGAACCCGCCAACGCCATCCTGCAGATCGTCGCCACCCTCGGCGCGATCTTCTTCGTCAACCAGACCTTGTTCGTCATCGGCCTGATCGTGGTCGTGCCGTTGGTTGCGCTGACGCATACGATTTCCGTGCGTGCGCGCCCGTATTTTGACGCCGTGCTGCGCAATCAGGCCGAGTTGGCCGCGTGCACCGCCGAGACGTTTGCGGGACTCAAAACCACGCGCATTCATCGCCGCGAAAAAGAACGGGAGCGCACTTACACCCGGGTGTTGCATGCGCTGACCCGCAACGCCCTCAAGGCCAAAAAATTCCAGATCATTTTGGAAAGCGGATGGATGTTTCTCGGGGCCATCGTGCAGCTCGTCATCATCGTCATTGGCAGTCTGTTGGTCGTAAAGGACCTCGCCACTTTGGGTGATGTCATGGCGATCACCATGCTGGCGGTGCGCCTGTTCTCCCCTTTCAGCAAACTCGCGCGCTCATTCGATCAATTGCAGGAAAACTTTTCCGCGCTGCACCGCATTACGGATCTGCTCAATCAACCCGTCGAAGACACCGGCCCGTCATCGCGGCGGCGGGCACCTGCTGTAATCGACCATATCACGCTGCACGGGCTCTCGTTCCGTCACGCCGACAACGCCCACGATACCCTGTCCGAGATTTCGTGCCAAATCACCGGAGGCGAAACCGTGGCCATCGTCGGCCGCAGCGGCGCGGGAAAAACCACCCTGCTGGAACTGCTTTCCCGCCTGCACGAACCGAGCCATGGTCACATTGCCATCAACGGTGAGCCGCTCGATTCCTACTCGCTGACCAGTTTCCGCCGCATCGTGGGTCTGGTGGAACAGGATGTCTTCCTGTTTTCGAACACGGTGCGCGCCAACATCGCCTACGGTCGGCCGCATGCCACCGACGCCGAAATCGAAGCGGCCGCCCGCCGCGCCCACGCCCATGATTTCATCGAGAAACTTCCCCAAGGTTACGACACCTTGGTGGGCGAAAGTGGCGGCACACTCTCCGGCGGACAACGTCAGCGCCTCGGCATCGCGCGCGCGTTTTTAATTAATCCGCAGATCCTGCTCCTCGATGAAGCCACGAGCCAGCTCGACATCGAGAGCGAAGAGAAAATCCGTCAGGCCCTCGCCGAACTCGTGCGCGGTCGCACCACCTTCATTGTCGCGCATCGCCTCAGCACCATCACCAACGCCGATCGCATCTTGGTAATGGACGAGGGACGTATCTGCGAAACGGGCACGCACGAAGAACTGCTGGCGCGCAAGGGGTTCTATCACCGCACCGTTGAGATCCATCGCGAAGCGACCGCTCCGCGCTGAGGGCGGAGCGGTCGCGGACTGCGATCGATTAACGGCTTTACGCGAGCGCTTCCGCGATGCGCTTGAGCGCCTTCTCGACGTTGGCGCGCGAGTTGAACGCGCTGATGCGCACGTGACCTTCGCCGCAGGTGCCGAAACCCGCGCCCGGCGTGCACACCACACCGGCTTTGTTCAGCAGCAGGTCGAAAAATTCCCACGAGTCACGGCCGGTGTTGATCCAGATGTAAGGCGCGTTGTCACCGCCCACGCAGCTGAAACCGAGATCGGTCATGGCCGTGCGGATGAGCGCGGCGTTTTCCAGATAGAAATCGGTTTTCTCCTTCACCTGCGCCTGCCCTTCGGCGGAGTAGATCGCGGCGGCGGCGAGCTGCACCGGGTAGGAGACGCCGTTGAACTTGGTGGCTTGGCGGCGGTTCCACAACGCGTGCACCGAGTGGGCCTGGCCGGTGGAGTCGAAAGCTTGCAGCTTCTTCGGCACGACGGTGTAGGCGCAACGCGTGCCCGTGAAACCGGCGGTCTTGGAAAAACTGCGGAACTCGATCGCCACTTCGTCGGCCCCCGGGATCTCGTAGATCGAGCGCGGAATCGATTCGTCGCGGATGAAGGCCACGTAAGCCGCGTCGAACAAAATGATCGACTGGTTGGCCTTCGCGTAAGCCACCCAGGCGGCGAGCTGCTCGCGGGTCGCGACTGCACCAGTGGGATTATTGGGGAAGCAGAGATAGATGAGGTCGGTCGGCTCGGTCGGGATCGCCGGCACGTAGTTGTTCTCGGGCGTGCAATCGAGATACGTCACGCCCTGGTAACGCTGATCGACGTTGGGACCGGTGCGACCCGCCATGACGTTGGTGTCGATGTAGACCGGGTAAACGGGGTCGGGAATGGCGAGCTTCAGGCCATCCTCGGCGAAGATTTCCTGGATGTTGGCACTGTCACACTTCGCGCCGTCGGATACGAAAATCTCATCGGCGGTGATCGCGCAATCACGGCTGGCATAGTCACCCGCGGCGATGGCCTCGCGGAGGAACTTGTAACCCTGCTCCGGGCCGTAGCCCTTGAAGGACTCGCGCTTCGACAATTCGTCGGCGCCCTGGTGCAGCGCTTTGACGCAAACATCCGGCAAAGGCTCGGTCACGTCGCCGATACCGAGACGGATGATCGGCTTGTCCGGGTTGGCCTCGACGTAGGCGCTGACGCGCTTGGAGATGTCGGCGAAGAGGTAGGAAGCTTTCAGCTTCAGGTAGTTTTCGTTGATGCGAATCATGGGAAAGAGATGGGGGTGGGTGAGATCGGCCCGATCAATGGATCGGGCAAAAACTTGAATAAGTCCGGCGCTCGGAGTGAGATCAAGCCCACTTCGGTCGTTCCCCGATTCCGTCCTATGCAGACCCTCGACTCCGTTTCCGCCATGCAAGCGCTGGCTGGTGAGCTTCGCGCCGCCGGCCGCACCGTCGCCTTGGTGCCCACCATGGGTGCCCTGCACGAGGGTCACCTCGATTTGATCCGACTCGCCGCCACCCGCGCCGACGTCGTGGTCGTGTCGATTTTTGTAAACCCGACACAGTTCGGGCCGAACGAGGACTACACCCGCTATCCGCGAGACCTGGAGGGCGATCTCGCCAAATGCGCCGACGCCGGCGCGCACCACGCCTTCATTCCCACCAAAGACGCCCTCTACCCGCCCGGCTATTCCACCTACGTGAACGAGGAGTCCGTGGCCAAACCGCTCGAAGGCGTGTCGCGGCCCGCCCACTTCCGCGGCGTCACGACCATTGTCACCAAACTCTTCAACATCGTCCAACCCACCTGCGCGATCTTTGGACAAAAGGACGCCCAGCAAGTCGCCGTGATTCGCAAAGTGGTGACCGATCTCCACCTGCCGGTGGAAATCGTGACCGCGCCGACCACCCGCGACGACGACGGCGTCGCCTTGAGCTCGCGCAATGCCTACCTCACGCCCCTCCAACGCACGGCAGCCGCCGCCATCCCGCAAACCTTGGAAACCGTCAAATCCATGGTGGCCAAAGGCGAGCGCCGCGCCGAACGACTGACCGCCGAAGCCACCCACCTGCTCTCCCAGTTTCGCCAGATCCGGATCATCTACATCGCCGTGGTCGATCCGCTCACCATGCAAACCCAGCGCGAAGTGGTGCCCGGCAACTCCCTGCTCGCGGTCGCCGTCTGGGTCGAGGAAACGCGCCTCATTGACAACGCTCTGCTGTGACGACGGCGGAGTGGTTAACCACGAAATATACGAAAAGCGCGAAAAGGTCCTGAGCTTAATTCACCCCACTTTGCCTCCGCCCCTTTCGTCCGACCAGACAGCTAGCATGACTGTCGTTCCGGTTTTTGAATGTTTTGTGATTTCTCTCTCGTTTACTAAAATTTTCTCATGACACCGACCATCCGTCCCGCCACGCCCGATGATATCGCGGCCATTCACGCCATCTACGCGCACCACGTCCAATACGGCACCGGCACATTCGAAATCGAGGCGCCCACGGTCGAGGCCATGCGCAGTCGTTTCAAACAAACGGCCGGTCGCGATTATCCTTTTTACGTGGCGGTCTCCGACGACGAAGTGATCGGTTACGGTTATGTGGGCCCTTTTCGTGAGCGGGCCGCCTATCAATTCACCGTCGAAGATTCCATCTACCTCCATCCCGAGAAGCGCGGGCAAGGCATCGGTCGGCTCCTGCTCAACCAACTGATCACCGCCTCCACCGAGCGCGGTTTCAAACAAATGATCGCCCTGATCGGCGACTCCGACAACCGCGCCTCGATCCGCCTGCATGCCACCGCCGGCTTTCGCTCCACCGGCACCCTGCAAGCTGTCGGCCGTAAGTTCGACCGCTGGCTGGACGTCGTCATCATGCAGCGCCCCCTCGGCGAGGAGTAACTCTCGCATGTCCCTCGCCCGCCGCTGACGTCCGGGCCCAAAAAAGCGCGAAACGGGGAGGTTTCGCGCTGGTATTGGAATAGTGACTACTCGCATCAGGCAGCCAGCGGCAGGCGTTCGGCTTTCGCGGCGGCAGCGACCTTGGTGTCGAGGTAGCTGAGGCGACGCGTGCCGTAGTCATTGACCGCGATGGCAAGCAGACCGGTGATGGCCGAGATGCCGAAGGCGACAGGAGCCGCGAGGCCGAAGGCGATGGCGCTGGGAGCGAGGAGCGTGACAGTGAGGAGGACGGTGGTGGATTTCATTTTAGGATGAGTTGGTAAGTTTTGGTTGGTGGTTGCTTTCATCACCCGGCGAGCGGGATCAAAGTTGCAGAATTCGAAAAAAATCAGCGGCGAGCGCTGAGACGCTAAAGAACAGGTGAGCCGAAGGTTTCAGGATGAAATCTGGCTGCCCCTAATACTTTGCAACCCGCGTGCCAACTCCGCTTAAAAAATCTTAACCTATTTATTGCTAGTGTTTTAAAAATCTCGTGCTCATTTTCACTCCCTACGCCATTTCGAAACTGACGCGCTATCGCGAACGTCGATTCCCATTCTTGGGACACCGCCCCACTCCACCATGCCGCCCATCCCGCATCGGAGATTGAACAACGCGGCGTAACGTCTTCGTTTCACTGTCGTATCATGTCCCAATCATTTGACGTTCTGGTTCTCGGCAGCGGCATCGCCGGCCTGAGTTTTGCGCTCAAAGCCGCCAAGGATGGACACGCGGTCGCCATCCTCACCAAGAAGACCAAGGCCGACTCCAACACCAATTGGGCGCAGGGCGGCATCGCCGCCGTCACCGGCCCCGAAGACGACGTCGAGAAACACGTGCAGGATACGCTCGTGGCGGGCGATGGGTTGTGCCGCGAAAAAATCGTGCGCGAAATCGTGCGCGACGGTCCGGCTCGCGTGCAGGAACTCGTCGACATGGGGCTCAAGTTTTCGCGCGAGGCCGACGGCTCCTACGACCTCGGGCGCGAGGGCGGTCACAGCGAACGCCGCATCCTCCACGTTAAGGACATGACCGGCAAAGCCATCGAGGACGCGCTCCTGCGCGCCATCAGCCGCGAGCCGCGCGTGGCGCTTTACGAGCATTTGTTTGGCATCGATCTCATCACCGTGGGCAAAGGCAAACAACGTCGCCTGCAGGGTCTCTACGCGCTCGATGTGCACGATGGTCGCGTCATCACCTTCCGGGCCCCGGTCATCATGCTGTCGACGGGCGGGGCCGGTCGCGTTTACCAGTTTACCACCAACCCCGAAATCGCCACCGGCGACGGCATCGCCATGGCATTTCGCGCCGGCGTGGAAATCCGCAATCTGGAGTTCATCCAGTTTCACCCCACCACCCTGTTCACGGCCGACGACAAACGCTTCCTCATCAGCGAAGCCGTGCGCGGCGAAGGCGCCGTGCTGCGCAATCTCGCCGGTGAGGCGTTCATGACCCGCTACCATCATCAGGCCGATCTCGCGCCACGTGACATCGTCGCTCGCGCCATCGATGCCGAGATGAAGCAAAGCGGCGCGCCCCACGTGTGGCTGGACATCACCCACCGCAACGCGACCTATCTGCGCAAGCGCTTCCCCAAGATCTACAAGACCTGCAAACAACTGGGTTTCGACCTCGCCAAGGATTACCTGCCGGTCGTGCCCGCCGCCCACTACACCTGTGGCGGTGTCGCCACGAACCTCGCCGGCGAGACCGCGTTGCCGGGACTCTATGCGTGCGGCGAGGTCTCCTGCACCGGCCTGCACGGGGCCAATCGCCTGGCCAGCAACTCCCTGCTCGAAGCCGTGGTCGTGGCTCACCGCGCCTCGGCATCCGTGACGACCTACCTCAAACGGAACGCCAAACGCCGCTCGTTGCCGATTCCCGAATGGGTCAACCTCGGCGGCACCGACGAAGATGAACGCGTCGTCATCAGCCACAATTGGGACGAGCTGCGCCGGGCCATGTGGGACTACGTGGGCATCATGCGCACGACCAAACGCCTCGAACGCGCCCGCACTCGCATCGCCCTGCTCGAACGCGAGATTCACGACTACTATTGGAATTTCACGGTCGATCCCGAGCTGCTTGAACTGCGCAACATGGCCACCGTCGCCCGCCTCATCGTGGCCTGTGCGTTGCAACGCAGCGAAAGCCGGGGCCTGCACGCCATCACCGATTTTCCCCAAACCAGGAAGCGCGCCTTGGACAGCAAGGTCCGGCTGAGCTAGCCGGAATGATCCGCCACTCTCGAGCGCGATGCCGTCTGGCCGCGTAGCGCGAGCGAGCTCGCGGCCTACATGGGTCCGGAGACTCCCCCCCCGGGCGCAGGTCCTACGATGCGGGACCGAAGAGCGTCGCCGTGGCCACGTCTTGCGCATCCACCGTCTCGATGGTGAGGACTTCGAGTTCGGCGCCTTGCGCGGCCAGCAATGTCAGCAGGGGCTCGGCGACATCGTAACGCTCAGTGCGAACGGTGCCGTGCTGGCGATAGTTCACCCGGTAGGCGCTTTCGCCTTCGGCCAATTTGCGCAGCTTGATCTTGTTAGCTCCCGGCTTGGCGCGTCGCGTCGCCTTCCGTTTCCCGCGTCGGTTTGACGGTAACACCGGCGGCTCAAACGGGAAGGGTTCTCCCAGCAGATCCGCCGCCTGTTGCTCCAGGGCGTTCACGCGCAGAAACAACGCCTCGCGTTCGAGGAGCAGCGTGTTGATGCGAATCTGAGATTCGTCAGGCAAGGGAAGCCGGGAGGGAAAGTGAGCGGAGCAAAACGACCGAATGTCGCTTCACCCTACGCCCGACAATTTAGGACTCGTCGGAGGACGTGTCCGATTCGTCGGCTTCGTCGATCGCTTCGGTCGGCTCATTGGAAACATCCGCGGCCGCAGTCGGCTCGATCGGCTTGGCGGCTGGTTTCACCGCGGCCGCAGCTTTGAGCACGGCGGGAGAGCGCTTGAACGAATCCGCTTTCGGATCCATGCCGGCCACGGGCAACGGCGGAGCCGGAAACGGGAAGGCCCCCGCTTCGCCGAAGGCATCTTCCACCTGCGTTTCCAAGGCGGCGATGCGCTCGTAGGCGGCTTGGCGTTCGACGATGAGTTCATCGATCTGCACGCGGGCCTCGAGGGCTTGACGAATGACATCCGCATCGGCGCCGAGGACGATATCGCGGAAGGAGAGAGAGACGGTCTTTTTAGCCATAATGAACTACTGCCAGAAGATGCGTTTGAGTTTGTTTAAAATGTCGGGCGCCGGAGCGCGGGAGGGAGAGTGATCGGGCTCCGCAGTGCGAGCCGGGCCGGAAAGCGTCGAGCCCGCGGGCGGCACGTCAACGTCGCGTTGCGAGATTTTTGAGGCGGCGGTAACCGTCGATCCCGCCGCCAACCGGTTGCGCTGAATTTCGCGGGCCGTCGCCGCCACGGCTTCATCGGGATCATCAACCGCGTCCTCCACCAACCCGTCGGGCGCGTTGGGGTGATGCAACACCGCCAGACGCACGCTCGCCACCGGATCGCGCGCCATATCGTAGAGGTCCGCTCGTCGCCAATCCGGACAGGCCCGCAAGGCCAGTCGCCGCACCGTGGGCAACGGATCGGCACCAAGCTGTTGCGCCATTTCAGGACTCAGCGCCACGGAGACCCGCTCCTGCATCGCCCAATGCCCCCGAAACTCCGCGCTGTGCTCGATCAGGAAGGTGACGAGTTTTTCATCGAGGTCGTCGCGATAAGCCAAACCCGTGAGCACCGTCGGCAAGCGCGTCGCCGCCAACTCTTCGATAAGATCGACGGGCAACGCCGGATTCAGCGCGAGCGCAGCACACACCGGCTCCTCGGCCAAGGTCACAAAGTATCGCGCGATGACGGCATCCAGCGCCGAATTGGCGGCCAACGCCTTGCGCACCTCCTCGGCGGCGTCCCGCGCCAGCAGGCTTTGCAGACTGCGATGCAGCAAGGGCCGCGAAGCCACCCAGGCGCGTTCGTCGATTTCCCCGTGCGTCATGAGAAACAACAGATCCGGGTCGTCGAGATCGAGATCGGTGCGCGCGATTCGGCGCACGGCCGGATGGGGCGACAATACCATCAGGTGGTAGATCTCGACCGGCATGTTGGAGCGCTGCAGCAGCGCCAGCTGCACGTCCTCGTCTTCGCTCGCCGCCCAGCCTTCGAGCACATCGTCCTCCACCGTCGCGGTCGCGATCACATGGAGACGGACCACCGCGCAGTCGTCGGCTCCGAGCACGAGGGCGACCGGAGCCGGCAACGCCGCCTGACTCGTCAATCGCAGCCGCACCGCCGAATCGTCGTCGATCACCAACGCCGCCTGATGGGGCAGACGTAGCGACGCGCTGCCCGCCACGGCCCGGCGCACCTCGGCGCTGGTATTGCCGACCAGCGTCAACACCTCGCGACTCGGGAGTTGCGGGTGCGTGGCGGCTTGGGCACGCACCGTCGGATCTTCATGCGCGGCGAACCGGATCAGCAGGTGCGGCGGCGTGCGCGGGTTGGCCGCGAGGTGGGCCAATACCGAGCTGGCGGGATTGGAATCAGCTAGCGTTTCCAGCAAGTGACTGGGCGAGAGCGGATACGCCGCGACAAAATCGAGCGCCTCCGGGGCGTCCGGCATCGTGGTGAGTTCCTGCAGGATGCGCGACGGAATCGGCGGCTTGCGAAACGCCGCGCCCACGCGATTCACGCCATCGGATCGGAGGCGTTCGAGCAGAGACTCGGCGGTAAGGGTTTCGTCGGACATCAGGGAATGGGGAAAAGAGACGCAGGTTTAGATTTTGCTCCGCTTGCAATGTAGGCCGCCTGCTTGCAGGCGCTGGCACTCTGAGAGAAAAGCGCCTGCAAGCAGGCGGCCTACATTGCCGATAGTTGTGATAAAATCGGGTGTTACTTTCAGTCGAACTGCAGGTCGCCCGGTTGGACGTAGACCTCGCGCGGATTGGAGCCCACCTGCGGGCCGATGTAGCGACGTTGCTCCATCTCCTCCATGAGCGAGGCGGCGCGGTTGTAGCCGATCTTGAGTCTCCGCTGCAGATAACTGGTGCTCGCGCGGCCGTGCGTCGTGATGACTTCCAACGCCTCTTTTATCATCGGGTCGGCCCCGACCATCGCGGTCTCGCCGTCAATGCTCTCGGACGGACCCGGCGCGTCTTCGTCACGGAGTTCGACGCGGTAACGCGGCGGCACTTGATCCTTGAGAAAACCGACGATGCGTTCGATCTCCGCGTCGTCCACGAACGGAGCCTGGAGGCGTTGCAGTCGTCCGATGCCTGGCGGACTGTAAAGCATGTCACCGCGACCTTGCAGCGACTCCGCGCCCTTGCCGTCGATGATGGTGCGGCTGTCGACTTGCGATGAAACTTGGAAGGCCATCCGTGTCGGGTAATTGGCCTTGATGACGCCGGTGATGACATTGACCGAGGGGCGCTGAGTCGCGAGCACGGTGTGAATGCCCACGGCGCGCGACATTTGCGCAATCCGCGCGATGGAGGTCTCGATCTCGGCGGGCGCGGTGATCATGAGATCGGCGAGCTCATCGATCACGAGCACCATGAAGGGCAGCGGCTTGAACCCTTCCTTGGCGGCCTTGGCGTTGTAACCCGCGAGATTGCGCACGTTTTTCTCGGCGAGAATTTCGTAACGGTGCTCCATCTCGCGCACGAGCCACTTGAGGGCCTGACATGCTTGTTTGGGATCGGTGACGACGGGGTGAATCAAGTGCGGCAGGTCACGGTAAATCGCGAACTCGACGATTTTGGGATCGATGAGCACCAGCTCCAATTCGTCCGGCCGGAACCGGTAGATCAGCGAGAGAATGAGATTGCTGATACAGACCGATTTGCCCGAGCCCGTCGCACCCGCGATCAACGCGTGAGGCGCCCGCGCCAGGTCGCAGATGATGTGGCGACCCGCGATGTCGACGCCGAGCATCAGCGGAATCTCCGCCGTGGTATTGATCCACGCCGGGTTCTCCAGCGACCCGCGGAGCGTCAACGGTGCGGAGTTGCGGTTGGGTATCTCGATTCCGACGTAGTTTTCACCCGGGATGGGAGCCTGAATCCGCACCGCGTTGGCCGACATTGTGAGGGCGATGTTTTTATCGAGCGCCGCAATCGATTCCACCCGGACGCCAAAACCCGGACGCACGCGAAACTGCGTGACGCGCGGACCGACGATGGCGTCGTGCACGAACGCATCGATGGCGAAACTATCGAGCGCGTCCTGCAGGAGCCGTTTGCTCTCGGCCAAATCGGCGGCGCTGGAGAATTCGTGTTCATCGTCGGCCGGTGCCCGCAGCAGATCCAACGAGGGCTTCTGGTAGTCGACCATATCCTCCGACGTAAACGGCGCCGGTAACTCCGCAGCGGCCTCCGTCTTGGCTCCCAAGACCGGCAACGCCACATCCGGTGCCGTGGTGCCATCGCTCGTGTCCTCTCGGGCGGAATCGCGGAGCGACTGGAGGTGGTCCAGCGCATCTTCCAACTGGTCGCGATGCCGCGCCTGCGCCGTGGCGCGTTCCTCGATGCGCGACTCCATCTCTTCGCGCCAAACCGCCAAACGGGCCTCATCCTCCGAGAGCAGATCCTGGGACGCCGTCTCGCCCTCGTGGACAGCATTGGCGGCGACCGAGGAAGCGTCAGCCAAATCGGGCGGATCAACAAAGGGAGAGGACGTGGCGGGCATCGTGGCGGAAAAAACGGCAACGCTAGCGGGGCGAAAGCTTCGCGCGCAAGCGGGAGACCTAATTTCCTGACCTGGTTTATTTTACGGGATTTTCGTGCTTCGCATTTCCGCTTCGCCGCTCGCACTTGCTCATGTCAAACCCGCCTTTTGTCGGCCCCCACTGCTCGGGTGATTTGCCTCCCGAGGTTGACGTTCGACGGGTGCCCCCATCCCGTCCGCCATGCCCGTCTCGCTTCACCTTCTGATCCCGCTCGCGAGCAGCGTCGGCTACGTCGCCGGCGTGCTGCTGCTCAAGCGCAGCGCCGCGTTCGGAATCGGCGTGTGGCGCACCACCTTTCTGGCCAACATTCTGCACGCTGTGTGCATCGCGCCGGCTTGGGCCTTGGGACCGGGGCACGGCGAGGGAGCCGCCTGGTGGCAGCCCATCGTGGCTGGCAGCCTGTTTTTCATCGGGCAAGTCGCCACCTTCAACGCCATCGAACGCGGTGACGTGTCGGTCGCCACCCCGGTATTGGGCTCGAAAATACTCCTCGTGGCACTCTTCAGCGCCCTCTTTCTGCCGGACCCCGTTCCGCTGAAATGGTGGATCGCCGCGGCGCTCAGTGTGACCGCGATTGCCCTGCTCAATCGCCAACCCAAGCGAGCTCACGGAACCGTCGCCACCACCGCCATGGCTCCAACCATCCTGTCCGCCCTCGGCGCGGCCCTGGCGTTCGCATGTTGCGACGTGCTGGTGCAAAAATGGGCCCCGGCCTGGGGACCCGGACGCTTCGTTCCTCTGATGTTTGGGAGCCTCGCGTTGGCATCGTTTGCCCTCATCCCCGTCTTTCGGGCTCCGCTGCGAGAAATTCCTCAACCGGCCCTGCCGTGGGTGCTCGGCGGGGCGACGCTGCTCGGGCTCCAAGCGGTCGGCATCAATCTCACCATTGGCATCTTCGGCGACGCCACCGCCGTCAACGTGGTCTACAGTTCCCGCGGACTCTGGTCGGTGTTGGCCGTTTGGTGGATCGGACATTGGTTTCTCAACGACGAAAAAAAGCTCGGCTCCGCGGTGCTCCGTTTCCGCCTGATCGGCGCCACGCTCATGCTCGCCGCCATCGGACTCGTGTTGGTGTGAAGACTTTACTTTACCTCTCGACCGCGACGCGGGCTTGTCCTCGCGCCGCCATTCGGGTGCATTCGTGTTCCGCTGTGGTTAAACCCGATTCAACTCCCTCGCTTGATCCATGAGCGCTGAGCAACTCACCGGTGTCCTCGAGCGCATCATTTTCTCGAACGACGAAAACCACTACACCATCGCTGAGTTTCGGGCGGGCGACGGAGCCGAAAAGACCACCATCGTCGGCACCCTCCCGGGCGTGCAATGCGGCGAGACGTTGCATCTCGAAGGCCAGTGGACCCATCACAGTCAGCACGGCGCGCAGTTTAAAATCGCCGGGTTCCGCTCCACCCTGCCGTCGACCGTGTATGGGATTCGCAAATACCTCGGCAGCGGCCTCGTGCCCGGCATTGGCAAAGTCTACGCCAACAAAATCGTCGACGTGTTCGGCACCGATACGTTTCGCGTGCTCACCGAAGAAAGCGCCCGCCTGCGCACCGTGCCCGGCATCGGCAAAAAACGTGTCGCCGGCATCAAAGCCGCGTGGGACGAACAACGCGCCTTTCGCGAACTCTACATCTTTCTCCAAACCTACGGCGTCACCAACTCGCAGTGCGTGAAGCTCAACAAAGCCTACGGCGCCGAGGCTCAAAAAATCGTCCAAACCGAACCTTACCGCGCCGCCCGCGAAATCGATGGCATCGGCTTTAAGACCGCCGACCGCATCGCCATCAACCTCGGCTTCGCCAACGACGCCCCGCCCCGCCTTGATGCCGGCCTGATCTACGCGCTCGAAACGCTCCAAGAGGAGGGTCACACCGCCATTCGCGAGGCCGACCTGATCGCGCATGCCGCCGAGATGTTGGAGACCACGAAAGACCGGCTCGAAGCGCGCATCGCCGCGCTCATCGATTCCTTCGCCCTTGTGCGCCATTGGCCCGCCCAGGAAGCCGACCCGTTGCCCGGATCGGGCTTCATCCAGCTGCCGATCCTCAACCGCGCTGAAGAAAAAATCGCGCGCGTCGTGCAACGTCTTGAGGCCGTGCCGTCCGGCTTGCCTCCGATTAAAATCGAAGCCGCCATCACGTGGGCCCAGGAAAAGGCCTCCATTGAATTCGCGGCCAAACAAGCCGAAGGGGTGCGCACCGCCTTGGCCACGAAGATGAGTATCCTCACCGGCGGACCCGGAACGGGCAAGACGACCATCTTGCGCGCGCTGGTGGATATTCTCCGCGCCAAAAAGGTGCGGGTCCACCTCGCTGCGCCCACCGGACGCGCCGCCCAGCGTCTCGCCGAAACCACCGGCGGCTTCGCATCGACGATCCACCGGTTGCTCAAGTTCGATCCGTCAAAAGGACACTTCACGACCAACGAAGATCACCCCCTTGCGACCGACTTCCTCGTTGTCGACGAAGCATCCATGCTCGATACGCGCCTCGCCTCCGCGCTACTGCAAGCGGTGCCCTCGAGCGCCCACTTGTTGCTCGTGGGCGACACCGATCAGCTCCCTTCCGTCGGCGCGGGCAACGTGCTCCAGGACCTGATCGCCACTCAACGCATCGCCGTGACGCGTCTCGATGTCATTCATCGCCAGAAAGGTCAAAGCGGCATCGTCACCACGGCGCACGCCATCAATGGCGGCGACCCGACGCTCCCGCCCACGGTGCCCGAACTCGCCGCGCTACAAGCGTGGAGCGACCTCAACTTCATCCCCGCCACCGACCAACAGGACTGCGTCAACAAAGTCCTCACGCTCTGTCGCGAAACGCTGCCGAAGCTCCACCCCTGGATAAAACCCAGCCAGGACATTCAAGTGCTCGCGCCCATGCATCGCGGCACCGCCGGCGTGGCCAATCTCAACGCCTCGCTCCAGGAAGCGCTCAACGGCGGCCGCCAGGGCATCAAATTCGCCGCCGGTGAATTTCGACCCGGCGACAAGATCATTCAGCTGCGCAACAACTACGATAAAAACCTCTTCAACGGGGACATCGGCGTGGTGGTTTCGACCGACGGCATCAACGGCACTTTGACCGCCAACTTCGACAAGGAGGAACACACCTTTGAGCGCACCGAGTTCGGCGATCTCGGTCTCGCCTACACCATCAGCATCCACAAGTCACAAGGATCTGAATACCCCATCGTGGTCATCCCCTTGCTCAAGGCGCACTTCATGATGCTCCAGCGCAACCTCCTCTACACCGCCATCACGCGCGGCAAAAAGAAGGTCTACCTCGTCGGCGAACCGGCGGCCTACGGCATGGCCGTCCGCAACCACGAAGCCAAAGTCCGCAGCACCCACCTGAAGCAAAAAATCGCCGCGCTTCAGTAGGCTCGCTCGACCTTGCTGATACGCACGGCGAAGTGCTCATACCACCGCGACTTGCCGGTGGCTTGGGCGGCGCGGTGTTCGCCGACGGCTTTCCACGCGCGGATGGATTCGACGTCCTGCCAGTAACTCACCGTGATCCCGAGACCGTCGGAACCACGGGCGCTCTCCATGCCGAGGAATCCGGGTTGCTCTCGCGCCAGTTCCACCATGCGCGTCGCCATGGCGTCGTAACCGTCGGTGTCGGCAGTCAAAGTCGACGTGAAGATGACCGCGTAGTAAGGCGGCTCGGGAGTCTGGGCGATTTCGGCGGAGGCACTCATGAGGAAAGGCGCGTGAGGATGAGGGTGGTATTGCTGCCCACGAAGAACTCGTAGTCGATCGCCACTTCGCGGGCTTCGATTCCGGCATCACGGAGTTCGGCGGTCAGCCGGGTAAGCTCGGCATACGGTTTTCCATCGGGACCGCAAATCGGATGGATGCGCACTTCATCGCGCGCCACCCGCATCAGCTCACGGCACGCGGCGACGTGAAACGCATAGTCGAAACTCGCCGGGTAAAGGAACAGCAGATGGGCACAGAGCACGACGTCGAAGCCGCGATCCAAAAACGGCAGCTGAGGCAACGCAGCGCCGAAATAGCGACCGTGAACAAAGTGCGCATCGTAATCGTTCAGAAACCGTTGAGCCGCGGCGCGGCGATCGCGTTCCGCCGCATCAATCGACGCAAATGACTTGAAGCGAAAGCGCGCTTGGTTGGCGGTTTCGCGCATACGGTTGAACATGTGGCCGTAGTCCAATTGCACGTGAGCGGCGAGTGCCTCGGCGCCCTTGCCATACAGCGGATCGACGGCGACCGCTTCGATCCCGGCCCGGCAGGCTTCGGCGGTGAATGAGGCGGGTCCCGCCGCGACATCGAGCACGGAGCGACCGCACAAGGCATCAAGATCGAGGTCGAAGAACTTCCGATACTCGGTTAGAGATCGCCCAAAAAAAGCGATCGATGGAAGGTCATAAACGGGCGTATCAAAAATTTGCATAGTATTGTTTACGTTTAAGTAGCGTATTTTTGTCACCTAATAGGTGACAAGTGAGTGGGGCATGGGAGTGACCGGGGGAAGGGGGTGGTCGGATACAAAAAAGCCCGACTCGGAATCGAAGTCGGGCTGGGCAGTGGGTCGGGTCAGACGCGGATTGCGTCGTCGGAAGTCAGTTCGACTTCACCATCGCTCAGCCGATTCACACCACCAATTGCAGGGATTCACCGTCATCCGCGCTGTAGCGGAAGCAGCGGGTGCTGCGATGGATGAGGTGGCGATCATGAGCGCAACTACAACAGTGAGAGCTGCCGGCTCTCAAGCTGAAAAAAGTAACCGGCACCGCGTCCTAATTCACGGTGCCGGTCGAATTGGTCGAACCACGACGAACGACCAAAGTTAATGTGCCACAATTTTTAGCCTGTAGCGAGACTATCGGAGCGTTTTCTGAAAAATTGAGCAGAAAATAGCTTTGGTTTGGGCAAGGGCAGTGGGGGAGGGCTGGCCACCGCTTTGGCCAACGCCTTGGGGGGCGGAGGCGGCAATCCGCGACGCATCCGATCCCGGTCGGCAATCGACGCTTCAATTTCCCCAAGTCGCGATTCCCGCTGCCGGATCTGGTTATCGAGTTCCGTGATCAGCATGCGTTGGTCGCGAAAAAGCGCGCGCTCCGACTCGAGAGCGGCCTGGGCCTTCTCAAGGGCGGCCCAGTCCTGGGCAAGCTGAGCGGCGGTCTTGGTCGCCGCCAACGGGGCAAACGGGGGTTCGGTTTCCGCCTGCAGCCGACGGAGGCGGTCCTCATAGGTCCGCAAACCGGCCTCACAATTTTTCAAATCCTCCTGCGTCTCTCTCCAAACCTTCTGTTCTTCCGCGAGCAGCGTTCGGTCGCGTTCGACCTGATCGGCCATCTGCTCGACGTAGGTGCGTTCCCCGGCCAGCTCAGCTCTCTCGTCCGCCAGCAGACGCGCCCGCTCATCGATCGAGATTTGAGCGGCGGCAACCCGCTCGCGTTCACATTGCAATTCGTGCACCGCATGCTTGAGCCGTCCGCAGAGATCGCTCCGATGACGATCCTCCGAGACCGCGTTCAAGTCCGGCTCCAGTTCGGCCACCATTTTTTCAATCTCACCGACATGCAACGACGTGTCATCCTCGGCCACGTCCACGGCGAGCAGCGCCATCACCCGGCGCACGACGGAACGATGATCCCCCGTTAGCGGCAGCACATCGGTAAGTCCCTGACGGATACCCTTTACCACCAAGGATAGCTCCAGTTCTTCGAGCATCATCACGATGAGAAGATGAGGGCAGTTGGCTCGTAGTTCCCCCGCGAGCGCCAGACTGTCCTCGCTGGTAGTGTCGCAGCCCACCAAGGCAAGGTCGAAGGAATCGACGCGCGCCGCCTTGACCATGTTGGGCCCGGGTTCGACGGCCAATACGTCGAATCCAGCTTCGACCAAAAGCACGGCCAAAATGCGACGGGCACCGGTTTCGGCGTGAGCGATGAGAATTCGCTGGGGTGACTTCATGATGAACAGGGCGGTTTCCTGCTCACCATTCCCCATGAACAACTCACCCTAAGCGAACATAATTCTTTTGATTAACAACGCTTTACCAGGCATTTACGTTAGCGGTATTTTTACAATTCGCGTTACCTATGAGTCCCAATCGGGCCGAATAATTTATCGGCCTAGGAAAATTTTTGAGGGTCTCCACCAGTGACGCGCGTGTCTCTTTCTGATGAAGCCCCTATTCCTCCACCGGTCCGTTCACGCCTTTTCGACAGTCGTGGCCCTTTTTCTCGCTTTGTTCTGCTCCTTTGCCACAGCCCAAAGCACCGATTCTCCTCCTCCCTTCCCTTCATCCCAAGCACCGATCCGCTTCGACATCAACTTTCCCGGCGGTTCCGCCCATGCGCTGGTGGAAATGCTTCAGGAAGTCTCTGGGGAACCGGTCAATGCCTTTATTCCTGCGACAGCTAGTCCCTTCGTGCTCCCGCCTCTTAGCTATCGCAACGTGACGGTTGAAGAGGTCTTGGCACCGCTCCGTTGGTTCCAAAACGTGGCCATTCTCCATGATGGCGTGATCAAAAGTCAGCGGGAGGGATATGAGTGGGGGCTGGATCGTGGGATCTGGGTCATGCAGGTGCAAACGGTGACGAACGTTCCGGACATTTTTGAGGTCGAACCTGTCAATATCCGCCGCCTATTGGCTCACTACTCCATCGACGACCTCACCACTGCGGTCGACTCCGCATGGAAACTCCAGGGCGCACCCTCCGAGAGCGCCCTGCTCTTCCATCCCGAAACCTCACTCCTCATTCTCAAAGGGCGTCGCCTCGACCTCGAGACCGCTCGAAAAGTCCTACAGAACCTCGCCATTGATGAGACTGTTCCGGAAGTCCCATCACTCGACGTTCATGTCCTCGGGGCCGTAAACAAGCCCGGCTCCTATGCAGTCCCGGCGAAAGGCACGCTTATCGATGCCATTGCCCAAGCCGGCGGCGTGACAAGGCTAGCCGATAGGCGCAAGGTCACGATACGCCGGGAAAATGAGAGCCCTTCCCCATCGTTCGAAGTAAATCTTTATGACATCCTGAATGGCGCAGCCCCAGCCACATCCCTACAGTCCGGTGATACCATCTTCGTCACAGAGCGAATCCGCTGACCCCCAGCCGTCCTCGCCAGAGAAACCTTCTCATATCGTGGACGAGGGGATCGGCGCGCTCACCCGTGCGATGGGCCGATTGGAGGAGGACGCCTATCGACGGTTTTTTCACGAATACTTCCCGCGGCTGCGCGCTTACGCGCATCGCTTGACCCAAGGGAACACCATCCTTGCCGACGACGTAACCCAAGACACGTTCCTACGCGTGGTTCGCCACATCCGGCCGATCAATTCTTCCGAAGAACTTTGGTGCTGGCTCGTGCTGCTGTCGCGTTGCGCCTTTCTTGATGCGGTGCGCAAAGAACGTCGATACCTGTCCTTGCTGCACAACTACGAAATCGATGCCGAGATCCAATCCTCTCCCAGTCGCAATACCATTGAGGGTCACGAAGCCCTCTCCGCCGCGCTCCGTCGCCTCCATCAGCGCGAACGTCAGATGCTCCTCGCGAAATATCGCGACGACGAGACCAACCATTCGATAGCCCGGTCTCACGGCCTATCCCCCAAAGCTGTGGAATCCCGACTGAGCCGTATCCGGGCCAAGCTCAAAACCATCCTCCCGTCGTCCATTCCCCCTCCCCGATGAATCAGTCCTTTGAACACCGTGCGGAGCAAACCCTGCTAAGGGCGGTGCGTAAGCGTCGAAAACAGCGAAACCGCATCCGAGCCTCTCTCGCCGTGGCGAGCTGCGGCACCGTCACTGCGTTGGCCTTTTGGGTCGGGCGAAGCTCCGATTCGATTAGGCCGCTGGAAGCAACTCCTCTGGCCACGATCACCGATTCTCCGTTTCACGGCAAAGCCTACCATGAAGTCACGACCAGCTCCCGCACCTACACAACCGTGCGCACAACAGCCGAGTCCTCACTCATCGTCGTGCACACCGGTGATGTCGCTCGGCCCATCGCCATCAATGAGCGCGATCTGTTTGCGTTGCTGCCAAACGCATCGATTCGAATCAGCAACGACGATCAACAGGATCTGATTCTGCCGCATTAGGGTGTTTCCAGATGCCGGATACATCGACTGAGCGCCGAAGCCTCCTTCGCGCCAGAATGAATCTGGCTCAAGCCCGGAACATGACGGACTCGCGGTCGAACATTTTTACACAGAGCCAGAGGGCGATGCCCGCATACACGGCGGAGGAGCCGAAGATCAGCGCGATGTAGTGCCAGTTCCATACGCCGGAGAGCATCTCTTTGCATACGAGGCTCAGGTTCATGATCGGGATCATGGCCGTCTTCGCGGTCAACTCGATGCCGGGCAACATGCCCATCGCAGTCGGCATGATGACCACGATCATCAGTGGCGACACGTAGCTCTGCGCCTCCTTGAAACTCTTGGCAAACAGAGCGACCGTCAGCTGCACGGCCGCGAACAACATTGCCACGGGCACCACCATGGCGAACACGCCGACCAAACCGAGCGGGTCGATCAGCATGCCCATGCCACCGCCTTCCGCCCCGGCTCCCGCCCCGGACGCAACCGCTCCACTGGCGAAAACTTTTCCCGCCACCACCGCGCTCACCCCCATCATGACGACCGTCAACGCGACCGTCGCGGCCGAGGCGGCGAGCACCATGAGAAACTTGCCCATCACAATGTTGATGCGGTTAACCGGACTGCACAGCAGCGTCTCCATCGTGCCGCGTTCCTTCTCGCCGGCCGTGAGATCCATGGCGGGATACATGGCGCCGGTGAAGCAGAGGATCACGATCATGTAAGGCACAAATCCACCGACCGCATTACCGCCGACTTTCTCGGGCGGAGCGACGTTTTCGGTCTCCACCTCAAAGGGTTTGGCCAACGTCTCCGGGAGTCCGCGCGCCGCCAGAGCGGACTGCACGGCGTCTTCGCGGTAATCGAAGAGGAAATTGCGCATCTGATTGCGACCCATGTTGGACTTCATCTCCCCCTGGTAGTGGTAAATCTTCAACGTCGGCGCCTTGTCGCCGGTGATGGCGGCGTCAAAGCCCGGCGGGATGTCGACGGCGATGCGGATCTCCTTGTTGGAAACCGCGTCTTTGTAATCGTCGCGCGTCGGCACAATGTTGAACTCCTCGTTGGCCGTGATGGCAGCGACCACGGCGGGCGAATCCTCGCCCCCGATGATCATGACGGAAGATGCCTCCTCCTGAGCTTTGGAGATGACTTTTTTCATCACAAACCCTGCGCCGAAAAACAGCACGGGAATGACGACGGTGGGGACAACGAGGGTCGAAATAAGCGTGCGCTTGTCGCGGACGGAATCGCGAAGTTCTTTGCGAAAAACGGTGCTGATGATGTTCCAGTTCATGGCGTGGGTTCCAGAGTTGAAGAGGGTTAGCTTTCTTGCTTTTCGAGGGCGGCGACGAGGGCGGCTTCGCCACCGACGGCTTTGACAAAGATCTCTTCCATGTCGGTTTCCCCATACTGGGTGGACAGCTCGGCCAAGGTGCCTTCGGCGACAAGTTGACCGTCGTGGATGATGCCGATGCGATCGCAGAGTTTTTCGATCTCACTCATGACGTGGGAGGAGTAGATCACGGTCTTGCCGTTGTCCCGGCACTGGCGCACGAAACGCACGATCGAGCGAGCGGTCATCACATCGAGCCCGAGGGTCGGCTCGTCAAAGATCATCACCTCCGGGTCGTGCACGAGGGTGCGTGCGATCGAGGTTTTTTGCTTCATGCCGGTGGAGAATTTATCGCAGCGACGGTCGAGAAAATCGTGCATATCCAACTCGTCCGCGAGTTGCTTGATCCGCGCCTTGATGGTGCGCGTATCGAGGCCGTTGAGCTCACCGAAATAACTGATCATTTCGCGGGCCGTGAGCCGTCCATACAGGGCGGTGCTGGCGGCGAGGAACCCGACTTGGGCCCGCACGGCGGTCGAGGCTTTCACGACATCGTGGCCGGCCACGATGGCCGAACCACTGGAGGGTTTGAGCAACGTTGCGAGCATGCGCAGCGTGGTGGTCTTGCCCGCTCCGTTGGCCCCGAGCAGTCCGTAGATCTGGCCCGGTTCACAGCGGAAGGTGACGTCGTCTACGGCGCGCACCACGCCGCGCTTCTTATCTTTGAAGGTCTTGGTCAGTTGATTGGCTTGGATCATGGCAAGGAGGAGGGAACAGACTGGCGGGAAAAAAGACGGCGGCTCAGGAGCGATCGCGGCCGCAACGGCTCCGCGGCAGCGAGAGCATGATCGCCACGCCTCCCCCCACCGTGAAGGCCACGCCGGAGTTCATGGCTGCATTCATCGCGAAGCCCACGCCGAGACCGACGATGACGGCAAAGAGGGGGTGGACGCGGGCGTTGAGCACTTGGCAGATTTTGGATTTCATATGGGAGGCAGGACGGCGGGTTAATGGTGGTTCGGGGTTGGTGACTACAGGCTCATGCGTTCGCGAAAGGCCTGGGCTTGGCGGCGACTGAGCTCGACCTTGGCGCCGCCTTTGAGTTCGACGAGGAGTCCGCCGCTGAACCATGGCTCGATTTTTTCGATCCATTGCAGGTTGATCATTTGGCGGCGGTTGGCGCGGAAGAACGTCTTGGTATCGAGGCGCGATTCCATCGCGTTGAGAGAACGAAAAAGCTGGGGCTGCGCATTGTCGAAATGCACCCGGGTGTAGTTGCCTTCGCTTTCGAGCAGGCGGATGCGCTTCACCTCGACGAACCAGCAGTTGTCGCCCTCCCGCACGAAGACCTTGTCGTCAGGATTGAGGATTTCGGGGCGATCAGCCGGATCTCCGGCGGGCAACGCTCCCCGCTCGCGCAAACGCTCGATGGCACTTTCGAGACGGGCGGGGTCGACGGGTTTGAGCAGGTAATCGAGGGCGTTGAGCTCGAACGCCTTCACGGCAAACTCATCATAAGCGGTCGTAAAAATCACCTGCGGCATCGGGGGTTCGAGTGTCTCCAAAAACTCCAAACCCGTTTCGCCGGGCATCTGCACATCGAGAAAAATCAGGTCGGGTTTCAGCTCTTCGAGCTTGGCGCGGGCCTGTTCGGCGTTGGCCGCTTCGCCCACGATTTCGACGCCTTTGACATCGGCGAGGAGGCGGCGCAGTTCGCCGCGGGCGAGACGTTCATCATCAACGAGGAGAGCTTTCATGCGGAAACTTTTGGAGTAACGGAGGCAGAGGGACGAGCAGCACGGCGGCGGTCCGGAGCGGCAAGCTCACGATCGGCGTCTTGCGGCACCACCACCTCGGCCGTGACTTCACCGGGGCCGGACTGGGAGACGGTGAGCGTAGCACTGTCGCCAAAGAGTAATTGCAGACGATCGGACGCATTGCGCAGGCCGACTCCGGTGGACCGGGAGGATTCCTGGGCTGTCGCGGATCGCAAGTTTCCTGGATTACACACCGCGATGCGCAGGTCGCCGTCCCTGATGCGGGCCACGATCGCGATCTCACCGCCAGCCGGCTGGGTCGCAATACCGTATTTGACCGCGTTTTCCACGAGGGTTTGCAGCAACATCGGCGGGATGGAACGACGCAACGTGTCGGGATCCACATCGAGGCGGAGGCGGAGCCGCTCTTCGTGGCGCACCTGTTCCAACGCGAGATAGTCATTAACAACGGTCAGTTCGTCTTCGAAGGAAACGGTCTGTTTGCTGCCGGCTTGCAGCGAATAACGCAGCATGTTGGCCAACTGGGTGACGGCTTCGCGGGCGCGGCTCGGGTCTTCGTCAATCAACGCCCGCACACTGTTGAGCGAGTTGAACATGAAGTGGGGATTCACCTGTGACTTCAAAGCCCGCAGCTCGGCATCCTTCACCACGGTGGCCAAACGGAGGCGCTCAATTTCCGACCGATTGAAGCGGTCGAACACGTGGTAGACGAAATAGAACGACATCCAGGCACCGAAAACGAACGTGCCGTTGATCACACTGATACACATCAACAAGAACGGGTTGATCTTATCAGGAAACGTCTCCTGCAACACGCCGTAGGACCAGCCGTAGCCGACGATCGACCACACCAACGACATCAAGAACGTCATGATGAGCGCACGCGGCAACAGCTTCAGCCAGCCCATCTCTTTCCAGCCCCACCGCTCGAAATACACCCGGGCGTAGTGAGAAATCAACCAACCCAGCAGCGCGATCATCACGATCTGCGCATCATCAGAGACAGACACTGCCCTTTCCTTACCAGATTGGACAATGTGAACGAAGATGAGCTGCATCGCCAGAAACCCCAGCCAGCCGATCGTTTGGCACATCACATACAAACGCCCCTTGGCGCGTTCGCGCTTGGCGGCGACAACGGGGTCCGTAAATGGCGGGGCTGAGTCGATCACAACGCCACGTTACATCAAAACACCCGACCGGGCGCAAACTTTGGACAAACGGTGGCTGCTCCGGGACGAACGGCAGGGCGGGCCAACTTCATACTTTTTACTTCCGTCTTCTTGCCTATGTTATCTCCCATGACCCCGCCCCAAGTCGTCGTCGTCGGCAGCTATGTCATCGACCTGTGTTTCAATTGTGAGCACTTCCCCGCCCCCGGCGAAACCCTTGCCGGCACTTCCCGCACCGGCCCGGGAGGCAAGGGCTCCAACCAAGCTGTGGCCGCAGGTCGCGCCGGCGCCCCAACGCTGTATGTCGGAGCCATCGGCGACGACGCCTTCGGTCGCGATGCCCAGGCCTTTTACGAACGCGAAGGCATCGCCACGCACTGGGCGGTCAAAAGCACCCAACCGACCGGCTCGGCCGCCATTCTGGTCAACGCCGAGGGGCAGAACCAGATCATCGTCGCCCTCGCCGCAAATCTGAAGCTCGCCAAGTCCGACCTGCCCGCCATCGCGATCGACGGTGCCCGCATGGTGATTTGCCAACTCGAGGCCAACCTCCCCGCCACCACGCACGCGTTGAAACTCGGCCGCGACGCCGGGGCCCTGACGATTCTCAACCCCGCCCCCCTGCGGCCGGACTTCAAGGCGACGATGCTCAAGCACGTCGACATCCTCATTCCCAACGAGACCGAGTTCGTCGAACTCATCAACCGGCTCGGCCTGCATCCGGGGAAAAAACCGCTCACCACCACAGCGATGCTGAAGCTTCCGCCCGCCAAGCTCCACGCCCTCTGCGGCACCATTGGCGTGCCCGTAGTGATCGTCACCCTCGGGATGCGGGGCTGTTTCATTTCCCGGGCCGACGGCTACGTCGAAGTGCCGGCGTTTCAGGTCAAAGCAGTCGACACCACCGGGGCCGGCGACGCTTTTGTGGGCGGATTTGCCGCCGGACTGCTCGAACACGACGGCGATCTCGCTGCCGCCGCCCGCCATGGTTGCGCCGTCGCCGCGCTTTCGGTGACGAAGCCGGGCACGGCTCCCTCCATGCCGACGCGCGCCGCGGTCCAGCGATTCCTGCGCCGCCAACGCTGACACCTTCTCTTTCGAACGGTAAGCTTTGCCGTCGAGATGGTTGTATTCCAATCCTCGGGACCTCTTGCTCGATCATCAGCCAATTATGGCAAACCTTCCCTATGACGACGCCGCTTCGAACCCTAACTATCGATGGATTGCGTGGCTTGGGGGCGGTAATGGTGGTGATATTCCATATAAATGAAGGGCCACTAAATCCGGCCGACACCTATCACAACGTCGTGAAGTTGGGATGGCTAGGAGTTCCGGTCTTTTTCGTCGTGAGTGGTTTCTGTATCTCCAACGCCACGAACACTTGCGCCGGGTTGGCCTTTTTTGCCCGCAGGTTTCTCCGCATTTATCCTCCTTATTGGGTAAGTCTTTTAGTCGTGCTGGCCGTAGTTGCAGTTCGAGTTTTTCAAATTGGAACGAACGATGTTACCGCGCTTCCACATGATTTAAAATCCGTGCTCTACACCGCTCTGGCTTTCGTGGGAGACGTTTCTGGTGTGACCAGTATGAACTGGGTATATTGGAGTCTTGGCTACGAATTAGCCTTCTACCTCCATTTTGGGGCTCATACCGCGCAAAAGCCTATATTGGACTGTCACCGGTGTATCGCTCCTGGCTCTCGCCGTTCCCGTATTTCCTTTGGATCAATGGAATCTTTTCGCGGTCGGCGTCGCGATCAGCTGGCTGGTAAATGATGGTTTCCGACGTGCCATGCCGCTATTGGTCATTAGCGTTGTGGGAATAATTCTCCACATGGATTGGACTGTTGTTGGGTAAGCGTCCGTTCTACCGCGTATGCGGAAGGGGTTGACGCTCAGGCCGCGGGTTTCCAGTCGCGCGGGGTAAGTTTGGCGGCAGCGACTTGGTGATTGGTCATGCCGGGCAGGCGACGGAGCACGTCGTTGAGGTAAGCGAGAGGTTCGACGTTATGGCGGCGGCAGCATTCGAGGATGGTGTAGATGATCGCAGCGCGCTTGCCCGCACCGGGGTGCCCAATGAACAACCAGTTCTTGGCCCCGAGTTTGGTGGGGCGGATGGCTTGTTCGGTGAGGTTGTTGTCGATGCGCGTTTGCCCGTGCTGCACGTATGCGGTCAGCTTGCTCCACTGGGATCGGGCGTAACCGATGGCATCAGCGATGGCGGTTCTGGGCATGTGCGTGTCGATATCTTCGTCCAATGACTGCCTGATCTGTGCGAGGACTGGCACACTGCGTTCGGCCCGGATCTCCGCGACCTGCGCCACGCTCGCCTCGGCCGGCAATGACGCTTCGATCGCGTAGAGATCGCGGATGAGCACCAAGTAATGCGCCGCCCCGGATTCACCGGCTTGGTAGGCGTCGTAGAACCGTCGACGCGCGTGCGCCCAGCATCCGAGTTGCGTGATCTCGCGACCCTCGCTCACCCGGTCGTAGACTTGGTAGCCGTCGCTTTGCAGCAGACCGGTAAACTCGCACACGATGGCCTCGGCCGCGGCTTTACCCCGGCCCAGCGACCAATCAAAGCACAGGTCTCCTCCTGGATGTCCATAAACCCAGAGGTAACCGCGGCTACTTTGTCCTTTGCGATCCGGGTCAAGATAACGGATCGGCGTCTCATCGATCTGCAAGTAGTCGCCTCCGATCAATCCCTGCCGGATCGAGTGGTAGATGATTAACAGCCAGTTCTCGATGGCGTATCCGGTCCAGTCGCACAGGCGCTGACGCGGTAGCTTCACGCCGAAGCGTTGCTTGAAGCTTTTCTCCAATCGGTAGAGAGGAAGGTGGTCCACATATTTGGCCACCAAGAGGAACGCGATCAAACCGGCGGCGGGTAGTCCGCCCGGGATCACCCGGGCCGGTAGCGGCGCAATGAAGGGCGCCGCTGCGGCTTGCCCCTTGCGTTTAAACTTCGGTCGCACGATCCGGCGACGGATCACCTTCATCGGCTGGACATCGAGTTCTTCGGTCACTTCTTCACCGATGCGCTCGTAGGCCTCCGGTTCGGCCCGCACCTCCTCCGGGATGATTTCCTCGGTGATCGTCTCCAGGTCTTCGGGCAGTCGGGCCTGCGACTCCTCCGCCTGAGGTCGACGGCGGGCGTAGCCAATCACCTCCTTGGGCACCTCCTCCTGCTGCGCGCGTTCCCGCTCCATCTCGTCGAGAGCCAAGTTCAACTGCGCCTCGCTGACCTGCTCACCCCGCGACTGTCCGAACAGCTTGCGTTTCAGGGCCTCCAACTGGCGCTGCATGTAAGCCATCTCCGCATTGAGCGCCTTTAGCTCCGTGCCTAATACATGGTTTTCTTGCTCCAGTCGTTCGCATTCAAGACGCAGAACCTGCGCCTCATCATCCTCCTGAAGATCGGTTGGTGGATTAACTGTCGCCACTATACGGATACAGTATCCGGCCTCCCGCTATTGGCCAGCCAAAGTGCGCTTTAGACGTAACTTTTTCACGTCTCCACCCGCGATCAGCCACGCAAGTTCATCACGCGTCAGCCGCTCCTGACCGTCCGGACTTTCCGGCCACGCAAACCGCCGGTGATGCAGACGTCGCGTGCCGCACCAAACACCCGTCGCATCGACGACGAGGAACTTCAGCAGGCCTCTTGACCGGTTTGAAAACACGTAAAGCGCTTCCGGCTCCGGCCGGCCCACCAACGTCCGCAAGCTGTTCGCTCCTTTGCGCAAATCCACCACGCCACCATACACGTAAATCTGTTCCGCTTCGATTCGAGCCATCCCGCCACTCTACCAACCCGAAGCCCTCCCGACTACCACGTGCTAGGACGGACGCTTACGTTGTTGGGGCCGGCATGTTCACCGCATCGCTCTTATTATGGCCACTTCCCAACCGGTTTGCGCCTGCACTCAGATTCTTCCGACCAGTCGGACTATCGTCCTACAGCCTGTATCTGATCCACGTCCCGATCTCCTGCTACCTTTTACCAGGACTATTCCCTGTGCTGAACACAGGAGACTCTCTACTCACACAAATCGTGATCGATATCATTCTGTTATTCTCGAGTTTCGGAGTAGCTATATTGATGTATCGGTGGGTTGAGGTCCCATCCCACGCGTTTGCCCGTCGTGTTTCCCTTCGAATCTCCAAAATTTAGGGACTTCCGTTACCGGATTACATCCACGAGCAAAGGCTGAGTATATAGTCTGCCGCACACCGAACAAATCGATTGAGGTGCGTCTACTCATTGACCCCGCCGCACTTTTGGGGGATGCCGGTGTCATGAAATATCGTTGGGGACGCCGGGGCATCGTGGCCCTTGCCATCGTCCTATGCTCCACCAGTGCCCGCGCCGAGGCGCCGTTCAACTTCGAGACCAATCCGGGCAACCTGCCCAAGACGATTGTGCCGACTCATTACCGCGTGCGCATCGAACCCGATTTGCCGGCTCGCACCATCCAAGGCGAGGTGCGCATCGATATCGAGGTGCGAGCGACGGTCGACGCCATCGTGCTCAATGCCAACGAGCTGACTATCGATCGCGCCACCCTCCTGCCCGCAGGCGACTCGCCCCACGACGACCCGGTGGCATTGACCGCCACGCTCGACGCCGACTTGCAACAACTGTCGCTCGCCGGGCCGGAGCCGCTCGCTCCCGGAGCATATGTCATCGAAATCACGTATCGCGGCATCATCCACCCCAACGCCGAGGGATTCTTCTTTGATCGCTACCCCACCGCGTCCGGTGAGAAGGAAATGTTCGGCACCCAAATGGAAGTGCTGGAAGCCCGCCGCGCTTTGCCTTGCTGGGACGAACCCGCTTTTCGGGCGACCTTTGACGTCACGCTCGTCGTGCCCGCATCGTTCACCGCATTCTCCAACATGCCGGCCACGGGCGAAACGCCACTGCCCGGGGATCGCAAGGCCGTGAGCTTCGCCCGCACCCCGAGCATGTCGAGCTACCTGCTGGCATTTTTCGGCGGTGAATTGGAGACCATCGAAGCCGACCACCACGGCACGCGGCTCATCATCGCCTTCACCGAAGGCAAGACGGCCACGGCCGGCTACGCGTTGGAATCGACCAAGCGCATCCTCGACTACTACGCCGACTATTTCGGCGCACCCTACCCGTTGCCCCAACTCGTGCAAATCGGCGTGCCCAACGCCTTCTCCAATTTCGGCGCCATGGAAAACTGGGGCTGTATCTCCTATATCGATACGCTGCTCCTTTACGATCCGGCCGTGATGTCGCAGACCGACAAGGAGTGGGTATTCAAGGTCATCGCCCACGAGATCGCCCACCAGTGGTTTGGCAACCTCGTGACCATGGGCTGGTGGGACAACCTCTGGCTCAACGAGGGATTCGCCAGCTGGTTGGAAACCAAGTGCACCAACGACCTCAATCCCACCTGGAACACGTGGCTGCGGGCCAACTCCGACAAAGAACGCGCCCTCGCGCTCGACGCCCGCCAATCCACCCACGCCATTCAATTGCCCGGCGTCACCGAGACTTCGGCCATGGACGCGTTCGACACCATTTCCTACGAAAAGGGCAAGGCCTTCGTGCGCATGCTGGAGGCGTTTCTGGGCGAGACTCCTTTCCGGGACGGCATCCGACTCTACATGCAACGCCACGCGCTGAGCAATACCACCACCGCCGACCTCTGGGCCGCCCTCGCGGAGTCATCGGGTCAACCAGTGACCGCCATTGCCGCCGGCTGGACCGAACAGCCGGGATTTCCCATTGTCTCCGCCACCGTATCCGACGACCGCCTGCATCTGGACCAGCAGCGCTTCATTCTGGATGACCCGCAGGCCGAAAATTTGTCGTGGTCGATTCCCGTGACCTTTGCGCCATACGATCAACTCACGTCCCCTTCCAGCCATCTGCTCGCCGCCACGCCGGCAGACCTGCCATGGCCGGGCGACCGCTCCGCCCCCAAACTCAACGTCGGCGATACCGGCTTTTACCGCGTCCTCTATGACGAGGCCACTCTGAGCGCGCTCATTGCGGCACTGCCGACCCTTCCCGTTGCCGACCAACTCAACCTGCTCGGTGACACGTGGGCCCTCGTGCTCGCGGGTCGCGTCGCCGCCACGGACTACCTCGACATCGTCCTCGCCCTCCGCCACAGCACCGCCCAACCCGTGTGGGAGACCATGCTCCGATCCCTCGGCACCATCGACTCCTGGCAACAACGTCAACCGGGCCGCTTCGCCTATCAGTCATGGCTCGTCGAACTCCTCACGCCCCAGCTCGATCACATCGGGTGGGACGCTACTCCCGGCGAATCCCCCTTGCTCGGCACCCTGCGCGCCCGACTGATCAACATCCTCGCAAAAAGCGGCGACGAAGCGACGATCGCCGAGTGCCAGCGCCGCTTTGCCCGCTACCAAGAAGATCCGACCAGCCTGTCCGGCGACCTGCGCCCGGCCGTCTTCAACACGGTGGGCCGCTACGCCGATGAAGCCATGTATCGACGGCTTCACGATCTGGCTCGCGCCGCCCCCACCACGGCGGAAAAACGACGGGCCTATGGTGCCATGCAGCACGCCCTCGAACCCGCCCTCGCCCGACGCACGCTCGAACTGACACTGGGCGACGAACTCTCCACCTCCGAGCGCAACGCCAATGTTCAACGCGTCGGCGTCTACGGCGAGCACCTCGATCTCGCGTGGGAATTTGCCGTGGCCCACGCCGCCGAACTTCTCGCCGCCCAACCCGCGTTTGGCGTCAACTCCTACCTGCCTGAGATCGTGCAAAACGCGACCGACTCGCGCTATGCCCACGAACTCGAACAAGTGACCCGTGAACACCTCGGTGAAGCAGGCGAAGCCGAAGCCGCGAAGGCGACCAGTCTCATCCGGCTCAATGCCGCCGTGAGCGAGCGCGAGCTGCCGCGTATCGATGCGTGGGTGGCTCGACGCGTGACTCCGCGAAGCTGACCGGCCTGGTCGGGTCGGTCAGGTCGCGGTGCGATTGTCGCTCTTGAAGTGCGCCTTGCGGCGGTTCTCGGCTTGTTGGCGCCGCGACGCTTCCTCGGCCGAGTTCTTGCGCACGATCATGCCGCTCGCGCGCTGCACCCCGGCTTCATCGGCGGCGGCGGCGGCGGCGGCGGCAAACAAGACCAGGCGCTCCGCTCCGGGCGCCAGGCGATGCGCCGGATAACCGGCGTGGCGAACCAACCAACGAATAACTGCGGGAGATGACGAGGACATGAGCGTAGACCACCCACGAGTAAGTCTCCTCCCGCACAAAGCGAGCGCGCAAATGGCGGCGCGGGGTGGCGCGACCGCCGACGGCTCGCGAGGCCCGCCATGACCTCGGTTCATTTTAGGCCTGCATTGGGCAACATCCCCGTATTGCGTGCGTTCTGTGGGTAGCACCTATCGCATCGGCGTCGACGGCGGCGGAACCAAAACCGAACTCATCCTGATCGATGAGACCGGTGCCATCGTCACCCGTCACCTCGCCCCCGGCTGCAATCCCAATATCGCCGGCCCCGAACAAGCCCGCGCCATCATTCTCGAAGCCCTGGGCCAGATCCATCGCGAGCCCGTGATCAGCACGCACCTCTACATGGCGGGCGCGCCGAGCTGGTGGCGGGAATTTGCCGCCGATCTCCGCGATTTCGGCACCGTCTCGTCGCACCATGATGCGCTGCCGGTGCTCGAGCTGGCCACCAGCGGTCGACCGGGTTTGGTGCTGCACGGCGGCACGGGTTCTTTCGTGGCCGCTCATGCTCCCGACGACACGGTGCACTACGCTGGCGGCCTCGGCTGGCGGTTCGGTGATCCGGGAAGTGGATACGACTTGGGGCGGCGCGTGATCGCCCGCGGGCTGCTGGAACTGCAGGGTTGGGCCCCGCTCACCCGGTTCGGCCCGTTGGTGCAACATCAGTCGGGTCTGCCGGTGGACGAAACGACCGTCACCGCGCTTACCCGGCATTTTTACCAGAACCGCGACCCAAATAAAACCATCGCCGCGCTGGCTCCGGCCGTGCTCCACCTCGCCACCGAAGGCGATGAAGCCGCCCGAACCATGGTGCTGGAATCGGCGAAACCGCTGCTGGATCTCGCGCTCCAAGTGGCGACACGGTTGTTTCCCGCCACCCCACTCGACGCCCTGCCCGCCGGTCTGAGCGGCCCCATTCTCACGCACCCCGCCGTGCAGGCGGCGCTGGTGCCGCGATCACCGTTACCACTCACTCCCATCACCGAGGCTCCCATCATGGGCGTGCACCGGTTGATGACGCGTGATTGACCCGGAGGCCGGCAAGGCCCTTGCCTAGCGCTGTGGTCGCTGCGTCTACCAAATCTCCCGTCGTGCTCGCCGAATCCGTTTGGCAGGAGCAACGCCGTGCGCACGAGGCGCGGGTCGATCGTTTGATCGACGGCCAACGTGAGCGCGCCTCGCGCGGACAAAAGCACCCGGTGAAGGATTTCCTGTTCACCTACTATTCGTTTCGTCCCGCCTGGTTGCGCCGTTGGCATCCGGGACCCGGCGTGATTCTGGCCGGGAACACGGCCCGGGATTTCCTGCGCTGGTCGGAATACCGGGAAGTCGGTCAAGGTGTGCAAATCGAACCGGCGGCGCTCCCGGATAAACGACGGGCCTTCGCCCGTTGGCTGGAAACATTTCTCTCCACCACTGCCGCGCGGCCCGCGTTCTTCGGCTGTTTCGGCTGGCACGAATGGGCGATGGTCTATCGTCAGGCCCCGGAGGAGATCCGACACAACGCACACCCGCTGCGATTCCCGCCCGACGAGATCGCCCGCATCGTCGAGAGTGGTCCCGGGTGCTGCACGCACTACGATGCCTTTCGGTTTTTCACCACCTCGGCCCGCCCGCTCAATCGCCTGCAACCGACCCGGGAATCCGCCGTGGAGCTGGACCAACGGGGCTGCCTGCACGCCAACATGGATCTCTACAAGTGGGCGTATAAACTGGCGCCGTTCACGCCGTCGGAGCTCATCGCCGACTGCTTTGAGCTCGCTCGGGCCATTCGGGAAGTCGACATGCGTGCGAGTCCCTACGATCTGCAACACTTGGGTTATTCTCCGATCAAGATCGAGGAAGCCGCCGGGCGAACGGAATACGAAACCCTCCAACGCGACTTTGCCGCGAAGGGTCAGCCGCTCCGCGCACGCCTTTTGAACGTGACGCAAAAACTGACGCGGAAGCCGTGAGGCGGCGGCGGGGTCAGTTGGTCGCGGGGGCGGTGGTCTGGCGGCGTTTGCGGCGCAGCAGGAAGGTCGCCAGGCCCGTGCCCATCAGGATCGCTCCGTAGGTCGAGGGCTCCGGCACCGTGATCTCGTTGGAGCCGTAGTCGTAGGTCAGCCAGATCGTGTCCGCCGAGGTGAAGCCGTCGAAGGTGATTTGCGCGGTGTTGGTGTCGCGTTCGTCCAGCGTCGCTCCGCTGAAGTTCGCGGCGGTCCACAGGTCGTAGAACGAGTCCCAGCCCACGGCGGTCACCGCTACGCCGGGGTCGATCACGAGGCTGCCGATGTTGAACGTCGTCGCGTCGACGCCGCTGAAGTCGATGATCGAGTCGCCGGTGATGTGCAGCGTATCGAGGTTAAACTCGGTGCCGGCGCCGGAGAGCTTGAGGGTCGTGTTGGCGGCCAGTTCGAGGGTGCCGCCGAAGACGAAGTCGGCCGCGATTTCCAGGGTGCTCGCGGCGTTGAGCATCATCGTGCCGGTGCTGGCGGAGCCGTCGGCGCCGGCGCCGATGAGGCCGCCGTTGAGCGTCATGATGCCGTCGACGTCGAGCGTGCCGGTGAACGCGCCGGCGTTGCCGATCTTGTCGATGCCGAGGGAGCCGCCGGAGGCGATGGTGAGGGTCCCCGAGCCGTTGAGGTCGTCGATCGTCTCGGTGTAACCGCCGACGGCGAAGGTGCCCGCGGCGCCGAGATTCACGTCCATGGTGTCGGCGAGGATGTTGGAGTTACCCAGGGCGAAGGTGCCGGTGTTGATGTTGGCGGTGGCGTAGGTGTTGGTCCCGGTGACGGTGAGCGTGCCGGCGCCGTTTTTCTCCAGGGTATTGAAGGTGTTGTTACCGTTGAAGGTCGTGTTGCCGAGGGAGTCGACCGTGAGGGTTTTGCCGGAGCCGGTGATGTTGCCGTTGATGGCGAGGGTCGCGCCGGAGTCGGTCTGGATCTCCGCGTTGGCTTCGAGGGCCACGGAGCCGCTGACGGTGTTGGTGCCGGTGGTGGCGCGCAGTGCGCCGGTGCCGTCGCCGTTGTGGCCGGTGCCGGAGAGTTTGAGGGGTTCGTTGCCGATGTTGACGTTGGACAGTTGGAGCTGGGCGCCGGAATCGACCCGGGTGTGGCTGGAGCCGACGGAGCCGAGGCCGGAGTCGTTGTCGACGATGACGATGCCGTTGGAGATCTCGGTATTGCCGACGTAGGTGTTGGCACCGGAGAGGGTCAGGGTGCCGTCGCCGGTCTTGTCGAAGCCGCCGTTGGAGAGGATCGCGTTGATGTCGAGGTTGGCCCCGGAATCCACGACGATCGAGGCGGCGCTTTGGTTGTTGAGGCCGAGCAGGCCGTTGATGGTCGCGTCGGCGGTGGCGCTCAGGCTGCCGCCGATGTCGAGGCGGTTGGCGTCGCCGACGTTCTTTTTCGCGTCGATGGTGCCGCCGTTCATGGTGACGTTGTTGACCACTTCCTTGTGGCCTTGCAGGTCCCAGTAACCGTCGGAGTTGATCGTGATGTTCGAGGTGTCCGCGATGATCTGGTTGGAGTTATCGGCCCCGGACTCGAGGATACCTTGTTGGAGGATGGCGGAACCGGCGGCGCCGGTGCCGTCGCCGATCGTGACGTTGCCGCGCATGCCGCTGTTTTCGGTCGCGTAGGTGTTGAGGATCGTCGTGCCGTCGGTGAGGAAGAAGTCCGTCGAGGGGGACAGGATCGAGGGGTAGGCTTCGCCGTGGTTGAGGGTCAGCGTGCCGGAGCCGGTTTTGATGATGTCGCCGGTGCCGGTGAAGTCCGACTCGACGACGATGTTACCGCCGTTGGTATTGAGCGTGAGGTCGTGGGTCGACAGGTCGAGCACGGGTGAGTTCGCCTGCGTGCCCAGGTTGAGCGTGCCGCTGGTCGCGCCGATGGTCGCGTTGGCCGTGAGGGTCATCGGCGTATCCACGGTGTTGTTACCCGAGGTGCTCAGCAGCGCGCCTTCGCTGGTCACGCCCACGCCCGCGAGGTAGAGGTTGTCCTCGGTATCGATGTCGATGCTGCCCGTCACTTCGAGCGTGCCGCCCGAGAGCACGCTGGTGGTGCCGCCGCCCGCGCCCAGCGCGTTGTCGGCGGTCGCAATGAGTGTCGTGCCCGAGGTCACCGTGATGTCGCCGGTGAAGGTGCTGCTGTTGCTGGAGAGGGTCAGCGTGCCGCCGTTGACGTTGAGGTCGCCCGTGCCGCTGATCGCTCCGCCGTAGGTGTTGTTGCCCGACGCGTTGTTGAGCGTGCCGTCCAGCGCCAGCGCTTCGCCTGCGATGGTGATGTTGTTTTGGATCTGCAGCGTGCCCGCCGCGCCCACCGTCGTGCCCGTGCCCGCCGTGCCCAGCGACGTGTTGTTCGTCGCAATCACTTTGCCCGCGTTGATCGTCGTCGCTCCCGTGTAGCTGTTCGCTCCCGACAGGGTCAGCGTGCCGGTGCCGGATTTGGTCAGGGTGCCCGCATCGGTCGCGATCACACCGCTGACGAGCGTGTTGGAGGAGCCGTCGATGGTGAGTCCGTTGCCGCTGCCGGTCACGGTGCCGGAAATACCAAGCGTGCCGGTGCTGGATTTGATGGTGGCGTTGGAGCCGAGCACCACGGAACCGGACAAGGTGTTGGCCCCGCCGAAGTTTTCGATCGCGCCGTTGCCGGATGATCCGGTGCCGTTGATCGTGATGGTGTTGTCGAGGTCGAGACCGCCTTGAATCTGCAGGTTGCCGCCGGAAGCGACATTGACCGCGCCGGAACCAAGCACTTCGTCGCCGCCGGAAATATTGAGCGTGCCCGCGTCAACGTTGGTCGTGCCGCTGAACCCGGTGTTGTTGCCGTTGACGTAGACGGAGCCGAGACCATCGACGTTCAGCGTGCTGGAACCGTCGCCCACGATGTTGCCGTTGATGGTGGAGTTGACCACGGCCGCCGCGCCAATCGTCAGATCACCGCTGCCCAGATCGAGGGTGGAGCTGGTGCCGGTGGCATTCAATTGAGCCACGGTTTCGGTCCGGCCATTGAGATCAAAGGTGCCGGTGCCGTTGAGCGTGACGGCGGCGGAATCGGCGATCTGGTTATTCTGCTGGGAGGTGGCGGTGCCGCCGGAGTTGACCACGAGGCCGCCGGTGCCGATGGCGTTGACGCCGGAGCTCTTGTTGAGGACGAGCGAGCCACCGTCGACCGTGGTCGCGCCGGTGTAGGTGTTGGCGTTGCCCCCGTTGTAGGTGACGGTGCCGGACTCGACCGTGACGCCACCGCTGCCGGTGGTGATGCGGCTCACATTAATGTTGCCCGCCCCAGCGAAGGTCGTGTCGGTGCCGCTGCCGGTGAGGTTGCCGGTCAGCGAAAGCGTGGTGCCGGCATCGGCGGTAAAGCGGGTGTCATCCGTTTCGGTCAGCGTGCCGGACAGCGTGTTGTTGCCCGCGACGTTGTGAATGGCTCCACCGTCGGCAACGCCGTCACCGGCGAGTTCGATGTTGTTGGAAGTCGTGCCGACATTGGCAAGTTCGAGCGCGCCGCCGGTGGCGATATGGGCGGTGCCTGAGCCGAGCGCGCCGGAGTATTGCGACTGCACGATGCCCTTGTTGATGTAGAGGCCGCCGGAGTAGTCGCTGTAATTGCTGTTGATGATCAACTTGCCTTCGCCCGTGCCGTCTTTGATGAGCGCGTAGCCGTTACCGTTGTCCTTGATGTCGGCGTTGATGATCAGGTCGCCGGCGCCCGTGATGTCGACGACGGTGTTGTTACCGAGAAAGAGGTCGTCAAAGTAGAGCTCCTGGTCGGAGTCGCTTTGCTGCTGAATGTAGGGGACGGCACCGTTGAGCGTGATGTCGCTGCTGCCGGACGAAATGCGGTAGGTATCGGTGGCGTTCTCACCAAACTTGATGCCCGCGAGGGTGCGGCTCTGGTCGAGATTAACGGCGAGTCTGCCCAGGCCCAAGTCGTCGAACAAGGCGACCTCGTTGGAATTGGGATCGCCCCACCAGGTCCAGTTCGCGTCGGTCGTCCAGTTGTTGCTGGAGCTGCCGTCCCACTCTTTTTCGGTCACCGCTTTGAGACCGAGCAGGTAGGCGTTGCCGTAACTGCCCACCGTGGTCTGCCATTTTTCCTCCGCCACGCCGTAGCCGGAGAGATAGATCGAGCTGACGTCCTGACCGGACACTTTGGTGGCGAGTCCATCGACACCATCTTCCCAGTTGTTGATGACGAGCACGCCGCTGGAAGGAGCGGTGTAGTTATCGAAGACAAAGTTGTTCGCGCCGCCGGGGGTGCCGAAGTCAATGGACGCGCCGTCACCGGCGGTGAGATTGTCGATGCGCTCCGAGTAGCCGTTCAAGTTGAGCGAGGTGCCGTCGTTGAGCACCAAGTCCGACGCGTTGGCCAACCGGTCACTGGCGCCCAGGGTGATCGAGCCCTCACTAATGGTGGTGGTGCCGGTGTAGGTATTGTTGCCCGAAAGGATGAGATCGCCCGAACCGGTCTTGGTCAGGTTGCCGGCACTGGAACCGCCGTTGGCGATGACCCCGCTGATGGTGTTGGAACCCAGGGTATCGAGGGTGAGGGTGCGACCAGTGTTGTTGTGGGACAGATTGACGGTGCCGCCGACGGTCGCGTCGTTCAGGCCCAGCGTATAGTTGCCGCCCGTTTGCGTGAGGGTGCCGGAGGTGGTGATGCCGTTGAGCGCGGCATTGCCGTTGAGCGCGATGGTATTGCCGATGGTGGAGGAATTGGTGGAACCGAGCGTGCCGCCGTTGAGGTCAACCGTGCCGGAGCCGAGGGCGGTCGAGGCATTCGCATTCAGGGTGCCGCCATTGATATCGGTGCCACCGCTGAAGGTGTTGGCGCCGCTGAGCGTGAGTGAACCGGCGTCGTTTTTAATGACGGCACCGGAATCGGAAATGATCCCGCTTTGGGTGACCATCCCGCCGACCCCATCGAAGGTGACGGTGTTGCCGTTGGTGTCCAAATCACCGCTGAGCGTGAGCGTGCCGGCGTTGGAATTGCGCACACTGATGTCGTTGTTGATCGCCAAGTCGGAAGTGATGGCGTGGTTGCCGACCCCATGGGTTTGAGTCGCGGCCACGCCGGTGAATCCGGCGACGCCGCCGTTGTCAAAAGTAAGCGTGTTATCCTCAACCGTGTAATCGAACGGCGCGTCGAAGGTGACGGAACGCACCGTGCGATCGGCTTCGGTGGCGATCGTCTGCGCGGTCGAAACATGGGTATTGTCGAACAGGATATCTTCGCCGGTGCCAGGCACGACGGCAGGGTCCCAGTTGTTGTTGTCACCCCACGTGCTGTCGTTGGTGCCGTTGGACCACAGGCTGGCGGCAATGGTGGACGCCTCCACATTGCGAATCTCGTGAATGTTGTTCTGGCCACCGGTGCCAGCCGTGAAACCCAGTTTCAGCGTTTCGGGTCGGGCATAGGAAGAGAGGTCCATCTGCAACACCGTCTGCGGAGACGTGCCACCCTGCTGCAATGTCACCGTGAGTTGGTTGGTCGCATTGAGCAGCACCTGCACCTGATTGATCACCGACGGACGAGAGCCCACTCCGGGACTGTCGATCGACGTGCCCAACGTGCCGCTGCTGCCCAAAAATGCATACCCAGAAGCTTCCGAACCGCGCACGGCGATGGCATCGGGAGAGAACGCGATGCCGCCGGTCTTGCCTTCCGTGGCCGCCGAATAGTTGCCGAATTCATCGATACCTACGCCGATGTAGCCCCCCGCCAGACCGGCTTCCGCGTTGCGCTGGGCATAACCCAATGAACCACCGGGGGCGCCGACGGAAAACGTGGTGCTCCCATCAAACAGGAAAAACGCAATGCCATCCGCGCCGTTGCCTCCCCAGGAGGCGTATTCGAACGACGCGTAAACGGTCGCACCAGCGGCGTCGAACGCGGTGTCAAAATACGCACTGGTCGCCTGGTTGCCATCCGCCGTCGTGAGACGCAGCCAGCCATCTCCCGCGGTATCAATACCTTGGTCCGCAGTGAGCGTCGGGGTGTAGTTCGTGCCCGCAAAGACCCAGCCGGATGCGGAGGTTTCTTTAAAACTCTCCGTGAGGACCTGCGAATGACCGGCGGAAGCGGTTAAAAGCAATCCGAGGACGGCTGCACTGGATCTAGTAAAATTCACGATCAGTCATACTAAGGTGTTTACCCTAGCTTGATCAAGACCTAACCTCGCCCGTAATACTACGCATGCATGGCAAAGGGTATCTACTCGGGGTCCGGCCGCGTCATTCCGGCGACCCATTCCGTCAGAAATCGGCGGGATTACGGCAAAAACTGACGCGGAAGCCGTGAGGCGACGGCGGCAGGGTCAGTTGGTCGCGGGGGCGGCGGGGGCGCGGCGTTTGCGGCGCAGCAGGAAGGTCGCCAGGCCCGTGCCCATCAGGATCGCTCCGTAGGTCGAGGGCTCCGGCACCGTGATCTCGTTGGAGCCGTAGTCGTAGGTCAGCCAGATCGTGTCCGCCGAGGTGAAGCCGTCGAAGGTGATTTGCGCGGTGTTGGTGTCGCGTTCGTCCAGCGTCGCTCCGCTGAAGTTCGCGGCGGTCCACAGGTCGTAGAACGAGTCCCAGCCCACGGCGGTCACCGCTACGCCGGGGTCGATCACGAGGCTGCCGATGTTGAACGTCGTCGCGTCGACGCCGCTGAAGTCGATGATCGAGTCGCCGGTGATGTGCAGCGTATCGAGGTTAAACTCGGTGCCGGCGCCGGAGAGCTTGAGGGTCGTGTTGGCGGCCAGTTCGAGGGTGCCGCCGAAGACGAAGTCGGCCGCGATTTCCAGGGTGCTCGCGGCGTTGAGCATCATCGTGCCGGTGCTGGCGGAGCCGTCGGCGCCGGCGCCGATGAGGCCGCCGTTGAGCGTCATGATGCCGTCGACGTCGAGCGTGCCGGTGAACGCGCCGGCGTTGCCGATCTTGTCGATGCCGAGGGAGCCGCCGGAGGCGATGGTGAGGGTCCCCGAGCCGTTGAGGTCGTCGATCGTCTCGGTGTAACCGCCGACGGCGAAGGTGCCCGCGGCGCCGAGATTCACGTCCATGGTGTCGGCGAGGATGTTGGAGTTACCCAGGGCGAAGGTGCCGGTGTTGATGTTGGCGGTGGCGTAGGTGTTGGTCCCGGTGACGGTGAGCGTGCCGGCGCCGTTTTTCTCCAGGGTATTGAAGGTGTTGTTACCGTTGAAGGTCGTGTTGCCGAGGGAGTCGACCGTGAGGGTTTTGCCGGAGCCGGTGATGTTGCCGTTGATGGCGAGGGTCGCGCCGGAGTCGGTCTGGATCTCCGCGTTGGCTTCGAGGGCCACGGAGCCGCTGACGGTGTTGGTGCCGGTGGTGGCGCGCAGTGCGCCGGTGCCGTCGCCGTTGTGGCCGGTGCCGGAGAGTTTGAGGGGTTCGTTGCCGATGTTGACGTTGGACAGTTGGAGCTGGGCGCCGGAATCGACCCGGGTGTGGCTGGAGCCGACGGAGCCGAGGCCGGAGTCGTTGTCGACGATGACGATGCCGTTGGAGATCTCGGTATTGCCGACGTAGGTGTTGGCACCGGAGAGGGTCAGGGTGCCGTCGCCGGTCTTGTCGAAGCCGCCGTTGGAGAGGATCGCGTTGATGTCGAGGTTGGCCCCGGAATCCACGACGATCGAGGCGGCGCTTTGGTTGTTGAGGCCGAGCAGGCCGTTGATGGTCGCGTCGGCGGTGGCGCTCAGGCTGCCGCCGATGTCGAGGCGGTTGGCGTCGCCGACGTTCTTTTTCGCGTCGATGGTGCCGCCGTTCATGGTGACGTTGTTGACCACTTCCTTGTGGCCTTGCAGGTCCCAGTAACCGTCGGAGTTGATCGTGATGTTCGAGGTGTCCGCGATGATCTGGTTGGAGTTATCGGCCCCGGACTCGAGGATACCTTGTTGGAGGATGGCGGAACCGGCGGCGCCGGTGCCGTCGCCGATCGTGACGTTGCCGCGCATGCCGCTGTTTTCGGTCGCGTAGGTGTTGAGGATCGTCGTGCCGTCGGTGAGGAAGAAGTCCGTCGAGGGGGACAGGATCGAGGGGTAGGCTTCGCCGTGGTTGAGGGTCAGCGTGCCGGAGCCGGTTTTGATGATGTCGCCGGTGCCGGTGAAGTCCGACTCGACGACGATGTTACCGCCGTTGGTATTGAGCGTGAGGTCGTGGGTCGACAGGTCGAGCACGGGTGAGTTCGCCTGCGTGCCCAGGTTGAGCGTGCCGCTGGTCGCGCCGATGGTCGCGTTGGCCGTGAGGGTCATCGGCGTATCCACGGTGTTGTTACCCGAGGTGCTCAGCAGCGCGCCTTCGCTGGTCACGCCCACGCCCGCGAGGTAGAGGTTGTCCTCGGTATCGATGTCGATGCTGCCCGTCACTTCGAGCGTGCCGCCCGAGAGCACGCTGGTGGTGCCGCCGCCCGCGCCCAGCGCGTTGTCGGCGGTCGCAATGAGTGTCGTGCCCGAGGTCACCGTGATGTCGCCGGTGAAGGTGCTGCTGTTGCTGGAGAGGGTCAGCGTGCCGCCGTTGACGTTGAGGTCGCCCGTGCCGCTGATCGCTCCGCCGTAGGTGTTGTTGCCCGACGCGTTGTTGAGCGTGCCGTCCAGCGCCAGCGCTTCGCCTGCGATGGTGATGTTGTTTTGGATCTGCAGCGTGCCCGCCGCGCCCACCGTCGTGCCCGTGCCCGCCGTGCCCAGCGACGTGTTGTTCGTCGCAATCACTTTGCCCGCGTTGATCGTCGTCGCTCCCGTGTAGCTGTTCGCTCCCGACAGGGTCAGCGTGCCGGCCTCATCCTTGACGAGACCGCCCGAGCCCGTGGCGACCACGCCTGAAATCGTGGTGCTGCTGGTGCCGCCCACCGTGAGGGTGTTGCCGCTGCCGGTGACCGTGCCGGAGATGGTGAGGCTGCCGGAATTGGACTGCACGCGGGCGTTGGAGCCGAGCACCACGGAACCGGACAAGGTGTTGGCGCCGCCAAAATTCTGCAGGGCACCATTGGCGGACGTGCCGGTGCCGTTGAGCGTGATGGTATTGTCGAGGTCGAGACCGCCTTGCACCTGGAGATTGCCGCCGGAGGCCACATTGACCGCACCGGAGCCGAGCACTTCGTTGTATCCGGATATGTTGAGCGTGCCGCTAGTGACGTTGGTCGTGCCGCTGAACCCGGTGTTGTTCGCCGACACGTAGACGGAGCCGAGGCCGTTGACATTGAAGGTGCTGGTGCCGGAACCGGTGAGGTTGCCCGAGATGGTCGAATTAACGACGGACGGTGCTCCCACGGTGAGATTGCCTCCGCTGCCAAGGGCCACGGTCGAGGCCGCGGTCGTGTTGAGCTGGGCGACGGTTTCGGTCCGGCCATTGAGATTGAAAGTGCCGGTGCCATTGAGCGCGACGGAGGCGGAGTCGGCGATCTGATGATTCTGCTGGGAGGTGACGGTGGCGCCGGAATTGATCACGAGGCCGCCGGTGCCGATGGCGTCGACGCCGGAGTTCTTGTTGAGAGTCAGCGAACCACCGTTGACGGTGGTGGCACCGGTATAGGTGTTGGCGCTGCCCCCGGTGTAGGTGATCGCGCCGGACTCGACGGTGACGCCACCGCTGCCGGTGGTGATGCGACTCACGTTGATGGCTCCCGGACCGGCGAAGGTCGTGTTGGTGCCGCTGCCGGTGAGGTTGCCGGTGAGAGAAAGCGTGGTGCCGGCATCGGCGGTGATCCGGGCGGCGGCGGTTTCGGTGATGGTGCCCGTGAGGGTGTTGTTGCCGGCGACGTTGCGTAAGGCGCCACCGGAGCTGACACCCGAGCCGGCGATTTCAATATTGTTGGTCGTCGTCCCGGAGTTGGAGAACTCCAGCGCGCCGCCTTCGGCGACGTGGCCCGTGCCCGTGCCCAATGAGGTGGTGTGTTGGGCCTGCACGATGCCGGTGTTCACGTAAAGTCCCGCACTGTAATTATTGTCGTTACCGCTCAGGATAAGTCTTCCCGCTCCCGTGCCGTCCTTAATGAGGGCGCGACCCGTGCCATCGTAATTACGCACGTCCGCATCGATGACAAGGTCGCCCGCTCCCGTGATATCGACCACGGTGTTGGCGCGAAGTCGCAGATCATCCATGGCGAGGGTCTGAGTCACGCCGCTCTTTTGTTGGATGTAAGGGACGGCACCTTGAAGCGTTATATCCCGATTTCCCGAAGAGACCGTGTAGGAGCTGGTCGCATTCACGCCGAAGATAATGCCCCCCACGGTCCGGTTGGCATTGAGTGACACACTGGTGCGGCCGAGGCCGGCGTCATCGAAAAGGGCAAATTCGGAGGAATTGCTGGGCACGTTGGCCGGCGACCAATTGTTGCTCGTATTCCAACTGTTGCTGCTGGAGCCGTCCCACTCGAGCAACGTGACGGCGGCAGAGTTCAGCAGATAACCCGTGCCCGATCCGTCATAGGTGGTGGTGCCGCCGGAGTAGGTTGCGACGCCGTAGCCCGAAAGGTAGATGGAGCTGACATCCTGACCATTGACCGTGGTCGCCAGTTTGTCGGTGCCATCTTCCCAATTGTTGATCACGAAAACACCGCTGGACGGGGCCGTGTAGGTATCGAAGAGAAACGTGTTGGCTCCCGGCGTCGCCCCGAAGTCGAGCGTGGCGCCGTCGCCGCCGGTGAGATTGTCGACGCGTTCGGAAAAGCCGTTGAGATTGAGGGTCGTGCCCGCGCCGAACACGAGATCGCTGGCGTTATGCAGACGGTTGCTGGCACCGAGGACGATGGCGCCGTCGGAGATGGTGGTGGTGCCGGTGTAGGTGTTGGCGCCACTGAGGGTGAGTGAACCCGGGCCGGTTTTCGTGAGGTTACCCGCGCCGGTCCCGCCGTTGGCGATAACTCCGCTGATGGTTGAGTTGGTGCCGACGTTGAAGTCGACGGTGCGGCCGGTGTTGTTGTTGGCGAGGTTGACGGTGCCGCTCTGCGTCACGCCACTGAGCCCGATGGTGTGATCGGCCCCGGAATTGGTGAGCGTGCCGGTGCTGGAGATATTGGCGAGGGAGGTATTGCCCGTGACGGTGAGCGTATTGCCAATGGTGCGGCCGGTGGTCGATGCGAGCGTGCCGCCCGCGAGCGTAACCGTGCCGCTGCCGAGCGCATTGTTGTGGTTGGCGTTGAGGGTGCCGCCGTTGAGGGTCGTGCCACCGGAGTAGGTGTTGGCGCCAGCAAACGTGGCGGTGCCGGCGTCGTTTTTAATGATGCGGCCTGAACCGGAAATGACACCGTTCGCTGTGGTCGTGCCCCCGGAGCCGTCAAACGTGATGGAGCGGCCGTTCGTCGCAATGTTACCGCCGAGAGTGAGCGTGCCCGAATTCGAATTGCGGACGTAAATATCGTTATTGATCGCGATGTTGGAATTGATCGCGTGATTGCCCACGCCGTGGGTTTGGGTGGCGGCGACTCCGGAAAATCCCGCTACGCCGCCGTTGTCGAAGGTGAGGGTGTTGTTGTTGACCGCGTAGTCGAATGGCGCATCGAACGTGACCGATCGCACGGTGCGATTGGCCTCGGTGTTGATCGACTGGTTCGTGGCAACGTGGGTGTTGTCGAACAGGATGTCCTCGCCGGTGCCGGGAGTGACCGTGGGGTCCCAATTGGTATTGGTGCCCCACGCACTGGTGCCTTGGGAATTCGACCAGAGGCTGGCGCCGATGGTCGAGGCTTCCACGTTCCGCACCTCGTGGTAGTTATTGCTGCCTCCGGTGCCCGAAGTGAAACCCAGCTTCAGCGTTTCGGGACGCGCAAAAGCGGATAGATCCATTTGCAACACGGTCTGCGGCGAAGTGCCGCCCTGCTGCAGCGTGACGGTCAGTTGATTGGTCGCATTGAGCAGCACTTGCACCTGATTGACCACGGACGGGCGAGATCCCACTCCCGGCGTGTCGATCGAGGTGGAGAGGGTGCCGCTCCCACCCAGAAACGCATAACTCGAGGATTCCGACCCCCGCACGGAGATCGAATCCGGCGCGAACCCCGTTCCCCCGACCCGACCTTCCGTCGCGTTGGAAAAGTTGCCGAACTCATCAATCGCCACACCGATGTAGCCTCCCGCCAACCCCGCGTGGTCGTCCGCGCCCGTGCCGGATTTTTGAGCGTAACCCATCGAGCCGCCGTTGGCCCCCACCGCAAACGACGTGCTGCCATCAAACAGGAAAAAGGTGATACCGTCCGCCCCGGTTCCGCCCCACGTCGCATACTCGAAGGAGGCATAGACCGTCGATCCCGCCGCCGTGAAGGCCGAATCGTAATAAGCGCTGGTGGCCTGGTTGCCACCATTGGACGTCAACCGCAGCCATCCGTCACCGACCGTATCGGTGCCGGTCGAGGCCGTAAGCGACGGCGTGTAGCCCGTGCCATCCATCACCCATCCGCTCGCCGTCGTGCCCGTAAAACTCTCCGTTAGCACCTGAGCATGCGAAATCCCCAGGCCAAAAATGGGAAACGAGAGCCATTGAATAATTCGGGGCAGCTTCACGAGATATACAAAATGGGTAATTATCCCCACATTAGACAAGCACATTTAAAGCGCAAAACTACGCATCAAACCCTACGGGGAGAGTGATTTAACTACCCACCCAAATAACTCATTTCAGCCTTCGCTGTGGACTCGCCGCGCGCCATGATTTCCGCGCGTTCATCGGAATAACGATCCCGGCGACCCGCCCAGATTCGCGCCACGTAGGCACGCAGTTCAGACGCATCCGCACCGGCGCGTAAACAACCCAACACGTTCCAGCCCAACGCTGTAAACAAGCAGGTGTGCAGTTTTCCATCCGCCGATAAGCGCGCCCGATGGCAATCTCGGCAAAACGGCTCCGTAATCGAGGCAATGATTCCAATCTCCCCCGCGCCGTCGACATAGCGGTATCGGGCGGCCACTTCGCCGCGATAAGAGGGTCCCACGGGCTCAATCGCCCACTTCACGCCGATCCGCTCGAGGATCTCCTGCGCGGGCACCACCTGATCACCCGTCCAGTGATTGGAACTGCCAACATCCATGAACTCGATAAAGCGCAACGGCAGTTTTCGATCGCGAAAGTAGGCCGCCACCTTTTCGAGCTCATGATCATTCACGCCGCGTTGGACGACCATGTTGATCTTCACCGCCAATCCCGCCGCGATGGCCGCGTCGATGGCTCGCAATACCCGGGTGGGATCGAGGCCTTGACCGTTCATGCGTCCCGCCGTGGCGGCCTCCAGCGAGTCGACCGATATATTGATCCGATCCAACCCCGCCTCCCGCAAAGCCGGCAAATGCCGCTCCAGTAGCCATCCATTCGTCGTCAGCGCCACATCGCGCACCCCCAGCTCGGTCTTCAAGCGCCTCACCAACTCCGGCAAATCCGGCCGCAACAACGGCTCGCCTCCGGTCAGCCGTATTTTCTCCACCCCCAATTCCACAAATGCCGCCGCGATGCGCACAATCTCGTCGGTCGTCATCAACTGCGGATCGCGCATGAACTGATAGCCCGGACCAAACACCTCCCGCGGCATGCAATACGGACACCGAAAATTACACCGATCCGTCACCGATATACGCAAGTCGCGCACCGGTCTGCCTAAAATGTCCTGCACCGAGCTTTTAGCCATGAATCTCCCCACCAAGACGCTAATCGCCCGCGACACAACCTCGGGATGCAGACCGGGGGTTGATCTCCCTGCCGGATTGTGGTCTTGGTGCTCCTCCCCCGCCATGCTTGCCACCCCGACCGCCGCCACCGCAACCATCGCCACGCACTTGACCGTGCTCTCCACCGAAGACTGCCCGCTGAGCGCGGCCCATGGGCGCATCCTGCGCGGGCCGGTATCGGCGGATCGTCCGCTGCCCCCCTACAATCGCGTCACCATGGATGGCTATGCGGTCAACAGCGCCGACTGGTCGAGCGATTCGAGCCGGGGCTTGCGGATCACCGGATTTCAAGCCGCCGGTATGATGGCCCAAACCCTCGCGGCCACCGGGCTCGCCATCGAAATAGCCACCGGCGCCGTGCTCCCCATGGGAGCCGACGCAATCGTGCCTTATGAGGAAGTGGAGCGGACCGATGACACCGTGAAACTCGCCGCCACCGCCACGTGTCAACCCGGTCAAAACATCCACCGGCTCGGGTCGGACGTCGCCACCGGCACTGCCCTGATCCCCGCCGGCACCCGCCTCACCGGTGCGGACATCGCCGTGGCCGCGACCGTGGGCGCCGCTCAACTTCGCGTCTCGGCCCGGCCCACGGTCGCCATCATCTCGACCGGCGACGAACTCGTCGAAGTCGACGCCCGCCACGTGGCTCCCCACCAAATCCGCCGCTCCAACGACCACGCCCTCCGCGCCGCGCTGCTGCAAAGCGGACTCACCGCGCGCATCGAACGCTTTCACCTCCGCGACCACCGCACCGAAATCGACGCGTCGCTGCGCCATATCCTGGCCGAGTTCGACGTCGTGATCATCAGCGGTGGCGTTTCCAAGGGAAAACTCGACCACCTCCCGCAGGCGCTGGCCGACCTCGGCGTGACCCAGCACCTGCGTGGCATTGCTCAACGCCCTGGTAAACCGATGTGGTTTGGCACCACTCCGCGCCGCACGCCGGTTTTTGCCCTGCCGGGCAATCCCGTTTCGACCTACACCTGCCTGCATCGCTACGTGCTACCAGCCCTGCGTCACATGGCTGGACAGACACCCGCTCAGCCCGAGACCGCCATTTTGGCCGAAACCTTCAAGTTCCCCCGTCCCCTCGCCTTCATGCTGCCGGTCAAAGTCGGCACGACCGACGACGGACGGAACATCGCCCGCCCCGCCCCGTTCAACACCTCGGGCGATCTGGGGGGATTGCTGGGCACCGACGGGTTCGTCGAACTCCCGGCCGAAACCGACACCTTCGCCGCCGGCACGCCCGTCACCTTATGGCGCTGGACCTGATCGGTTTCGCCCGCTCTGCTCTGCCCATCATGCTCTCCCATTTGGACGACCAAAACCGCCCGCGCATGGTCGACGTCGGGGCCAAAGCGGTGACCGCTCGCCAAGCCCGCGCCCGAGCCCTCGTGCACCTGCCGCCCGCGCTCGCCGCGCTGGTGGCCGACAACGAAATCGTCGGCAAAAAGGGCCCCGTATTCCAAACCGCCAGCCTCGCCGGCACCATGGCGGTCAAGCGCACCAGTGACCTCATCCCGCTGTGTCATCCGTTGCCGATCGAAAAGTGCACCATCGAGCTGCACGCCGGTGCTCCCGCCGCCGACGGCTCGATCGACGTGGAGGTGCTCTGCACCGTGGGGGTCACCGCCAAAACCGGCGTCGAAATGGAAGCCTTGACCGGCGCGACCATCGCCGCACTCACGCTCTACGACATGGGCAAAGCGGTCACGCCCGACATCGTCATCCACGACATCCGGCTCGTGGCTAAAACCGGCGGAAAATCCGACTACCAAGCCCCGATCACTCCGGCATGAAGACCTACCAAATTCGTTACTTCGCCATCCTGCGCGAACAACGCGGCCTCGCCCACGAAACGCGCCCATCCGCCGCCCCCGACGCTCAGGCACTGTATCAGGAACTTCAGGACGAATACGGTTTCACCCTGCCCGTCGACCGACTCCGCGCCGCCATCAACGGTGAATTCGCCGCCTGGCCCGCCCCCCTCGCCGACGGCGACGAAATCGTCTTCATCCCCCCCGTCGCCGGCGGTTAATCGCGATGCCGTTTCGTATCATATCCCAGCCCATCCAGCCCGCCGCGCTCCTTCATCCCCAGGCCGGGGCGTGTGCCACGTTTGAGGGGTGGGTGCGCAATCACAACGAGGGCCAGGCCGTCGACTCCCTCGAATACGAGGCCTTTGCCGAGCTCGCCGAAAAAGAGGGCGAGCGCGTGCTCGCCGAAGCCCGCGAGCGCTTCGACTTACTCGCCGTCGAGGCCGTGCACCGGGTCGGCCATCTGCAAATCGGCGACCTCGCCGTGTGGGTGGGCGTGGCCGCCGCTCACCGCGGACCCGCCTTCGACGCCTGCCGCTACATTATCGACGAGCTCAAGGCCCGGGTGCCGATCTGGAAGAGGGAGCACTACGCTTCCGGCGAAACCACGTGGATCAACTGCGCCACCCGCGGCGATTTTGCCGATAAAACTCCGCCGACCGCCTCGTGATGACACGTTCCGATCGCGCTGAGTTGCCCCTGATTATCTTCGACGTCGACGGCACCCTGGTCGGAGGCGAATCCTACGACTGGTCCGCCTTTGGCGCGGCGTTCGAGGAGGTCTCGGGCACCACTTTCGCTGCCGGTTTTTTTGACAAGCTCACCGAAGTCACAGCCTCCGCCATCGTCCGAGCGGCGTTGCCTCAACTCAACGAAACCGCCTTGGCCCACACCATCATCCGAGTCGCCCACGGTTACGCCCAACGCTTGGCCGTCGACATCGCCGCCCACCCCGCAGCCTTTCAACCCACTCCCGGCGCCCTCGAGCTCCTCCGCGAACTTTCTGCTCGCGGCTACAACTGCGCCATCGCGACCGGCGATTGGTTTGAGTCCATTAAACTCAAACTCAACGCCGCGCAAATTCCCTGGCATCCGCTCCCCATCGCGACCAGCTCGGACCGCCCCACCCGCGCCGAGACGATTGCGCTGGCGGCCGAGCGGTCCGGACGCGCGGTCTCCCAATCCATCTACATCGGAGACGGCACCTGGGATCTCCGCGCCACCCAATCTCTGCGTATTCCCTTCATTGGCGTCGGTGCCAAACACCCTGCGCTCGCATCCGCCGGGGCCGAGCATGTGTTCCCTACCTTGGAGCCCGCCGGGATCTTACCTTTGCTCGACCAGATTCGAGCAAACCGCCGGGTCCCCACCCTCTGACCCCGGCAAACCGTGCGGACTGTTCGACAAAAATCAGGGCGAGTCCGGGATTGAGGCCCACGACGGCAGACCTCAACGTCAGCGCCTTCGAGTGACCCACAACCCCCCTTTGCCGTATGATTTGTTACGTGCCTGCTGAGAGCGAACCCGGTGAACTCCGCGCCGCTCTTACTCCCACCACCACCGCCGCGCTCGTGAAGCTCGGTCTCACTGTCCAAACCGTGGCCGGCATCGGCGCCGCCAGCCGTTATCCAGATGCTGAATACACTGCCGCCGGAGCGACACTGGTCGACGATCCGGCCATCGCCCTCGCCGCCGCCGACTTGGTGCTGCGCGTGCGCAAGCCGTCACCCGCCGATATCGCCACCCTGAAACCCGGGGCCGTGCACCTCAGTTTTCTGGATCCCTTCAACGAGGGTCCGCTACTCGAAGCCTTCGCGGCCGCCAAAGCCAGCGCGGTCAGCCTCGAAATGATTCCGCGCACCACCCTCGCGCAAAAGATGGACGCCCTCAGCTCCCAGGCTTCCCTCGCCGGTTACGCCGCCGTGGTGCAAGCCACCGCCCGGGTGCGCAGCGCTCTGCCCATGATGATGACGCCCGCCGGCACCATCATGCCGTGCCGCGTATTTGTCATCGGAGCAGGCGTCGCTGGCCTCCAGGCCATCGCCACCGCCAAACGTCTCGGCGCGCGCGTCGAAGCCTTCGATACCCGCCCGGTCGTCGAAGAGCAGGTCAAATCCCTCGGCGCCCGCTTCGTTAAAATCGATCTCGGTGACACCGGCCAAACCCAGGGCGGCTACGCCAAACAGCTCACGCCCGAACAGGTCGCCAAACAGCAAGCCGGCATGGCCAAGGTTTGCAGCCAGTCCGACATCGTCATCACCACCGCCAAGGTCTTCGGCCGCAAGGCCCCCCGCATCGTGTCGGCCGAAATGCTCGCCGGCATGAAACCCGGCAGCGTCGTGGTCGACATGGCCCTCGAAAGTGGCGGCAATGTCGAAGGTGCCGTGCCGGGTGAGGACGTCACGACCGCCAACGGCGTCACCATTCTCGGCCACACGTCGCTCGAATGCACCGTCGCGACCCACGCCACCCAGGTGCTGGCGGCCAACTTCACCGCGTGGATCACCCACTTCTGGGACGACGAATCCAAATCACTCAAACTCAACCGCGACGACGAGATCCTCCAAGGCTGCCTCATCACCCACGACGGCGCCATTGTCCACCCACGTTTCGCGCCCGAAACCTCCACCCAATCTTAATCCCACCATCGTTCTCGTTCTCTTAATCGTTCTCGTTCTCGCCCAAACCTAGCTGAACTCGACGGAAACCGGCGAAACCAACGAGTTCCCTCGAGAACGATAAAGAGAACGAGAACGAAGAACGATATCCTCCTCCCCTTCCCGCCCATGGACCTCATGTTTCTCTTTTTCATCTTCGTGCTGGCCGCGTTCTTGGGCTTTGAGCTCATCGCCAAAGTGCCGTCGCAATTGCATACGCCGCTCATGTCGGGCTCCAACGCGATCTCCGGCATCACCATCGTGGGCGCGTTGATCGCCGCCGGTTCCGATGACGGTTCCGTCCTCACCACCGTGCTCGGCACCGCCGCCGTGGCGCTCGCCATGATCAATGTCGTCGGCGGCTACCTCGTCACTGATCGCATGCTCGGCATGTTCAAAAAGAAGACCGTGGCCAAGAAGGAGGACGCCTCCTCATGAACGCCGCCGCCCTCATCAATCTCGCCTACATCGGCGCGTCGATCCTGTTCATCATCGGCCTCAAAATGCTCGGTCGGCAATCGTCGGCTCGTCGCGGCAACCTGCTGTCGTCGCTGGGCATGTTGATCGCCGTGGTCATCACGTTGTTCGACCGGCAGGTCGTGAGTTTCCAATGGATTCTCGTCGGGCTCGGCATCGGCACCGTCATCGGTTTCGCCTGCGCCAAACTCATCAAGATGACGTCGATGCCCGAGATGGTCGCCCTGCTCAACGGCTGCGGTGGTCTTGCCTCGCTGCTCGTGGGCTGGGCCGAATACGGCAAAATCCAAGCGTATGGCTGGGAGCACTACCTCGCATCGTTCGCGGGCAACCCCCTGTTCACCGCGACCGTCATCTTTCTCGCGGTCATCATCGGCGGCATCACCTTCACCGGCTCGCTCTACGCGTTTGGCAAGTTGTCCGGCCGTCTCAGCGGCAAGCCCGTGCTCTTTGGCGGTCAGCAAATCGTCAACGGCGCACTCGTGCTCGCGCTGTTGGGGGCAGGCGCTTTGTTCGTCGCCACTCACGGCGACGGCGTGAACGGCGCTTACGCCTTCTACGCGTTTCTGGCCGTGGCGCTGATTCTCGGCTGGACCCTCGTCATGCCCATCGGCGGCGGTGACATGCCGGTGGTCATCTCGATGTTGAACAGCTTGTCCGGCTTGGCCGCGTGTGCCGCCGGTTTTGTGATCACCAACAACGTGCTCATCGTGGCCGGCTGTCTCGTCGGCACCAGCGGCGTGATCCTCACCATCATCATGTGCAAGGCCATGAACCGCTCGCTCGCCAACGTGCTGTTCTCGGGCTTCGGCGCCGATACCAGCAGCGCGTCCGGCGGCGGTGAGGGCACCATCGAAGGCGAGTTGAAACCCATCTCGGCCGAGGATTCCTACGCCGTGCTCGAAGCCGCCCGCAACGTCGTGATCGTGCCCGGCTACGGCATGGCCGTCTCGCAGGCCCAACACGCCGTGCGCGAACTCGCCGATATGCTGGAGGAGAACGGCGCGGAAGTGAAATTTGCCATCCACCCCGTGGCCGGTCGCATGCCCGGACACATGAACGTGCTGCTCGCCGAAGCCAGCGTGCCCTACGAACAGCTCATCGAAATGGACACCATTAACCCGCAAATGCCGGCCATGGATGTGGCAATCGTCATCGGCGCGAACGACGTGGTGAACCCCGCCGCCGCCCGTGACAAAGCCTCTCCGATTTACGGCATGCCCATCATCAACGCGCACGAAGCGCGCACCGTGATCTGCCTCAAACGCGGCAAGGGCGCGGGCTTCTCGGGTATTGAAAACCAACTCTTCCTCCTGCCCAACACCCGCATGCTCTACGGCGACGCCAAAGGATCCCTCCAAGCCGTCGCCAGCGAATTCAAAGCCGTGGCCGAAGCGTAGTAAGTTGCTCCGTAAAGGGTCGAGGGGCCGACGCTTATCGTCAGAGAGCGGCCATGTCGCCATCGGTGCCACCGCCCAGGGCACGTTTCTACCCTTGGTAGCGAGCGCCGATTCCAGCTGAAAGGAACATAGCCCGAGGCAGGATGCCTCGGTCACCTTTCGCGCACCGCCACCGTGGCCGATGCTTCCAGCTTCGGCTCCGTATTCCCGACTCAATCGAGTCTGCCTTCCAATCACCTGATCCCCGCGTATTTTGCCCGTCCCTGTTGAAATCCCCAGCCTCAATTCACCCTCACCCTCCAGGCTGGTGCCTCCTATTTCCAAAACACACCCTGGCCCGGCTCCCCTTCCCAATCCACGTGAGTTCAAGTTTCTGTTTCTAACCGCTTATCGGAAAGGATTAATAACCTTCAGGCCGTCGTAGTCCTGGCCATGGTTGAGGTCTTCGGAATAAAGGGTGTGACAACCAAGTTCCTGAGCGGCGGCGATGATGGCAGCATCCCAATAGGAGGTTTGAAATCGTTGTCGGATCTCCAGCGCCCGCAGGATGGAGTCAGGGCCGGGTTGCTGGCAGGGATAGGTGAGCAGCTGGCGAACGGTGCGCTCGAGAGCCTGAGGAGGCTGACCCAGACGGGCTTTTTTCAGGCAGGTATTGATGAATTCCTGGACCACTTGAATGGACAGATGAATGTCAGCTTCACCTAGAAGTTCCAATGCCGTGTCCCGCTTGGGCGCATCGGCCGGGTCGACCGAAACCGAATAGACGAAAACATTGGTGTCGAGAAACTCGCTCATACCCCACTTCCCTGCTGGCGGTCGTAGGCTTCCTCGCGGTTGAACTTCCCCACGGGCTCGGTGATGCGGATCTCAGACAAGGCTGCGATGAGCTTGCGAGAGCGCTCTTGGCGCGCGGATTCAGAATCAGGGCCGACATGGCGGATAGCGTATTCCAACCCCTGCACCGCCAGCTCCTTGAGGGTGGTCTTGCGCTGAGCGGCCGTGATCTTCGCACGATGAAGCAAGTCATCAGGCAAATCGATGGTGGTTTTCATGGAGCAATATTTACAGGCATATGGGGATGCGGTCAATAATCTTGACGGGGCTAACTTGGCTTACGCAGCGGATGGAGCTGTCGGCTACCGAACGCTGGCATGAAACCGTTGTGAGCCAGTTGCGCCGCGACGGCGGAGGACAGCGTATCCCACTTGAAACGCACCGCGCCGCCGCGATTTTCGATCAATCGAATAAGTCCCGCGATGAAGGCCACAGCCCGCGATCGGATGAAGTGTGTCTGCGCGAAGTCGAAAACGACTTGAATCTCATCCCGATCAAAATGCTTCCACATCGTGAACAGATCGCGGCAGGTCCGAGCCTGGGCACTAAACGTCGGAACCAAGTAAGTTTCCCAGCCGCGCATAGTCATCGGGTCAGTTGTCCGATGACTCAGCCTTCGCGAAGCGTATTTCACGCTTCACGTCTTCGAGCGAGCAGTTGCACATCCATTTGTCCACGAGCACGAATTTACCGGATTTCTTATGCCGGTCCACGTTGTGGCTGAACGAGGGCTTCGCATCCCGTCTCAGCTCGTCGGGCTTTTCGTGCAGCACGACGAGTCGATTCCCCTGCCGCGCATCCAACCATGCCCAGAGACGGTTATTGATACCTTTGTCCGCGAATCCGTATCCAGAGACGATCAAGAGTTCAGTTTCCTTGAGCCGTTTGTGGAACTGAAACATGAGCTCCAAAAATACCCCGGAACCGTAGGCGAGTTCCTTGTTGGTGGTTCCTGCCAGCATCAACCGATTTTGCGGGGGAAACAAAGCCTCGCCGCCGCGGCCCTTCACGCGATCTCGGTCGTTCGATAAAACCTTCAAGGCGAGGTCGTCGCCCGAATTCGACTTGTAGCGAAACCAGTCAATCGAGCCGTGCAGCTTGAGCAGCTGAACTCGAGCGGAACAGCCGTTGTCGAATGATGTGGGATCAAACTCCGCCACATCCTTCGAGATCGGAACGAAACCGTCCAAAACCTCGTGAGCTGCGAAATGGGCCTCAAGCAACGTGTCATGGTTCAACGACACCACATGCAGAAGTCGCTTGGTATCAGTCGCCAATAACTCATTCAGGAACTGGAGCCCATTGATCGGCTCCCGTGGGGCGAGCTGTCCAGCGACGCACTCTTCAATAAAATCGATGCCCTGCCCCAAAAGCCCGCCCAGGCCCAGCTGGACCGGTTCTTTGAGTGGGTTGTCGAAGCCGTAGTTGGCATTCAGATTTTCCATCATGATTGAGACCTTGGTCCGAAGCTCAAACATCAGCGGCAGCAATCCGGGGTTGTCGTATTCCCCTTTGAGCCCATCGAGAAGCTGGCGGGCGAGAAAGTAAATATCCTCATAATTTGCCTCACCGTTGCCGTGCATCGCGAGGTGCTGACTGATATGGTCTCTTAAAATACGAAGAAGACCCCAGACGGCTTCGATCTCCAGCGGGTAGTTGCCCTCGACTCCGTTCAAGGGATACGGCGCACGTGCTTGATCGCGGTCAAACAACCAATTTTTAGAAAGTAGTGTATCCGTAATTTCAGCCGTCAATGGATAGCCCGACGGCTGAGAAGTTCCCGACCCCAGAAGCAGGGTGGTTTTGGCGAGATCCCATTGAGAAGAGGTCATGACAGGAGCGGATTGAAGCTCAGAGAAGCGGTCCTTAGCTCGCAGGATAGGGAGCGTTGAGCCGACTGAAATCCGTAGCCACATACTGCTGGAACTGAGGTTTGCAGTAGTCCTCTCGTTCGCCGGATTCCTTGTTCTTGCGGTTGCCGTTGAACCAGATTGAGCGTTTGCCCTTGTTTACTCCGTTTTTGTTTTGAGCCGCCTCGGCGATGAATTCTTGCGAGGTCATGATCCAGGTCATGTCCATGCCTTCAGAGTAGAAGATGAACCAGTAGTTGTCGCGGAGCTCGTGGGGGATGGCTGCAAATAGGCCCGCGTTTCTGGCGACAACTGTTCTGGATCGGGCCTTGATTTGCACGGTGGTGAAGGTGCCGTCGAGCCGACGAATCACGGCGTCAATGGCGTCGTCATCCACCAACGGGAGATAGACATCCAAACCCTCCTTGAGCATGCGACCGACGATCCAGTGCTCCATGCGTTTGCCGAAGCCGGCACTGTGGCGGAAGGTTTTAGTCATGAGGGAGACTAATTTCGGGATTGTTGAGTTTTTGAATCCTCTTGTTGCCGGTAGAACAAACACGGTAACCTTTTTGCTAGGATTCGAGGGGTCGCAGGGCGCTTTCAACCGCTGGCTTGGAGCAATTCAAGTTATGCCACAGTCGCTTCGGTGGCCTTTGGCAGAGTTTTGTCGCTGCTTCTCGGCCCCTCGGATCCACCATTTCCATTTCGCTCAGGTTTGTAATACGCTGATCGCAAGACGACTCGCCTCATCACTTCCTGGGAGAGCATTGCCTTACTCGCCCACATTTTGGGAAATCGGATTTCTTCGATTAGCCGGATGACAACGACGACGTTATTGAGCTTTGGGCATCCCATAGGCTTCGTCGGTTTGCCTAAAACAACTTGACCGCCTCGATACTTGAGTAAGTGCTCTATCGAGCGGTATTGGTAATTTCCGCTTTCCCAATACTCACTCGCAATAATCGCTTGATCATCGGGGAAACGACTCAATATTGTCGTGAGATAGGGAATTAGACTTAAGCTGCGTTCTTTGTAGATAACGCTGCGACCCGCACGAAACATATGTTTCCACGCAAGACGAGTTAGTTGAACTGGACCAAGCGTCGGGGTGATCACTGCTTTTAAGGCACCTGATTTATAAACTGATCGAGCCCGCTTTCTTCTGCATTTCGGCTCTCCCGTTATTTTTGAAATAATCAGGCCTTTAGCTCCGCTCCCACTAGCATTCGGCACCGCCATGCACCGTGCTAGATCAAATCGAGTGGCGGGTGTTAAGCAATGGTGCCTCCCGTAAAATTTGTCACTCGGTTTTAATCTGGGATGTATGTAGGCCCAGAAGACATCATTACCATCCCGATCAACCCATAAAATACAAATGGAATGCGAGGTTCGATGGCAGGCCTCGATCGCAAGTTTTTTGATTCTTAAACAATCGTTCGTATACTCACCATAGGATGACCCCGACTTCACCTGGACTAATATCAAAATCTTCTCTTTTTCAATCACCATCTTCTTTATAGTCTCCTCTCCTCTCTTGTAACTCTTTTCCTTTGCTTGTTCCATCCATGGATGCTCAAAATTTATGAGAAGATCAATTTTGCAATTATCCATCGCTCGTGAACCCCAGCTCACTTCTCCCCGACACGCTGTAATAAACCTAGCCGCTGCAAAGGTCTCTGCATCACCACCATTAACGCTGTTTTCTAGAACTGTCTGAAGCGGCGCTGTGATTGGCTTCGTGGCCAGAAGTCGATACTGCCCTTTTGGGATGCTCATTTGGTGGATTCTCCAACCGTCACTTGGCCGTTCATGAGCATAGGGAGGAGCCAGTCGCGGAGTTGGGTGAGCTCTTCGTTTTCTTGCTCTTTGCACGCAGTGGCTTGGATGACCGGTGCGGCAAATTCGGTGAACCGTTTTCGAATTTCTACATCAGGCACGACTAAATTCAACTTTTCTAAATAAGTTTTACTCAGTTCAACTTGCCCGGTCGACCCCACGGCTGCTGCTTCGATCACAGGTTGAAGCCGTAGCATAGACCAAGCAAGGTAGGTTGGTGATACTAGACTCTGATTGGCTCTTACTATGGTCACGTGGGAGTCCACTGTAGTTTTCACATCGACTAGTCGTTTTACAAACGCAACGCGTCCGAGAGTGCCAACGCCGGTCGAATTCACGACCACATCCAAATATTGGAGTAGTCTTTCATGAGTTTGCTCTAGCTCACAACCGTGTCGCCTGGCATCATCGAACTGAATGCTTTGATTTCTGATACATTTTTGGTTCAGAACTGAAATCCCACCATATTCGACATACTTAGGTGAGACGCCTCTCCTAATTACACTGGTCAATTGTTGTAGTGTTTCGACAGTCCAGCCTTCCGGAATTTGGCGGTTGAGGGTCGGGTTCTGGACCATTTTTCCGCCGGAGGATTTGTAGGGTTTGCCTTCGAGGTCGGGGCGGCCGAGGGACGCCGCTTGCGCCGCCGTCATCGGGAAATCGAACTGCACAAACCAATAGTCATAGAGCAACTTCGCCATCGCCTCCAACTCGGCGTTGATCTGGTTATTTAATTCGATCTTAGCGTCGAGAGAGCAGAGAATATTCGCTATTTTTGTTTGCTCCGAAAGCGAATCAGGAATGCTGATTTCGAACCCTTTGATGTCGCCAGAATTGAGGTTCTTGCGGACACCAGATGAAAGGCGGCGCAGATTGGCGTATTGGTTCTTCAAACAGTAATAAACAAACTCAGGGGCGGCTTTATTTTTATCTAGGACAATATTGCAACACGCCTGATTCGTGGTCATCGGCCGCTTAAGTAAAGATACATTTCCTCGCGTTTTGCCTTCACCATACATGGCGATCGAAAGCGTATCCGCGGGATTCACCTTTATGCCTGTTTCTTGCAGAGCTTTTTCAGTGATTCTTTCGTTGGTTTCGAAAATCAGTCGCTCACCCAGTTGCTCTGTCTTTAGCCATGGAATCGTTCCGTTAGTCCAGAAGTCGAGATTACTTCGCAATGGCGTAATGCCGCTCGAAACACGCGTAGAAATTGAGCCGATAGAACGCTTTTTCACAATCTAATCTCACTAAGGGTTTTCTCGATTTCAGATTCCAATTTGCGAGCGCTAGAAAACAGGTCGTGCAGTCGCGACCTATGGGCAGTCAGCTGCTGCTTAAATTGGGCACTGGAGATGTCGGTGTATTCGACCTGCACCTCAAAATACTGCCCGGCGCTCAGCGAGTAATTCTTGCTCGCAATCTCGTCATAGGCGACGGCGACGGCTAAATCTTCGACGGTCTTTTTGGCCTTAAACGCCTGGATGATTTTGTCCTCTTCTTCGGTGGAGAGCACAGTCTTCTGGTTCTTCCCGTCCTTTACCTTGGTGCCGAGCTTCGATGCGTCGACGAGGATAACGTCACCGTCGTTCGACGCATCGAGAAAGAGAATGGAGACGTTGGTGCCGGTGGTCGCGAAGATGTTGCTCGGCATGGAAACCACGCCACCGAGCATCTTGTTTTCCACGAGATGTTGGCGGATCTTTTTATCGATGCCGGACTGCGCGGTGATGAAACCCGTGGGCACGACCACGGCCGCTTTGCCGTGTTCGCTGAGCGAATGAATGATGTGCTGCAGGAAGAGCAGGTAGATCGCCATCGAGTCCTTTTTCTTGGTGGGCACTTTGGGGATGCCGGCGAAGAAGCGCTGATGGTTGGCTTTGGTTTCGAGGTCGGACCGGAAGTCGCTGAAATCGAGTTTAAAGGGCGGGTTGGAAACGATGTAGTCGAATTTCTTGAGGGCGCCGTTCTCGCGGTGCTCGGGGTGCAGGATAGTGTTTCCCTGCACAATGTTGGGGATGGAGTGGACGAGGTTGTTGAGGATGAGGTTGAGCCGCAGCAGTCCGGAGGACTTTTGGGAAATGTCCTGCGAATAGAGGGCGCATTTCTCTTCGCCGATTTTGTGGGCGAGGTTCATGAGCAGGGTGCCCGATCCGGCGGAAGGGTCGTAGCAGGAGACGCTCTGGCGCTCCTGAGTCATTAGGCACGCGGCCATGATTTTCGCCACGGCGTGCGGGGTGTAATACTCGGCATATTTGCCGCCGCCGTCTTTGTTGTAATCCTTGATGAGGTATTCGAAGAGCGTGGCAAAGAAGTCGAATTTCTCGGCAAAGATCTGCTCAAAGCTGAAGCCCATGAGCTTGTTGATCAGGGCGCGGGCAAACTCATTGCGCTTCGAGGATACGTAGTCGGTGATCGCATCGAAGAGGACGACCTTGGTCTTATCATCGGTGGTGACGGAGAAGACGTCGGTATTGAGCGCGGCGATATCCAGCAGTGTGGTGTCGAGGATCTTCGCGAAGCCGTCCTCGTTTTGGCGGCCGTAGAGTGTGGCCAGGAAATGTTCGGGCCGGAGCTGGGCGGTGCTACCGCCGAGCTGGGCAAGGAGCATCTCGTAGTCGTCGGCCGAATAGGCGCGCAGGGCGTCTTCCCATGACTTGGCCTTTCCCAGCTTGGGGTCGATGCGCTTGGCCTCGTAGGCAAACTTATCGTTGAGGAACTTATAGAGAAAGATCTGGGTGATGATCTTGAACTCGTTGCCGTCATTGCCGAGGCCGTGATTGGCGCAGACGGCTTTAAGGTCGTCGATGAGGGTTTTGGCCTGGGTTTCGAAGGAGCGGGAAGCGGTCATGCAGGGATTTTACCGTGAAATTCGTCGAGGTATTCTTTCAAGATCAGGCCATTGAGAGCTTTCAAGCTCGTGGCATCGAGGGAGAAGCCACGCGCGGCGTTGAATTGTTGGGCGACGAGACGGAGTAACTCTTTTTCGGTGTAAGCCGGATTGTTGAGCAGTTGGGCGTTTTGGAGAATCTTGGCGTCGGCCTGAGCCTTGAAGGCGGTGAGGGCCTCGAACAGCTTGCGCTCGCTGGTGTTGAGGTCGCCCTTTTCCATGAGCCGCTTGTGGATACGGGCATATTTGGCGTCGTGGGCGTATTTGGCGCGTAGGAGCTGGTTTTTGCGCTCGAGTTCGCGGGCTTGGGCATGGATGGCGTTGAGCGCCTCAATGTTGGCCGACATCTCGTCCTGGGTAATCTCGCTGAGCTTCTTTTTCCTAAAGAGGCGTTCGAGCTCGTCCTTGAGAGAGACGAACACCGGGTCGCGCGGGTCGAAGTTGCCGAGCAGGACTTCACGGGTCTTGCGCAGGATCTCCTTCAACTCGTCGGCAATGCGCAGCTCGTCCTCGGAAATCTTGCGGAAGGTGAAGAGCACGCTCTCGAGGGCGACGTTGAGGATGCTGGTATTGTCGTGGCCGTCTTCGAGCGCGATCTTCTGATTGAGCAGGTTGAGGTGGTTCTGCGCCTCGGTGGCGAGCTGATTGACTTTTTTGAAGTCGAGGGATTCGAGCAGTTCGTAGCGACCGGAAAGCCGGATGACGTTGTAAAGCTCGCGGGCGGTGTTGAGCGCCTTGACAATGGCGAGCATCTGGCCGCGATCCTGAATCTGCGTGATCTGCTGGGAGAAGATTTCCGCGTTGAGGGTGTCGAACTCCCAGAGCGCGTCTTTGATGGTATCGATGTCGGCCTCGATTTCCGCCTTGGTTTTAAAGAGATCGGAGTAGTGCTCCATCTCGTCACCCAGCTCGCTCTGCAGCTCCTTGAAGTAGGCTTGGTTGGTCTTCTCGAACTCGGTGGTGATGTCGGCAAAATCGACCACGTAGCCGTAGCGAAAGGATTTATAGGTGCGGTTAACGCGAGTGAGCGCCTGCAGGAGATTGTGCGCCTTGATGAGCCGACCGAGATAGAGCTTTTTGAGTCGGCGTGAATCGAAGCCCGTCAGGAGCATGTTATAGACGAAGAGCAGGTCGATTTTGCCCTCTTTGAAGTCTTCGACCTGTTGTTTGCGCGAGTCCTTGGTGCCGACGTCGTGGAGGATGAGAGCGGCGGTCTTGACGGCGCGTTGGTGTTTTTTCTGCGCTCCGTAGGAGCCGGGGTCTTCGGCGGCTTGAAGGGGCTCCTCATGCAGCTGCGCAGGTGCGAACGGAATGGTCGAACCGGGCGCCGTTTGCGCGGGAGGATATTTCGCGACGAAAATCTCGTGCATCTTTTTGGCCTGGGCGGATGAGTCGCAGATCACCATGGCCCCGATGCCGGTATCGTCGTGCATCAGGCGAGCGGCCTCAAAGTCGCTGACGATATAATCCAGCATAGGCTCGACGAATTTCTCGTGTGAGTAGACGAACTCCCGGTTGCCGCTGCCCCGGAGGATTTCGATTTCCTCCATAGTCTTGGCGAGCTGGAGTTTATACTCGGTTTCGATCTCCTCGCGGATGAGGCGAAGCGTGTAGCCGTCTTTGATCGAGGCGTTGTAGTAGTATTTGTGGATGTAGTCGCCGAAGAGCTTTTTGGAGTTGAAGTCGTCACCGAGTAGCGGGGTGCCGGTGAGCCCAATCTTGATAGCGTGGGGATCGGACTCGGTGAGATTGGCGAGGAAACTGCCCGTGGGATTGTAGCTGCGATGGACTTCGTCGAGGAAGTAGATGCGCTGGAGACGGATATCGTAATCCGAGGCGGAGACGACGCTGGGGTCGTCGGCAAACTTCTGAATGTTGACGACAGTGATCTCCAGTTTCCCGGAGTCGTTGTGGATGGCCTGGGTCGATTTGATGTCCCGCGCAAACTCGTCCCTTGAGTCGACCTCGTGGACCATGAGACCACGATTGCGGAATTCTCGAGCGGCTTGGATGAGTAGATCTATGCGGTCGACGATGAAATAGAATTTGGGGATAACGCCCTTGCCCTGATAGTAGTCGGTGAGGTGCTTGACGTTATAGAAAGCCAGGGCCGTCTTGCCGCTGCCCTGAGTGTGCCAGATGATCCCTTTTCGCGTGCCGCTCTCAATCTTGGTTTCGATGGCATGCGTCGCGAAAATCTGCGGGTAACGCATGATGTGCTTCTCGAAGCCATTCTGATCGCGGACGAAGGCGAAGCCATAGCGAAGGAGAAACGCGAGACGCGACCTGCAGAAGAGCGAGGTGCTGAGGCGGTTGGTCGGCGAATCGGGATTGCAGTTGGTGGCGTATTCGGGCGCGTGCTTGAGCGATTGGAGGTTGTTGTCCGTCAGAACCAAGTTCTCGGTCGCGGAATCCAAGGGCGGCAGCGCTGGCAGAGCGGATTGGTTCTCTTCGCGAAAGTAGTTAAAACTTGGGTTTTCGTAGTCGGTTGAGGCGTAGAATGCTCCCTCGATCGGCTCATGGGATTCATCATCATACTCCATGTTGTTGGAGAACATCATCAGTTGCGTGATATTGACGAAGCGGCGGAATTTCGGGTTCTGGCAGCGCACCGCGATGCGATTGCGCTCGGCCAGGATGCCCTCCCGGTTGTTCGGTTTTTTAACCTCAATGAAGACCAGCGGCATGCCGTTGACCAAAAGCGTAATGTCGGGGCGGAATTCCTCATCCCCGTTAATGCAGGGCAGCTCGGTAACGACTTGAAAACAGTTCCGATCGAAGTTCTCGAAATCGACGAGCTTAATTCCCGTGGTGCTGAGTAGACGCTCGTGGAAGGCTTTGCCCAAATCCTCGTTATCCAAAAGCAAAGAAGTCTCCTGAAGCGTGCGATCAATGTCTTCGGAGACGGCGTCCGGATTGATCCGGAGAAGCGCCGTCTTAAAGACACTTGGAAAGATGTTGGAGCTCGCGTCCCACGTCGCCCCCTTCAGCGAAACATACGAATACCCCAGCCGCGTGAGGTGGAGAATAGCGGGAATTTTGACTCTAGAGTCTTCGTTAAAGGCCACGGAATTATTCTAGAAAGGGAACACGGCAGTCCCACCAAGTGAGGCGGGGAACATCAACGGATAGGGGCAGTTTTCACAGCGGGCCAGCGCCGGGAAAACCGCTGTGGTTAAACGGCATGCGCGACTCCGTGTAAAGCGTGGCGAGCGGCGGAGTCGCTTCGACGTTTCCCCAGGACTAAAATCTTCGGCCCGATTTTTAACTACGCACGGTCGTTATTTAAAATTGGAGGCATTTTTTAACTTAGCCTTCCCCACCCGCCCGTGACTCTCTTGGGACCGATTCACTCGAAGTCGTTGGTGAGGCCACCGGCGGCGGCGTTCATGTTGAGGCGGATGGACTCGAGGTTTTCGCGGACCAGTTCGCCCATCGACGCGCACTTCAGGTAGGCGTCGCGTTTGAAATACTCGGCCAGCTGGCCGCGCAGTTGCTCCAAATGCTCCGGCCGCGAGATGCGGTCGGTTGACATCGCGACGAGCAGTTCGCCGAGCTTCGCCTCGGTGAGCGCCGCCCGGTGCAGGATGGCCACGCGTTCCTCGCGTTGATACTGCTGCGCCGTTTCCACGCGCAGGTGCTTCATGCAAAACAGCGCCAGCGACCGGTTCTCTTTGAAAAACTGCGGCCGGTAAAAATTGAGCCGGCCTTCGTAGCTTTGCTGATCGAAATCCATGGCGCGGATACGCAGCTGCGAGCCTTCGAAGTCCGGTGTCACCACCATCACAAAATTGTAGGCGCGCATGTCACCGAGCAATCGCACGAAGCAGCGTTCGTTGAACTTCACCAACTCCTTGGCCACCCGCACGGGTTTCAGGTCGTCGCGCTTGAGCCATTTTTCGATGAACACATCGCCGGGCACGCCCGCCACATGCTCTTCCACGAGCGTGCCGCCGTGGGTGAAATAGTTCATGCGATTGGGCGACAGCAGATGCTCCAACTCCAAGCCGTAAACGCGGGAGGCATCACCGCGCTTGATGTAAAAATAGTCGGCATTGTCGTTGTAGGCATTGACGATGCGGATGCGGAACGGCGCCGAGTTGCCGAACGAACAATAGTCGATCCGGTCGACGTAGAGATGTTGCATGACGCTGATGTCGCCATCCGTGCGCAGCAACGCGTAGACCCGCTTGAGGTCTTCCTGCAGCGGACTCATCTCCAGTCGCGAGTAGATCACACTGTCCCACAAGGTCGGCTCACCGTTGGCATCGGGCAACGGGCACGATTCCTCAAAAGCCCGCAGTCGTTCGTAACTGATCGGCAGCTTTCGTTCGCGCCGATTGGTGCGCAAATACGTCCGCAGCTGATCCGAAATGGGGAAGCTCGGCTTCTTTAATTGGTGGTAACCATCCTCGGCCATATCCCCAAACTGTTGCATTGGGCGCGGTCGGCGCAACGTCTGAGCCCCATTCTGGCCCCGCCAGTGCCAAAGAATTGTTAAAAACGGGGCATCAACCCGATTTGACCTCGTCGGCGTTCAAGGGGAGACTTATGGCACGATCATGCTAGTTCTGGCCATGACCACAATGGAGAAGCTCCAACAGGTGCCGCAGCGTTTCTGGGTAAACGTGCTGCTGGTGATTGGGGGCGGCATCCTTGCGCTCATCCTCGTGCGTCACGCGGCCCGCATGAACCGCATGGTTTTGGGCACGATCATCGCCGTGTTTATCTGCACGGTTTGCTTCCAGTGGATCTACGAACGCAACGAACCTCGCGCGCTGACGCCCCTCATCAACACCATCGCGCCCCTGCTGCCGAGCAAAGGCTCATTCGGTAATTATTGAAACCACGTCACCGCGGCGTTCCCCGGCCGCCGCCGCTTCATCGTAATGATGAAACAACTGCGCTGATTTCGCAGTCGTCTTTCTGCGGGCAACTCCCCAACGTTCGAGGCTGCGTATGCCCAAAGAACACTCCGACATTGGACTCATCGGCCTTGCCGTAATGGGTCAAAATCTCGCCCTCAACATCGCCGACCACGGCTTCCAGATCTCCGTCTTCAATCGCACGACGGCCAAGACGGACGCCTTTGTCGCCGCTAATTCCGACACGCCGGGCGGCCTCGTCGGCGCCCCGACGTTGGAAGCCTTCGTCGCCTCGCTCGCGAAGCCGCGCAAGATGATCATCCTGGTCCAGGCCGGTCGCGCGACCGACGCCGTGATCGACGGACTCATCCCGTTGCTGGACCAGGACGACATCATCATCGACGGTGGCAACGCCCTCTGGACCGACACCATCCGTCGCGAAAAAGAGCTCAAGGCCAAGGGCCTGCGCTTCATCGGCTCCGGTGTTTCCGGCGGTGAAGAAGGTGCCCGCTTCGGTCCGTCCCTCATGCCCGGTGGCGAAAAGGGAGCCTGGAACGAGCTCAAGCCCATCTGGCGCGCCATCGCCGCCAAGGTCGACAAGGTCACCGGCAAGCCCCTCGAAGGCGCCGTGGCCGGCAAGCCCGTCAAGGGCGGCGTGCCCTGCACCACCTACATCGGCGAAAACGGCGCCGGCCACTACGTCAAGATGGTCCACAACGGCATCGAGTATGGCGACATGCAGATGATCTGTGAGGCCTACGATCTCATGAAGGGCCTGCTCGGCCTCAAGCCCAAGGAAATGGGCGAGATCTTCGCCGAGTGGAACAAGGGTGCGCTCGACTCCTTCCTCGTCGAAATCACCGCCGACATTCTCCAGCAAAAAGACCCGGCCTCCCGCAAGGCCTTCGTCGACGTCGTCCTCGACACCGCCGGCCAAAAAGGCACCGGCAAATGGACCAGCGTCAACGCCCTCGACATGGGTGTCGCCGCGCCGACGATTGCCGAATCCGTTTTCTCCCGCTGCCTCTCCGCGCAAAAGGACGAACGTGTCGCCGCCTCCAAGCTCCTCAAAGGGCCGAAGAAGAAATTCAAGGGCTCAAAGAAAGCGCTCATCGAAGCCATTCACGACGCCCTCTACTGCTCCAAGATCTGTTCCTACGCCCAAGGCTTCCA